>CALWZO010000053.1 GCA_944386045.1 uncultured Clostridia bacterium | reverse complement strand
ATCACTCGCCAAGTGCCTGTTTTTTCTTCTTTATAAACTGCCATTTGATCACTTCCTTTCCGTTCCGTTGTAGCAGAACTTTTCCATAAAATATTTGCGGTTGACCCTTCCTGCGATGGTCATATACCCTTTTTCCTTCAGCTCCTTATTGAGCTGCTGCATGACTTTGTAGGAGTGGGAGATAGAAATCCCAAGTTCCTTTGCCACGTCCTCGACTCTCATAAAGTTGTTTTCGTTCAATAAGCGTACCTCCTGTGATTTGTTGATCTGCGGTTGACTGACGGTTTCCTGCGGCTGTTATTCAGTTGTGTTGGTTTTGCTTTGTTAATCACCCCTTTCACTGATTCCCATTGATTTTCTCTCTGAGATTTTGACATAATAATCCTTATTTCGTGTCGGATACTTCCTTGTCGCCTCCGATTTGCCCGAGCGATTATTATCATGTCGTTATTAAGTTGTTAAGCTTATTTGTTTAGCTTCACCATCATTATACTAAACATTTATGTTTATGTCAAGAGGTTTGCAGAAAAATATTAAACAAATTTATTTAATATAGCTTGACTACACTAAACAAATATGCTATAATACTGAAAACAAGACATATATGACAGGAGAGAATGATTATGGCTATTGGCGAAAGAATCAACTTTTTTCGCAATATGCGTGGTATGACTCAGAAATATCTTGGTATGCAGGTGGGCTTCCCAGAGAAGTCTGCCGATGTTCGTCTTGCTCAGTATGAAACAGGAACAAGAACTCCTAAAACGGACTTGACCGCAGCGTTGGCTGATACTCTTGACGTATCTCCGCAGGCTCTTGCCGTACCGGACATTGATTCCTATATCGGCCTGATGCACACGCTGTTCACCTTGGAGGACAGATACGGACTCCATATCGACGAAGCTGATGGGGAAGTCTGCTTGAAGGTCGATGTACGCAAGAACAAGGATGCCGCACAGCTTCACGAAATGCTGTGTGCTTGGAGACTGGCTGCTGCCATGCTCAAAGCAGGTGAGATCACGCAGGATGAATACGACCGCTGGCGTTATCGCTATCCCGAATTTGATACCACTCAGCGTTGGGTGAAAGTTCCTCCGCAGGATTTTTTCGATAACTTAGAGGAGTAAGAAAGATGGCAACAATAGAAGAAAGTAAAATTTACGAATATTATTTGAAGGTATTCGAAGATCTGGAAACACAAGATGGAGGATATTTCCCATCTAAACATGACAGCATTGCTCTATCCAAAACTGCAACACATTTTTCTATTTCCGAATCAGAAGCAAGTAGAATTTTTGATGAATTCAGTAAAAAAGCAGCTGATCTCGAAATGGAAAAGGTTAAAAAACTTCCACCGGCAGCCAGAAAAAGATTTTTTCAGCAAAGAGCCCACGATATTTTTTGTAACAATCGTGATCTCCCATTTTACAAATACGAAGGCGAGCCCAGTGATGAATTGGTAAACCCCTTGGATATTTTAACTGAACAATATCAAAGCCTTATTGAAACTGTTGCTGGCAGCGGATGGACCATCCCATTAAATATCGATATAAGAAGATTTGATGAACTAAAGATTCATATTGGTAGTGATGAAAGCATAAATTCCTTCTACAAAAACTACTATTCCGGAAGAGAGCTTCGTTACATATATAGGCAAGCGAAGAAAATGTTACCGGCGGGTGCTCAACAACAAACATTTGAAGAATGCTTTAATGCCTATAACAGCAACCAGTTTACTATTTGCCGAACCGCACTTGTGAGTGTTTTAGAAGGCATGATATCAGAATTCAATGCAAATCCTTGTGATGTACGTGTAATGCATGTTTGTGATTCAAAAGCTAAAGCAGAAAGAGCTGCCGGAAACAACATTAAAAGCTTGTGTTGGCTTTCAATGTATGAATTTACAAGGGTTCTCTACAATAAAAGTGATTTTTCACAGGATGAACCATCATGTATGAATCGTCATTGGATTGAACATGGTCGAACAAATAGAATCGATGATGGTGTAGACTGCTTGAAACTATTCAATGCTATTTCGACTATGGCATATATTAAATCTTGCGATGTATAAGATGTGTGAATAAAGGAATAAACAAAAAGAGCTAACTGACTTAATCAAAATCAGTTAGCTCTTTATTGTTGAATAATGAAATTTTGTTGCCATTTCGTTGCCACGAATGGCTCAAATCCTTAAAAAGTCCGGTGATGACTGGGCTTTTTATACCTGTGGGATCACTCCCACTCTATTGTTGCCGGGGGTTTGGTGGTGACATCGTAGACGATTCTGGATACACCTTTTACCTCGTTTACAATTCTGGAGCTGATTTTTTCCAGCACTTCGTACGGGATTTTTGCCCAGTCGCTGGTCATACCGTCGCTGGAAGTTACAGCACGGATTGCAACCACATGGGCGTATGTTCTGCCGTCGCCCATTACACCAACACTTCTGATGTTGGGCAGGACTGTGAAGTACTGCCAGATGGTGCCGTCAAGGCCGGCTTTGGCAATTTCTTCACGCAGTATAGCGTCGCTTTCCCTTACTATTTCAACCTTTTCATCGGTGATTTCGCCCAATGTTCTTATGGCAAGACCGGGGCCCGGGAACGGCTGACGATGAACAACATGGTAAGGCAGACCCAGGGCAGACCCTACTTTTCTGACCTCGTCCTTGAACAGGTTGCGCAGGGGTTCCAGCAGCTGGAACTGAACATCTTCCGGCAGGCCGCCTACATTGTGATGGCTTTTTATTACTTCGGCAGTATCTGTACCGGATTCGATAACATCAGGATAAATTGTACCCTGGAGCAGAAAATCCTGCTTGCCCAGTTTTTCAGCCTCGGCATCAAATACCCTGATAAATTCTTCGCCGATAATCTTTCTTTTTGCTTCCGGCTCTGTAACGCCTTTCAGTTTGGCAAAAAATCTGTCTTTTGCGTTTACACGGATTACCTTCATGCTGAATTCTTTCTGCAAGGTATCCATAACCATGTCGCCTTCGTTTTTGCGCATAAGGCCGTGGTCAACAAAGATACATGTCAGGTTATCGCCTATGGCTTTGTGTGTCAGGACAGCGGCAACTGTAGAGTCAACACCGCCGGAAAGGGCACACAGCACCTTTTTGTCACCGACAGTATCCTTTATCATTTTGATCTGTTCGTCTATAAAGTTTTTGCTGTTCCAGTCCTGACTGCAACCGCAGACCTTCACAAGGAAATCATGTATCAGCTGTTTGCCAAAAGGTGTGTGCTCAACTTCAGGATGGAACTGAACGGCATACAGGTTTCTGTCTTCGGCTTCCATTGCAGCATAGGGGCATGTTGAAGAAGAAGCAGTAACAACAAAACCTTCGGGCATTTTTGTAATCTGGTCTGTATGGCTCATCCAGCAGTTTTCCTCATCAAACATGGATGTAAGAACACCATGGTTCTGAGATTTTATCATCACTTTGCCATATTCTCTTTTTTCCTGTGTTTCCACCTGGCCGCCCAGTGTTTTAGCCATCAGCTGAGCACCGTAGCAGATACCCAGAACAGGAATGCCCAGTTCAAATATTTCTTTTTCTATCTGAGGGGCTCCCTCCTCGTAAACGCTGTTCGGACCGCCTGTGAAAATGATACCTTTGGGCTGCTTTTCCTTTGCAACCTGAAGTGCTTTTTTATAGTTGACAACTTCGCAGTAAACATTTGCTTCACGCACCCTGCGGGCGATAAGCTGATTGTACTGTCCGCCGAAATCAACTATTATTACCAATTCCTGTGACATATAGTCTCCTTAAACTAAATATAATTTATATTGCAGGACTTCATCAGTGACAAAGTCCTGTGAGTATTAAAAATTATTTGCTGTATTCGCCGATGGAGTAGTTGCTTTCCTCTTTTGTTACCAGGATATCGTGCGGATGGCTTTCTCTCAGGCCTGCGCCTGTAATTCTTACGAATACACCGTCCCTGTTCAGGTCTTTTATGGTAGGAGTACCACAATAACCCATACCAGCCTTCAGGCCGCCAACCAGCTGATAAACAATATCTTTCAGCAGGCCGCGGTAAGGAACCATACCTTCAACACCTTCTGGAACAAATTTGGATTTTCCGTCCTGGAAATAACGGTCGTTGGAACCGTTGGACATTGCGGCAGATGAACCCATACCACGGTATGTTTTGAAATTTCTGCCTTTGTAAATAGTTGTTTCTCCGGGGCTTTCCTCTGTACCGGCAAACAGAGAACCAATCATAACAGCAGCAGCGCCTGCGGCGATAGCTTTTGTGATATCACCGGAGAACTTGATACCGCCGTCTGCAATTACCGGGATACCGTGTTTTGCGGCGGCCTCTGCACAGTCCATAACAGCTGTTAGCTGGGGAACGCCTATACCTGCAACAACGCGTGTTGTGCAGATAGAACCGGGGCCTATACCAACTTTAACGATGTCAGCACCGGCTTCAATCAGGGCCTCACAGGCTTCGGCAGTGGCAACATTACCGGCCATAAGAGTAACATCCGGGAATGCTTCTTTCAGCTTTTTAACGGCATCCAGAACACCCTGGCTGTGGCCGTGGGCAGTATCAACAGACAGCATATCAACACCGGCATTTATCAAAGCTGTGGCTCTTTCCATCATGTTGTTTGTAATGCCTATTGCAGCGCCGCACAGCAGTCTGCCATGAGCATCTTTGGCTGAATTGGGGTAAAGAACTCTCTTTTCGATATCCTTTATTGTGATCAGGCCTTTCAGAACGCCATTTTCATCAATAAGGGGCAGTTTTTCGATTTTGTGTTTTTTCAGGATAAGTTCAGCTTCATCCAGGGAAATTCCCGGCTGAGCTGTAACAAGATTTTCTTTTGTCATTACCTCTTTGATAGGTCTGTTTTTATCCAGTTCAAAGCGCATATCTCTGTTTGTGATGATGCCTACCAGCACTTTGTTTTCATCAACAATCGGAACACCGGATATGCGGTAACGGGCCATAAGAGCATCAGCATCGCTTACGCTGTGATCGGGGCTCAAATAAAATGGGTCGGTTATAACGCCGTGCTCGCTTCTTTTAACTTTGTCAACCTCCATGGCCTGGGCTTCGATGGACATGTTTTTATGTATTATACCTATACCGCCCTCTCTTGCCATAGCTATGGCCATTCTGGACTCTGTAACTGTGTCCATGCTGGCTGACATCAGCGGCACATTGAGAACAATTTTCTCGCTGAGCTTTGTGACGGTAGAAACATCAGCAGGTACAACAGTTGAATGCTGAGGCACCAGCAAAACATCATCGAAAGTCAGGGATTCTTTCAAAATCTTACTCATTTTACTTCTCCTTTTACTCTTTTGACTGTGTTAATATATAATAAACCCTCTGTAAATAGGAATTTATATAAAAAGAAATTCACGCTTAAAGCTTATTTACAGAGGTTTTATATCAAAAATAAAAGTTAATAACGATATTTCAAAGCCAAAAATTAAACACTTTAAAATATTGAATTAAATATTTTAGTTATTATACGACTTGAAAATTGAAATATCAATAGATTTTGCCATTTTCTTTGTTTTATACAAAAATATTTATAACAAAGCCCCTTTACTTTGTGTAAAGGGGCTATAAGTGTTATATTGAATTATTCAATGATTTTTACAACAACGCCGGAACCTACTGTTCTGCCGCCTTCACGGATAGCAAAACGCAGACCTTCTTCGATAGCGATTGTTGTGATCAGTTCAACTGTCATTTCAACGTTGTCACCAGGCATGCACATTTCAACGCCTTCGGGCAGTTCGATAACACCTGTAACGTCTGTTGTTCTGAAGTAGAACTGAGGACGATAGTTGTTGAAGAAAGGAGTATGACGGCCGCCTTCATCCTTTTTCAGAACGTAAACCTGGCCAACAAATTTTGTGTGGGGGTGAATTGAGCCGGGTTTGCACAGAACCTGACCTCTTTCGATGTCAGATCTCTGGATACCACGCAGCAAAGCACCAACGTTGTCACCGGCTTCTGCAAAGTCCAGCAGTTTGCGGAACATTTCCAGGCCTGTGATTGTTGTTTTGGCTTTTTCTTCAGCCAGACCAACGATTTCAACTTCTTCGCCAACTTTTACTGTACCTCTTTCAACTCTACCAGTTGCAACAGTACCACGACCAGTGATTGTGAATACGTCTTCAACAGGCATCAGGAAAGGCAGGTCAGATTTTCTTTCAGGTGTGGGGATGTAGCTGTCAACAGCATCCATCAGTTCCAGAATGCATTTGTATTCAGGAGCGTTGATGTCTGTAGAGCTGGATTCCAGAACTGCCAGAGCAGAACCTTTGATGATAGGAGTATCATCGCCCGGGAATTCGTACTCGTTCAGCAGGTCACGGATTTCCATTTCAACCAGATCCAGCAGTTCCGGATCGTCAACCTGGTCAACTTTGTTCATGAAAACAACGATGTAAGGAACGCCAACCTGTCTGGACAGCAGGATGTGTTCTCTTGTCTGAGGCATCGGGCCGTCAGCAGAAGAAACAACCAGGATAGCACCGTCCATCTGAGCAGCACCAGTGATCATGTTCTTTACATAGTCAGCGTGGCCGGGGCAGTCAACGTGAGCATAGTGACGGTTGTCTGTCTCGTATTCAACGTGTGAAGTGTTGATTGTGATACCACGTTCTCTCTCTTCGGGAGCTTTATCGATGTTTGCGTAATCTGTGAATTCAGCGTCACCTTTCAGAGCCAGTACTTTTGTAATAGCAGCTGTCAGAGTGGTTTTACCATGGTCAACGTGACCGATGGTACCGATGTTTACGTGCGGTTTGCTTCTTTCAAATTTAGCTTTTGCCATTGTAAGAATCCTCCTATTTGTTATGGGAAATGTTGTATATAATTTTACCAATAATCACTTAAAAAATCAAGTATTTCAAGGTTTTATTGATTAATCTTTCTTGGCTCTTCCGGCCATGATTGTCTCTGCAATGGACTTCGGAACTTCAGCATAGTGGCTGGGTTCCATAGAGTAGTTGCCGCGGCCCTGAGTTCTGGAACGCAGGTCTGTGGCATAGCCGAACATGTTCTGCAGCGGAACCAAAGCGTTTACCTGCTGTGAACCCGGACGGGCTTCTGTACCCTGGATAAGTCCGCGACGGCTGTTGAAGTCGCCCATTACATCGCCCAGATATTCTTCCGGAACTGTTGTGGCAACCTTCATAACAGGCTCCAGCAATACAGGGTTTGCCTTTCTCATAGCTTCTTTAAAAGCCATAGAACCGGCAATCTTAAATGCCATTTCAGAAGAGTCAACTTCATGGTAAGAACCATCGTAAAGTGTAACCTTTACATCAACTACCGGGTAACCGGCCAGAACACCGGCCTGCATTGCACCCTGAATACCCTGGTTAACAGGTTCGATGTATTCTTTCGGGATAGCACCACCAACGATAGAGTTGATAAATTCATAGCCTTTACCGGGTTCGTTGGGCTCAATTCTGATTTTAACATGACCGTACTGACCTTTACCACCGGACTGACGGGCATATTTCATGTCAACATCAGCGTTGGACTTGATTGTCTCACGGTAAGCAACCTGCGGAGCACCTACATTGGCTTCCACTTTGAATTCTCTCAGCAGACGGTCAACGATGATTTCCAGGTGCAGCTCGCCCATACCGGCGATGATTGTCTGGCCTGTTTCTTCATCTGTGTAGGTTTTGAATGTGGGGTCTTCTTCAGCCAGTTTAGCCAAAGCGATACCCATTTTTTCCTGACCGGCCTTTGTTTTGGGCTCAATGGCAACACGGATAACCGGTTCCGGGAATTCCATGCTTTCCAGGATTACAGGATGCTTTTCGTCACACAGGGTGTCACCTGTTGTTGTATTTTTCAGACCTACTGCAGCAGCTATATCACCGGCATAGCAGATTTCTATATCCTGGCGGTGGTTGGCGTGCATCTGCAGAATACGGCCCATTCTTTCCTTGGCATCTTTTCCGGGGTTGTACACTGTAGAACCTGCGGAAACTGTACCGGAGTAAACACGGAAGAAGCACAGTTTACCAACAAACGGGTCAGTAGCAATCTTGAATGCCAGAGCAGCAAAAGGTGCATTGTCGTCTGAAGGTCTGGATGTTTCTTCTCCTGTTTCAGGGTCGATACCTTTGATGTCTTCGATGTCTGTGGGAGCAGGCATATAGTCAACAACAGCATCCAGCAGCTGCTGTACGCCTTTGTTTCTGTATGAAGAACCGCACAGAACCGGAACAAATGTGTTATCTATTGTAGCCTTGCGGATAGCTTTTTTGATTTCATCCTGAGTCAGCTCTTCGCCTTCCAGATATTTCATCATCAGCTCTTCGTCTGTTTCAGCTACCGCTTCGATCATGGCTGCATGATACTCTTCAGCTTTTTCCTTATATTCTTCGGGAATTTCAACTTCCTCAAAGCCTTTGTTGATATCAGCATCAAAAACCAAGGCTTTCATTTTTATAAGGTCTACCATACCTACGAAGGAATCTTCGCTTCCCATAGGTATCTGCAACGGAACAGCGTTGCATTTCAGACGGTCTTTCATCATCTGTACAACATTGTAGAAGTTTGCACCCATGATGTCCATCTTGTTGATAAAGCCCATTCTCGGTACTCTGTATTTGTCAGCCTGACGCCATACAGTTTCAGACTGAGGCTCAACGCCGCCTTTTGCACAAAATACTGTTACAGAACCGTCGAGAACTCTCAGTGAACGCTCAACTTCAACTGTAAAGTCAACGTGGCCAGGAGTATCAATAATGTTGATTCTATGGCGATTTTTCTTGATCTGTGCAGGGTCTTTGAATTCTGAATGAGCCCAGTAGCATGTGGTAGCAGCAGAAGTGATTGTGATACCTCTTTCCTGTTCCTGTGCCATCCAGTCCATTGTAGCAGCACCTTCATGAGTTTCGCCTATTTTATGGTTTACACCTGTGTAATAGAGAATACGCTCAGTTGTGGTGGTTTTACCGGCATCGATGTGAGCCATGATACCGATGTTTCTGGTCATAGCCAATGAAACGTCTCTTGCCATTTTTCCTCCTTAGTTTAATGTTACAGCCCCGCCGACAAGCGGCGGGATTGTGCAAAAGTATATTAGTATCTGTAATGAGCAAATGCCTTGTTGGCCTCTGCCATTTTGTGTGTGTCTTCGCGTTTCTTGCAAGCGCCGCCGTTTCCGTTGGCTGCATCCATGATTTCAGCTGCAAGTCTTTCGCGCATTGTTTTTTCGTTTCTGTTCCTGGAGTATGTTGTCAGCCAGCGCAGACCCAGGGTCTGTCTTCTTTCGCTTCTGACTTCCATCGGAACCTGATATGTTGCACCGCCTACACGACGGGCTTTAACTTCCAGCAACGGCATGATGTTTTCCATTGCTTTCTCAAATGTTTCCAGCGGATCGTTGCCTGTTTTTTCAGCTACGATATCAAATGCATCGTAAACGATTTTCTGGGCAACGCCCTTCTTGCCGTCCAGCATTATGCTGTTAACAAGCTTAGTAACCAATTTAGAATTGTAAATCGGGTCTGCGAGAACATCTCTCTTTGCAATATTACCTCTTCTTGGCACCGTTCTTCCCTCCTTCATTATATTTGATGATATCTTTGGTACTCAAAAGTGTAAAAAAACTTCTGTCTGCTGAAAAGGGGTAAATATATATCTATATAAAGCCCTTTTTGGCATAAAAATGTCATTTTACCGTAATATTCCAGTTAAGGAATTATTTTTTAGCGCCTGCTTTGGGACGCTTTGCGCCGTATTTGGAACGGCTCTGCATTCTCTTGGCAACACCCTGTGTATCCAGTGTACCACGGATTGTATGGTAACGAACACCAGGCAGGTCTTTAACACGGCCGCCACGAACGAGAACAACGCTGTGTTCCTGCAGGTTGTGACCGATACCAGGGATATAGCTTGTAACTTCTATACCGTTGGAAAGACGAACTCTTGCCACTTTTCTCAAAGCGGAGTTAGGTTTTTTAGGTGTCATTGTTCTTACAGCTGTGCATACACCGCGCTTCTGAGGAGCGGACTGATCTGTAGCGATCTTCTTCTGGCTGTTGTAGCCTTTCTGAAGAGCAGGAGCTGTCGACTTCTTTACCAAAACTTCTCTGCCTTTGCGAACAAGCTGGTTAAATGTTGGCATTTTTTTAAATTCCTCCTATTACAATTATTATATATGTCAAGGCCGCCTGGGAAATCCGGGCATGCCTGAACACAGCACATTAACTGCGCCAAAATGTATTTTACTATTTTGGCGCAGTTATGTCAATAGTTATTTTGCATTAAAAGCCTGCAATCTCAGTATTTTCTTCACCTTTTTCAGATTCTTCATCCATGTCGGCCACTGTGGCACCGGCAGGGATAAGTTTACCGATGATAACATTTTCTTTCAGGCCCTGCAGCGGGTCAACTTTACCGCGGATTGCAGCATCTGTAAGAACTTTTGTTGTTTCCTGGAAGGATGCGGCAGACAGGAAGCTTTCTGTTGCCAGAGCAGCTTTGGTGATACCAAGAATGATATCTGTTGCTTTGGGTTCTTCCAGTCCGGTTTCGCCGGCGGCAATTCTTGCCTTGATCTCTTCGTCCTTTTCCTTGAAGTCTTTGTAGTCTACCAAGGCTCCGCCGATAAGGCTGGTGGAACCGGACTCTTCGATCTTGACCTTCTTTACCATCTGGCGGACGATAACCTCGATGTGCTTGTCGTTGATTTCAACACCCTGTACGCGGTAAACCTTCTGTACTTCCTGGATGATGTAATCTTCAACAGCTCTTCTGCCTTTGATGGCCAGGATGTCGGCGGGAGCAGCAGAACCCTCTGTCAGGTAAGCGCCCTTTTCCACCATTGCTCCGTCATATACGGCGGGGGACAATCTCTGGTCGAAAGGTATCAGATAGCTCTTTTCGCAAGGTGCACCATTGTCGTCAAATCCTTCAATAACAGCGTATGTGCCCTTTCTGGTTTCGTCTATTCTTACGCGTCCGGCAATTTCGGACATGATGGCAATCATCTTGGGACGACGGGCTTCAAACAGCTCTTCAACACGGGGAAGACCCTGTGTGATGTCAGCTGCGGAAGCGATACCGCCGGTGTGGAATGTACGCATGGTCAGCTGTGTACCGGGCTCGCCGATGGACTGGGCAGCGATTGTACCAACAACCTCACCGACTTTAACCGGCTTCCAGTCTGACAGTGAGGCGCCGTAACACTTGGCACATACACCCACATGAGATTTACAGTTCAGCACGCTGCGGATTTCAACCTCGATATCTTTTGCATCATACCTGCCGGTTGCTTCGTCGTATGTGCCGAATGTTCTGATAATTTTGTCTATATCCGCTTTGTCCATCATCTTGTCTTTTGATACGATGACTTCGCCTGTGGCAGGATCGATAAGGTCATGCACAGTATAACGGCCCAGCAGTCTGTCTGCCAGCGGCTCGATAACGCTGTTGCCGTCGCGGATTTCTTTTACTACGATACCGTGCTGGGCACCGCAGTCATGTTCCCTGATGATAACATCGTGGGAAACATCCACCAGACGGCGTGTCAGGTAACCGGAGTCAGCAGTTCTCAGAGCTGTATCGGCCAGACCTTTACGGGCACCGCGGGCAGATATGAAGTATTCCAGAATGTTCAGACCTTCACGGTAGTTGGCCTTGATCGGAATTTCGATTGTTTTACCGGATGTGGAGGCGATAAGGCCACGCATACCGGCCAGCTGTTTGATCTGGTTCATAGAACCACGGGCGCCGGAGTCGGCCATCATCCAGATGGGGTTTCTGGCGTCCATGTTGTCCTGCAGTGCTTTGGAAACCAGGTCTGTGGTGTTGTTCCAGATTTCAGTAATGCTTCTGTATCTCTGGTCTTCGCTCAACAGACCCATTTCAAACATCTGACGAACTTCGCTTACCTTTTCTTCAGCTTCGCTGATAAGCTGCTTCTTCTGCGGAGGAATAACCGCATCACAGGCAGCAACGGTGATAGCACCTTTGGTGGAGTATTTGAAGCCCTGGGCTTTGATGTTGTCCAGCACAACAGATGTTACCTTTGTGCCGTGGATATCAATACATTTTTTAACAATGTCACCCAGCTGCTTTTTGCCAACCAGGAATTCTATTTCCAGTTTGAACAGGTTGTCGGGGTTTGTTCTGTCAACATATCCCAGGTCCTGCGGAATAGGTGTGTTGAATATCAGACGGCCGACGGTAGTTTCGATAATGCGGGAAACTTTTTCGCCGTTTACTTCGCCGCTGCGGCGGATTTTAACTTTGGCATGCAGTGTCACATAACCTTCAGCGTAAGCCATCAGAGCTTCGTTTTCGTCACGGAATATCATGCCTTCGCCCTTGTCGCCGTCGTTGACCATTGTCAGATAGTATGAACCCAAAACCATATCCTGTGTAGGAACGGTAACAGGTGAACCATCAGACAGTTTCAGCAGGTTGCCGGAAGCCAGCATAAGGTTTCTGGCCTCGTCCTGGGCTTCCTTGGACAGCGGTACATGAACAGCCATCTGGTCGCCGTCAAAGTCGGCGTTGTAAGCTGTACATACCAGCGGGTGCAGTTTCAGCGCACGGCCTTCAACCAGAACAGGTTCAAAGGCCTGAATGCCCAGACGGTGCAGTGTAGGAGCACGGTTAAGCAGAACAGGATGTCCTTTGATAACTGTTTCCAAAGCATCCCATACTTCGCTGTTGGCTTTTTCAACAACTTTCTTTGCGCTCTTGATGTTGGTGGCAAATCCTTTGTCCACCAGTTCCCTCATAACAAAGGGTTTAAACAGTTCCAGAGCCATCTCTTTCGGCAGACCGCACTGATAAATTTTCAGTTCAGGACCTACAACGATAACAGAACGGCCGGAGTAGTCAACACGCTTACCCAGCAGGTTCTGACGGAAGCGGCCCTGTTTACCTTTCAGCATATCGGAAAGGGATTTCAGCGGTCTGTTGGATGTGCCGCCTGTTACGGCACGGCCTCTTCTGCCGTTGTCTATCAGGCTGTCCACAGCCTCCTGCAGCATTCTCTTTTCATTTCTTACGATAATGTCCGGAGCAGACAGTTCCAGCAGTTTTTTCAGACGGTTGTTTCTGTTTATAACTCTTCTGTACAGGTCGTTCAGGTCGCTGGTGGCAAAACGGCCGCCGTCCAGCTGAACCATAGGACGGATGTCCGGCGGAATTACCGGCAGCACATCCAGTATCATCCATTCCGGTCTGTTGCCGGACTGGCGGAAGCTTTCGCATACTTCCAGGCGTTTGTACAGTTTTACTCTCTTCTGGCCGGTGGCTGTTTCCAGTTCTTTTGTCAGCTGGGCAGACAGCTCATCCAGGTCAATTTTTTCCAGCAGCTCTTTTACCGCTTCGGCGCCCATGGATGCTTTGAAAGCATCTTCGCCGTAACGCTCAACCATATCGTTGTATTCGTTTTCGCTGAGCAGCTGTTTGTCCTCCAGGGCTGTAAAGCCTTTGTCGGTTACTATATATGATGAAAAGTATATAACTTTTTCCAGTGCTTTGGGGGTAACATCCAGAATAAGACCAATTCTGGAAGGCACCGCTTTCAGGTACCAGATGTGAGAAACCGGAGCTGCCAGGCAGATGTGCCCCATTCTCTCTCTTCTTACCTTTGCTCTTGTGCTTTCAACGCCGCACTTGTCGCATATCTGTCCCTTGTGGCGATTTTTGTTCAGCTTGCCGCAGCTGCATTCCCAGTCTTTGGTAGGTCCGAAAATTCTTTCGCAGAACAGACCGTCCCTCTCCGGTTTCAGTGTGCGGTAGTTTATGGTTTCCGGCTTGGTAACCTCACCGTGTGACCAACTTAAAATCTGCTCAGGTGACGCGATGCCGATTTTTATTGAATCAAAAGTGTTATGTGCCATATTTTAGCAAAACTTCCTTTCTTAAAAATGTCACTGTCCGCTGTGCCCGCTGCACGGCGGAACTTTGAAAGCTGCGGATATGTCCTTATCAGAACATATCCTCTTCATCGCTTTCCCGTGTGTCGGCGCTTACTGACGCAAAGTCAGACTCAAAATCTTCTTCCGGATTGTCGCTTACCATAAATCCTTTCAAATCTTCGTCCTGTTCAACCAGTTCGGTTGCAATTTCGCTGGCGAAATCGCCTTTGGCGTCATCGTCGTCATAGGTTTGTCTCAAATCAACCTCGTTGCCTTCTTCATCAAGCACACGCACATCCAAAGCAAGGGACTGCATTTCCTTGATAAGAACACGGAAGGATTCCGGAATGCCCGGTTTGGGTATTTCCTGTCCTTTGAATATGGCTTCGTATGTTTTTACACGGCCCACCATATCGTCGGATTTTACTGTCAGGATTTCCTGCAGGGTATAGGCAGCGCCATAAGCCTCTAGGGCCCAAACTTCCATCTCACCAAATCTCTGGCCGCCGAACTGAGCTTTACCGCCCAGAGGCTGCTGAGTAACCAGTGAGTACGGACCGATTGAACGGGCGTGCATCTTATCGTCAACCAGGTGGTGCAGTTTCAGGAAGTATTTGTAACCGACGGTTACCTTGTTGTCAAAGGGCTCACCGGTTCTTCCGTCGTACAGCTGAATCTTGCCTGTTTCCGGCAGACCCGCCTGTTTGAGCAGTTCAAATATATCTGTTTCTTTGGCGCCGTCAAATACAGGTGTCATAACCTTCCAGCCCAAAGCTTTTGCGGCATAGCCCAGATGAACTTCCAGTACCTGACCGATGTTCATACGGGACGGAACGCCCAGAGGGTTCAGCACCAGGTCAAGAGGTGTGCCGTCTGCCAGGAAAGGCATATCTTCCTGAGGCAGTATTCTGGAAACAACACCTTTGTTACCGTGACGGCCGGCCATTTTGTCACCCACAGAGATTTTTCTCTTCTGTGCGATGTAAACTCTTACAACTTCCAGTACGCCGGGTTTGATCTCATCGCTGTTTTCAGGTGTAAATACCTTTACATCAACGATGGTGCCGTATTCGCCGTGAGGAACTTTCAGTGATGTATCCCTTACATCGCCTGCTTTTTCGCCGAAAATGGCGCGCAGCAGTTTTTCTTCCGGTGACAGTTCGGTTTCGCCTTTGGGAGTTACCTTACCTACCAGGATGTCGCCGCTGGAAACTTCGGCGCCTATGCGGATAATACCGCGGCTGTCCAGGTTTTTCAGGGCTTCGTCGCCAACGCTGGGGATCTCTCTTGTGATCTCTTCCGGTCCCAGCTTGGTTTCTCTGGCTTCTATTTCATATTCTTCTATATGGATAGATGTAAATACATCTCCGGAAACAACTCTTTCGTTTATCAGGATAGCGTCCTCGTAGTTGTAACCTTCCCAGGTCATGTAACCTACCAGAACATTCTTGCCCAGGGATATTTCACCGTGGTCTGTTGACGGGCCGTCGGCGATAACCTGACCTTTTTTGATTATTTCGCCTTCGCTTACAATCGGGCGCTGGTTGATACATGTGCCCTGGTTGGAGCGCATAAATTTGATTACATCATATTCGTCGGTTGTTGTCTTGCCGGTGCGGATAACAATTTTGTTTGCGCTTACCTTTTCAACAACACCGTCGTTTTTGGCTATTACAACAACACCGGAGTCATAACCGGCTTTGTATTCCATACCTGTGGCAACGATAGGTGCCTCGGGACGCAGCAGCGGAACAGCCTGACGCTGCATGTTGGAGCCCATCAGGGCGCGGTTGGCGTCGTCGTTTTCCAGGAAGGGAATCATTGATGTAGCAACGGAAACAACCATCTTCGGAGATACATCCATGTAGTCCACATCTTCTCTGGGAGCTTCCAGTATCAGGTCGCGGCAGCGGGCGTTTACACGCTCTCTCACAAAGCGTCCGTTTTCGTCCAGCGGCTCGTTGGCCTGGGCAACAACATATCTGTCTTCCACATCGGCTGTCATGTAAACAACCTCGTCTGTTACAACGCCTGTGGCTTTGTCAACTTTTCTGTAAGGAGCCTCGATAAAGCCGTATTCGTTTATCTTGGCAAATGTTGCCAGATAGGAAATCAGACCGATGTTGGGGCCTTCCGGTGTTTCGATAGGACACATTCTGCCGTAGTGTGAATAGTGTACGTCACGAACCTCAAAACCGGCGCGGTCACGGGACAGACCGCCGGGGCCCAGGGCTGACAGACGGCGTTTGTGTGTCAGTTCAGCAAGGGGGTTGGTCTGGTCCATGAACTGTGACAGGGCAGATGAGCCGAAAAATTCTTTTATTATAGCCACCACCGGCTTGATATTGATCAGGCTTTCGGGTGTGATTGTATCTCTTTCCTGCTGGTCCATTCTTTCACGGATAGTTCTCTCCATACGGATGATACCGGTCCTGAACTGGGCCTGCAGCAGTTCGCCTACGCTGCGGATACGACGGTTGCCCAGGTGGTCAATGTCGTCAAACTGTCCTACATCGTGGGACAGGCAGGTAACATAGTTTACAGAGGCGAATATATCGTCTATGGTGATATTTTTGGGTATCAGTCTGTCGCGGTTTTCGATCATCAAAGCTTTCAAAGCTTCGCTGTCGCCTGCGCTTTCATCCATCAGTTCTTTCAGAACGGCAAAGGAAACTTTTTCGTTGATGCCTTCTTCTGTCAGGTCAAAGCCCACAACGGCTTTGTGGTCAACCATACCGTTGGAAACTACCTTTACAATGCTGCCGTCTTCTTTCTTTACACGCATTACGGCAACACCGTTGTTTTCGATTGTCAAAGCCAGCTCTTCGCTGATTTCAACTCCCTCTTCGCACAGGATTTCGCCTGTAAGGGGAGAAACAACCATCTCGGCGCTGACTTCGCCGTTAATTCTGTTGGATATTGAAAGTTTTTTATTGAATTTATAGCGTCCGAAACGGGACAGATCATATCTTCTGGGGTCAAAGAACAGGTTGTTGATATGTGTCTGGCTGTTTTCAACCGTGGGCGGCTCGCCGGGGCGCAGTTTTCTGTATGTTTCCAGCAGGCCTTCCTCTGTGTTGGTGGTTGTATCCTTTGCCAGTGTGGCCTCAATTATTTCCTCGTCTCCGAACACGCTTCTGATCTCGTCATTGGAGGACAGGCCCAGGGCACGCAAAAAGCTGGTTACAGGCAGCTTTCTGTTTTTGTCTATACGGACATAGAAAACATCGTTTACATCTGTTTCGTATTCCAGCCAGGCGCCGCGGTTGGGAATTATTGTACCGGAGTACAGTTTTTTACCTGTCTTGTCGTGGTCCAGCTTGAAATAAGCGCCGGGAGAACGCACCAGCTGAGAAACGATAACACGCTCGGCACCGTTGATGATAAATGTGCCGCTGTTGGTCATCTTCGGGAAATCACCCATGAATTTTTCCTGCTGTTTGATTTCACCTGTTTCTTTGTTCAGCAGACGGATGGTAACTTTCAGCGGAGCGGCATAGGTTACATCGCGCTCTTTGCACTCTTTTACAGAATACTTTGTATGTTCTTCCAGGTGGTAGTCCACAAATTCCAGTGCCAGGGTACCGGTGTGGTCCTCTATGGTGCCGATATCGCGGAAAACTTCTTTGATGCCTTCATCGATGAACCACTGGTATGAAGATTTCTGCACTTCAATGAGGTTGGGCATTTCCAGAACTTCATTGATTTTGGCAAAGTTCATACGCTCGGTGGTGCCAAGCATGGTAGGTTTTACAATCGCCATTATTTCTTTTAACTCCTTCATAAATATTATTCAAATAATAGGTATAAAGGCAAGCGGCGGCTTCCCGCGGACGGGGCACAGAATTACTGCCCTGTTTTTTGGGAAAAGCCACAGACAAAACCGGCGGTTTTGCCGGCTTTTTACAACTTTTTCGCACAGAATTACTACAAAAAACTTGCAAAAAACCAATGGATTGCCAACGCATATTATTTTTTTGTACAATAAGCAGATTTTTCGATATAAAAATTGATATTTCTAACAATTTTTTATAAAAAATCTGCAAAATTGGCATAAGAAGCCATTATTGTGTATTATAGAATTATATCCTTATTTTGTCAAAATGTCAATATGATTTTTGCAAAATAAAATCAGCGGCAAAAGCCGCTGATTTTGTTGATTATCAAAGTTTGTCAAAGGTGACTTTTTCCAATTCTTCGTTGGTTTTCTGGCTTATGCGGGAGAACTCTCGCCTGAACGAGCACACCACACCCGGTTTTTTCCATTCACATACATATCCGGGCTGTATACACTTCACCAGGCTGTATGTGCCCTCTATCGCCTCGATAACCTGTTTCAGGTTTATCTGGTCGGCCGGGCGGGCCAGTTCATAGCCGCCTTTTGAGCCTTTGTAAGATTTTACCATACCGCTTTGCACCAGTTTATGCAGTATCTTCAGTGAAAACCTCAGTGTTACTCCCATTTCTTCGCTTATTGTTCGTGCGTCCTTTCTGCCGGTGGCGTTGGCCAGGCAGTAAACTATTCTTACTGCATAATCAGTTTCTTGTGTGATATGCATAAATTCACCTCTCTCCCTTATAAACAAGCCATATTATATATACCCAAAAGGTATATCAGTCCAGAAAATCTTTCAGTTTTTTGTTTCTGCTGGGATGACGCAGTTTTCTCAGGGCTTTGGCCTCTATCTGCCTTATTCTTTCCCTGGTTACATTGAACTCCTTGCCCACTTCTTCCAGTGTTCTGGGGCGTCCGTCCTCTATGCCGAAACGCAGTGACAGCACTTTTGCCTCCCTGGGTGTCAGGGTGGACAGCACTTCGTTCAGCTGTTCTTTCAGCAGTGTGTGGGTTGCGGCTTCCTCCGGAACGGGAGCGTCGTAGTCGGGTATAAAGTCACCAAGGTGGCTGTCTTCTTCCTCGCCGATAGGGCTTTCCAGGCTGATGGGTTCCTGGGCTACTTTCAGTATTTCACGCACTTTGTCGTGGGGCATGTCCAGCTCGGCCGCCAGCTCTTCCACGCTGGGTTCCTGTCCGTTTTTGTGCAGCAGCTGGCTTTGCACCTTTTTCACCTTGTTTATTGTTTCAACCATGTGAACAGGTATTCTTATGGTTCTGGCCTGGTCGGCGATGGCGCGGGTGATGGCCTGTCTTATCCACCATGTGGCGTAGGTGGAGAACTTGAATCCTTTTGTATGGTCAAATTTTTCCACAGCTTTGATAAGGCCCAGGTTGCCTTCCTGTATCAGATCCAGGAACAGCATTCCCCTGCCCACATATCTTTTGGCTATGGAAACAACCAGGCGCAGGTTGGCTTCCGCCAGGCGTTTTTTGGCCTTTTCGTCCCCCTGCATAATCCTTTCAGCCAGTTCAATTTCCTCATCAAGGCTGAGCAGCGGGAAGGAGCCTATCTCTTTCAGATAGACCTTAACAGGGTCGTCAACGCTGACACCTTCGCTGGCAAGGGATTTTTCAAATTTTTCCACATTGCTTTCGGTGAGCACTTCCTCGCCGTCGGCATCATCGCCTACATCAACCACTTCAATGCCGGCGGCTTCTATGCTTTCATAAAACTTATCCACCTGATCCACATCAAAGTTGATCTCTTCCAAAAAACGGTTCAGGTCTTTGCTGGTCAGCTTGCCGCTTTTTTTACCGTATTCGATAAGTTCGGCCATTGTTGTTATTTTCTTTTCTTTTGCGCTCATAAATTACTCCTGTTATTTCTTTTTCCCTTTCAGCAGCTCTATCCTTCTGGCAATTTCTTCCACCGACTTTTCGCCGGCTTCCCGCTGGGACAGTTTTGCTGTCAATAAGTTTTCAATGTGCATCAGCACATCCTTTTCGGTTATTATTATATCGGCATTGCGGGCAAATATCCCGGCCAATGTCTGTGCGGCCTGCTGCGGAAGACTGTGCGCCAGCACAGAATAATCCGCTGCCTGTCCGCTTTCAAGCAGGTCCTGACAGGCCGTATATACGGCGCGCATGTCGCCGTCGGTAAAATTTTTGGCTGTCAGCCTGTTTTTCACCACATCATAAAGGCTGTTGTTGCGCAGGATTGCGCACACTATCTGCTGCTGGGCAAAGGTTTTCTGTACGGTTGACTCCTTTTGTCGCCAGTCCGCCTTCACATTCCGGGTAAGGGGGTTTTTCAGCAGTTCCTTTTCCTTCTGATAGTTCTGTATTCTTCTTTTTTTGCTCCGGGCGCGCTCCAGCTGCAATTTTATCGCCGCCTTGTCCGTGCCTGTTTCGTTGGCCAGGCGGGTGCAGTATACATCCTGCCGTATGGCGTTGTTAAGCGTGGCCAGAATATCGCAGGCTTTGGTAAGATATTCCACCCTTTGCTCCGGATTGGATATATCATATTGACTTTTCAGCTTTGACAGATTGAAATCCAACGCTGAGTCCGACTGGTCTATAAGCATCTGAAAACGCTGCCGGCCGTATTTTTTTATAAATTCGTCCGGGTCCTTTGCACCGTTCATCTGCAAAACCCGCACCGAAACCTCCGCTTTGGAAAACAGTTCCATGGCGCGTCGGGTAGCCTTTTGTCCCGCCTCGTCAGAGTCATAGGAGATAACCACCCTTTTTGCATAGTCGCTTATCAGCTTTACCTGCTGCTGTGTCAGCGCGGTGCCCAGTGTCGCCACTGCATTGTTGAAACCGGCCTGGTGCATGGCTATGACATCCATATATCCTTCGGCCAGTATAAATGTGTCCTTGCCGGATTTTTTGGCCAGGTTCAGGGCAAACAGTCCGTTGCTTTTCTTGAATACCGGCGTATCGGAAGAGTTGAGATATTTGGGGCCGGATGCGTCCCCCATTATCCTGCCGCCGAAAGCGATTACATTCCCCCTTAAATCTATTATGGGAAACATAACCCTGTCGCGGAATATGTCGTAAACCCTGCCGTTTTTGCCCCTGGCCGCCAGATAGGCACTGACCATCTCGTCTTCCGAAAAGCCCTTGCCTTTAAGGTAATCCGTAAGGCTCTGCCAGCCTGCATCTGCGTAACCCAGGCCAAAATTTACTATCGTTTTGTCAGACAGCTGCCTGTCGCGCAGATATTTTCTGGCGTTTCTGCCGGCATCGCTGTTCAGGCTGCGGTAAAAAAACTGTGCCGCCAGCTTGTTCATCTGCAAAACCCTGGACTTTACCTTTGCGGCGCCGTCATCCTCTTCCGGCATGGGCATGCCGCAGCTCTGGGCCAAAAATCTTATGGCTTCTATGTAGGACAGGGAGTTCATCTCCATGACAAACTTTATAACATCCCCGCCGGCTCCGCAGCCAAAGCAGTAATAGCTCTGGGTTTCGGGATATATCATAAATGACGGGCTGCGCTCGTTGTGAAAAGGACACAGACCTTTGTACAGCCTTCCGGCGCGCTTTAAGCTGACATATCTGCTGACAACATCGTATATATCATTGCGCGCTGTCAGTTCCTGTATATATGACGGCGGTATTGCCATACTCATCCCCCCCCTTATCCTGTCTATTATACTGCAAAAATATGATATTTCTGTTATTTTATCTGCCATGCCTTGGGTATAAAGATATTTTCAAAAGTATGGCTGGCAAAATCGTCGCTCATACCCTGGATATAATCCGTCACCGCCCTGTCTGTACCCTCTGCGACGGCTATTTTCTGATACATTTCCGGCATTTTATCCGGGTTTTTGCTGTAATAGGCGTACAGTTCGGCAATCAGCTTGTCCACCTTTTTCTCCTCCACCTTGGCGGCGCTTTCGGTGTACACATTCCGGTACATAAAGCTGTGCAGCTTTTCAAAATAATATGCAGTCTGCCGGTCCATGGCTATATCTTCTGCCGAATTTTCCACCATCGATGTGATAAGGCTGGTAATTCTTTCGCTTTTGGAATGTCCCAGGTAGGCTGTACAGTCTGCCGGCAGATCCTTTTCACACAGGATGCCGCCGGTCACGGCGTCCTCTATGTCATGGTTTATATAGGCAATCCTGTCCGCATACCTTACCACTTTGCCTTCCAGTGTGGACGGCCACGGACCTTTGGTGTGGTTTCGTATGCCGTCAATCACCTCGGCCGTAAGGTTGAGCCCTTGCAGGTTTCTTTCCAGGTATTCAACCACCCTTGCCCCCTGTTCATAGTGGGTAAAACCGCCCGGGTTAAGCGCCCGCAATGCCCTCTCCCCGGCATGGCCGAAAGGCGTATGACCCAGGTCGTGCCCCATGGCAATGGCCTCCGTCAAATCTTCGTTCAGGCGCAGGGCACGGGATATGGTACGGGCAATCTGCATAACTTCCAATGTGTGGGTAAGGCGTGTTCGGTAATGGTCGCCTTCCGGCGAAATAAAAACCTGGGTTTTCTGCTTCAGCCTTCTGAAACTTTTACAGTGAAGAATTTTGTCCCTGTCTTTCTGATAGCAGGTGCGCATGGTACATTCTTCTTCCGGTCTTTTGCGGCCCTTTGTGTCCGCCGCCAGCTGTGCGCGGGGCGAAAGACCGGCCTTTTCGGCCGCCAGCAGCCTTTCCCTTATGTTTTCCATATCATCCCCCCTTATATACAATATACTGGGTGTGTGACAAAAAAACCTCTATTTTCACGAAAAAATAATCGGAAACTCAAAAAATATCGTAAATTTCCCGGCTTATATCCGGCTCCCTGCCTTTTGTCAGCAATTTTATCTCATCCACCAGCTTCTGCTGGGTGCCGCTGATCATTCTGCCTTTTATAAAAACCTTGTCGGTAAATTCTGTCTGCAAGATTTTGGCACCGCGGGCAGAAAACAGATTGGACAGCCTGTCATACAGCGGATAATCCGCCTGTATGCTGATGTCCACGCACAGGCTGTAAGAAAGTATCTCAGCCGCTGCCACTGCCGCCTGGGCCGCGCCGGTGTAAGCCCTGACCAGGCCGCCTGTGCCCAACAGGGTGCCGCCGAAATAGCGCACCACCACGATAATAACATCTTCCAACCCGCTGTGGCGTATGACCTCCAGTATGGGCATACCTGCGGTTTTCCGGGGCTCGCCGTCATCGCTCTGTCTTTCTATCTTTTCATCTTTTACTATATATGCAAAACAGTGATGTGTTGCATCATAGTGTTTTTTCTTTATCTTTGCCAGATATTCCGCCGCCTGCCGCCGGGTTTTCACATGGGCGATGTATCCGATAAATTCGCTCTTTTTTTCATATATGGTGGCGCTGGACTCCCGGCCCACCGTTTTGTAATCGGCCACAGTGCACCTCTTTTCCGGTTATATACGAAAAAACAGGGCGGTAAAAATACCGCCCTTGGTTTTCCTGTAAATATTAGTCCTGAATGTTGAATCTCTTTTTAAATCTGTCAACACGACCGCCTGAGTCAACCATTTTCTGTTTGCCAGTAAAGAATGGGTGGCATTTGGAACATACGTCAACTGTGATGTTTTTCTTTGTTGAGCGTGTTTTGATTACATTGCCGCAGGCGCAAGTGATTGTCGCGTCCTCGTATACCGGATGTATACCTTCTCTCATTTTGTTCACCTCAATTTCCGTGCGATAGGGGTTTCCGTCCTCTATCTTGTCATTAGTTACCTTAAAATATTACCACACCGCAATATTAATTGCAAGTATTTTTTATGGCAAAAAGCGGATTTTTTCAAAATTATTCCATCACCGCCGCTATGTCAGCGTCAATTTTTTCCTTGATGCTGCGTGCCCGGCTTTCGCTGTCGCCCTTTATTGAATAGTACACCTTTATTTTCGGCTCTGTGCCGGAGGGGCGCACAATCACCTGATGGCCGCCCTCCAGGTAGTATATCAGTATGTTTGCACTGGGCAGGTCGATATGGCTTTGCCGTCCTGTGGCTGTGTCGGTGTGGGTCAGGCTCTTGTAGTCCTCTGTTGCGGTAACCTTCATTGCGCCCAGCTGTACGGGGGCGTTTGCCCTCAGGCCGTTCATTATCCGCCGCATTTTGTCCATGCCGGACAAACCTTCAAACTGATAGGAATCAACCTTGTTCAGATAATAGCCGAATTTTTTGTATATTTCTTGCAATGCTTTGTTTACGGAAGAACCTATGGAGGTGTAATAAGCCGCCATTTCACTGATAAGCAGTGTGGCCACGACGCCGTCCTTGTCCCTTACCCGTGTTCCTACCAGATAGCCGTAGCTTTCTTCAAAGCCCAGCAGGAAGCGGTTTTCTTCGCCTTTTTCTTCCAGTTTTTTGATGGTTTCACCGATGTACTTGAACCCGGTCAGCACATTTACTGTCTGTACCCCGTGGCTGGCCGCTACGGCGTCTGCCAGGGAGGAGGAAACGATTGATTTTACTATAACCGGATTTTCCGGCATTGTTCCCAATTCTTTTCTGGTTTTGGCGATATAGTCTGTCAGCAGTATGCCCACCTGGTTGCCTGTAAGCATCAGATAGTCGTCCCCCTCTTTTACCGCTATTCCCACGCGGTCGCAGTCGGGGTCGGTGGCTATCAGTATGTCCGCGCCTGTCTGTCTGGCTTTTTCCATGCCCAGTTCCATGGCCTGTTTGATTTCAGGGTTGGGATAGGGGCAGGTGGGGAAATTGCCGTCGGGCATTTCCTGCTCTTTGACAACTGTTATGTTTGTCAGGCCTGCGGCGGCCAGCACATGACGCACCGGCACATTTCCGGCACCGTTAAGGGGTGTGTAAACCATCTTCATGGGCGCAGTTTTGAAAATATCTTTTCTCATCATCTGGCCCAGGCACCAGCTGTAATATTTCTCTATAACTTCATCGGACACATATTCTATCTGTCCGTCTGCCAGCGCTTTGTCAAAGTCGGCTGTTTTTATGTCAGCGAACATATCCAGGCGGTTTATCTGCGCCAGCACCTTGTCTGCGCTTTCGCTGGTCATCTGACATCCGTCAGGGCCGTACACTTTATATCCGTTGTATTTGGCCGGGTTGTGGCTGGCCGTTACCATAATGCCGGCGTCGGCGCCGTACTGCCTTACTGCAAAGGACAGCATCGGTACCGGTGACAGGTTTTTGTACAGGTAAACCTTTACTCCGTTTGCCGCCAGCACCCGCGCGCTTACACGGGCAAATTCGTCACTGCGCAGACGGGAGTCAAAGGAAATCGCCACAGACGGGTTTTCTTTCTCCTCTTTCAGATAGTTTGCCAGACCCTGGGTGGCTTTGGAAACGGTGTACACATTCATTCTGTTGGTACCGGCTCCCAGAACACCGCGCAGACCGGCAGTGCCGAATTCCAGGCTCAGCAAAAATCTGTCCTTTATCTCCTCGTCATTGCCCATTATCTGCCTCAACTCCTCCAGCAGATAATCTTCGCCGACATTTTCGAACCAGCGGCAGTATTCCTTCTGGTACGGCTGCATGTCTTCCTCCAGCGGTCTGTAGTATCCCTTCAAATTTTCTACAAATTTTGCGTATTCTTCTTTTATCATACCATTTACCTCTTTATTGGATTTTATGATATATACCTTTAAAATATAATACCATAAATTACGGTTTACTGGCAATAGAATTATCTTTTGCAATTGCATAAGCGGTCTTTATATTGTATGATAAATCAGAGGTGATTTTATGTTCGGCAAAATATACAGTTTCGGCGTGATGGGTATCGACGGATATGTGGTTACGGTGGAAGTGCACATTTCCGGCGGCCTGCCGGCCTTTGAGATAGTGGGCCTGCCCGACAACGCGGTAAAGGAAGCCAGGGAAAGGGTGCGCAGTGCCATAAAAAACAGCGGCATCAGCTACCCTGCCAGCCGCATAACCGTAAACCTGGCACCGGCAGATGTGAAAAAAAGCGGCGCTGTATATGACATGCCGGTACTGCTGGGAATACTGTGTGCCAAAGGCGACCTGCCACGGCCGGACGGCGGTTTTGCCTTTGCCGGACAGCTGTCCCTGGACGGATACCTGCGCGGCGTGCCGGGGATTTTATCCATGGCCATAGCCGCAAAGGAAAATGGGTTTACTCACTTTTTCGTCCCGGCAGACAATGCCAACGAAGCCGCGGCGGTGGACGGGCTGACTGTGATACCGGTGGACAGTGTAAAAAGCCTGATAGACCACCTCAAAGGCGAAAAAGCCATACCGCCGCACATATATCAGCCGGCAGAGGCGACTGAAGAACTGCTGGATTTCTGCGATGTAAAAGGTCAGGAAGAGGCCAAGCGCGCGCTGGAAATAGCGGCCGCCGGCGCCCACAACATAATGATGATAGGCCCGCCCGGCTCCGGCAAAAGCATGCTGGCCAAAAGACTGCCGTCAATATTGCCGTCCCTGACGCGCGCCGAGTCTGTCCAGACCACAAAAATATACTCTGTCAGCGGCCTGCTGGAAAAAAATTCCGGCCTGGTGACCAAAAGGCCATTCCGCAGTCCCCACCACACAGTATCGGCCGCCGCGCTGACCGGCGGCGGCAACAATCCGCGCCCCGGCGAAATCTCCCTGGCCAACAACGGCGTGCTGTTTCTGGACGAATTTCCCCAGTTTCATCGCGATGTGCTGGAAAGCCTGCGCGCGCCGCTGGAAGACGGTGTTGTTACCATATCCAGGGTAAATTACAGCCGGACTTACCCCAGCAACATCATGCTGGTGGCCGCCATGAACCCCTGCCCCTGCGGATATTTCGGCTGCGAAAACCATGTGTGCACCTGCACCGAAAACAAAAGGCTGGCATACCTGAGCAGGATAAGCGGCCCGATGATGGACAGGATAGATCTGCATGTAAACCTGGAAGATGTAAACTGGGAAGACCTGACCGCCCAGAGCACCGGCGAAAAAAGCCGGCGGATACTGAAAAGGGTAATTGCCGCCAGGGATATACAACAGGCAAGGTTTGCCGGAACAGGCATAAACACCAACAGCGATATACCGCCAAAATATATGGACAAATTCTGCCCTGTCAGCCAAAAAGGCCGACAGGTGCTGAAAAGGGTTTTTGAAAATATGAATTTATCCGCCCGTTCCTATGACAAGGTGCTGAAAGTATCCCGAACCATAGCAGACCTGGACGGCTGCGAACAGATAAACGAAGAACATATCCTGGAGGCGGTGCAGTACCGCAACCTGGACAGGGTGCGCTGAAAAAAAGACATTTTCAAACATTTCACATAATTGTAATGTATAATCAAATTGACAAAAAGGCATATTTTTCGCCTTAATCTGAAGCTGTCACAGGAGGACGCTATGAAAAAATTGTTATCAATCGCTTTAATATTTGTCTTTTCATTGTCCGTTTTTACAGGATGTGTAAAAAATGACGACTCCCAAAGCCGGTCACAGTCCTCGTCATCAGTCACAACTTCCTCTTCCCAGACCTCATCCCGGTCGGAAGAAAACCCCAATTATGCAACTGTGCTGCTGAAATGGAAGGACCTGGACGGCTACTGGGTAAGCGCCGACGGGGATTACATGCACTTTACCCTGACAGAAGACGGAAAAACCGCTGTTTTCTATATCTATGACAACGAAGGCAAACTGACAGGCTATGCAGTGGCCGATGCGGTTATGGCTTCTTCCAAGTCTGCCGATATACTGGAATGTACCTACCCCAAAGTAAGCGGAGATGCTAAACTGCCCGGCCTGGAACAGGAAAGCAAAACCCGGAAATACTCCCTGGAAACCGGCGGAACAGAAAGCAAGTACATAATAATCTCTGAAAAAGAAGGCGAATATGAAAGACTTGCTTTTGCAGGCAAAACACAGGAAGAATTTGAAAAAAATCTGTCAGCCGCAATCAAAACCGCAAAAACTTTGAAGTGATATAACACAAAAGCCGCCTTATGGCGGCTTTTTATTTTGCTTTTACAGGCGTAAAAAATACCACATTGACTTTCGATTCAGACTGTGCTACCATTTAATCAACTTGGTACCGGCGTCGGTTTACTCCGGCAAATTATAAAAATGGAAGGATTTATTATAATGTTCAGAGAAATGCGAAGAAAAAAACAAAAACTTACCACAGAACAGTGTAAAGAAATTCTGCATAAAGGCTCTCACGGTGTGCTGGCTTTGTCCGGTGATGAGGGCTATCCCTACGCTCTGCCCATAAGCTATGTATATGACGGTGAAAAAATTTATTTTCACAGTGCGGCATCCGGTCATAAAATTGATGCTGTAAAAAACTGTCCCAAAGCATCTTTCTGCGTTGTGGACCGGGACGATATTGTACCGGAGGAGTACACCACATATTTTAAAAGTGTGATAGTATTCGGTGATATGGAAATAGTTTTAGATGAAAAAGAAAAGATGGACGCCATACAGAAACTGGCGCTGAAATATGCCCCAAATGACAGCGAAATCAACAGACAGGCCGCCATAAAGCGAGACTGGGCACCGATGTGTATGCTGGCAATGCGTCCGCGGCATGTCAGCGGAAAACAGGCCATTGAGCTGGTAAAAAACAGTGCCGACAGATAAATGTAACATTCAGTTTTTACCAAATAAAACAGATAAAAACACAGCCTTTACAGGCTGTGTTTTTTTAAATATTTACCACAATTCCAGGCAGGCGTTATACATTCTGATGTATTCGCTGGCGCTGTTTTTCCAGCTGCAATCCCATTTCATCCGGCGCTTGGTAAGTATCTTCCAGCCCTCTTTATCCTGGTAGCCGTTAAAGGCCCTCATGCAGCAATCATACAGCTCTGATGAAGAATAGTTTGCAAAGGTAAAGCCGTTTCCGTCGCCGTTCATAGAATCTTTGACGCTGTCTTTCAGGCCGCCTGTCTCGCGCACTATCGGCACAGAGCCGTAGCGCAAAGCTATCATCTGGCTCAGGCCGCAAGGTTCTGACTTGCTGGGCATAAGGAACATATCACTGCCGGCATAAATTTTGCGCGCCAGTTCGGGTATAAAGCCTATCTTCACACCCACTCTGCCCGGGTGCCGGTCTGCAAAATTTTTGAAAAACTCTTCATAGGCGGCGTCACCGCTGCCCAGCAAAACAAACTGATAACCCCTGTCTGTCAGTCCGGGAAGCACATCTTTCACCAGGTCCAGGCCTTTGTGTTCCACCAGCCTGGTAACCATGGCGATAACCGGGCTGTCGTCCTCTTCCAGGCCGAATATTGAGCGCAGCTCGCGCTTGCACACCGCTTTGTTTCTCACAAAAGCATCGGCATGATAATTTTTTACTATCATTTTATCGGTCTTGGGGTTGTACTCCTCATAGTCTATGCCGTTGAGTATGCCCCACATTTTGAACTGCCTCTGACGCAAAATCGGGTCCAGTCCATGGGAAAACCACGGGTCCAGAATTTCCTGGGCGTAGGTGGGTGAAACGGTGGTCACCTTGTCTGCATTTTCTATGGCGGCCTTCATAAAGTTGGTGTCGCCGTTGTATTCCAGGTGATGAGCCCAGTGCTGGGGCACACCCAGCAGGTCACCTATCATGTCCAGGCCATACTGTCCCTGATACTGTATGTTGTGTATGGTAAATACGGTTTTGATACCGTAGAACTTGGGCAGGTGTCTGTAGTAGATGTTTATGTACAAATTCACCAGGGCTGTCTGCCAGTCGTTGGTGTGAATTATGTCAGGGCCGAAATCTATATGCAGCAATGTTTCCAGAATTGCCTTTGAGAAAAATGCAAATCTTTCGCCGTCATCATAATATCCGT
Source organism: uncultured Clostridia bacterium (assembly GCA_944386045.1). GTDB lineage: Bacteria > Bacillota > Clostridia > Oscillospirales > Ruminococcaceae > RGIG3102. Next base: position 68,243 of record CALWZO010000053.1, on the reverse strand, counting down.
ACAGGCCCGGGCGGTAAAAATAATATTCATTGTCAAGAAAATAATATGTAACGCCCTGGTATTCCATTGTGAATACGCCGCAGTACTGGTTGCGCCAGCTTAAAGAAACATTGAAACTGTCCACAAATTTCAAATCGTCTATATATTTTTCCTTTATCTGTCCGTACAGCGGCATTATAACCCTGGCGTCAACACCCTGTGCCGCCAGTGCCTTGGGCAGGCTGCCGGACACATCCCGCAGACCGCCGCTGGCCGCAAAGGGGACAGCTTCGCTTGTACAATATAATACCTTCAAATCAATTCGCCTCCTATACTGTCGCACGCTTACCGACAAAAACAGGGTGGCTTTCGTCTCCTATCAGTTTTTTGTCATCGGTAACGGTAACATTTTTATCACAGATAACATTTTCCAGCACAACGCCTTCGCCCACAACCGTATCCTGCATCAGCACACAGTTTCTTACAATGGAGCCTTTGCCTATCTTCACACCGCGGAACAGCACGCTGTTTTCCACATAGCCTTCTATACTGCATCCGTCAGCTGCAATTATATTTTTGGCTTCACTGCCTATGGCGTATCTTACCGGGGCGTCGTCGCGCACCTTTGTGTACACAGGATGAACAGTGAACAACCGTTTCAGGCTGTCTTTGTTTATCAAATCCAGGTTGGCATCGAAATAACATTTCAGGCTGGAAATCCTTTTCAGGTAACCTTTGTATTCGTAGCCGTAGCATGCAACTTCGCTGATGCCCCTCTGAAGAACATCTTTTTCAAAGTTGGTCAGGCCTTTTTTCATACAGTCCTTTATGGTAGCCAGCAACCACTGTTTGTCTATTACATAGGCCCACATGCTATTGTTGGCGTTTACGCCCGGCTGCTCGTTTATATACACACCGGTTACTCGTTTATCCTCGCCCACCTGAAATACAATATTGTCCCTTTCGGAACATTCGCCGATAACTTCTTTTTTGTATATGGCTGTTATCTGTGCGCCGGTTTCCACATGCTGGTCAAACACATCATTATAGTCAATGGCGCTTACTATACCGCTGTCAGACAGCACAACGGTGTCGCAGGGGCTGGACTCTATAACACCTATTATGTTGTTCAGTGCCTCGATTTTTCCTTTGTAAGCCCGGGTGCCGGCCTCGCCGAAAGGCGGGAAAATTTTCAGGCCGCCTCTTTTGCGCGCCAGGTCATATTCTCGGCCGGAGCCCAGATGATCCATCAGTGAAACATAGTTTCTCTTCACCACCAGTGCCACCTCGTCAATGCCGGCGCCCACCAGTTCGGAAAGGGTGAAATCTATCATTCTGTATCTGCCGCCAAAAGGAACGCTGGCCATTGTGCGCAGCTTTGTCAGTTCGCTGATAGCCTCGTCGTGCATGTTGGGGAATATTATCCCCATTACTTTATCACCTTTTACCATTGTTATTCATCCTCCGTAACATCAGCGTATATCATGGCCTTTGACGGCACAGATACCTCCCGGGCAACCTTTACACCGTTGCCCAGAACAGCTATTCCCCATTTGTCCATGTCTTCCATGTTTTCCGGACGCTGTCCCACTGTGGCGCCCTCTTCCACAACGCAGTTTTCGCCTATTATGGCGTACTGAACATTGGCGCCCTTTTTAATTACAGATCCGGGCATCACAATACTGTCGCGGACAGTGGCTCCCCGTTCCACGGTTACGCTTTGGAACAGCACGGAAAAGTCCACAAAGCCTTCCACTGTACATCCTTCGCCCACCATGGAATTTTCTACCACGGCGTCACCGCCCACATAGTGCGGCGGCAGGTTGCGGGTGCGGGAGTAAATTTTCCAGGAGTTGTCCCAAACATCAAAAGGAACCGCCGGGTTCAGAAGGTCCATGTTGGCTTCCCACAGGCTGTCTATTGTGCCCACATCTTTCCAGTAGCCTTCAAAATTATATGCAAACAGTTTTTCCTGCCGGGAAAGCATTTTGGGGATGATGTTTTTGCCGAAGTCGTTTTCGCTGGACGGGTCCTCTTCGTCTTCCACAAGATACTTTTTCAGCTTTTCCCAGGAGAATATGTATATACCCATTGAAGCCAGGGTGGAGTCCGGATTTTTGGGCTTCTCGCTGAATTTTACAATTCTGCCCCCTTCTTCACAGGTCATTATTCCAAAACGGCTGGCCTCTTCTTTGGGCACATCCAGCACCGCAATGGTGCAGTCCGCGCCTTTTTCCTTGTGCCGCGCCAGCATCTTTTCATAATTCATTTTATAGATGTGGTCACCGGAAAGTATCAGCACATATTTGGGCTCGTATCTTTCGATAAAATTGATATTCTGATAAATTGCGTTGGCAGTGCCTTTGTACCAGTTGCTTCCTTTGGCTGTCTGGTACGGAGGCAGAACATGGACGCCGCCGTAAAGTCTGTCCAGGTCCCAGGGCTGTCCGTTGCCCAGGTATTCGTTCAGTTCCAGCGGCTGATACTGGGTCAGCACGCCCACTGTGTCCACGCCGCTGTTTACACAATTGGACAGCGGAAAGTCTATTATCCTGTATTTGCCGCCAAAGTAAACCGCCGGCTTTGCCATGGTCTGGGTAAGTGCGTAAAGTCTTGAACCCTGGCCGCCTGCCAAGAGCATTGCTATACACTCTTTCATAAAAAATTTTCCTCTCTTTATTGCTTTTATCAGGCATCCGCCTGTTGTGAAACTTTTTTATTTGGGCACTGTAAAATAAAGTGTTGAAAGGGGCGGAATATCTATGCTTATATGGTTTTCCCTGCCGTGCATAGGTCCCTTTTTGCTTCTCACTGCCCTTTTGTTTTTTATTCCGCTGCCGCCGTATTTTTCATCGTCGGTGTTGAAAACTTCTTTGTAATATCCTTTTTTAGGCACCCCGAAACTGTATTTTTTATATTCGGAGCCGGAGAAATTGGACACGCATATCAGGCTGTCGCCGGCCTTGTTTTTTCTCATAAACACCACCACATTCTGTGTGTAATCGTCGGCGCTTATCCATTCAAAGCCGTCCCAGGTGAAATCCAGCTGCCAGAGTGTGTCATTTTTCAGATAAAAAGCATTCAGCTCTTTTATCATGTTGTGTCCTGCCGCATGCAGCGGTTTTTCCAAAACTTCCCAGTCCAGCTGTCTTTCTTCGCTGAACTCGGAATACTGCGGCAGTTCCTGACCCATGAACATCAGTTTTTTGCCCGGGTGAGCCATCATATACCCCATAAAAGCGCGCCAGTTGGCAAATTTGTGATATTCGTCGCCGGGCATTTTGTTCAGGAGCGAACCCTTCATGTGCACCACTTCGTCGTGGCTTATGGGCAGTATAAAGTTTTCGCTGAACGCGTACATAAATGAAAATGTTATCTTATTATGTACCCCGGCGCGGAAATACGGGTCTGTTTTCATATAATCCAGTATGTCATTCATCCAGCCCATATTCCATTTAAAGTTAAAGCCCAGGCCGCCTTTGTCCACCGGTCCGCTGACCATAGGCCAGGCGGTGGATTCTTCGGCAATCATCAGCGCATTGGGTTTTTGGCTGAAAACAGCCGTGTTCAGCTTTTGTAAAAACTCCACTGCTTCCAGGTTTTCTTTCCCGCCGTACTTGTTGGGCGTCCACTGGCCGTCGGCACGGTTGTAATCCAGATACAGCATACTGGCCACTGCGTCCACCCTGAGGCCGTCTATATGATATTCTTTCAGCCAGTACAGGGCGTTGGATATGAGAAAACTCTGAACCTCGCCCTTGCCGTAGTCAAAAATCATCGTGCCCCATTCTTTGTGCTGGGACATGTTTTCGTCCTCCGGCTCGTAACAGGCGCTGCCGTCAAAACGATAAAGGCCAAACCGGTCTTTCGGGAAATGGGCAGGCACCCAGTCCATTATCACACCGATGTCATTGCGGTGCATATAATCCACAAAGTATCTGAAGTCATCCGGTGTGCCGTATCGGCTGGTGGGCGCGTAATAACCGCCTACCTGATACCCCCAGGAGCCGTCAAAGGGATATTCCGATATGGGCATTATCTCCACATGGGTATATCCCATTTCCTTTACATAAGCCGCCAGGGCCCGCGCACTGTCGCGGTAGGAAAATGTGTTGCCGTCTTTGTGGCGGACAAACCCCGAAAGATGAACTTCATATATGTTCATCGGGCTTTCATAAACATTGGTTTTTCTGTTCTGCCATTTTTTGTCACCCCAGCGGAACTTCGGCCGCCGCCAGGCTTTGGAAGCTGTGCCCGGTCGGGTTTCAAAATGCACGGCATAGGGGTCGCTTTTCATATTCACTGTGCCGTCAGGGCCTGTTATGGCATATTTATACGCACAATACTGCATATCAGCCGTTACATCCGTCTGCCATACGCCGCTGCCGTCTATATTTTCCATGGGATTTGCCTCAGGCTGCCAGCCGTTGAAATCCCCCACCAGGCTGACCGCTTTTGCCCTTGGGGCCCAGACGCGGAAGACCCATCTGTTTTTTCCGGTTCTGTGACTGCCGAAAAATTCATACGCCTGGGTCAGCTCGCCTTTTTTGAACAGGTAAACAGGCAAAGCCGCGTACTCTTTGCTTAAACAATCCATAAAATACCCCCTTTATAATATCTTAAACATTTACGCAATTTTTTTCAAGTTGCCTATTATACAAAAATCTCAAAAATTCGTTGTACTAATTTTATATTTTTGTGTATTTTTACAGATACTTTACAGACAATTACCCATTACAGCGGCAATTTTTCGCCTTTTCTTTGCCTGTAAAACATCAGGCTGTCTGCGCCGTGCTCCTTCAGCAGGCGTATGCCTGTTTCAAAGCCGTTTTTGTAGTACTGTGTTTTGTGCGCGTCAGAGCCCATGGTAAACTTTCTGCCGCCCATGGAGGTATACAGCTTTACTGCCTTTACGGCCCTTTCCACCGCCTGAGGGTCCGGGAAAGCCTTGGTGTTCAGCTCCAGCGCCTTGTCCTTTTCTATCAGCCGGCGGAATATTTTCTTCAGCAGCCGGCTGTGTCTGTCCAGGTCTGTATGGCCGGCATATCTCAGCACATAATCTATATGGCCCAAAGTGTCAAAATTGTCAAAACTTTCCACTGCTTCGCACACCAGGCTCAGATATTCATTATAGCACCGGTCCACTGTCCTGCCCTGTCGAAATTCCGGGAAAGACACATCATACTTTTCGCTTTCATGCACCGACATTATCACAAAATCAAAGGGGTTTTGTGATATAATCTGCCTGTTTCGTTCCCGTATATCCCTGCGCCAGCCGGCTTCCACACCAAACAGCATTTCTATGGGATATTTTTCCGCCAGCTGTGACAAAAGCTTCCTTTGCCGGGCAAAATCCGGCACTATATCAAAATGCCGGGGAGAAAAATGGCTTTCCAGGTCCATGTGCTCGGTGGTTATAAAACGGCTGTCGCCGCCGGCCACGGCAATCCTGACATAATTTTCCATATCTTCCCTGCTGTCAAAGGACAGCCGGCTGTGCAGGTGGCAGTCATAAATATTCATCATTTTTTCAATTCCTTAACCTTTATTTTATGGTAAAATTATATCACATAAAAATAAGTGTGACAAACTCACTTTAAAAAATATTCAAAGATTATAAAATAATCAAAAAAGATTTTACGGAGGTGCAGATGAAAAACGCCAAACAAAAAATAGCCCTGCTGTCGCTGGCAATTCTTATGGTCGCGGCGATTGTAGGCGGTCTTATAAAGCCTTATATACAAAACAAGGATAACGATATTTCTTCCGACAGTGACGGCCGGATGAACATTCCCAACTTTCAGTACACCGACCGGCGGGGAAATACCGTTGATTTTGACAGCCTGCGCGGAAAACCCATAGTCATAAACTTCTGGGGCACCTGGTGCGGCTGGTGCGTGGAGGAAATGGCCGACTTTAACCAGCTGGTAAAGGATTACGGAGAGGATGTAAACTTCCTGTTTCTGAATGTGGCCAACAGCCAGAGCGAAACTGTACAGGATGTGCTGGATTTTCTGCAAGACAACGGATACGACGCCATAACCACCCATTTTGACAGCATGGGGGAGGGTATTTACATGTTCGGGATAAACAGTTTTCCCACCACCGTGTATGCTGACAGCGAGGGCAATCTGTATGATGCCGCCATCGGGCTGACTGACTACGACGCGGCCAAAGAAGTAATCGAGGCCATGCTGGAGGAATAATATGCAGTATCTGTTCACCTTCGCCGAAGGGGTTTTTGCCTTTGTGTCACCCTGCATACTGCCTATGCTGCCCATTTTCCTGGCATATATATCGGCTGATGAAAAGCGGTCGCTGTCAAAAAGATTTTTCAACACGCTGTTTTTTGTGCTGGGCTTCACCTTTGCCTTTGTGCTCATGGGGGCCACAGCCTTTTCTCTGGGGCGGTTTATGAGCCGCTACAAAGGCTTTCTTATAAAACTGGCCGGAGTTCTGCTGGTGTTTTTCGGGTTTGTATACCTGGATATAATCAACATCTCCCTGCCCGGCCTGTCCATGAAAAGCAAAGGCGGCGGTGCGTTGTCCAACTTTCTGTTCGGCATAAGCTACTCCTTTGGCTGGACGCCCTGCCTGGGCGCATTCCTTGGCAGCGCCCTGACACTGGCCGGGGTGCAGGAAACGGTTTTTCAGGGCATGGCCCTGCTGGCCTGCTTTGGCCTGGGGCTGGGTGTGCCGTTTATAGTTTTTGCCCTGCGGTATGAAAAACTGCGCGGCGTGACAGCTTTTTTAAAGAAAAATTCCCAAAGGATAAAATATATCGGCGGCACACTGCTTATTGTGGTGGGCGTGTCCATGGTCTTTGACCTGTTTGGCTTTTACCTGGGAATTTTCAACTGATAAAACATAGAAAAGAGTGATAATATGCAGATTTTAAATTCTCCCGTCACCATAGGGAAAATCACCGTAAAAAATCGCCTGGTCATGCCGCCCATGGCCAACGAAAAAGCCAGGGACGGCATGGTAAACCAACAGCACATAGACTTTTACACCGAAAAGTGCAAAGGCGGCCACATCGGCCTGGTTATAACCGAGCACAGCTATGTTAATATACAGGGCAAGGCCGGCAAGGGTCAGCTGTCGGTGGCAAGCGACGACTGTCTGCCGGGCATGAAAAAACTTGCGGACAGCATACATCAATGTTCCTGTGCGGCATTTGCCCAGATAAGCCATGCAGGCGGCGCGGCGCTGACTGCTGTCACAGGCATGGTGCCGGTAAGTGCCAGCCGGGTGATGATGCCCAGAAGGCAGAAGGAATATGATATGCCCTTGCGGCTGGACAAAGAAGGAATAAAACAGATTGTCCGCGATTTTGCCGACGCCGCACGCAGGGTAAAAGAGGCCGGCTTTGACGGAGTGGAGATACACAGTGCCCACGGCTATCTGCTCAATCAGTTTTACTCTCCCCTTACCAACAAAAGAGAGGACGAATACGGCGCAGGCTGTATGGAAAACCGTCTGCGTTTCCTGCTGGAAACAGTGAGCGCCGTAAGGGAAGCTGTGGGCCCGGACTTTCCCATAGCCGTAAGGCTGGGCGGCTGTGATTACGCCGAAGACGGCAGCTCTATCCGGGATGCGGTACAGGCGGCAGTTATGCTGGAAAAAGCCGGTGTTGACCTGCTGGATATTTCCGGCGGTTTTTGCAGCTACCGCAAACCCGACGACGAAACCCCCGGATATTTTTCCGACATGACACAGCCGATAAAACAGCGGGTAAAAATACCTGTTATCCTCACCGGCGGCGTACATTCCGGCCGGCAGTGCGAAAAACTGCTGGAAGAGAGCAAAGCCGACCTGATAGGTGTCGGCCGCGCCATACTCACAGACAGCGCCTGGCCGCAGAAAAACATGGCAGGACGGCTTTGATTGTCTGTAAAGCTGTCTGACATTACACACAAAAAAACCGGCCTTTGCGGGCCGGTTATTTTTTTAGAAGTATTACAGGTTTCTTCCGGTATTTATACTGCGAATAACCTGCTTAAAATCTGTATATAAATTTATTGCCGCAGGCGCCTCCTGCCAAATCTACTTTTGCAGCAGTCAAAAAAGCAAGCCGTTTTACATACCCGGCTTGCTTTTGATTTTATATCATTATTTATGATATTTACTGCCCCTGTTTATGGACAGCGCGCGGTAAATCTGCTCCAGCGCTATCAGCCTGGCCAGCTGGTGGGGAAATGTCATCTGTGAAAAGGAAAATCTCAGATGGCTGGCCGCCTTTACCCTTTCGCTCAGCCCATGGCTGGAACCGATGATAAAGCACAGGTTGGAAAAACCCTCCCCTGCTTTCTGCTCTATCAGCTGTGCAAACTGCAAGCTGGACATCTGCCTGCCCTCTATGCACAGGCTTATCACATAGCTTTGCTTGGGTACAGCCGCCAGAATTCTGGTCCGTTCCTTGTCCAGTGCTTTCTGTATCAGGCTGTCGTTCAAATTTTTCTCCGGCAGGTTTTCGTCATCCAGTTCTATAAGTTTGAAACCGCACATAGGCTTTAAACGCTTTATATATTCATCACAGCCCCGGGACAAAAAGCCTTTTTGTACTTTGCCCATGGCGATTATTGTAATATTTTGCATAAATTATACCTTTTGTAATCAAAATTCCGTAGGTTGGGTAACTTCATGTCGGCGGTTGACCTTTACTGTCACATCATCCGGCAGGTATATTCCGTTTTCCGCGGCAGAATTTTTTATCCGTTCCAGTGCCAGCCGAGGGGTGTTGTTGGTGTTTGACAGGTGGCAAAGCTGTATCTTTTTTACCCCGTCCTCCACCAGGCGCAGCGTGGCCCGGCTGGACTGTATGTTGCTCAGGTGGCCGCGGTTTGAAGATATCCTGCTTTTCAGGTAGTAAGGATAAGGGCCGTATTTCAGCATATTTACATCGTAGTTGGACTCTATGACCGTCAGGTCCACTCCGCTTAAATTTTTCAGTATCTCCTCATTTACAAACCCCAGGTCTGTAGCTATGGACATGGACGAGCCGCCGTCAGTCCTTATTTTAAAGCCCAGACAGCAGGCGGAATCATGGGGAGTTTCAAACCCCTGGATATTGAATGGGCCTATGTTTGTGCCTGTAAAGTTAAGGTCCTGTACATCTATATGGCCGGGCACCAGGGCGTTATCCCGCAGATAATCGTTTGTCGGCGCGCCGGAAAACAGCGGCACATGAAGGTTTTTCAGAAAAACTTTCAGTCCGCTGATATGGTCAGAATGTTCATGGCTGACCAGAATACCCTGCAAATTTTTTAATTCCAGCCCCAGCCGGGTCAGTGCGCTGTTGGTTATCCTGGCAGATTTTCCCATGTCTATTATTATAAATTTTCCGTTTTCCTCCACGACAGAACAGTTTCCGGAGGAGCCGGAATAAAGTGATATGTATCTTGCCATTTAAAATTCCTTATCTATAATCACAAAGACGGAGCAACCCCTTCGGCGCCCCGCCCTGTATTTAAAAATCAATATGCTTTTTTCAGTATTCCGCCTTCGGGAATATCAACTTTTACAATGTCACCGCCCAGCGCGCGTATCTTTTTGACCATATCAACATATCCGCGCTCCACATGGGCAATCTCGCTGACTTCGCTCTGGCCGTCAGCGCACAAAGCCGCCACAACCAGTGCCGCACCGGCACGCAGGTCGGTGGCTTTTACCGGGGCAGGTCTCAGACATTCCACACCTTCAAAAACTGCCACTCGGCCTTCCACCTTGATATTTGCGCCCATTTTATTCAGCTCGTCGCAATATTTGAAACGGCTGTCCCATATGCCCTCGGTGACAATGGATGTACCCTGGGCAAGGCACAGCAAAACGCCCATTACAGGCTGCAAGTCTGTGGGAAATCCCGGGTGAGGCATGGTTTTGATATTTGTGTTTTCATAAACAGGAGCGCCTGTAACCCTGATGGAATCGTCAAATTCTTCCACTGTTGCGCCCACTGATTTCAGTTTTCCTGTGATTGTTTCCAGATGTTTCGGTATAACATTTTTTACCAGTATGTCACCTCTGGTAGCCGCTGCGGCCACCATAAAAGTGCCTGCTTCTATCTGGTCAGGTACCACAGAGTAAGTAGCGCCGTGCATAGATTTTACACCGTGTATCTTGATGACATCGGTGCCGGCTCCGCGTACATCCGCGCCCATTGTGTTCAGGAAGTTGGCCACATCAACAATGTGCGGCTCCTTGGCCACATTTTCCAGCACTGTTGTACCTTCTGCCATAACCGCTGCCAGCATGGCGTTTATTGTGGCACCCACCGAAATGGTATCAAAAAATATATGTGCGCCCTGAAGATTGTCTGTGCTTACATTTATCATCGCATAGTCCAGGTCGTAATTGGCGCCCAAAGCCGAAAAAGCTTTCAGATGCTGGTCAATGGGCCTTGCGCCCAGGTCGCAGCCGCCGGGCATAGGTACGCTTGCACTGCCGTATCTGGACAGCAGGCTGCCCAGGAAATAATAGGAAGCCCTCATTTTTATGCCCAGGTCCAGCGGAACAGTCTGACTGTCCAGCGTGGAAGTGTCTATCTCCAATACGGAAGGGCTGATGCGTTTTACCTTTGCGCCCATCTCTTTGAGAATTTCTATTTCTGTGCGAATATCGCTGATATCCGGTACATTTTCCAGAACGCAAACATCGTTTGCCAAAACAGTTGCCGGCAGAATTGCCACTGCGGCATTTTTGGCACCGCTTATCACAACTTCACCTTTCAGCGGTTTTCCGCCTTTGATAATATACTTTTCCAAAACCGTTCTCCTTTGGAATTTATTTTTCAAGGTAGCAGTCAATATACACCCACCATAGTATTTTACTCACAAAAAGGGCGCGTAAACATTGACAATAAAATAAATTTTTTGTGTTTTTGTATCAAAAGTTATTTTGCTCTGTTTTTAAATTATTATATGCAAAACTTTATCCGTCTGTCAACCAGACGGATAAAGGATATGCTTTTGACTTTTAGAACCATCCCATCGGGTCATAACGGTATTCGCCGTTCTTAACCTCAAAGTGGACATGCGGTCCGGTAGAGTTACCGGTAGAACCTATTCTGGCAATAGGCTGGCCCTGGGTTACCTGCTGACCGACGCTTACCAGCAAAGCCGAGCAGTGGCCATACAGTGTCTGATATCCGCCATGGTCAATTACACAGTAGATACCGTAACCCACATTGGAGTAAACCGCCTTTACAACTACACCTGTGTCTGCTGCAACCAGGGTTGTACCTGTGGAAGCCGCAAGGTCTATACCGTTGTGGGCAGGATACTGGCCGGCAAAGCCACGGGACCATCTGTAAGCACCGGCAACAGGCCATACAAGCCTTCCTGTTCCGCCGGTTATGACAGTGCCGTTAAACAGCGTGCCCTGCTGAACGATTTCCGTTACAGGCTCTTTGATTACCGTGGTGTTGACAACCGTTTCGCTTTGCAGGATACCGTCTATGTAAACGCTTTCAACAGTTTCTTCGTTTATACCCTTTTCACCCTCTTGTGTAACCTTTGTTGTGCCGAATGTCATGGAGTCATTCTTTTCGGTTTTGGTCTGATAGTCAACTTCCACCTGTCTGGTGCTGGTTTCCACATATTTTACCTGTAAGAAAGGCACAGATGCGCTTACAATAAGGTCATCGCCAATCCACAGACCGCCGCCTTCCAGGCCGGGGTTAAGGTTGTAAAGTGTCCTGGTGGTTATTCCGTTTTTGGAAGCAATCAGTGACGGTGAGTCGCCTTCAACAACGCTGTAATGCTTTTCACCGCTTACCTCGCTGACTACCATATCAGCCAGTTTCTGATCTTCCACAACAGTATTGGCGAAGAAAATGCCTTCAACAACGCTGACATCCTGTACAAATGTAACTGTCCTGTTGGGATCTCCGTTTTCATAAGGCCGTTTCAGGCTTTCCAGTGCTGAATTCAGAGCTGTGGCGTCCTTTACTGCGCCCACAAAAACTCCGTCAACATACAGGCCGGTGGCCTCCACTATATCCTCGTCTGAGGCTGAAAGTATATTATTGGCCAGCTGTCTTTCGTCAATGGTTTCTTTGTCTGAAAGGCTTACCATCTTGATTTCAGAGTTTAAGTTCCAGCTTTGCTCGTCTGTGCTGACCAGTTTGTTTTTAATTATTTTGTCAGCATTTTCCAGTATTGTGTAATCCTTGATAACGCCTATTTCTACTCCGTCCAGATTGACCTGTATGGCATAGTCCCTGCTCATTCCGACAGACACGGTGACTATAAACACCATTGCCGTACATGCAGGTATCACATAGGCCATAAGTCGTCTTGTAAGGTCTTTGTGCTTGGACAGACCCTGTTTTACATACTCTTTGACCTCTGCGCCGGTTCTGCGCTGTTTGTCCGCTTTTGTTTCTTTTATTATTGCAGATATTTTGCCTGCGGCTTCGCCCACTCTTTCCAGCGGCTCGCCCAGGTCGTCCAGAATTGTGTCTGCAAGGCTGTCCAGAAATAATGCCAGGCTGCGTAATATGTTGTTCAGGGATTCGTATACCCTGCTGAAAAACCCTTTCAGCTGGCGGCCTATCATGGCAGCGTTCAGTTCCAGTGTATATCCTATTTTATAAAAATTGAACAGGAAAAAGCGTTTTACGCCCTCCGCTGTGATTTTTTCTGAATTATATCTTTTAAATGTTGTCTTGATCGATTTTCCGGCTGTTCTCACACCATCAGTTGCAGGCTTTTTCTTCTTGCTTCCAAATGGCATTCCCCCATCTCCTTTGCTTAAAAATTCAATATGTCCAGTTAAAAATTATACTATTTTTCCCGCCTGTTTTCAAGGAAAAGGGACATATTTTTACTTTTTTGTAGCCTATAGTTCATAAAATATATACACAATTTTCACATTAAAATCAAAATGTTTCAAAAATATGTATTTTTGTTGCACAAGTTTTCATATCCTCCGGCAAAGGCCGTTTCAGACAAATTTTTTTGCCGCTGTGCGGGCTGGTAAATGTCAGCTGCCGGCAGTGCAAAGCCCGCCTGTTTATAAAACGGCAGTCGCCGCCGTACAGCCCGTCCCCTGCCAAAGGATGTCCCAAATGGGAAAAATGTACCCTGATCTGATGGGTTCGGCCTGTGTGCAGTTTTATATCCATAAGGCTGAAGCCGTCCCCCCGCGCACTCAGGGAATATTCCGTCAGCGCCCTTTGGCCGTCGGAGCGCACGCATCTTGTTATGATAGAGTCTTCTTTTCTGGCTATAGGCAGGTCTATCAGGCCGTTTTCCGGCTGTGGGTGCCCCTGTACAATGGCTCTGTACAGCTTTTGGGTGCCGGTTGGCAGACACCGGGCACTGTGGGAATCCAGCGCTAAAAGCACCAGGCCGGAGGTGCTTTTGTCCAGCCTGTTTATGATGCGGCAGGGCATGTTCTGGCCTCTGCTGCGCCGCCAGCCCACAAAAAGATTGGCCAGTGTGTCCTCCGGGTGATTGAAGGACGGATGGCATGGCATTCCCCGTGGTTTGTTTACCACCATACAGCTTTCGTCCAGATAGACAATATCCATCGGCCGGTATTGGGCTTTTACAGAATTCCGTGGCCGGCTGTCATAAATATTTACCGTCACCTTCTGCCCGGCCTTCAGCAGATAGTCTGTGTTTTGTTTCTGTCCGTCCACCATAATTCCGTCGGGCAAAAACTTGACTTTTTTAATCTGCGCCAGGCTGACGCCGTTTTTGCGTAAAAATATATTCAATCTTTCGCCTTCACTTTGCCGGCTGACATAATATTCCAGCTGCATGACAGCCCTCCTTATACACAACTTATTTATTATATCAAAAAACCATATATTATTTCAACATTATACTGTTTTCAGCTTTAAAATATAAAATTCTTCCGGATTTTTGCATTTTGAACACTTTAATATTGTTGAATATATCTGTAAGATATGGTAAAATATCAAAGTGTGAAAATTAAGGAGAGATTTATATGTATTGTACAAACTGCGGCTGTCATCTGGACGAAAATGCCATTTTCTGCCCCAACTGCGGTCAGAAGGTCGGCCGGCAGCCCAGAGGCGGTCAGAATATAATGCAGGATTTCCACAATTCCTACAATTCTGTTATGTCCAAACCCAAAAACAGGATTATAGCCGGTCTGCTGGCAATTTTTCTGGGAAGCATGGGCATACACAATTTTTATCTGGGATTTACCAAAAAAGGTGTCATCCAGCTGCTTTTGTTTGTGTTTTTCCTGGGCTGGATCAGCCAGATATGGGCTTTGGTGGATGCGCTTATGATTTTCACCGGCAGAACATACACAGACGCCAGGGGTGTGCCCCTGTCTGATAATTTCTGATTGTTACGAGTAAAACATACGATGGCGTGAGAATGCCGTTTTATACGGATAGCTTATGAGGAAAGTCCGTGCTGCTCAGGGCAAGGGTAGCTGATAACGTCAGCCGAGGGCGACCTTAGAGATAGTGCAACAGAGAGATACCGCCGGCTTTATGCCGGTAAGGGTGGAAAGGTGAGGTAAGAGCTCACCGGCGCTGTGGTGACACAGCGGCCATGTAAACCTTATCCGCAGCAACTCCCGACAGTAGAGTATATGTGCCCTGCAACTCTCAGGAGGAGGCTTGAACTGCAAAGCGATTTGCAGTCTAGATAGATCATCGTTTAATACAGAACACGGCTTACGGTTTACTCGTAAAAATAAAACGGAGGGGTTTCCCTCCGTTTTTTATTTTTCTGTCTGTAAAATGGGTTGCCGGCAGTCCGGCAGCTGTTTTTCAGATTGCTGTGTATGTTGCACAACACAACATCATTTTTTTACATTGGTTTTTACAAATTCCAGCGTGAAAAATGGTATAATTATTATAATTATATTAAACAATTACACTATTTTCAGGACAGGTGATCCCAATGAACAGCAGGCATTTTTGACTTTTTGCTTTTTCAAACAAGCCGCTGCTTATATTTTGACTTGAAAAAGCCATATGAGGAAAGTGTGGTGTAACATGAAAAACAATCAAAACAAATACACCAAATATTCTTTGGCCGCAAATCTTGTTATCTTTGCTGAAGTATGTTGTATGATATATGATTATATATCAAAAGATTACTTTTCCACCCACGGTTATGTCGGCTTTATACCATTGGCAGTTATATTCATCGCGGCTTTATTGGCGAACCATTGGATAAGGAAAATATAAAACAGTTAATTTTAAAACCCGAGCATATTTATGGCGGCAATTTTGGATTGAAACAGAAATAAATATTGAAAAGGCACTGCTGTTGTGCAGTGCCTTTTTTATTTGCAAAAATATTTATGTTTTATATTATTTGAACCGGTCAAAGCATACCACTTCGTCAAAGGCTTTGCGCGGTTTTGCGGCCGGCTCTTCGTCGGCATAGCCCAAGGGGGACACGGCGACCACAATGTAATCTTCCGGTATACCCAGCACCTCTTTTACCTTATTTTCGTCAAAGGCGCCCAGCCAGCACATGCCCAGGCCCAGCTCTGTGGCTTGCAGCATCATAAAGGACATGGCTATGGAGCAGTCCACGCTGGTCTTTGACTGTCCGCAGGGCATGGCGGAATCATTGTTTGCGCAGACAACCAGTGTGACAGGAGCCATACCCACCTGTTTCTGTCCCATGCAGGCGTCCTGCATCTGCCGCACTTTTTCTTTGTCGGTTACGGCGATAAATTTCCAGTCCTGCATGTTGCGTGCAGAGGGTGCCATTCTGGCCGCTTCCAGCACCAGGTTCAGCTTTTCGCTTTCCACCGGTTTGTCCCGGTACTTTCTTATGCTTTTTCTGCTTTTTATTGCCTGTTCAACTGTCATTTGTAAAACCTCCTTAATATTTGTTGAAATGTACTCTTTCTTCCTCGTATCTGTCTGTAAAATGATTGGCGTTTTCTTCTTCGGGATAGCCCACAGCTATAACGGCAAAGGGCTCTACAGTCCGGGGCAGGCTGAACATATCATTTATAAACCGCCGTCTTTCTCCGCCGCCTACGCCCATCCACACGCTGCCCAGGCCTTCTTCCACCGCCTGCAGCATAAGGTTTTCAACACACGCGCCCATGTCCTGCGGGACAAAGGTCCGGGCACGCAGGCCTGTTCTTTCCAGTGCCACCACTGCCAAAGGCGCGCCGAGCAACAGTTTTGAATACTGGCTGAACTGTGACAGTCTGTCTATCAGCTGTCTGTCGTCCACCACCAGAAATTCCCACGGCTGCTGATTTGTTGCGCTGGGTGCCTGCATTGCCGCGCGCAAAATGCGGTCAATCTTTTCCGGCTCTACCGCCCGCGGCAAAAATTTTCTCACGCTTCTGCGGGTAAATATGTTGTTCACAAACATCACTCCTTTTATAGTTTTAATAATTATACCATAAATCTATGAAAATTTAACAGCAAAACGCAGTAAAATACCCACAGATTTTCGGTTAAAAGCAACGGGTATAAGCAGTCAAAAAACTGCTTATACCCGTTAAAATTTTCAGAAAAACCGAAACCAATGTACTTTCGGTTTACACCGACTCTTTCATAATAGCTTCAAATACATCGCAGACCTTTTCCACATCGGCGCGGGACACATCGTTGTTGGTGATAAAACGCAGCAGTCCCCCTTCTTCTCCGGCCATTTTTATGCCCTTTTCCAGCATCCTGCCGGGGAGGGCGGCGATAAACTCGCGCGGTCTGTCCACCTTGAAAAACACCAGGTTTATGTCCACATTATCCATGAGGACCTTTACGCCCTTCATTTTGTTCAGTCTGCCCGCCATGTATTTTGCATTTTCATGGTCTTCTTTCAGTCTGTCCACCATTCTGTCCAGCGCAATGATGCCGCAGGCAGCCAGCAGGCCGGCCTGTCGCATTCCGCCGCCCATAAGCTGACGGTTTTTTCTGGCCTTTTCGATAAATTCCCGGCTGCCGCACAGCACGCTGCCCACCGGGGCGCACAGCCCCTTTGACAGGCATACCATCACCGAATCGCAGTATTGGGTGAGCTGTTTCACATCCGTGTCCAGCGCCACTGCCGCATTGAACAGCCTGGCGCCGTCCAGGTGCACCGGCAGGCCATGTTTTTTGGCCGCATCATAACATTCCTTCATCTGCGCAAGGCTCATAACCTTGCCGTTGGACAGCGCATTTTCCACACACACAAGGCCAGCACGAGGGCCCAAACCGTCTGCGGAGGGACGGCAGGCCTTTTCTATTATGGCGGCGGTGAGTATATCGTCCTTACATTCCAGCACCTTTACCATAACGCCGCTGAGCACGGCTGCACTGGCTTCGTGCTGTACAAGGTGGGCGCCGGAGGAGACAATTATCTCGTCCCCTCTGACGGTGTGGGCCATGACAGCCAGCTGATTGCCCATTGTGCCGGAAGCCACAAACAATCCGGCCTCCTTGCCCACTTTGGCCGCGCACAGCTTTTCCAGGTTTTTTACTGTGGGGTCATCCCCGAAAACATCATCCCCCACAGGGGCGGTGTACATGGCGTCCCTCATTTCCTGCGTGGGCTGAGTTACGCTGTCAGAACGCAAATCTATATAATTCATAAATTCCTCGGTTATTTTTTCTGTATTGTAACGCCTGTGTAGTAATGGGTCAGTATCTGACTGTAAGACCAGCCTTCGTACTGGGCGTACAGCTGTGCGCCCCACTGGCTCATACCCACACCATGGCCGTAACCTTTGGTAACAATGGTAAAGTTGCCGTCGGCGTAGCTTATTGTAAATGCGGCACTGCGCAGCGGTATGCCTGCATCGGCCAGTATATCGGTGCCGAACCAGTAGCCTGTTATATTTCTTACATTGCCGCTTTCAGCAATATATGTTGTGGCACTGCCTATCTTCATACGCCTTACATAACCGCCGTCGGTGTAGTCCACCACTGAGAACCAGTTGGCGGCATCCTCTTCATCCAGGGCTATGTTCAGCCTGTCTTCCAGGATTTCCTTCATCTGCGACAGGGGTATGGTGTATGTTTTCTCATAGCCTGTGCTGAGATAATCGTACTTGCTTTCAACCGTCTGCAGATGTGAGTGGCTGGTGCCCCACACCTGGCTGGGCGGGTTTGTGTAGCCTGCTACAGAGGCGCAGTAAGGTGTATAAACAGCCCTGCCGCCCACAGTCATTATCAGGTCGGAAACCTGGCTGACAGCATTTATGACTGTCTGACTGGGGTTTGACCTGCCGCTTACGGCGGGTGCAGTAACGCCCCTGGCATATTCATACTCCAGATATGTATGGGTTGCGATAGCCTGGGCTTTCAGTGCTTCCGGCTGCCATGAAGAAGACATTTCTATGGCTACAATCTGGCTCAAAATCTGTGTTGCCGGGCCGGAAACCACACTTCCGTTCATGGTTACGGTCAAAATCTCCTCTCCTGCGGAAGGTGTCGATGAAGACGACCGGGAAGAAGAACTCTGCGGTTTGGAGGAAGATGACTGTCCGCCGGAAGATGAGGTCGGGCGGGGTGAAGAAGACTGTCCTGAAGAGGAGGACGGTCTGGAAGAGGACGAGCCGGACGCAGATGAAGATCCGGATGATGAACCGGACGAGGACGCAGATGAAGAGCCCGAACCCGATGATGACAAAGAGGATGATGACGATGAAGAACTGTCCTCTTCGGTTATATGTTCAAACAGCCAGTTATCCCTGTCGTACACCTCCTGGGCATAAAGCAATGCCCGGGATGCGTTTTCATCGGTCATGTTGTTTTCCCGCATATACCAGTCGGCATACACTGCCGCCTGTTTTACATCCACGCTGGGGAACACGCTGCGGTCCCCTTTTACTGCAAAGGCTATAACAAATTTGCCCTCCTCCGGCTGCTGCACCAGGGCAAGTATTTCTGCCCGGTCGGTGACGACCACATCCACATCAAACAGGCTGCGGGCCCTTGCCTGCACTATATAATCCTGTTTTGTTGTATAATCGGTCAACTGTGCCAGATCCCGTGCGGAAAATGTACCCACGGAAAAAATCTGATAGTCGGTATATTCCTCTCCCCGGAAATATATAAATGAAGAATTTGCCCTTATGGTGTCCAGGTCGGTAAGGTCCATAAAATTATCCCGGTCAAAGCCGGCAATATAATTATATCCGTCTATATTGCCCTGGGGCAGGAAATATGTATCCTGTCCTGCCTGCCGCCGGCTTTCTTCGGACATTACCGGGTATTCGGCGCCGGCGCTTTTAAATGTTATCCAGCCTTTCAGGTTCCGGTTTTGAGAACTAAGGCCGGACAGCATTTTCAGTGTGTCTTTCTCAAAACCTTGGGAAAAAAAATCGGTATTTTCCCGTCTTTGTGCCAAAACCCGTTCTACACTTTCGGCCTTGGGGCTGAAAAACGAGGTTATGGCAGAAAAATTTATGTCGGGCAGTTTCAGCTGTCCGTCATTTTTTATATACAGATAACCTATTGCCAGGGCAAAAGATGCCAGCAAAAGGCACATCATTATCAGAAAGCCTTTCAAAAAGCCGTGTTTTTTCTCCGGGATTTCCTCCGGAGTTTCCAGCTCATCCAGGGAATCTATCAGCTTTGCGCCGGGGCAGGGTATGTTGTTCATAACACACCTGAGCATATCCAGCGCTTCCTGACAGGCCAAGTGAACAATCCTCTGCCTGTCGCCTGAAAACCGGCATTTTTTCACATAGGTACCGTACTTTACAGCCACGGCTATGTATACAGTTCCCACCGGCTCCTGGGGTGTTCCGCCTCCGGGGCCGGCGTAGCCTGTGGTAGCTATGGCATAATCGGCTCCGCTTTTTTCCATCACACCGCGGGCCATCTGACAGGCAACCGGTGAAGATACCGCCGTGTATATGTCCAGGTCCTCACGGCTTACACCCAAAATTTTATGTTTCTGTTCTTCCGAATATGTGCATACTCCCAGTGAAAAAACGCTTGATGCCCCGGGAACACCGGTTATCCTGGCGCTGAGGTTGCCGCCGGTGCAGCTTTCGGCAGTGGCCACGGTCTGATTTTTTTCACGCAGCTGTCTGACCAGAACGGTCTCGATATTTTCCACATCCACACCGTATATGTGATTGTGTATCAGCTCGTCCAGCTTTCTGTACCGGGAGTTCAGCATGGCCTCGGCCTTGCTTTTGTCATCTGCCAGGGCTGTTATCCTTACGGTTACCTCCCCTTCCTTGGCATACAAGGCCATGGTGGGGTTTTCCTCGTTGAGGAGTATGTGTATTTTTTCCTCCAGAGCGCTTTCCCCTATGCCTATGACATGGACATATCTGGACAATATCACGCCCCTGACCAGCTTGGACAAAAGAGGAACCACCTGATTTTCCATCATGGGTTTCATTTCTCTTGGTACGCCGGGCATGAGTATTGCCAGTTTTTCCCCGTCCACAAACACTATGCCGGGGGCTGTGCCGTAGTTGTTTTCCAGGTATCTGCCCTTCTGGGGCACATATGCCTGTTTTTTGTTGTTTTCGCTCATGGTGCGGTCGGTGCGCCTGAAATAGTCCTCTATATCATCGCATATTTTCTGGTTGAACACCAGGCTGTCATTGTACACCCTGGCCACCGTCTGTTTTGTCAGGTCGTCGTCAGTGGGACCCAGGCCGCCGGTATATATTACTATATCACTGCGGCTTTTAGCCAGCCGAGCCGCCTGTTCCAGCCTTTGCCGGTTGTCGCCCACAACCTGCTGGTTATAGACGCTTATTCCCAGCGCGCTCAGATGCCTGCTGATAAACTGGGCATTGGTGTTGACTATATCGCCCAGCAGCAGCTCGGTACCCACGCTAATAATTTCTGCCTTCAAACCGTTGCCTCCTTTAAAATTTTATACTTTTCCCGATAAATTACTGAACATTTATCCTCAGTTTTTCTGCTTTTTCTGCCGCCTCTTTTTCCAGTTTCAGCAAGGCGTCCATGCCCATGGACTGCTCTGCCGCCAGCACTTCTTCCAGGCTGGGTTTGGTTTTGGGGTGAGGAGGGGTAAATATTGTACAGCAATCCTCATAAGGAAGTATGGAGGTTTCAAAGGTGTCAATTTTTCTGGCAATCTCTGTAATCTCCGTTTTGTCCATACCTATAACCGGGCGGAATATGGGCATATCCACGCTGGCATTGGTGGCAGTTATGGCCGCCAGTGTCTGGGAAGCCACCTGGCCCAGGCTTTCGCCTGTTATAATTGCGCCGGCGCCGAATTTTGCCGCAAGTCTCTGGGTTATCCTCATCATACTGCGGCGCATAAGAATGGTGAAAAGTTCCCGCACTCCATGGTCCCTGATATATTCCTGACTGGCTGTAAAGGGGACTATAAACAGGTTTATGTCGCCGGTATAGTCTGTCAGTTTTTCGCACAGGGTTATAACCTTCTGCCTGGCTCTTTCGCCGGTGTAAGGAGGTGAGGCAAAATGCACGCCAATTATGCTCATGCCCCTTTTGGCCATCATATATCCGGCCACAGGGCTGTCAATTCCGCCGGAAAGCATCAAAGCTCCCTTGCCGGAAGAGGAAACGGGCATACCGCCGGCGCCGGGCTGTTTGGCCTCGTGGATATAGGCGCCGAAATCCCTGATTTCCACCATTACATTTACATCCGGGTTGTTCACATTCACTTTCAGATGGGGAAATGCGCGCAGCAGCACTGCGCCCAGCTGCCTGGATATTTCCGGCGAGCCCATGGGAAAACTTTTGTCACTGCGCTTGGCGCTGACCTTAAATGTCCTGGCCCTCTGCAATGTATCGCGCAGATATTCCGGTGCCACCCGGCAGATTTTGTCAAAGTCCTTTTCGGTCACCGCTGCCTTGCTGACGGAAGATATGCCGAAAATCTTCTTTATCTTTTCAAAAGCCGCGTCCACATCACTGAACTCGTCTTCCGGCTGTACATATATGGTGCTTTGGGCTTTGTATATCTTGAACTGGCCCAGATTTTTAATTCTCTGCTTTATGGTTTTTATCAGCTGGGCCTCGAAAGTAGACTTGTTAAGTCCTTTGAGGGCAACCTCGCCCAGATAACACATTATCAACTGTTCCATTATTTTTTCACCTTCTGTAATTTTTCCTTTGCCGCTTTCAGCGCCCGTATCAGGCTGTCCACATCTTCCTCTGTGTTCTGGACGCCGAAGGATATTCTCAGCGCGCTGTCAATTTGTTCCTGCGGCAGTTTCATCCGTGTAAGGGTGTGGCTCTGACTGCCTTTGGAGCAGGCGGAACCGGAGGATACGCATATACCCACGCTGTCCAAAAAATGCAGCAGAGTTTCGCTGCGGTAGCCTGTAAATGATATGTTGACGGTGTAAGGCGCCGCGTCCTGCGGGCTGTTTATCACCACATTGTCAAACTGTGCAAGGCCTTCCAGCAGATGCTTTTTCAGCTGCCGGTAGTGCCGCAGGTTTCTGGAAATATTGGGTTTGAGTATTTCACAGGCTTTGGCTATGCCCTGTATGTAATGGATATTTTCCGTGCCTGCGCGCAGTCCTTTTTCCTGGCCGCCGCCCAGGAACACCGGTTTTATGTTTGTTCCGCTTTTCAGGTACAGGCCGCCTATGCCCTTGGGGCCGTTTATCTTGTGGCCGGAGAAAGACAGGCTTTCGATGTTCAGTTTTTTGACATCTATGGGATATTTCATAAAGCTTTGCACTGCGTCAATATGCACTGCCGTGCGCGGGTTTTTCCGTTTTATGGCTGCAGACAGCCTTTCGATGTCCAGCTTTGCGCCGGTTTCGTTGTTTACATGTATCAGGCTGACCAGGCAGGTTTTGCTGTCCACTGCCGCCAGGATTTCCTCCTCGCTGACAATTCCGCTTTTGTCCGGATTTACAAATATTGTTTCAAAACCCAGCTCGCCCAAAAATTCAAACGGGTGCTGCACCGCCGGATGTTCGTATCCTGTGGTCACTATTCTCTTGCCCCAGTTTTTCCTGGCCAGGGCCAGACCGTATATGGCAATGTTGTTGCTTTCGCTGGCGCAGGAGGTAAAATACATTTCGCCCGGCTTTGCGCCGATACAGCCGGCCACAAAAGCCCTGGCTTTATTCATTGCCGTCTCGCTGTCTGCGCCTATGTTATACAGCGCCGAAGGATTGGCAAAGCAGTTCTGCATGCTTTCGTATATTACCTGTGCCACCCGGCTGTTGACAGGGGTGGTGGCCGCATTATCCAGATATATCATAAAATCCCTCTTTCCTTTGAAAAACAATGACAATCAATATAAAACTATTCATAAAATTATATCATATATATGTCAGACTGTGCAATATTTTATCGCCCTGGCAAAATGTGTATTTTACATTTGCAATAATCTGCCGTTTGTGTATAATTATTGTATACAGACAAATGTATTTGAAGGAGGACTTGCGGATATGAAAAGCGATATAGAAATAGCCCAGCGGGCAAACATGCTTCCCATCGAACAGGTGGCAGAAAAACTGGGCCTTTCCCGCCGGGAGATCAGCCTGTACGGCGATTACAAGGCAAAAATTGACCTGAACAAAGTCAAAAATCTGCCGGACAAAAAAGGCAGACTTATTCTGGTGACAGCCATCAGCCCCACACCGGCCGGCGAAGGCAAAACCACCACCAGCATAGGCCTGGGCGACGGGCTGGCACGCATGGGCAAAAATGTGGTGCTGGCACTGCGCGAACCCAGCCTGGGGCCGGTGTTCGGTGTAAAAGGCGGTGCCGCCGGCGGCGGATATTCACAGGTTGTGCCCATGGAGGACATCAACCTGCATTTTACCGGCGACCTGCACGCCATCGGCGCGGCAAACAACCTGCTGGCCGCATTGGTGGACAACCATATATACCAGGGCAACCGGCTGGGTATAGACCCGCGCCGAGTAACCTGGAAACGCTGTGTGGACATGAACGACAGACAGCTGCGCTTTATCACCGACGGCCTGGGCGGAAAGGCCAACGGCACCCCCCGCGAGGACGGTTTTGATATAACGGTAGCCAGCGAAATAATGGCGGTTTTCTGTCTGGCAGCCGACCTGGCAGACCTGAAAGAAAGGCTGTCGAGAATAGTTGTGGGTTACACCTATGCCGGCGAGCCGGTGACAGTGGGACAGCTGGGCGCCCAGGGTTCCCTGGCGGCACTGCTGAAAGATGCAATCAACCCCAACCTGGTACAGACACTGGAAAACACCCCATGCCTTATCCACGGCGGTCCCTTTGCCAACATCGCCCACGGCTGCAACAGTGCCGTGGCCACAAAACTGGCGCTGAAACTGGGCGACTATGTGGTTACCGAGGCAGGCTTCGGTGCTGATTTGGGCGCTGAAAAATTTCTGGACATCAAATGCCGCATGAACGGCCTTACACCCAACGCCGTGGTAATAGTTGCCACAATCAGGGCGCTGAAGCATCACGGCGGCGTTGCCAAAACCGAGCTCAACAACGAAAATGTTGCGGCACTGGAAAAAGGTCTTGCCAACCTGGGCAGACATATACACAACATAAAGGACAATTTCGGCCTGCCCTGT
This sequence comes from uncultured Clostridia bacterium, assembly GCA_944386045.1. GTDB lineage: Bacteria > Bacillota > Clostridia > Oscillospirales > Ruminococcaceae > RGIG3102. The sequence goes on along the minus strand of CALWZO010000053.1, from coordinate 43,817 downwards.
GTTGTGGCTCTGAACAGCTTCCCCTCTGATACAGAAGCGGAAAGACAGGCTGTGTACGCCTACTGCAAACAGCAGGGTGTGGAATGCGCCCTCAGCGAAGTGTTTGCCAAAGGCGGCGAAGGCGGCCTGGAGCTGGCGCAGAAGGTCCTGGACATAATGGACGATGACGCCAAGATAAACTACGCTTATGATGAAGACCTGACTGTTGACGAAAAGATAAAGGTTTTGTGCAGCAAAATTTACGGTGCAAAGGAAGTTATTTTCAACAAACCGGCCCTGACCATGTTGAAAACCCTGAAGGCAAACGGCTATGACAAACTGCCGGTATGCGTCGCCAAAACCCAGTACTCCTTCTCCGACAACGCTTCCCTGCTGGCGGCCCCCACAGATTTCACCATGACAGTGCGCGAGTTGCGCCTGTCTGCCGGCGCCGGATTTGTGGTTGCGGTTATGGGCGAGATAATGACCATGCCGGGACTGCCCAAAGTGCCCGCCGCCCTGTCCATAGATGTGGATGAAAACGGTGTTATCAAAGGTCTTTTCTGATTTTGATAAAAATACAAATACGCAAGCTTTTGCAGCTTGCGTTTTTTGTCACATAAAATATAAACCTCTTTTGTTGTCCCGTCACATATACTTTCCGGCCCGTTGATTTAAATTGCATAACATCCTCCAGCAAAACTATCATATCTTACAAAGATTAAGCAAAGCTATTGAATAGTTTTATTTTTTATGTATACTGAAAATATCATATATGTTTTGGTCACATATTTTTGCAGTTTTATATTAAATTTATGTGACAGTGGCACAATAAACACAAAGAAAGGAAAACTTATGGATATTCTGAAACTTATCGAAGCCAACTATGACAAAATGGTTGAAAACCGAAGATATCTGCATGCGCACCCTGAGCTGAGCACGATGGAAGACAACACCTGCCGGTACATAATCGAGCAGCTGAAAGCCAGCGGACTGGAAGAGATTATCGATATTCCCAACGGCGGCGTTATCGCCTGGGTCAGGGGCAACGGCGGCAAAAAGACTGTCATGCTGCGCGCCGACATAGACGCACTGCCCATACAGGAGCCGGACCACAACCTGTCAAAACCGCGTGTGTGCATATCTGAAAACGACGGTGTAATGCACGCCTGCGGCCACGATGCCCACACATCAATGCTGCTGGCAGCGGCCGATGTGCTGTACAAAAACAGGAGTGAGCTGAACGGCGATGTGCTTTTGGTTTTTGAACGCGGCGAAGAAGGCGGCGGAAATATAAAACATATTTTGCAGTACTTCTGGGACAACGACATAAAATATGATGTGTGTTTCGGTATGCATGTGGAGCAGAAACTGGAAACAGGCAAATTCGGCATAAGCGAAGGATACGCCGACGCCGGCTCCATACCGGTCAGCTTCAGGATAACCGGCCGCGGCGGTCACGCTTCCAGGCCCGATCTGTCCAACAACCCGGTGGACTGCATGCTGGAGTTTATCAACGAGATAAACAAAATCCGCATGAAACATATATCCCCCTTTGAACAGCTTACTGTTTCAATCTGCAAAATCGATGCCGGTACAAAATCAAATATCATACCGGAATATGCAGAATTTTCCGGCTCTGCCAGATATTTCTCAAAAGAAAATGTAAGAGTTCCTTTTGAAAAACAACTGGAAAAAATTATAAAAGGCCTGGAAGAATCCTATGACTGCACCATTGAAAATCTGGGCAAAGGCGGTGCCATTCCGCTGATAAACGACAAATGCGCCGCAGATATAGCCCGCAGTGCAATAGCAAAAGTGCTGGGAGAAGACGCCCTGTGCCCCCAGATGCCCACTATGGGTTCCGAAAGCTATTCACAGTATATGATAGCCGCCCCCGGCTGCTACGGCAACCTGGGTATCAGAAATGACGAAGTGGGTTCCGGCGCAGAAATACACAATCCGCTGTTTGATATTGACGAGCGCGCAATGGTCACAGGCGCCGCAGCCCATGTGGCATTTGCCCTGGAATATCTCAACGGGGATTATCCGCTGGAGCACAGCAGCGAATACGCAAATCTGGGTGAATTTTTAAAAGGTTGACAACTTGTCCTTAATCTAGCCTGCAATAGTGGCCGTAATACTTTACATTCTGGCTGCAATCGGCTGGACAGGAATGGGAATTATATAAAAAATACTTGTGGAAATCTGTTATGAAAAAATGTATTGTAATGCCGGACTCTTTCAAAGGCACTTTATCAGCAACCGAATTCTGCGATACGGCAAAAAAGAATATAAAACAAATATTTCCGGCTTGCAAGGTTATATCCTGGCCCATTGCAGACGGCGGCGAAGGCACAACAGACTGCTTTTTGGGTTTTGACGGCTACCGGAAGATAACCGTACAGACATTTAATGCCTTTATGGAGCCTTTTGAAAGCTATTATGCAGTAAAAGGCGAAACTGCTGTGATAGAACTGGCCAAATGCGCCGGACTGCCGCAGGTATACGGCCGAGAAAACCCTGCCAAAACCACGACTTACGGCGCCGGAATAATGATAAAGCACGCGATAAACAACGGCTGTAAAAAAATAATCCTGGGGCTGGGCGGAAGCTGCACCAACGACGCCGGCACAGGAATGGCCGCGGCTTTGGGCGTACAGTTTTACAACCGGCGGGATCAGCAGTTTCTCCCGGTGGGCGGAAATTTAAGCACTGTCACGCACTTTGACACCGGCCGGGCAGAAAAATTGCTGGACGGCGTGGAAATAATGGCCATGTGCGATATAGACAACCCTCTGTACGGCCCCAACGGCGCAGCTTATATATTTGGCCCGCAGAAAGGCGCCAACCCCAAAATGGTAAAACATCTGGACAAAAATTTGCAGGATTTTTCCCGGATGATAAACAGCAAATACGGCATTGACCGGGCCTGGCTGCCGGGAGCAGGTGCTGCCGGAGGCGCCGGTTACGGTGTGAGCGTGTTTATGGGCGGCAAGCTGGAAAAGGGCATAGACCTTATCCTGGATATGTCCGGTTTTGAGCAGGAGGCCGCCGATGCCGACTGTATCATAACCGGTGAAGGCAGCCTGGACCGGCAAAGCCTTTCCGGAAAAGCTGTTGTAGGCATTTCCCGCCGCGCCAAAAAGCTGGGCGTACCGGTTATCGCCGTGGTCGGACAGGCCTTGAAAGGCTTTGAAAAAAGCTATGATGAAGGCGTCAGCTGTGTGTTCACCACCAACCTGACTGCCGGCGATTTTGAAAAGACAAGGGCTTTTGCCAGACAAAACCTGGATGCAACTTTAAGAAATGTTGTAAAGCTTATGGAAATATCTGCCGGGTTCGGCAAATAATTTTCCCCCTTCTCATATTTCATAAAGCCTGATTTATCGATAATAATAAAAAAATCCCCTTTTCAGGGGATTTTTTTATTATCAGAAACCGGTCACTTCCGCCAGTTCATAAGATGCAAAATCATCTTCAAAAGCCAGTGCTTTAAATTTCCATACGCCGCCGGCGTCAAGATAGTTTATATTGTCCATTGCCGACCCTATCAAAGCCCCGTCCTTATCGTACAGATTGAAAGTTATCTGCAAATAGTTTGTTTGCCTGGAAGTGTTATTCACCAGACTGCCTGATATATATGTCAGGAGGCCGTCTGTTTCGATTTCGCACCGGGTTATTTCGTATTCAGGCCGCCGGGACTCCGCCTGTGTTGGTGCAGTCGATGACCTGTCGCCGGAAATCTGCTGGTTTCCGCTGTTTCCCATGCTGCCAATAACTCCCAAAACAAGTATAACGCCGATTATAACCGGCCACACCTTTTTTCCCTGTTTTTTTCTGCATACAGGACATACTTTGGCATCGGCAGGTATTTCGCTTTTGCAGTGTCTGCATTTTTTGTTATCCATAACTTTTCCTCCAATATTTATATTCCATATTTTACACTATATGTGGTGTAAAGTCAATACACTATATATGGTGTATAATACAATTAACCTTGCAAATACTATATTGTGAGGTAACACAGGTGAAAAGCTACTGGGAGATAATGCGAGAACTGCGAGAAGACAAAGATTTAAAGCAAAAAGACCTGGCCGCCGTTCTGGGCACCACACAGCAGGTTTACTCAAGGTATGAAAAGGGCGAAAACGAAATGCCCATAAGACATCTGATAACCCTGTGCAGGTTTTATAATGTGTCTGCCGACTACCTGCTGGGAATAAGCAAAAACAGCCGGCAAAAATAAAAAAATCCCCCTTTCAGGGGATTTTTTTATTTACAAATATTATTTACTCAGGTTTTCGGCAACTTCAAAAGCACGCACTATCTGCGGGTCTTCGCTGGGTGCCATTGTGACATAGGTCAGCTCCTGGTTGGCATCCAGTGTTTTTTCGTAATCCGCTGCAATGCCTGTGCCGTTGTATACCCGGGAAGTAACCGGGTTAAGTATGGCAATTGTCAGTTCTACACCGCTGCCGTCCGGCAGACGGAACATCTTCTGCAAACCGCCTTTGCCCATTGTGGCGGTACCCACTGTCTTGGCATCGGCCACATCTTTCAGCATAATCGTAAACATCTCAGAGGCATAGCCTGTACCGGAGTTTGTCACCAGTACAACCGGCACCGACACGCTGGTTTTATCTGATGTATAAAGAACCTTCTTTTCGCCGTCCTGGTATACCGCATACATTGTTGTGCCTTCCTTCAGCAGTATATCAGCAGCCGCAGCAGCGCTGTCAAAGTCTTTGCTGGCATTATCGCGCACATCTATTACTAGGGCTTTAACCTCCTGGCCGATCAGGTTGTTTGCAGCGTATTCCAGCTCGGAGGCTGTTTTGGCATTGAATGAGGTTATTTTCAGATATCCGTAGTCACCTTCCTTGGAAGATATGACAGACGGTGCATCATAGGCTTTGTGTGTGAGGGTGGCAGTTGTTTCACTGCCTTCATGGACATATGTCAGCTCCAGTGTGGTGCCGGACAGACCGGAGAGCATCCGGCGCGCTGTTTCCACCTGCATATTGATAGTGCTTACACCATCAATGGCTGTTATTGTATCGCCGGAAACTATGCCCTGCACATCAGCCGGAGAATCTGTGTAAACATTGTAAACCTTCATATAACCGCCGTCTTCACGGGATTTGATTATATCAACGCCTATACCTATAATTTTGCCGGCCTGTATATCCTGGTATTCAGACATTTGCCGCGCAGAATAGTACAGTGAATCTGCATCGCCAAGGCCCTGCACATATCCCCGGGCCATTCCTTCGGTAACCCGGCTGTCGTCCAGGGTTGTGTAATAATTCCGTCTTACTGTCTGGTCTATATCGGCAATTTTGTCATACATGGTTTCCTTTTCGTTTACAGAAGCCACTTTTGATTCAAACATTTTTGACGAGATTACCATTGTAAGACAAAAAGTAACCGTCATGGCGATAAACACATAGCTTATCGCTGTGCTAAAACTTATTTTTTTCTTCATCTTTAATCCTTTCCGTTAAGGCCTTGTGGAGGCAACCAGCGGCGCCGGGTCAACCGGAGTGCCGTTAAGCCTTATCTCAAAATGGAGATGGGGGCCGGTGGAGTTGCCTGTGGAGCCCACATAGGCTATTGTCTGTCCCTGGGTTACATAGTCACCAACGCCGACAGCCAGCGAATTGCAGTGGCCGTAAAGGGTAAAGTTGTTGCCGCCGTGGTCGATTATGAGGTAGTTGCCATATCCTTTGTTGGAATGTATGGCAGTTTTGACTGTACCGGAGTTAGAAGCAACTATCGGCTGATTGAATATGTACGGACCGCTGCCCGTGGCAATGTCTATACCTATATGGTTGTCCGGTACGCCGTACAAGGTACGCCAGCCAAAAGGAGAAGAAATGTGACCGTTTGTGGGCACCGGCCATATCCATTCACCGCCTACAAAATCACCTGTGGAGCCTTCGCCGAATTCTGCTTCAACAGCTTCCTTTGCCCGCAGGTATTCCTGATAGACTTCCTTTTGGGTTTCGCTGGCGGCCTGCTGCCGCGCTTCGGTTTCTGACAGGCTGCTGTCCAGCGTTTTCATCAGGGATGCCAGTTCGGCCTGTTTGCTTTCCATCTCACCCTGTTTTTCCACCAGGTTGTTAAGCCGGTCCTGAATCCGGGCTTCTTCCTCTTCTATGGCTTTTTTCTGTTCTTCCAGCAGCTGCAGCAGTTCTGTATCTGCCACAGAAATTCTCTGCAAAGTGTCTGCGGCTGTCAGAAATTCTGAAAAGCTGTCCACCGCCAAAACTGTGGACAGGCTGCCGCCGCTGCGCATTATATACATGGCTTTCAGGCGCTCTTTAAACAGTTCGTCCGTTTGTTGTATATCCTCTTTTTTCTGCTCCAGCTCTTCCTGCTTTGCCAGCAGGTCATCATTGGTCCGCGAAATATCTCCGGTGAGTATTTCTATCTGTTTTTTTACCAGATCTATCTGGGTCTGTGCGTTTTTCTTTTCGGCTTCCTGTTTTTCCTTCTGGGTTTTCAGCGCCGCAATCTCCTTGTTTATCTGGTCCAGTTTTTCCTGGGCGGCCTGATAGTCCTCCATAGTGCCTGCGCTGGCTATTATGGGGTTAAGCAGGCCAAAGCAAAGGCAAAGCACCGCAGCCAGGCAAAAAACGCCTTTCAAAATCTTCTTTGTCATAACTTTTCCTCTAAACTTTCAGATATTTTCTCATGGATATGGCACTGCCGACGCCGCCGATAATCCAGCCAAACAGCAAAAATCCGATACCCATCACAAACCGCAGTGAAGTATACGGTATCATACATGTGCCCAGCATGGCTATAAATCCGCTTGCCTGGGTGGTTATATAACTGTAAAGGTATATGTAACCTGCGCTTATCGCTATAAAGGTTATCAGCGCAGAAACTGTTCCTATAATCAGGCCCTCCACCACAAAAGGCAGCTGTATAAACCCGTTGGTGGCACCTACATACTTCATTATGCTTATCTCGCGTCTTCTGGCAAACACTGTAAGGCGTATGGTGTTGGAAATAACCACCATGCTTACCAGCATAAGTACAGCCAGAACCGCAAAACCTGCATAGTATGTGACATTTTTCAGTGTTATCAGCACACCTGCCAGCTCTGTGGGAGTGGAAACATAGTCAACACCGTCCATCTGCGAAAACCTCAGGGAAACCTGCTCCAGCCTGGTCAGGTCTTTGAGATGTACGCGGTAAGAGGCCGGCAGCGGGTTGTTTTCGCCCTGATAACTGCTGAGGATGGAAGCGTACTGGCCCATATAGCTCATCTGCTCTTCCAGGGCCCGTTCTTTGGAAACGAATGTGTATTCGGAAACATCCGCGTCACTTTTCAGTTTCTCGTCCATGGCGTCAATGCTTTCCCGGGCTGCGTCGTCTTTTATATATATTATAACCTCATTCTGGGCGCCCAGATACTCCACAAAGCTGTTTACATTCAACGCCAGCGAAACGCATACGCCAACCAGTATAAGGCAGGATGTAACCACACCTACCGAAGCCACGCTCATCAGGCGGTTGCCCACAAAATTGTGTAATCCCTGGCGGAAAAGATATTTAAAACTGGAAAATTTCATATAACTTCCCCTCCTTTCGCACCGGTGTCGCTTACTATGACGCCTTTGCGCATTTCTATTATTCTCTGGGCATACCTTTTGGCCAGCTCGTGCTCGTGGGTTACCACCACAACAGTGGTGCCTGTGCTGTTTATCGCTTTCAGCAGCTCCATTATCTCCAGCGAAAGCGCCGGGTCAATGTTGCCGGTGGGCTCGTCCGCAATCACCAGATCCGGATTGTGTACCAGTGCGCGGGCCAGGGCCACACGCTGCTGTTCGCCGCCGGACAGCTGTGTGGGCAGCTTGCCGCCTTTTTTGGCCAGGCCCACTATGTTCAGAATATACGGAACCCTTCTTTTTATTTCCTTTTCGTCTATGTTGGTAACCCTCATGGCGAAAGCTATATTTTCATAAGCGGTCAGATTGGGTATAAGACGAAAGTCCTGAAAAACCACCCCCAATGTACGGCGCATATAGGGTATATCCTTCTCTTTGATTTTGGTCAGGTTATATCCGTTTACCATAACCTCGCCCTTTGTGGCTTTTTCCTCGCGCAGCATCAGCTTCAGAAAAGTGCTTTTGCCTGCGCCGGAATGACCTATTACAAACACAAACTCGCCTTTGTCGATGTGCAGGTTCATGTCCCTTACGGCCGTTATATTGGGCTCGTAAGTTTTTGTAACATTTTTAAAATCAATCATCTTCCTCTTCTTTTCCTTTTCTCTTTTAAAACAGAAAAACCGCCCTGCTATGTAATTGACTGCTTACATTTAAGGGCGGAATTATCATTAAAATCTCTCCTGGCTTGACTGTAAATACTTTTTGACCATCAAGGCTACCTTGAAAACAATGGCATCGTCAAATTCCCTTAAATCCAGGCCGGTAATTTTTCTGATTTTTTCAAGGCGATAAACCAGCGTGTTCCTGTGTACAAACAGCCCTCTGGAAGTCTCGCTTACATTCAGATTGTTCTCAAAAAAGCTTTGGATGGTAAACAAAGTTTCCTGATCCAAGCTGTCGATTGAACCCTGCTTGAAAACTTCCTTCAAAAACATTTCACACAGTGTGGTGGGCAGCTGATATATCAGACGGGCTACACCCAGGTTTTCATAGTTTACTATAGACTTTTCGGTGTCAAATACCTTGCCCACTTCCAGCGCAATCTGAGCTTCTTTAAAGGAAGAGGCCAGGTCCTTTATGTTGGTAACCTGTGTGCCGATACCCACAACCGCTTTTATGTAATATTCCACATTCAGCGTGTCCACTATCGAAGCGGCCAGTTTTTCTATATCCTTTGTCTCTATGCCTTTTTTCAGCTCTTTTATCAGCACCGTGTCATTTTCGCTGGTGTCAAAAACAAAGTCTTTCTGCTTGTCGGGGAACAGGTTCTGCACCACATCAAAGGTGGACATATCCTTCTGCTGTTCAACCCTGATTATCAGCACAACCCTGGGGATGTCGGTGGTAAAATGCATCTCCCTGGCTTTGGCATATATGTCGCCGGGCATAATGTTGTCCATAACAACATTCTTTATAAAATTAAGCCTGTCGAACTTTTCGTCATGAAACTGTTTTAAACTGGCCAGAGATATTGCCAGAACGCCGGCAAACTTATCTGCCATTTCATCGGTGCCTTCCACAAACACATAAAAATCGTTTCGTTTTGTGTTGGAAAAACCTTTGAATGTATATCCGCCGCGAACAAATGAAGAGCTGTTGGACATTCTTTCGGCCTGAACACCGTCTTTTATGCTGTCTATCCGGCTCAGTTCGCTGCACGCCACTACGACGCCCATTTCATCAGTTACACCCACGACCCTGCCGATGGTGTCTTTCATCTGATATATAACGCCTTGAAACATCCTGTTTGACATACTAATCTCCTAAAAAATGATTTTGATCTATTGTTAATTTACACAACTATATCCGCTAATGATTATTATTTTACACAATAGGTTTATAAAATGCAACATTTTTTTACAATTTTTTTCGGTTTTTTATGTGCAAAACAGAAAAACAGTATGTCAAAAACTGACAAGAACATTTTATAATACAAATGTGTTGCTTTTTTTAATTTTTTGTTAAATGATGATTTACAATTTTTAGCAGCTGCCGGCTGTCCAGTTTCATATATTCGCCCGGCATAAGATTTTGCGGCAGTTCCAGGCCCCCTATGGCGCTGCGGTGCAGGCTGTTTACACCTATGCCGTACACCCCCAGCATTCTTTTTATCTGATGATAAACCCCCTGGTGCAGGACTATCCTGGCACTGAGGCCGTCCCCAATGGGGTAAATCTGCGCGCTTTTCATAACGCTGCCGTCTGCCAGCGTGACGCCTTTTTCAAACTCTTTTACAACAAATTCGTCCACCGGCTTGTCCACTGTGACAAAATATGTCTTGGGCACATGCTTTTTGGGACTTAATATATCATGGGCAAATTTTCCGTCATCGGTGATAAGCACCAGTCCTGTGCTGGTTTTGTCCAGCCTGCCGGCCGGAAACAGTTCTCTGCGCGGAAAATCATCCTTCACCAGGTCCACAACTGTTATGTCATTTTTGTCCCGGGAAGCGCTGACGACGCCCGCCGGTTTGTTCAGCATGATATAAACAAACTCTTCATGCTGCAAGGCCTTTCCGTCCACCGTTACATCCTGCGGCCGGGTTTTCCGCCGCGGGTCCCTGCAAATTTCACCGTTTATATGCACCCTGCCTTTGGAAATCAGTTTTTTTGCATCCCGGCGCGATATGCCCAGTCCCTCGCTTATCAACTTGTCCAATCTCTGATTCATATCCTGCATCCTTTGATATTGCTGTAAAAGCGCGGGGCGTATCCCCGCGCTTTTGATATTTTACCATAAAACAGCAGATAATTAAATAGCCGGGAAAATTATTCCAGCTCATCCGTCCGGGGCTGGTTTTTTACCAGCGGGTAGGCGGTGCCTTCCGGCATCTGCAAAAGATAAGCCCCTATCAGTTTATCCTTTTTGACCAGCAGGACAGCCACGGCGGATTTGTCCTTGACCTCGTAATCTATTATGTCAAATGTCCATTTGTTCACCTTGTCATTTTTGTACTTTTCCAGTGACAGGTTATCTGTCTGCATTATTTTCCGGTTAAAGTTTTCAAATTCTGCGTCAAAGGTTTTGGGAATGCGCACCTCGTTCACCCGTGCAGACTGCAAATCCACAGTGTAACCTTTTTGGGCGATATAAGCAGCCATATCCTGTGTGCTGGTCATGTCAAGATTGGTCATTGAGGCCCGGGTTTCCGCATCTTCAAAAAAGAAATTTTTCACTCCTGCTCCCACACCGATAACAAATATACCGGCCAGCAGTGCCGCGATTATTTTTCCGCTGCGCTTTCTGTTCAATGTCAAAACAAACATTTTTCTCCTCCTTGAAAGGCTTTAAAATAATTTATGGTAACAATTAACATCCTGTCAGGTTTTTCACGCTGTTTTACTTTCACTGTTTAATAATTTTTATGCCGTACGGTGGTAAAATATCACCTTTGACGCCCCGTTTTGACCGGCGGAATGGTAAAATAAGCAATTTTTTTCTTTGGGGCCAAAAAGTTTTTATCACAAAAGCCAAAAAAGCATATATATACTGCAATTTTGCTTTTTTTGTGTTAAAATACATACATACAGCCAACGGAGGTGTTAGGATGGTTTTGTGTTTTGACATCGGAAATACCGATATAGATGTGGGAGTGTTTGAAAAGGACATACAGACAGCCGGCTTCAGCATTCCTTATACAAAAGCGCTGTCCTGCTGGGATTATATACCGGTTATAAGGGACGGTTTTGCGAAGAACAATATCAGGCCTGAAGATGTAAAGGGATGTGTGCTGTGCAGCGTTGTGCACAACACAACCCAGGGAGTTTTCATGGCTTTGCGAGATATACTGGGCTTTGAGCCGATGCTGTTCAAAAATGACGACATCGCCGCCATGGGCGTGAAAATAGGCAATCCGCAGGAGGTGGGTGTGGATATAATAGCCGCCTGCCTGGCAGTAAAGAAAAATTACAGCCTGCCGGCCATTGTCATAGACATGGGCACCGCCACAACCGTTACCGCCATGGACGCTGACGGCGACCTGCTGGGTGTAAGCATTATACCCGGCGTGCTGACTGCGCTGGAAGCCTTGCGCGACAGGACCGGCCTGCCCATCGACGAAAGCCTGACCCCGCCGCGGCACGCCATCGGCACCGACACGGCCCAAAGCATGGCCAGCGGCGCTGTGCTGGGCAGTGTATACTGCATTGACGGCATGATAAACGCCTTTGAGGAGGAAATGGGGTTAAAATGCAATGTGTACGCCACCGGCGGCATAGCCAAAGTCATTGCTCCCCTGTGCAAAAACAAATGCCGGCTGAACGACAACCTGCTTTTGGAGGGTCTTTATACCTATTACAAAACAGCGGCCGGAAAATAATTACACATAATTTTAAAAATGCTGGTGTAAAATAAACCGCATAACACAAAAAGGAGATACAGAAATGGTTACAATCACAATGGACAACGGCGAAAAAATTAAAATCGAGCTTTACCCCGATATAGCTCCCATCACCTGCGCCAACTTTGAAAAGCTGGTAAAAGAAGGCTTTTATAACGGTCTGGGCTTTCACCGCATAATCCCCGGATTTATGATTCAGGGCGGCTGCCCCAAAGGCAACGGTACAGGCGGCCCCGGCTGGACAATCAAAGGCGAATTTGCCGCCAACGGCGTCAAAAATGACCTGAAACACACCAGAGGTGTTATTTCCATGGCCAGGACAGCCGTTCCGGACTCTGCCGGCAGCCAGTTTTTCATAATGCACGCAGACGCACCTCACCTGGACGGCCAGTACGCCGCCTTCGGCAAGGTTGTGGAAGGTATGGATGTGGTTGACAGAATTGCCGCCACCCCCACAGGCTGGGCCGACAAACCGGTTACACCTGTCATCATGGAAAGCGTTGTAATTGAATAATAAAATAGAATACAAAACAGCGGAAAGCCGATGGCCTTCCGCTGTTTTTGTCTGTCATAAATTCATGCGTTGTACTCAACGCTTTTCACCTGCCGGCACTGCTGCAAAGCCCGGGCTACCCGCCGGCTCTGCTTTTCGCCCCTGGTCACAAAATCTATGCTGGAGGTGTTTTCGCCGCCGTCATAATTCAGCTTTACCTGTGCTTCGTTTATGTCCACACCGGCTTTTTCCAGCTTGCCCAACAGGTCCATTGTCATCTGCATATCCGCCCGCAGTTCCACCCTGACATGGTGTACCCGGGACATACGGCCCAGGAATGACGAAATGTGTTTTGCGGCAACAAGGGCGACCATCACCAGTGCGCTGGCAGTCAGCGCCAGCCGGTAATATCCGGCGCCCACCGCCAGGCCTATACAGTCCACGCTCCGCAGGCTGGCAGTTGTTGTCAGCCCCCTTACGCCGGAGGGAGAGCGCAGTATTGTACCGGCCCCCAGAAAGCCTATACCCGTTATCACCTGGCCGGCCGGCCTGGGGTCAGAAACCACCGCATACTGCCGCCAGCTTTGTTCAGTCAGCAACTGTGAAAGTATCATCACCATTGCGGCTATACACACCAGTGTGTTGGTGCGCAGGCCCACCGGATGGTTTTTTATCTGTCGTTCAGCGCCAATTCAACCGCCTATAAAGGCAGCCAGGCACAGGCGCAGGACTATCTGACCATATCCCATAAGCGCACCTTGTCAATAGTCAATTTCGGAAAAATCCTGCCGGGCTTCCCGTACAAGGGCATCCGCCATTTCTTCGCCGTACATGCCGGCAAAATCACCGACGGCTTTTTCCCGTATTTCTTCTGCCGCCTGCTGTCCCAGATGCCGGGCCAGGGCGCTTTTCATCGCCCGCAGCAGATGGCCGCTGTGGTACAGGAAATCTTTTGTGGCGCTGTCGCCCAGAGCCTGTGATTTGGCCGCAAAGTCCGCCTCCTGCCGTTCGTTTTCAATTTTAAAGCCCAGCCATTCAAAATCACAGCTTTGGCCACCCTGGGACAAAACGCTGTTTATGTTTATGGACAGCTGCGGGTTAAAACCGGCCACCAGGCTTTTATCCACATATGTACAGTAATTTTTGCCGTATTCCATAAGACCGGCAGCTTTCCATGCATCGCACCAGCCGCAGCGCTGTACCCGGTTGCAATAGACCGGCGCCGTTGCGCTGACACTGCTGGAGGACAGTCCGTTTTTATCCTTCCATTCGCCGTACAGCAGATAGCTTTCCATGTTCAGCGGCCGGTCGTCTTTCAGCCGTCGTTTTGCCATACGCCGTCCGCGCTGGTTTCCGTACAGTTTTGTTCCCTCGTCTGCCGCCGCGGCGCCTTTTTCGCCGTACATCTCTGTTGCCCGCCTGTAAATCAGGGCAAAAAGATTGGCGTGATGAGGTATGTCAAAGGCCTGCCTCATCTTTTGGTTGTCCATAATTTATCCTCCTTGTTTCAGCCTTGATATCAAAGGCATTTTTCCATGTCAATATGGGGTATTCCCTCCTGAAGATAAACTTCTCCCACAGACGAAAAGCCCATGTGGGAATAAAACCCCTCTTTGTCATATTTTGCTTTTACGGTAACTTTTTTGCCGCCCAGCCGCCGGCACTTTTCCTCCGCCCGTCTGACGGCCGCCGCGCCGCGGCCCTTTCCCCTTTGCCGGGCAGGGGCGCACAGCCTGCCGAAAAGCCATGTATCTTCTGCCGTTCTTACTATCCTTGCGGTACACACCGCCTGTCCGTCTTGTCGGCACAGCAGGTGCAGTGCGTCTTTGTCGTCGTCATCCAGCCGGTAGCTGTCCGAAAAGCCTATCTCGTCGCACAAAACCTGCCTGCGCAGTTTCAGCACATCTTCCATTGCCTCATCGCCCCGGCGGCACCATATAAATTCCATACCGTCACCCCTGTTCTATAATCAAATTATACAACAGGCCGCCCGCCTTATCAATAATGCAAAAGCAATTTCATCACCAGCAGGCTGAATACACCCGGCAGGGACAAAACCGTGGAAACAAACACCGTCCGCGGATTTATGGCTATGTAACAGCCGGTGTATACGCTGGTCAGGTTTACCAGCAGCAGGGCCGCAATGCCGCTGACAGCGCTTTTGACAGCGGTCCATACAGGCAAAGCCGACCTGGAAAAGCCATAGGACACACCGCACAGTATAACCAATGCAGAAAACAAAAACAAAACAGTCATTATTATCACCTAAACATTTATTGCCTGCCGGAAATCCTTTTCCTCTGTTTCTTCCAGCCGCCTGGCGCAGGATATAAGATAGTCATAATGTTTGTTCAGGCTTTTCAGCTCGTAAATTCTGGCTTCTATCAGATCCCCGTCAGTGGACAGTTCAAACAGACTTTGGGCGCGCCGTATCATTTTTTCACAGTTTCTTATCTCCTCTTTCAGTGTCCGGCGCCGTTTTTCCTTTGGGCTTTGCTCTTTCTTTCTGATGTTTAACATACCAACTCTCCGTTTCTTTTTTGAATATTGTTGGTAATTTATAACATTTTATGCCGCCGAAAACAAAAAAATAACAGGGGTATACCCCTGTTATTTCTGCCTGCTATTTTTCAGTGTGTTTTTTCTGTTTTTGCCGCGCGGATACCTGACTTTGGCCGCCTTTTTTTCGCCGCTTTTACGCACACGCTTTGTTCCGCTGCGCTTTGCGGCGCGGCTTTCCCTGGCCTTTTTGTCGGCTTTTTTATCCGCCGGTGCAGTTTCCTGCCCTTCCGGTGCAAAATCCACATTGCCGTTGAGTATATCAACGCCCTGTACAACCACCTGTATAGGCTGGCCCAAAATATACTTTTTGCCGCTTACGGGGCAGTACAGGCAATATCCTTCCTCCAGCTGAGGGCTGACCATACCCAGCTTTGAAACATGCACCAGGCCCTCCACAGTATTTTCCAAGGCCACATATATGCCAAAGGAAGTCACGGAAGAAATAACGCCGTCATAGCTTTCGCCGATATGGTCCTGCATAATTTCCGCTTTGTATATGTCATTTGCGCCCCTTTCCACCTGCATGGCAACCAGTTCTGCGGCGCTGGAACGCTCTGACCGGTTTTTGGCAAATTTTGCAAAGCGCTTTTGGGTTTTCTGCCGGTCCTGCGTCTGCAGCCAGTATGAAAGTATGCGGTGTATTGCCAGGTCAGGATAACGGCGTATGGGGCTGGTGAAATGGGCATAGTCCTCCAGGCCCAGTCCAAAGTGACCTATGGGCTGTTCGCTGTATTTGGCTTTGGACTGACTGCGCAAAATCAGCTTGTGCACCACTGTCTGCAAATTTGTACCGCGGGTGTCGTCCAGCAAGCGGCTCATGGTCTGCTGCATGCTTTCACCGGGCTGCCGCTGCATGGACAGTCCCAGCTTTGCCAGATTTTCTTTCAGGCTGTCCAGCTTTTCGCTGTCAGGCCGCCGGTGTATGCGGTAAACAAAGGGCAGACCTATTTTTTTGGCCAGGTTTGCAGAGCAGGAGTTTGCCAGCAGCATAAACTCCTCGATTATCATCTCCGCCAGTCCGCGCTCTCTTTTCTGTATATCAACGGCCTTGCCGTCAGGGCCGAACAGTATATAAGCTTCGTCGCTTTCAATATCCATACTGCCGCGAGCCACCCTTTTGTCCCTCAGTTTTTCATACAGTTTCGCAGCGGTGAATATCCGGCGGCTGACCTGTGAATATTTTTCCTTTATCTCCCGGTCTGCATTTCCGGCCAGCAGGGCGTTTACCTCGCTGTACACACCCTTGACCCTGCTGCGTATGACCGATTTGAAAAATTCATATTTTTTTACATTTCCCTGCTTGTCCAGGCTCATTTGGCAGGTAAAGGCAAACCTTGTCCGGTTTTCGTTCAGAGAACACACATCGTTGGAATATTCCGCCGGCAGCATCGGGATTACACTTTCGCCGAAATATATGGATGTGCCCCTTTCATAGGCGGTCATGTCGCACCGGTCTGACGGCTGCACATAAAAGCCGACATCGGCAATGTGCACGGACAAATCATATCCGTTTTCCGTTTCGGCCACATAAATGGCATCGTCTATGTCCTTTGTGGACGCGCTGTCTATGGTGAATATGGGCAGGCTTGTCAGGTCTTTGCGGTTTTGTCTTTCCCTGTCAAAATCCACTTCGCCTATCCTCTTCACTGCGGCGTCCACCGCCCGCCGGGGGTACTGCCTGCTGACATTCTTTTCCGCCAGCAGTACATCCACCGCTTTTTTAGAGTCGGACACCACACCGATTACAGACTGTATCTGTGCTGTAAGGCGGCGGTGACTGCGGCCGCGTCCGGACAGGTTGACCAGCACTATATCTCCGTCGCGGGCTATGGCATTTTCGGCCTTGGGGCACACATATGGGCAGTCTTTCAGCTGTACATACAGCCGGCGGCCTTTTTGCAGGGCTGTGCCCACTATGTTGGTTTTTTCCTTGGTTATCCGGGTTATAACCCCCTCCATATCCCTGCGGGTGGCTTTTACCGTCTGTACCAGCACCTCGTCGCCGGTGACGGCACCCATCATGTTTTTGCCCGAAATAAATACATCTTCGTCCAGGCCTTCGCACCTGACAAAGCCGAAATTTTCCGTCAGCTTAACCACCGTACCGGCCAGCCGGTCGGCATTCTTCTTGTCCTTTTTGCGTACAGTTTTTTCCGCAAGGCTGATATATCCGCCTTTTTCCGTTATAAGGCCCCGGCTGTACATCTCCTCCATGGCGGCAAAAAACTTTTTGCCGGCCTTGAATTTTGACTGTAATTTTTTATATCTGACCGGGCCCTTTTTCAGTTCATTCAATATTTTTTCTTTTATAGGCATATTTTCTTCTTTCCTGTTTTCGTATTTCAATTTTATTGTAACTTATGCAAAGTGAAATATGTGTAAAATCTGCAATATGACAAAAGCCGTCACATAAAATGACGGCTTTGTTAATCAGCTATGGTTATTAGGCTAAGATGTTGATTGCGCTTACTGCAACAGCAAGTACAAAAAACGCTATTCCGGCATATTTTGTCATCTTTGCCGCGCCGGCATCAACCGAACGGGACTGGATGTTGGCAAAAGGATTGGAACCGGTGATGGCATCCATACCGCCTTTGGGCTCCTGGGCCACAACCAGTAAAATTATGATAATGCCGCAAAAAATAAGCAATGCGCCGCTGATAATTTCTAAAATACTCATTGTATCTGACCTTTCATATTATATGACTTAATAAATATATCATATTTAAATTTGTTTTGCAATATAAAAATGATTTTATCCTGTCTGTGTGGATATTTTGTGGCAAAAAGGCAGAAATTTCCATAAAAAGCGGGAATAAACAGCCTTTTTCCATTCATAATAATACCACGGATGAGAGAAAACTTCTCTTATCCTTTAACGGTAAGAGAGGTTTTCTGCACTGCAAAAAACAAAACTCTTACTTATATACAGACGGGGGCAGCAGCCCCCGTTTTTTTATTCAAATGTCAGCTGGCTGGCCACATCCCCGTCTTTCAGGAAACTGCCCCGGGCCGGTATGTTTTTGGTTTTGAACCTGGCCGGGTTTTCCAGCGACGCGTCAGACAGAAGACGCACGGATTTTACAGTCTGGTTTTTCTTCAGTGTCTGTACCTGCACGCCTATGGTGTTTTTGGTGGTTTTTTCCGGTATCTGCGCGGTGTTCACTGCCAGCGCACGGTTTACACTGCTGACAAACAGCACATCCCGGTTGTCCTCAAAGTGCATTATGGACACCACCTTTGCCTTGTCGGAAAAAGCATTTACCAGCTTTTTGCGGTTTTGCTTTGTTTCGTAGGCGCTCATGGGAATTCTGGCGGCCTTGCCGTTGTCAAAGCATATAAGCAAAAAGCCTTTGTAATCGGCGCAGATTACCGTCCGTATTATGTTTTCCCCGTCTTCCATAGACAGTTTTGCAGGGGCGTATTCACCCAGCAGGCTGGCTTTGCTGTCTTCAAAGGCGGCGGCACGGGTTTTATAAACCCGCATCCTGTCGGTGAAAAACAGTATATGGGCGTCGTTCTGACACTCTTTGTGCAGTACGATCTCGTCATCGTCTTTCAGCTTGTGCTCGCCGCTCATGCGCAGCGACTGGGGTGTAATCTTCTTTACATAACCGTGTTTTGTCACAAATATATTCACTGCATAGGCCGGTATTTCCGCCTCGGTTTCCCGTGCATCTGCTTCCGGCAGACCGTATTTTATCCGGGTTTTGCGGGGTTTAGAATACTTTTTGATGACATTTTCCAGCTCTTTTATGATGATTTTATTTATCTTGCCGTCGCTTTTCAGCACGCTTTCCAATTCGGCTATATCGTCAATCAACTGCTGTTTTTCTTCAACGCGCTTTATGATATAGCTTCTGTTCAGCTGGCGCAGGCGTATTTCGGCAACAAATTCCGCCTGGGTTTCGTCAATGCCGAAACCTATCATCAGGTTGGGCACGACATCCTTTTCCTCTTCAGTGGAACGAACTATCTCCACCGCCTTATCTATGTCCAGCAAGATGGCTTCCAGACCTTTTACCAGGTGCAGGCGGGCCTTTTTGCCCTTCAGGTCAAAGTATGTGCGTCTTTTTACACATTCTTTTCTGAATGCCATCCATTCAAAAATAACATACTTTACGCCAAGAACACGCGGTACACCGCCGATAAGTATGTTGAAATTGGCGGAAAAGCTGTCTTCCAACGGAGTGGCTTTAAACAGCTTCTGCATCAGCTTGTCCGGGTCCTGGCCGCGCTTGAGGTCAAAGGTCAGCTTCAGGCCGTTGAGGTCTGTTTCGTCGCGCATGTCGTTTATTTCCTTGACCTTGCCCTGCTTCACCAGGTCAGCCACCTTGTCCATAATGGCTTCCACAGTGGTGGTGGGCGGTATCTCGCTGACTTCTATCACATTGTCTTCTTTTATATACTGCCATTTGCTTTGTACCCTGATGCTGCCGCGGCCGTTTTCATACACCCGGTCGATGTCGCTCTGGTCGTACAGCACCACGCCGCCGCCGGCAAAATCCGGTGCCAGCAGAGTGTCCTTTATGTTGTGGTCCGGGTCCTTTATCAAAGCGATGGTGGTTTTGCACACCTCTTCCAGGTTGAAGGAACAAATGGAAGATGCCATGCCGACCGCAATGCCCAAAGTGTTGTTTGTAAGAATGTTGGGGAATGTGGTGGGCAGCAGTGTGGGCTCTTTTCTGGTGGAGTCATAGTTGTCCACAAAATCAACGGTATCGCTGTCAATATCCCTGAAAAGCTCTTCACATATATTTTCCAGCTTTGCTTCGGTATATCTGGAAGCGGCATAAGCCATATCACGGCTGTATGCTTTGCCGAAGTTTCCCTTGCTGTCCACAAAAGGCACCAGCAGACTTTCGTTGCCGCGGGCCAGGCGCACCATAGTTTCGTATATGGCCGCATCGCCGTGAGGGTTCAGCCTCATGGTCTGGCCGACGATGTTGGCAGATTTGGTCTTAGCGCCTTTCAGCAGGCCCATGTCATACATGGTGTACAGCAGTTTTCTGTGGCTGGGCTTGAAACCGTCTATCTCCGGCAGTGCGCGGGATACAATTACGCTCATGGCGTAGGGCATATAGTTTTGTTCCAGTGTATCGGTAATGGCACTTTCCACTATCTCTCCGGCGGACAGTATTTCAACACTGTCGTCCAGGCCGGGGCGTGTATTCACTTTTTTCTCTGTTTTTTTCTTTGCCATTTTGTCTCCTTTTATGATAAGTCAAGCTGATCCAGGTAATCTGCGCCAAAGTCCTGTATGTGCTGTTTACGGCCTGCCAGATTATCACCCAGCAGCAGGTCAAACACCTGCCGTGTGCGCTCTACATCAGCTTTGCACACCTTGATAAGTCGGCGGGTGGCCGGGTTCATGGTGGTCAGCCACATCATCTCCGCCTCGTTTTCACCCAGACCTTTGGAACGCTGTATGGTAAATTTCTCACCGGCTATCCTGGCCATAACATCGGCTTTTTCGCTTTCGGTGTAGGCAAAATAGGTTTTATTTTTGGTGGTGATTTCATACAGCGGGCTTTCGGCTATATACACATAACCCTGGTCTATAAGAGCGGGGGTCAGGCGGTATATCATGGTCAGTATCAGTGTTCTTATCTGAAAACCGTCCACATCCGCATCGGTACATATTATAACTTTGTTCCAGCGCAGATTGTCTATATTGAATGTGGCAATGCCGTTGTTTTTATACTTGGCCGGGCTTTCCACACCGCAGCCCAGCACCTTGATAAGGTCGGTTATGACATCGCTTTTGAATATTTTGTCATAATCACTTTTCAGACAGTTGAGTATCTTGCCGCGCACCGGCATAAGGGCCTGGAACTGGGCATCGCGGCTGGTTTTGCACGCGCCCAGGGCCGAATCACCCTCCACGATATAAATCTCCCTCTGGGATACATCCTTTGAACGGCAGTCCACAAACTTCTGCACTCTGTTGGCGATGTCAATCCGGGCAGACAGGGTCTTTTTCAGTCCCTGCCTGGTCTTGTCCGCCTGCTCACGGCTTTGCTTGTTCACCAGCACCTGCCGGGCAACCTTGGCGGCTTCCTCCGGGTTTTCTATAAAGTAAACTTCCAGTGAACGCTTTAAAAATTCGGTGGTTGCCTGTGTTATAAATTTGTTTGTTATGGCCTTTTTGGTCTGGTTTTCGTAGCTGGTAAGGGTTGAAAAACAGCTGGAAACAAAAATCAGGCAGTCCTGAATATCCTCGAATTTGATTTTGCTTTCATTCTTTTTGTACATGCCCTTGCTTTTTAGAAAAGCGTCAAACTGGCTGACAAAAGCACTGCGCAAAGCCTTGTCCGGGCTGCCGCCGTATTCCAGAAAGCTGGAGTTGTGGTAATATTCTATCTTTGCGGTTTTGTTGGAAAAGGCGTAGGCCACATTCAGTTTCAGTTTGTATACAGGCATATCCTCGCGGTCACGGCCGGAATCCTCGCCGGTGTTGTACACCACTTTTGACAAAGCGGCGCCGTCGCACAACTCGTTTACATAGTCCACAATGCCGTTCTGATATATAAACTCTTTGGTTTCAAATCCGTTATCTGTTTCATTTTTAAACACGAACAGTATACCCGGGTTTACAATGGCCTGTCTTTTCAGCGTGGTGGTAAAAAATTCTTCCGACACATCTATATCGCTGAAAACCGCATCATCCGGCAGCCATTTAATTTTTGAGCCTGTCTGTTTTTTGCCGGTGGGATTTTTGTGCAGGCCGCCCACATTTTCGCCTTTTTCAAAGTCCAGATGATATTCAAAACCGTCCCTGACGATATCCACCGTCATATATCGGCTGGCGTACTGTGTGGCGCACAGGCCCAGGCCGTTGAGGCCCAGGGAGAACTGATAGTTTTCCCCTTCGTTGTTGTTGTATTTGCCGCCGGCGTACATCTCGCAGAACACCAGTTCCCAGTTGTACCTGTTTTCCTTGGTATTAAAATCCACGGGTATGCCTCTGGCCATATCCTCCACTTCAACGCTGTGGTCGGCAAACCTGGTGACGGTAATTTTTTTGCCGTAACCTTCCCTGGCTTCGTCTATACTGTTGGTAATTATCTCAAAAATTGCCTGCTGACAGCCCTCGATGCCGTCCGAGCCGAAGATTACCGCCGGACGACGGCGCACCCTGTCGGCACCTTTGAGCATGCTTATGCTTTCATTTGTATAGCCTTGTGTCTTTTTTGCCATTTTACTCTCCCGTTTTGATTTTGATTAAATGTCCTGAATATTTATCTTATTAAAAATTGCCCCGCTTGTCAAGGTACGCGCCCCCGCTTTTACTTAACCGACAAAATCTGACAACAAAAAGCAGAGCCGGCCGGCTCTGCTTTTTTAAGCATTTTTATTCTGCGACAGGTTCCCGGTCAGCCACAGGCGGCTGGTAGGAAGGGCTGTCTTTATCGGTTGTGGGGTCATAACCTTCTGACATAAGCAGCTTGAAGCGCTCGCCGGAAATTTTTTCTTTTTCCATCAGCTCTTTGGCCACTATGTGCAGCTTGTCGACATGGTCTTCCAGAATCTGCATACATTTTTTGTATCCTTCATCCACAAGTTTTCTTATTTCCACATCTATCTCACCGGCAATGGCTTCGGAATATACCTTGCCCTGGGTGTAGTCCCTGCCCAGGAAGGTCTGTTCCGGTCGGCTGCCGTAAACCACATTGCCCAGTTTTTCGGAAAAACCGTATCTGGTAACCATGGCTTTGGCTGTGCTGGTAACCCTTTCCAGGTCGTTGGAAGCACCGGTGGAGATATCTTCCAGTATCAGCTGTTCGGCGCAGCGTCCGCCCAGCAGTGTGACGATCTCTTCGCTCATCTCTGTCTTTGTCTTGTAGTTGGAATCGTTTTCCGGCAAAGACAGTGTATAGCCGCCGGCCATGCCTCTGGGCACGATGGATATTTCCTGTACCGGGTCGGCTGTAGGGCAGAAGTAATGCGCTACCGCATGGCCTGCCTCGTGATAGGACACCAGTTTTTTCTCTTTCGGTGTAACAACACGGGACTTTTTCTCCGGGCCGGCGATAACCTTGATGGTGGCCCGTTCCACCTCCCGCTGGGTGATGGCTTTTTTGCCCTTTTTGGCTGCCATCAGCGCCGCTTCGTTTACCAGGTTTTCCAGGTCTGCACCTGTGAAACCGGGGGTTGATTTGGCTATTGTTTTAAGGTTTATATCGGGGGCAATGGGCTTGCCTTTGAAATGCACGGCCAGCACCTCTTCCCTGCCTTTTATGTCAGGCAGGCCCACATAAATCTGCCTGTCAAAACGGCCTGCACGCAGCAGGGCTTTATCCAGTATGTCGGCACGGTTGGTGGCCGCCATTACTATTACACCCTGGTTGGCGCTGAAACCGTCCATCTCTACCAGCAGCTGGTTGAGGGTCTGTTCCCTTTCATCCTGTCCGCCGCCCAGGCCTGCGCCTCTCTGACGACCCACAGCGTCAATTTCATCTATGAAAATTACAGAAGGTGCGCTTTTCTTTGCTTTTTCAAACAAGTCCCTTACGCGGGATGCGCCGACACCCACATACAGTTCGATAAAGTCAGAACCGGAAATGGAGAAAAACGGCACACCGGCTTCGCCGGCAGTGGCTTTGGCAAGCAATGTTTTACCGGTACCGGGAGGGCCTACAAGCAGTACGCCTTTTGGGATCCTGGCGCCCAGAGCGTTGAATTTGGACGGGTTTTTCAAAAAGTCCACTATTTCTATCAGCTCTTCTTTTTCTTCGTCAGCGCCGGCCACATCATCAAATGTCTTTTTGCTGGCCAGGTCGCTGGCATCTTTGGTTTTGGCGCGTCCTACGGCAACACCTTTGCCGCTTTGCTGGCTGTACATCATATAGATGAAAAAGCCCATCAGGCCCAATGTTATGATGTAGGGCATGATGCTGAACCAGGCCGGAACCGTCGTGGGCGGTATCCAGTCATATTCCATGGGAGCATCCGGGTGCATTGCATCGTACTCTTCCACATAGGGGTCAATTTTTTCCATGAAGGAATACACATCAGGCACTTTGTACAATATTGTTTTATCACTGCCCTGTGTTTTGATTTCAATGTTGCCGTTTCCCAGATTCAGCTCATAGGACACAACCTTATGGTCCCTGAACAGCCCGATGATTTCGCTGGTTTTCATCTCTTCAATGCCGGACGGTTTATACAAAAACGCGGCGGCAAATATCAAAAGCAGCAAAAGACCTATAAATGGCAACTGTTGTCTGTTGTTTTTCTGTTTTAACAATATAGGCTCTCCTTTTGTATGAATGTAAGGTTTACTTTGTGTAAACCTCCGGTTTTAAAATGCCTATAAAAGGCAGATTGCGATATTTTTCATCGTAATCCAGGCCGTAACCCACAACAAATTCGTCCGGGACCTGACGGCCTATGTATTTTGCGTGCACATCACATGCACGGCGGCTGGGTTTGTCCAGCAAAGTGCAGATGGCCATGCTTTTGGGATTGCGGTTTTGCAGCATATCCATAAGGAAATTCAAAGTAAGACCGGAATCCAGAATATCCTCCACTATCAGCACATCTTTGTCTTCCAGCGGTATGTCGATATCTTTTACAATCTTTACATTACCGGAAGATTTGACACCGGCTCCATAGGAGGAAACCACCATAAAATCCACCTCACAGGGGCATTTTATGGCACGCATCAAATCGGAAAGGAAGATAACCGCACCTTTGAGCACAGTTATAAGATACAGGTTTTTATCCTTGTAATCCTCTGTTATCTGCCGGCCCAGGCGCTGTACTATTTCCTTTATTTCCTCTTCGCTGACCAGAACACTTTTTACATCGTTTAACATTTTAAACCTCCACACACTTTTACATCTGTTTGATAATCAATATTTTTTCAGAGTCTTCACCGGGCATATATGGTTTGCTGACTCCATATTCTGCCAGCCACACCACCCGGCCGTCCTCGTCGCACAAAACCGGTATTTTGTCCCTGAATGAAGCCGGTATTTTATCTTCGATAAACAGCTTTTTCAGGCTTTTGGTGACATTTCTGCCTGGCAGGGTAAAGCGGTCTCCGCTTTCCCTTGTCCTTAAATAAAGATTTCCCCTTATTTTATCATAATTCACGCAATAAGTTAAATAGTTTTTGTCATTTCTTTTACTTTTTTTGTATTCTTCATAAGAACAAAGGGAAAAATACAAATCAAGATATGAAAAATGTATATTTTTGTCAAACTCTACCGGGATTTTGGGTATCTTTTGGCTTTGCCGGGGCGGCGAATGAAAAAACATTCGTCCGTTTTCCACAGTGCAAAAAACGCCGGCAGACAGCTGCCTTTTGAAATAAGGCTGCTTCATGCCATCCATAATCGCCTGTATATTGTCCTTTGACAAACAGTCCAGCTTTTCCAGCTGGTTGCGCAGAAGGTTTTTTACAATCACCGGGTGCCGGCTTTGCAGCACAGTTGTGTCCAGGCCGTTCTCTCCCACTGATTTCCTGTAAAGATTATCACTTAATTGGGTTAAAAATGTGTATATTTCCTCATTTTCATCCGCAAAGTTTCCTATTGCTGTTTCTGCGGCAGAATTTATATTTTTCAGCTGTGGAATTACATGCAGACGGATTTTGTTTCGTGAGTAAACATCTTCAAAATTTGTCCTGTCCGTGACAAAAGGTATGCCGTTTTCCCGGCAGTACTGTTCTATCTCTTCCCTGGTACAGGCGATAAGCGGACGGATTATTTTGTCCCTGACCGCCGGTATGCCGCAGGCACCTTTCAGGCTGGCGCCGCGGGTTATGTTGAACAGCACCGTTTCGCACCTGTCGCTTAAAGTGTGGGCAGTGGCCAGCCTGGCGCCGTAAATTTCCGCCTGGCGGAAGAAAAAGTCATATCTCAGCTGCCTGGCCCAGGTTTCGGTGGACAGACCCTGAGGTTTTTCCTTTTCATTCATGCAGGCGTTGTACACCATACATTGTGCGCCCATTTTGCCGCAGTAATCTTTTACAAATATTTCCTCCTGCCGGCTTTCTTCGCGCAGGCCGTGATTGACATGGAGCGCCAGCACCTGTATGCCCAGATTTTCCCTGTTATGGCACAAAAAGTGAAACAGCGCCATGCTGTCTGCCCCTCCGGACAGACACACGGCCACCGTATCACCTTTTTTGATCATGTCGTATTTTTCTATTGTTTTAAAAATTTTATCAGTCATCTCTGTGCGTAAAATCCACATCGTAAAATCTTGTATATGCGCCGTCCCAGCTCAGGGGGATGGTTCCGCTTTCGCCGTGGCGGTTTTTGGCCACTATACATTCGGCAGAAGTCTGGTCTGCCTCCTCTGATTTGTCATAATAGGCGTCGCGGTACAAAAACAGCACCACATCGGCGTCCTGCTCGATAGAGCCGGAGTCCCTCAGGTCTGACAGCTGGGGGCGGCTGTCCCTGCCGCTGCTTTTCTCGGCACTTCTGGACAGCTGGGAGAGGGCTATGATGGGCACATCCATCTCCTTGGCCATTATCTTCAGGTTACGGGTTATCTCGCTTATCTCCTGCACGCGGTTTTCACTGCGGCGGCCGGTGGACATCAGCTGTATATAGTCCACCACAACCAGGCCGATGTTGTCAGTTTCCGGGTTTTGGTTTATGCGGCGTATCTTTGCCTTCATATCGCTGACAGTGACATTGGGGGTGTCGTCCAGGTATATGGGATAGTCCGAAATCTGTCCCGTAGCTTCGCTTATCAGGTCCCACTGGGCCAGCTGTATATCACCTGTTCTCAGATTTTGGCTGGTTATGCCTGCCCGGGAGGACAGTATTCTTTCATACAGCTGCTCGCTGGACATTTCCAGCGAAAATATGGCCACCGGAATTTTCTGATAGGAGGCCACATTTGTGGCTATGTTCAGCGCAAAGCTGGTTTTACCCATACCGGGTCTGGCCGCCAGCACAACCAGGTCACTGCGTCCCAGTTTGCCCAGTTTGTCATCCAGAAACCTGAACCCTGTGGGTATGCCCTGATATTTTTCCTTGTCCGGGCCGGACATTTTACGCAGGCGGTCAAAACTTTTTGCCGCCGCATCTGAAATATGTTTCAGGCTTTGGGTGTCCTTGCCCTGCCTCAGCGCGTATATTTTCTGCTCTGCGCTTTCCAGCAGCAGGTCGGCGTCGGTGCTTTCCTGTGTCTGGCGTATTATCTCCCCGGCAGTGTCCATAAGCATGCGGATAAGGTACTTATCCTTCAGTATTTTGGCGTAATACAGCACATTGGACAGGCTGGGCACAGTGTCGGCCAGCTGGGACAGATACACCTTTGCCTCGTTTTCATCGCTGAAAATCCTGGCGGAAATCACCGCGTTTACCACAGTGATAAAGTCCGACGGGATGTTGGCATTGAAAAGGGTGTGTATCTCGTCAAATATCAGCCTGTTCTGTTTTACATAAAAATATTCGCTTTTTACCTGCTCTATTATGGCAGAGACCATTTCCGGATCAATTATGGCCGCGCCAAGGACAGCCTGCTCTGCCTCTATGGAAAAAGGCTGGTTTATCCCCATCCCTTCCAAGGCCGCATCCAGCTTATCCATAAAATTATTCCTCTACATTTACTGTGATTTTTGCGTGGATTTCCGGATAGATTTTCACTTCGCATTCACAGCGCATGAATGTTTTGATATCATTCATAACCAGTTTTTTCTTGTCTATATCCACCTTCAGCTGCTGTTTGATAGCGTCGGCCACATCCTTTGTGGTAACTGCGCCGAACAGTTTGCCCTCTTTGCCGGCTTTGGCTTTTATGGTGACTGTCTTGCCGTCTATTTTGGCTTTAATTTCTTCGGCGGCCTTTATCTCTTCCCGTTTGTGATGGGCTTTGGCGCTCTCTTTTGTTTTCACATCATTCATGGCCGCAGCTGTGGCCTCTACCGCCAGCTTTCTGGGGAACAGAAAGTTTCTGGCGTATCCGTCAGACACTGTAACCACAGTGTCCTTTTTTCCTATGCTTTTTACATCCTGCAATAAAACTACCTTCATATTATCCTCCGCTGTTTGGTTATTTTTATATAATAGCAGTTATTTTCTGTAATTGTCTATACTTTCTTTTATTTTTTCTTCGGCCTGCTCCAGGCTGATACCTTTCAGCTGTGCGCCTGCCATTGTAAGGTGTCCGCCGCCGCCCAGATACTCCATAAGTACCTGCACATTGACTTCCCCAAGGCTGCGGGCAGATATATTTATCTGCTCGTCAAATTTCACCGCCACCACCGAGGCTGCAACCTCGTTTATGCTCAACAGGTCGTTTGCCGCCTGGGGCACAGCTACGGACAGTTCCCTGGGCAAGGCTTCTGACAGGGCTATGGCCACATCCTTGTATATTACGGCTTTGTTTACAAGCTCGCTTTTTGCCTGGTAAACTTCCTTTGTAACGCTGAAAAATTTCAGCACATCATTGGGCATTGCGCCCTGTCTGCGCAGATAGGCGGCTGCTTCAAAGGTGCGCACGCCGGCTTTTTCCGCAAAATTGCGTGTATCCAGCATAATGCCGGCCAGAAGGGCCTGTGCCTGCACCTGAGTGATTTTATAATGAGTGGGAATAATGTACTGCAACAATTCCGTAACCAGTTCTGAAGCAGATGAGGCGTAGGGCTCGTGGTAAGAAACCACCGTGTCGGTTATGTAGTCCACCATACGGCGATGATGGTCTATTACAACCTTTTTGCCGCATTTGGAACACAGCTCCATGCTTTCGGTCATTCTGGCCACATGGGTGTCAACTATTATCAGCAGTGTTTTGCTGCCGGTAAAATGTCCGGCCTTTTCCGCAGATATAAACAGTTCCCCGCCTGTCCACCGCCGTTTTACATGGTCTATAAGGTCTTTAGCCAGGGTTAGCTCTTCATTGACAACAATATGGGGCTTTCGTCCGCAGCTTTCCACCGCGGCGGCAATGCCCACCGCCGAGCCTATTGCGTCCAAATCGCTCATTTTGTGGCCCATTATCAGCACATTTTCGCTTTGCAGTATAACATCTTTCAGCGCCTTGGCCACTATGCGGCTGCGCACCTTGCTGCGTTTTTCAACACTGGGCAAAGTACCGCCGAAAAATTCGTATCCGTCCAGGCTTTTTACAACCGCCTGGTCGCCGCCGCGTCCCAGCGCCATATCCAGCGCCTGTCTGGCCAGATCGTCGTTTTCCGAAAAATCCTTGCCGCCGCGTCCTACGCCCACAGACAAGGTCACGCTGTCTTCCTCCACAAGCCTGGCCTTGGACAGCATTTCAAACTGGCTTTCGTATATCCGGGAGAAATATCTTTCCTCCATTACAATATGGTAACGGCTGGAAGAAACCTTGACCGATATACCTTTTGCAGCTCCTGCCGTCTGCTCCACCAGCCGGTCCAGCGCAGCCATAATCTGGGCGCGCTTGCTTTCTTTCATCTCTTTCAGTACTTCATCATAGGTGTCCACAACAATCTGCATGACAACAGGGCGGGTCATATGATATTCCCTGGCTTCCCATTTCAGGTCGGTGTCATCCACAAAATAGCACACCCACAGGCTGTCATCATCTGATGCGGCGGCGGAAAAAACGGTGTATTCCCTGCTGTTTATCACCAGGTTTGCGCCGCTTTTGCACGCTCCCCGGGAGATTTTAAAGCCCGGTACAATTTTTTCCAGCGGCGTCAGGTAGCAGTCGTTGTCCTCCAGTATCCGGCTGCGGAAGGCAGTGTTGTACCACACTATGCTGTTTCTGTTTATTATGGCAACAGGCACAAAAAGATTTTCAAAACTGAGCTGCTGCCTGGCGCTTTGTTTGCCGTATCCGAAAAACACCCCGCGTATAATCTTTCTCACCGCGTGGGCGTTAAAAAGGACGGCCACAGAGCTGACACACACACCCAGTATGCACACCACGACCAAATCCGGCCTGGTTATAGCTATTACCGCGGCAAAAGCCGCCGTCACCAACACCAGGGTAAACAGCAGTATATCAGTTCCCCAAAATCTGTTTTTCATTATACACACCTGCATTTTCTGCCGGCCGTTTCAGACGGCCGGCGAAATATAAAACAAATATAAGCGTGAATATCACACTTCCATAACTATAGGCAAAACCATCGGGCTGCGCTTTGTCTTTTTGTACAGCACAAAGGACACCTGATCGCGTATTTTGCCTTTTATCATAGACCAGTCCTTATAGTCATAATCCCGGTATTTTTCTATCACCTGACGGGCAGCCATTCTTGCGTCGGCTATCAGTGCCTCGCTTTCCTTGACATACACAAACCCGCGGGAAACGATATCCGGGCCGCTGAGCAGCTGGCCGCTGGCGGAATCTACAGTGAACACAACCACAACCAGGCCGTCCTGGGACAGATGCCTGCGGTCGCGCAGCACAACGCTACCCACATCGCCGACGCCCAGGCCGTCAACCAGCACCTGGCCGGCCGGCACGGTTTCTTCAACGGTAATTCCGTTTTTGTTTATCCTCAGCACTTCGCCTATATTGCCTATGACAATATTCTGCGGATTTACACCGGTGCTTTCGGCAATAAGGGCATGGCGCTTGAGATGTTTGTACTCGCCGTGAACAGGAATGAAAAATTTCGGTTTTACCAGGTTGAGCATCAGCTTCAGCTCTTCCTGATAGGCGTGTCCGGAAACATGCACATCATACATTGATTCATATATAACTTCCGCGCCCAGCTTCAGCAGTCCGTTGACAACCTTTGTAACCATCTTTTCGTTGCCCGGTATCGGTGTGGCCGATATGATTATAAAATCGTTCACACCCACGGAGAATTGTCTGTGGGTGCCGCCGGCCATACGGGACAAAGCGCTCAGCGGCTCGCCCTGGCTGCC
This sequence comes from uncultured Clostridia bacterium, assembly GCA_944386045.1. GTDB lineage: Bacteria > Bacillota > Clostridia > Oscillospirales > Ruminococcaceae > RGIG3102. Next base: position 12,929 of record CALWZO010000053.1, on the reverse strand, counting down.
GGTGGTTATCAGCACTATCTGTCCGGGTTCGTAATCCTTGACATTTTCCGGCTCGATAACAACATTTTCCGGTGCTTTCAGATATCCCAATTCAAAGGCCATCTGTATATTTTTTATCATACTGCGGCCGGAAACACAGACTTTTCTTTTGTGCTGTATGGCCAGGTCAAGTATCTGCTGTATACGGTATATATTGGAGGCAAAGGTGGCTATTATTATCCTTTTGCCCTCCGCCTGTTCAAAAAATCCGGCAAAGCTCTGGCCCACGGTTTTTTCACTGGCGGAGCTTCCGCGCCTTTCGGCGTTGGTGGAATCGGCCAGCAAAGCCAGCACGCCTTTCTGTCCGTACCGGGCAAATGTGCCCAGGTCGGTGGTTTCGCCCTGTGGAGGGGTGTAGTCAATCTTGAAGTCACCGGTGGTGATTATGACACCTGCCGGGGACTCTATCGCAAGGCCCACTGCATCGGGTATTGAATGGTTTACATGGATGGGAACCACTGTCATACATCCCAGCTTTATTTTGTCGCCCGGTTTCATCACATTTATCTGGGCAGGGCTTTTCAGGGTGTGTTCCTGAAGTTTGTTTTCAATCAGGCCTTTTGTCAGCGTTGTGGCGTAAACCGGCAGGTTTACCTCCTTCAGCAGATAAGGCAGTGCGCCTATATGGTCTTCATGTCCGTGGGTTATTACAACGCCTTTTATTTTATCCTTGTTTTCCAGCACATAGGTAAAATCCGGTATAACCAGGTCAACGCCGAACATCTCGCTGTCGGGGAATGTATTTCCGCAGTCTATCAGGATCATATCACCCATACATTCGTACAATGTCATGTTTTTGCCTATTTCGTTGAGGCCCCCAAGGGGTATCATCCTTATGGACTGCACTTCTTTTTTTACTGGTTTCTTTTTGGAAGAATATCTTCTTCGGGTGTTTGTTTTGCTTTCTGTATTAGCCATAAAATGTCCTTTCCGCAGGCCGCAGGGCTAAAATTGATATACTAAAACACACCATCTGCCAATGGTGCAGCCCTGTACAGCCTATCTTTTTGTATGTAACGGTCTCGCTTTTTTCAAAAAATTAACGAACTATAAGTATGTCTTTGCATACCTTTACAGTTAAATGATACTTTTTTTATATACTATTGTCAAGTTTATGGGACAAATATTGTGAATTCTTTACATAAAGGGCGTTGTATTATATAATGTGATTGTTTAAAACCCTGTGAAAGGAATATATATGAAAACCGTTATGATTTTTACAGACGGCGCATGCAGCGGCAACCCCGGCCCCGGCGGGTGGTGCGCCATACTGAGATATAACCAAAACGAGAAAATACTCAGCGGCGGCGAAGAAAACACCACCAACAACCGCATGGAGCTGTGCGCGGTGCTGTACGCCCTTAGCGCGCTGAAAGAAAGCTGCAATGTTGTGCTTACCAGCGATTCCAGATATGTAATAGACAGCATAACCAAAGGCTGGGTGTATTCCTGGCAGAAAAAGGGCTGGAAAAAGTCTGACGGCAAGCCGGCGCTGAATGTGGACCTGTGGCAGCCGCTGCTGGAGCAACTGAAAAGGCACGAAGTGAAATTCAACTGGATAAAAGGTCATGCCGGCCACGCCGAAAACGAAATGTGCGACAAAATAGCGGTGCAGGAAAGCCTGAAATTCAAAAAATGAAAACCTGATGCACTTTCATCTTGTTATTTTATATTATTATAGAAATATAATATAATATTATTACAGAAATATATGTTTTACCGCTGAAATGTATCACGGTAATTTTAGCCAAAAGGGCGGATTATATTCATCTGCCGGAAAATGATGGCAAAAGGAGGAAAAGTCATGGACTTTGATAATAAAAAAGTATTGGTTGGAGTGTCCGGCGGTGTTGATTCTTCTGTATGTGTAGACCTGCTGAGGAAACAGGGCTATGACCCGCAGGGTGTTGTGATAAGGTTTTCCGACGCTTCCGACGAAGCCGTACAAGACGCAGAAAAGGTGCGGCAGTCCCTGGGGATAACCCTGCACATAGCCGACGCCAGGGAAGATTTTGACAAATATGTTGTACAGCCGTTCTGCCAAAGCTATGTCAGCGGCTCCACCCCCAACCCCTGCATAATGTGCAACCCGAATGTGAAATTTGCCGCATTGATAAAAACAGCCGACCGGCTGGGTATACATTACATCGCCACCGGCCATTACGCCCAAGTGGAGAAAAAGGGCGGATTTTACTATGTGAAAAAAGCCGCCAGCGCCGCCAAAGACCAGAGCTATATGCTGTACCGCCTGCCGCAGGATGTGCTGTCCAGGCTGCTGCTGCCCATCGGCGCTTACGAAAAGCCGGTTATCAGGGATATGGCCCGGGATATCGGTCTGTTCAATGCGGACAAGCCGGACAGCCAGGAAATATGCTTTATTCCCGACGGCGATTACGACGCCTTTATACGACGGGCCGGATACAAGACAAAATACGGCTGGATTATTTCCCCGGAGGGAAAGAGAATAAAAAGGCATGAGGGTGTTCACAATTACACCGTGGGACAGCGCAAAGGCCTGGGAGTAGCCCTGGGCAAGCCTGCTTTTGTAAAACGGATACAGGAAAACGGCGATGTACTGCTGGGCTATGCCGGTGATGAATTTTTCACCACAATAAGCCTGGACAATCCGGTTTACACCACCGCAGTGCCGCTGCCGGCTGAAAGCATTGTGTCCGTAAAGATACGCAGCGCCGCCAAAGGCGAAGTTGCCAAAGTCATCTTTTCAGACAGCGACAGGATAACCCTGGAATTTATACGGCCGGTAAGGGCCCCCGCCAAAGGTCAGAGTGCTGTTCTCTATGACGGCGAATATGTTTTGGGCGGCGGATTTATATCAGAAGTACAGTAAATCAACCATTGTAAATTCTGTTAAAATTTTGTGAAAAAACAGTTGACATTTCCGACTTTAATGCAATATATTTATAATGTATTAAACATTGTGTATGCTGCTTATGCAGATATTTCAACGCTTTTGGGCGCAAAGGTTAAAAACAGCCGTCGGAATAAAAGGTAAAGCATAAAGCCCCCTTTTCACCGCGGCGGAAAGGGGGCTTTTATGGACAACTATGATGTGGGTTTTTCTTCATCCGAAGATGAACAGACCGGACTGCTGGATCCGGCTTACATGGAACTTATCGACGCCATAACCGCTGATGAGGACCAGCTGGAGCAGGCCGAAATAGACCTGAAAAATGTGTTGCTGAACGCCCCGCAGGACGAGCTTAACGAAGTTATCGAATCCGCCTATGCAATAGATATAGCCATTGCCCTGGAAGAGTTCACCGATGAAGAGCTGCTGGATTTTTCCAAAAGGATAGACCACAAGCACACCGCATGGATACTGGAGCAGATGGACGAGGACTTGCAGCAGAGGTTTGTGGCTTTACTGAGCTATAAAGATCTGATAAATATTTTCAGCCACATGTCCAACGACGATATTGCGGATATACTGGGACAGATGCCCATAAACAGGCGAAAAACCCTGATGAAGATGTTTAAAAGCAAGGACAACATAGAAATCCAAAGCCTGCTTTTGTACGGGGAAGACACAGCCGGCGGCATCATGACAACAGAATATATCGCCCTGTCATCCAGCCTGAACATGTCCCGGGCTTTGAAAAAGATAGCCGAAATTGCCCCGAAAACAGAGATAATAGAAACTATTTTTGTGCTCAACGAAAAAAAGGAACTGGTGGGCACAGCCGACCTGAGGGATATATTCACCGCCAGCGAAGACAGTACCCTGGCCGATATAATGGATGATAACATCATCACCGTAACCCCTGACATGGACCAGGAGGAAGTATCCCATATTGCCTCCAAATACGACCTGAAAGCCGTACCGGTAGTAAACCGCAAGGGCGCTTTGCTGGGCATAATCACAGTGGACGACATCATCGATGTTCTGTTTGAAGAACAGACGGAAGATATATTGAAGATGGGTGGTGCCAGCGCAGAAGAAGGCATCGACTCCACAATAGGCGAAAGTGTGAAATTTCGTCTGCCATGGTTGGTAGTCAATCTGGGCACAGCCTTTTTGGCCTCCTTTACCGTAGCCGCTTTTGAAGACACCATCGCACAAGTAGTGGCTCTGGCGGCGGTAATGCCAATAATAACAGGTATGGGCGGCAATGCCGGCAGTCAGACAATGTCCATAACCCTGCGCAGTATAACCCTGGGCGAGATCAGCCTGAAAGATGACTGGCCGCTGGTTTTGAAACAGATATGTATAGGCATGATAGACGGCGCGGCCATCGGCATTATAACCGGACTGATTATATCAATAAAATACGGCAACGCCTTCCTGGGGCTGATTATACTGGCCTCCATGATAATAAATATAATAGTGGGCGGCACCTTTGGCTTTTTCGTTCCGCTGGTGCTGAAATCGCTGAATGTGGACCCGGCCCTGGCCAGTTCCATATTTCTGACCACCGCCACCGATGTGCTGGGATTTTTCGCTTTCCTGGGCCTTGCCAATATATTCCTGCCGCTGCTGGTATAGTAAAATTCGCAATAAAAATAAAAACCACCCGGAAACGGGTGGTTTTTTGATGTATAAATCAGTTTCTTTCAAATATTGTTCTGCCTGCCAGAACTGTTCTGACAGCCTTAACATCTTTGATTTCATCGCTGGGTATTGTGAATATATCCCTGTCCAGCACGGCGAAGTCGGCAAAATATCCGGGTTTGATACGGCCTTTTTTGTCCTCGTCAAAACTGCAGTAAGCACTGCCGATGGTGTACTGGTCAATGGCGTCAAATATGTCAACTGCCTGATCCGGACGATAGGTTCTCCGGCCGTCAAGGCGCTTTCTGGTAACGGCGCAGTACAGGTTTTCAAAGGGGTTCAGGTCTTCAACCGGGCTGTCTGTACCAAAGCTGGTGTGCAGGCCCATGCGGTACATATCGCCGAAAGCATAGCTGGTGGAGGCCAGCTCTTCTCCTACCCTGTCTGCCACCACATTCATGTCATAATGAATGAATATAGGCTGTACCTGTGCCAGTACATCGTGGTCGGCAAAACGCTCTACCAGTTCCTTGTCTGTTATCTGACAGTGAATGATTGCATGGCGGTTTTTGTTGTTTTTGCCGTCTATAACTTTGTCATAAGCATTCAGCACCATCTCTATGGCTGCATCACCTATGCAGTGTACAGCAACCTGGCAGTTGTGGTCATCGGCAATTTTTACCATTTCGTCAAACTGCCGCGGTGTCATTGTGGGAACACCCCTGGTGGACGGGTCGTCGGCATAGGGAGCGCGCATATAAGCTGTTCTGGCACCCAGGGAACCGTCTACAAACATCTTCAGCGGACCGTATTTGAACATATCGTCACCGGCGCCTGTAACACAGCCCATTGACAGAAATTCCTGATAGGAAACGGGCTCATTGAAGCTGGACTGGTGATATGTCCTGACGGCATTGGGGTTGGTTTTGTAAAGAAGTTTGTAACCTTCGTTTACTGTTCTCCAGGCGTCGCGGCGGATGTCGCAGGTCTGCAGGCTGGTAACGCCGCAGCTGGCGGCATATTCCATGGCAACAGTCAGCTCCTGTGCTATTTTTTCCGGGGTCTCTTCCGGTATTATTTTCTGTATCTGAGCCTGTGCGTTTTCGGAGAACAGGCCGTTGGGCTCGCCGTTTTCATCGCGGTAAATTTCACCGCCGGCCACCGGCTGTGTGTCCCTGGTTATTCCGGCCAGTTCCAGCGCTTTGCTGTTGGCGGCGCAGATATGTCCGCAGGCGCGGGTGTATATAATGGGAACTTCTGTGGACACTGTATCCAGGTCGTGTCTTGTGGGCATTCTCACCTCGTCGGTGAAATAGTCCTGGTTCCAGCCGCGGCCTACCAGCACATCTCCTTCCGCCAGGGAGTGGGATGCCAGAAAGTCCCTGCCTTTTTGCAGTATGTCTGCCATGCTGGTGCTGCCGTTGAGTATAACGCTGGACAGCGCCTGGCCAACGCCCAGGATATGCAGGTGGGAATCGTTGAAACCGGGAACCACTGTTCTGCCCTGCAGATCTATCATCTCTTTTTCACAGTTCGGGCACAGACCCCGGCTTACCTCTTCCAGTGTGCCTGTTTTCTGTATAATGCCGTCGCTTACCAGCATTGCCTGTACAAAAGTATCCCTTTCAACATAAATCTTTCCGTTGTAATAAATCGAGTTCATAATTCTGTCCTTTCTGTAAAAGAAATTTTTCAAGCGCAGAATTTTTATTTTATAAAAAATAAAAGGTTCTGCCGCTATGCAGAACCTTTAAATCCTAAAAATTTATAAGTTTCTGATAGCCCCTCTGTAAAAAAACAGGAGTGCACAGGGTATTAACCCCTGCCCCAAAATGCAAAAATGCCTTTTTGCAAATTTCGGCGGCTTCGCCTTTACGCTGCGTCGTCGGGTGCCCCCTCGGCAGTTTAGTCATCTAGACCGCGCCTCTATCTGTAACACCTGTAGGTGTTAATCTACTTATACCATTTTAATCTTCTATTGTCAATAGCTTTTTGTCAGTCTGTGATAGATTTGTACATCAAAGTCATAAACATCAGAAGTGCCATGATAAAAAACAGCATATTGAACAAATGCTGTACTCCCAGCAAAAAAACAACTGTATTCCTTAACATAACAACACTTCCTTTGTAATTTTATTTTATTACATTTTACCACATTTTTTCAAAAATATGTGTAAAATTTTTGTATGATTTTTTCGTCAAATTGATAAAAAAGAGCAAAAAAAATCACCCTTTTCAGGGTGATTTTTACTATTTGGCGTCGTTGTATGCCTGTTCCAGGGCTGTCCGGATATATCCGGTGTCTATTGTCACGCCTGCTTTCAGGTCCTCATCGGCAAAGCCCATCATGTTTTCGGCGCTGTCCATAAGATCTTCCGCTCCGTCCATTATGCCGTCGGCAACGCTGTTAATTGCGCTGGTGGCATCACTTACAATACCGCCGGAATCTGTGGCCGGCATGGACATACTGCCGGACATGGCAGATGAAGAATCAGGCCGGGAGTCGGCTTTTTTAAGGTCGCTTATTTTTTTGCCTTTCAGCCAGTTTTCCAGATATTCAATCTGTTCATACCATTCCTTGCCTATGCCGCTGTATGCTTTCATTCCATAGGCGTCACCCAATTCTTTTTTGCTCTGGACATTGCCGCCCATATAACCTACCAGCGCGCCGGACGCGTCAAAGTCCACATTGGATTCCACCTCGTCTATCTTCACATCCATTATGGTGCCGTCATCATCAAAAACGGCGCTGACATAAGTGGTGCTGAACCGGGCGCGGCCGTTTTTGTCCTCGGCATAGCCGCGGCTGCCGTCGGTGTGGGTGTATGCGCTCATTCCCAGTTTGTATGAATAGTCATTTTCCATTGTTGTCGTATCTTCGCCGCAGGCCACCAGCATAAGCACCAGTGTCAGGGCAGAAAACAGCACAAATATTTTTTTCATAATTTTGTCCTCTTTCTGTGTTTGTAAATATATCAAAAATATATTTGTTAAAGTTAATATTAACAAAAACCGCGTTTTTATACTCCTGTACATTGAAGTTTACCCTTTTGTAATATATAATTAAACCAAATAAAAAAACGGAGGCGATCTTTTATGAAGTACACCACTTTGGGCAGAACAGGGCTGAAAACGGCCGTCATATCCTTCGGCGGAATACCGATACAGCGTTCCGACGCGGCCAACACCATGGCAGTGGTAGACCGGCTGGAAAAGCACGGCATAAACTACATAGACACAGCGCGCGGATACACCGTTTCGGAAGAATACCTGGGACGGGCGCTGAAAGGCCGCAGGGAAAAATTTATCCTTGCCACCAAAAGCATGGCCAGGGATTACGAGGGCATGAAAAAGGATATCGAAACAAGCCTGTCCAATTTGCAGACAGATTATATCGATGTCTATCAGCTGCACAACATAAAAGTCGGAGATTTTGACACCGTGTTTGGGGGAAACGGCGCATTCAAAGCCCTGCTGGAGGCAAAAAAGGAAGGCAAAATAGGTTTTATCGGCGCCACCGCCCACGGAACCGACAGCCTGGAAAAACTGGTGGAAGAACACCGGCAGGATATCGATACTCTGATGTTCCCGTACAATATCGTGGAAACCCAGGGCCACCGGATACTGCAAAAAGCAAAGGAAAAAGGCATAGGAACCATAGCCATGAAACCGCTGGCCGGGGGCAACTTAGACAACCGGCCGCTGGCATTGCGCTTTATTGCCGCCAGCGGTGTATGCGACATTTCAATCCCAGGCATGGGCGATGTGGCGGAAGTGGACAAAAACGCCGCTGTGCGGGAAAACCTTTCTCCCCTTACCGAAGCAGAGCTGGAAGAAGCAGAAAAGGTGAAAAAAGAACTGGGCAGCCGGTTCTGCCGCCGCTGCGGATACTGTGCCCCCTGCACAGTGGGTATAGATATCCCCTCTAACTTCCTGTTTGTAAACTACCTGAGAAAATACGGCCTGGCAGACTGGGCCGCAGAAAGATACCGGACACTGAAGGTGAACGCTTCCGACTGCATACAGTGCGGCGCCTGCGAACAGCGCTGTCCGTACAACCTGCCCATAAGGCAGATGCTCAAAGGGGTTGTCAGTGATTTTGCCCGGTATGAAGAGAGCAAAAAGTACTAATATATGTACAAAGACGGCGGTTATCCGCCGTTTTTTGTCTTTCATACAAAGACAGGGCAAAAAACTGGCATTTTTTTACTTTTCCCACAAAACAAAAAATTTTGTTGACAGAACACAAATTTAATGCTAACATTTAGGCATACCTCACAATACTTGAGGTAGAGGTCGCGTTTACCATCAGTAACTGCGCGGAGGCCGAAAGCCAGTGAACCGCAGCGAAAGGGGTCGACGCCGAAATCCAAAGGCCGAACTTTGGGTTGGGGCTGCATCAAACAGGTGCAGAACTGTCAGCGAAAATTTATACCGGTTTTCGCTGGAGAGCTATCAAAGGTAGTTGTATTAGAGGTGCATTCTCTTTTTTTGGAATTGGAGTCGATGCATTTTTTAATGCATCGACTTTTGTATTTTCAGAAAAGGAGATTTTTTTATGTCTAATCAAAACCAGAACGCCTCCCTGGCGTCGAAAATCAAAATTCCAAATTCTTTTGTAATCATTTTCATAATGATCGTCATAGCTGCGGTGATGACATGGATAATTCCCGCCGGACAGTTTGACCGTGTTGTCAACGAAACCGGCCGCGAAGTTGTAGTACAGGGGTCTTACCATGCGGTAGAAGGTGTACAGATAGGGCCCTTCGGTCTGTTTCAGGCGATAGTGGACGGTTTTACCGCTGCCGCTGATATTATATTTTTCATCGTTTTTGCCTACGGCTTTGTGTTTGCACTGATGAAGAACGGCACATTTGACGCCATGATGGGCGCGGTTATGTGCCGTTTTCAGGACAACGCTTTCCTGCTTTTCCTGGTGGTTATGATACTTTTCGGCATTTTGGGTTCCACCATGGGCATGAGCGAGGAAACCTACGGCATGTTCCCCATTTTCATAGGTCTGGCCACAGCGCTGGGATATGACGCCATCGTGGGCGGCGCCATTGTTACAATCGCCGTTTCCACAGGTTTTGCATCCGCCACCCTCAACCCTTTCACCATCGGCGTTGCCCAGGGCATAGCCGGTGTAGAGCTGTACAGCGGCATAGGATACCGTATTCTCTGCTGGTTTGTGTTTATGACAATTTCTGTCACATACATACTTTCATACGCGGCTAAAATCAAAAAGGATCCCACCAAAAGCCTGGTATATGGCGAAAAGCTGGGCATAACAACTTCCGGCCTGACCAAAGAAGAGCTGATGAGCATACCCATGACCGGCAAACACAGACTGTGCAGCCTGGTATTCCTGGCAGTTATCGGCTTTCTGGTGTGGGGCACCACAACACAGGGCTGGTACATCAGCGAAATAGCCACTTTGTTCCTGATAGGTATGGTTGTTGTAGGCCTTATAGGCGGCAACACCCCCAATGAAATTGCAGAAAATTTTGTATTGGCAGCCAAAGACATGATGTTTGGCGCGCTGATGGTTGGCATGTCCAGGGCCATACTGATAGTTTTGGAAAACGGCATGATAATCGACAGCGTTGTATACGGCCTCAGCCAGGTGCTCAACGGCACTTCCGGCGTGATATCCGGTGTGCTGATGGTGGTTGTGCAGAACCTGCTCAACTTCTTTATTCCCTCCGGCTCCGGCCAGGCGGCGGTATCAATGCCGATAATGGCTCCCCTTGCTGACCTGGTAGGCCTTACCAGACAGCAGGCCGTACTGGCATTCCAGTTCGGTGACGGTTACTCCAACATGTTCTGGCCCACCAGCGTATGTATGATATGCGGCCTTATGGGTATACCGGTAAACAAATGGTACAAATTTGTAACACCGCTGTTTATAATTATGTTCATCGCACAGGTGGTGCTGATGTCCGTGGCGGTAATGATAGGATTTTAAATAAATTTTAAATGTTTTCAAGGAGGGTTATCCCTCCTTGAACTGCAATAAAGGAGATATTACAATGAACATTGAACAGCTGAAAGAACTGGCACGGCGCATAGCAGACGAAAACGCCGCAGATTTCCAGAATGTAAACCAGACTATATACGACTTTGCCGAACTGGGCAACCAGGAGTACAAATCCACTGCATTCCTGGCAGAGAAACTGAAAGAACTGGGCTTTTCCGTTCAGCTGCCCTATGCCGGCATAGACACAGCCATAAGGGCAGAATACGGCCGGGGAAAACCCAAAATTGCATTTATGGCAGAATATGATGCCCTGCCCGGCTACGGCCCGGACAAAAACCAGAACGGCCATGCCTGCGGCCACAATTTTATCGCGGCCAACTGCTACGGCGCCTGCGCCGTACTGGCAAAGATGAAAGAGCATTTTGACGGCACCATAGTGTTTATAGGCGCCCCCGCCGAAGAAACCACCGGCGGCAAAGTGGACCTGGTGAAAGCCGGCGCTTTTGATGACATTGATGCAGTGATACAGATACACATCAAAGGCGGCGAGATAACCGAACTGGGCAACACCACCCTGGCCATTGACTCTGTGGAATTTTCCTTTGAGGGCGTTGCCGCCCATGCCGCCGCTTTCCCTGAAAGGGGCGTAAACGCACTGGATGCCGCATACCTCACATTCAACGGCATAAACGCGCTGCGCCAGCATGTCACCCCCGATGCCAGGATACACGGTATCATCACCGAGGGCGGTGTTGCGGCCAATATAACCCCTAATCATGCGGTGGCGCAGTTTTATGTGCGCGCGGCGGACAGGGAGTATCTGAACACCCTCACACAGAAGGTTATCAACTGTGCAAAAGGTGCCGAGCTGATGACCGGTGCAAAGCTGACAGTGAGATATTTTGAAAACAGCTTTGACAATTTCCTGCAAAACCCTGTGCTGAAAGACCTGATGGAACAAAACCTTTACCTCGCCGGAGAAAGCAGGGAAAATGTGGATACCCGTCCCCTGCCGCCCAACGGCAGCAGCGATATAGGAAATGTTTCCCATGTGGTGCCCACAGTGTATGTCAGCATGGCCGCCCACAACCCGGACAACTCCGACTGTCACGAGGAAGCTTTCCTGCCCTACTGCACCGGCAGCTACGGATTTGCCGCCCTGGACAAGGCAGTCAAAGCCCAGGCTTTCACTGCTCTGGACCTGTTTGCAGACCCGCAGATTATCGAAAAACTGTAAGCATTTCTGCTTTTTATACTTTGATTTCACACAAAATACCGCCCCTGTTTAAAGGGCGGTATTTTTCTGTATTATTACATAAATTTGTATAGTTTTTTTTGTTTAAAAAGCCGATAATATAAGCGCTTTACTATGTTTATTTATACCAAAAAACATCATATATATTTGTATATACGCCATATAGTCAACCTCATTCCATGATGATATAACAGCCTTAAATTCAGGGATGTGTACGCACAAAAACAAACTGTATTTTTTTGGAGGAAAAATGAAAAAATTATCGGCACTGTTGCTGGCAATCGCAATGTGCGCCGGCGCATTTACCGCATGCTCGTCTGAAAAACAGCTGACAGGCACAGGCGACGGCTACGGCGGTGAAATCAAGGTAACCCTTACACAGAAAGACGGCAAAATCACCGCGTTGGAAATAACCGGTGAAAAAGAAACCCCCGGCATAGGCGTGGAGGCCATGGAAGAGCTGAAAGAGGCTATCCTGGCGGCCGGAACAACAGAAGGTGTGGATGTTGTGGCCAACGCAACATGGACCAGCAACGGCGTATTTTACGCCATAAACAACGCGCTGGATCCCCGGACCTATCCCTATCCCAAAACAGCAGGCGGCGACGATGCCCAGGCTGTAAGTTCTGTCGAGGCCACCATGGGCCCGGGTGTTTACAGCAGCGGCAGAATAGGCCCCGGCAAAGACGACACCGACACACAGGTTTACTCTTTCAACCAGGTTTATGCAGCGGTGGTATTTGACAAGGACGGCAAAATCCTGTCAATGAAGCTGGACCAGCTGGAAGTGGCCACACCCAACTATGACGGCGAGGGTATGCCCCATTTTGCCGGCTTCCCGGGACAGAGCTACAACGAAGACAAAGACCATGACGCTGTTGTGGATGGCACACTGACATATGATGACGACGCTTTCCTGAAAGCCGTAAGCGAATGGCAGACCAAGAGGGAGCGCGGCGACGGATACAAAATGACAACCGGCACATGGCGGCGGCAGGCAGACAAATTTGAAGAGCTGTTTGTGGGTATGACCGTAGAAGAGGTCAACCGGTGGTTTGAAAAATACTGTTCAGACCTTAACGGCAGACCGCTGAAAGCTCCCGGTGAAGATACCAAGGAAGAGGACAAAGCCAAGTATGAAGCCC
>CALWZO010000052.1 GCA_944386045.1 uncultured Clostridia bacterium | reverse complement strand
CACTGCTGATACTGGTGTACATCCTGCTGGTGATAGTGCTGTTTATGCCTGCCTACAAAGGATGTCACCGCTGGATTACAATAAAAGGCGTGGGTACATTCCAGCCTTCTGAAATTGCCAAATTTGCGGTAATTCTTATATTTGCCAACATGATAGAGAAAAACTACAACAAGATGAAAACCTTTCAGTACGGTATTGCGCCGTTTCTGATTATCCTTGTCAGCATAGTTGCACTGATGTTTTTTGAACCCCACCTTTCGGGCATAGTCATCATCAGCGCTGTCAGCGCCATAATGATGTTTATCGGCGGCAGTGATGTAAAATGGTTTGGTATAGGCCTGGGAATAATAGCCGCGGCGATAGTGGCGGTGATTATAATTTTTCCGGATTCCGTTTCCTACGCCCGGAGCAGGGTGGAAATGTGGCTTCATCCGGAAAGGGATTTGCAGGGTGCCGGCTATCAGGCGTACCAGAGCCTTCTTGCCATAGGCAGCGGCGGATTGTTTGGCCTTGGCCTGGGCAACGGACGACAAAAGCACCTCCATCTGCCGGAACCGCAGAACGACTTTATATTTTCCGTTGTTTGTGAAGAGCTGGGTTTTGTGGGCGGTATTGCCGTAATTGCACTGTTTGTTGCGCTGTTCCTGCGCGGTATTTACATCGCTACCCGTGCAAAGGACAAATTCGGTGCCATGCTGGTAATAGGAATAGTATCCCAGATTGCACTTCAGGCATTTTTGAATGTGGCGGTTGCCACCGGTACCATACCTACAACCGGTATTTCTCTTCCGTTTTTCTCCGAAGGCGGCACATCCCTTCTGATGCTGCTGGGTGAAATGGGTATAGTTTTGTCAGTGTCCAGGTATGCAAACCTGGAAAAGGAGGAGTAGCATGAAAGTATTGATAGCTGCCGGCGGAACTGCCGGACATATCAATCCCGGCCTTGCCATAGCTCAGTATATCCAGTCGCAGCAGCCGCGGGCACAGGTTGTGTTTGTGGGCCGCAGGGAAGGCATGGAATACAGTCTGGTTACAAAAGCGGGATACGGTTTCCGCCATATGGAAGTAAGCGGCTTTCAGCGCAGGCTGTCAGCCGAAAATATAAAAAGAAACCTGGTGGCGCTGAAAAACCTTGCATTGGCGCTGCCGGCGGCAAAAAAAATACTCAGGGAAGAAAAGCCGGACCTGGTCATAGGCACTGGCGGCTATGTCAGCGGCCCTATAGTAAGACGGGCGGCAAAATGCGGCATAAAAACCGCAATACATGAACAGAACGCTTTTCCCGGGGTTACAAACAAGCTGTTGTCCAAAGTTGTGGACAAGGTGTTTATAGCCAGTGAAAAAGCGGCAAAATATATGGCACATCCCGAAAAATGTATCGTGTGCGGCAACCCGGTAAGGCGGCAGATACAGACAGCGGACAGGGCATCCTCCCGCACCGCCCTGGGCGTGGAAGGCAAGACAGCAGTGCTGTCTTTTGGCGGCTCTCTGGGCGCTATGGCTGTGAACAATGCCATGAAAGACCTGGTTTTACATAATAAAAGCAGGCAGGATATAGTGCATTTTCATGTTGTCGGAAAGTATGATGACGGGGACTTTGAAAAGTTTTTGCAGGAAAACGGCCTGGAAAATTCTGAAAATATCAAAGCCTTCGAGTATCTGTATGATATACCGTCATACATGGCCGCAGCAGATATAATAATCAGCCGATGCGGTGCACTTACCATATCGGAAATAGCCTGTATGGGCAAGGCGTCCATACTTATACCTTCTCCCAATGTCAGCGAAAATCATCAGTATTACAACGGAAAAGTTTTGGCAGACCTGGGGGCGGCTGTGCTGATAGAGGAAAAAGATCTGAACAAACATACGATAATACAGGCTTTTGACAGCCTTTACGGTGACAGCGGAAAAATACAAAGCATGGGCCGGAAAGCCAAAGGTGCTTACCAGGCGGACTGCCTGAAAATAATATATTCAAACCTGGGCCTGGCCTGACGGAAGTGAAAAGTTGAAAAAAAGAGGAAACAACAAAAAACAAAATGCCAATACGGTCAAAAAAAAGGCGGGGGCAGCACGACCGCCTGTTTCCTCATACCCGGACAATGCCATACATTATCCAAAGCCAACTGCCGCTGCGGTAAAACCCCGGAAAAAGAAACCGGCGACAAAGGCGCACGCAACCGAAAAAAGCAGAAAGACAGCCAGAAAGCGGAAAAACCGCAGAATAGCGGCCACAGCGGTGCTGGTCACCATACTGATAGCCATATGTGTTTTTATATCGCTGAAAGTTCTTTTTGTGGTAAGGAAAGTGGAGGTTACAGGCAGTGAAAAGTACACCGCCGAAGAAATTTCTGCTTTTTGTGCAATACCGGATGAAATAAATATATTCAATGTTGACACCCAAAGCCTGGAAAAGGGGCTGATGGAAAATTTTACCTATATAGAGAAAGCCACTGTGGAAAGAAAGCTTCCGGACAAAATACTGATAACGATAACAGACGGTCTGCCCACCTATTACAGCCGGCAGCAGCGGGAGGATATGACCACATATACCATATTTTCCCGCGGCCTGAAGCAGCTTACCCAGCAGTCTGCCCTGCCCGAAGGGCTTATGCAGATAGATTTTGACATAAATGACCGGCAGTCACTGGGAATTTTTTACGAGGTATGCCGGCGGCTGGAACGGCAGCAGGCCCGGGGTATAAAAGGAGTGTCTGTCAGCCGGGAAAAAGAAATTTCCCTCAATTATGAGGACAGGGTGACCATTCAGCTGGGCACACATACACAGCTGGATTACAAGCTGAAAATGGCGCTATATATCCTGCAAAACGACCTGGAAGAAACAGAAAAAGGCGTTATAGACGCCTCGGATGCAGGCAGCGCAATATTTAAACCTTCAATTTGATAACAAGGACAAAAAATCTTGCCTTAGCGTCAAAAAATTATTGAAAATATACAGATAATTTGCTATTATTATACTTATCAGTCTGTATATTTTTACTGATGTAATTTACCGCTTGCTTTTGCAGGGATTATATATAAAACAGCGATGTGGAGGAACAGAAAAATGAGTTTTTATTTGGACGAAGAAATGCAGAACACCACCAATATCAAAGTAATTGGTGTGGGCGGCGGCGGCGGAAACGCTGTAAACCGAATGGTGGTTGCCGGCCTGAAAGGTGTTGAATTTATATCAATGAACACAGATGCCCAGGCGCTGATGGCATCAAAAGCCACTCAGAAGGTACAGCTGGGCGCAAAACTGACCAAAGGCCGCGGAGCCGGTGCAGACCCGGATATCGGCCAGAGGGCGGCAGAGGAAAGCAGAGATGAAATTGCCGCGGCTTTGAAAGGCAGCCAGATGGTGTTTGTAACAGCCGGTATGGGCGGCGGCACAGGCACAGGTGCGGCCCCGATTGTTGCCGAAGTGGCAAAAGAGCAGGGTATACTGACAGTCGGTATTGTGACCAAACCTTTTGCTTTTGAAGGCAAAAAGAAGATGGCCACAGCCCAGACAGGTATATCCAACCTTTTGAAAAATGTGGACAGCCTTATTGTAATCCCCAATGAGAGGCTGAAATATGCTTCGGAAGAAAAGATTACACTGCTGAATGCTTTCGAGCTGGCAGACAATGTTCTGAAACAGGGCGTTGAATCAATATCAGAGCTTATAAATGTTCCTGCATTTATCAACCTTGACTTTGCGGATGTGCGCGCAGTTATGAAAGATGCCGGCTATGCCCATATGGGTGTCGGCAAGGCCAGCGGCGAGAACAAAGCCGAAGAGGCCGCACATATGGCTATCCAGAGCCCGCTGCTGGAAACTTCCATAGATTCCGCCAGGGGCGTAATTATATCAATAACTTCTTCTCCCGACATCGGTCTGGAAGAGGTGGAACAGGCGGCTACACTTATAACCAGCTCAGCCGACCCGGAAGCCACAATTATCTGGGGTGCTGCCTTTGACAGCAATTTGGTTGACGAGATAAAAATTACAGTTGTTGCCACCGGTTTTGATACAGGTGCGGACAAGTCCAAAACCAAAGAGGTCCTCAACGGAATGAATGGTGATATAGGCAATATAGACCTGTTTGAAGAAGGCAACGGAAATTCTTTTGACGATGACGGATACCTGGAATCTGTAATCAACATACTGAAAAAGAACAGCGGTAAATAATCTTGCCGCAATAAAACTGAAAAGGAGCGGTTGACATGGCAGTATTGGACACAAGCGAGAAACTTTATCATATAAACCTTTCAAAAGCTGATATCCGGGGCGCAGAATACGCAATCCTGCCCGGGGATCCCGGCAGGGTGGAAAAGATAGCGGCGTTTTTTGATGATGCCCGCCCGCTGGCGTGCAACCGAGAGTACAACTCATATATCGGAACGCTGAACGGCCATAAGGTGCTGTGTGTTTCAACCGGCATCGGCGGCCCCTCTGCTGCAATATGTGTAGAGGAGCTTTATCAGCTGGGCGTAAGGACTTTTATACGCGTGGGAACATGCGGCGGCATGCAGATGGATGTGCTGGCAGGTGACAATATAGTGGTTACCGGCGCCATAAGGATGGAAGGAACCAGCAAGGAATATCTGCCCATAGAGTTCCCGGCCATTGCAGACCTGGATGTCACAGTGGCCCTGCGCGACAGCGCCGCCAGGATGGGAATGAGGTATCACACCGGCGTGGTGCAGTGCAAGGACAGCTTTTACGGCCAGCATTCACCCCACAGAATGCCCGTATCCTATGAACTGGAAAACAAATGGCAGGCCTGGATAAGAGGCGGCTGCCTGGGCAGTGAGATGGAAACAGCTGCCCTGTTTACCGTATGTTCGACTTTGGGTGCCAGGGCCGGTGCTGTAATGCTGTGCGTATGGAACCAGGAAAGGGTTGATGCCGGTCTGGAAAATGATACACGGCATGACACCGAAAGCGCTATAAGAATAGCAGTAGAGGCGATAAAACAACTTACGGACAAAGAGTAAAAGATGGAAAATGTTTTGTTTAAACAAAGCCTGCGAGGTTTTGACCGACAGCAGGTTTTGGAATACATCGACAGCCTGTCAAAGCAGATGTCACGGCAGGCGCAGGAATACGGCCGGCGGCAGGAGAGTTTGGAAAATGAGATCAACTCCCTGACACGGCAGCTGCAGGACAAAAGTGACAGCTTGAATATCTCCCAGAAAAAACTGGATGAGATGATACAGGAGCTGAACAGCCTTAAACAGACCAACACGGAACTGAAAAAACAGGTTTCTGCTTACAGAAACATGATTTTGGAAAGGGACAGGCAGATTTCCCGGATGAAAGCCGAATACAATGACCTGTCACGGCACAGCCGGCAGCTGGAACGGGATAACCGGCAGTGGAAATCCAGGCAGGACGAAATAGCAGCCTGTATGGTGGAAGCTTCAGTCAGGGCAAAGGAAATAATAAACCAGGCCACGGCCCAGGCACGGCGCACAAAGGCGCAGTTTGACGCCAATGCCGCCCACCTTATGGAAAAAGTCAGCGATATGAAAGCCGAGATAGCAAAGCTGGAAGACCAGCTGGAAGATTCTTTCGCCAGGCTGAACACAGCCATGGAAAATATGGACAAAGCCGGCCGGGCTATTGAGCAGCAGGTAAGCTCTTACAGGGAGCAGATAGGCTTTCTGGATGAAGAGCAGCCGCAAACGCCCGAAAAAACTTTCTCTGCCACGACAGCAGAAAAAAGAGTGCAGGTCAAAAAAAGCCTTACAGACAGTGTGCTGGACACAATATCAAGACTTTTGGAAAAATAAATATTATTTACATCAAATTAAAAACGAGGGTTGCCCCTCGTTTTTTTTGCTGTTTTATGCCAATAATCTCTATATGTAATTTTGATATATATAAATATGCCGGAAAGAACAAATACTGTGTTTTGCATTGATTATTTTGACAAAATGTTGTAAAATTATATAAATATTATATATTGTTACGGGAGGCTTTTATGCCTAAACATATAAATAACCTGATTTCCAGGTTCCGCAGGGTCATCCTGTTTCTTATCGACTTTACGGTTGTATGCGGAGCCTATCTTTTTACATGGATGCTTATCAGCGGCCGTGCATCTATGGATGATTACCTCAGCCTGATGATTGCCAGCTGCTTTTTGTTTGTATCCTGTTATTCCATTGTTTTCTATGCCACAGGTATGTATGACAGCCTGTGGAGATATGCGGAGATAGTGGAATTTTTCCGCTGTGCAGCATCCAGTGTGATTGCTGTTGTGGCTTTTGTCGGTATTACCCTCCTCATCTTCAAGGAGAGGCGCATACCAAGGTCAGTATACGCGTTGTCAGCGGCCTTTGCTTCGTCACTGACGCTGTACACCCGTCTGACATACAGAATGTACCGCAACACCAAAATCAGCCTTTTGGGGCAAAAACGCCGCCGTGTGATGCTTGTGGGTGCAGGGGATGCTGCGTCCACGCTTATACATGAACTCAACAAAAACCCCGCCCAGGAAATGAATGTCATATGCGCGGTGGACGATGATAAAAACAAACAGGGCAGGAGCATCATAGGTGTGGAAATTTTGGGCACTACCGACGATATTCCTTCCCTTGTCACCCAATGCCGGATAGATACAATACTTATCGCTATTCCCACCCTGGACGGAAAAAACAGAAAAAGAATAATTGATATATGTTCCAAAACCAGCTGCAATATAAAAACCTTGCCGGATATCGTAAAAATTATTGCCGACGGCAAGGACCTGGCTTCCGGAATAACCGATGTAAAGGTGGAAGATCTGCTGGGCAGAGATCCGGTTGTCCTTGCGGACGAGGCCACAAAGCTGATCAAAGACAAGGTGGTCTTTGTCACAGGCGGCGGAGGCTCCATAGGCAGCGAGCTGTGCAGGCAGATTGCCCATATAGGGCCAAAACTGCTGGTCATAATAGATATATATGAGAATTCAGCCTATGCAATACAGCAGGAGCTGAAGCGAAAATACCATGACAGCCTCAATATGGATGTGCGTATAGCATCTGTCAGGGATACAAAAAAAATGGATATGCTTTTTGCAGAGTTCAGGCCAAATGTGGTTTTTCATGCGGCGGCTCACAAACATGTGCCCCTTATGGAGGACGCACCGGAAGAGGCGGTAAAAAACAATGTTTTCGGCACCTATAACTGCGCTTTATGCGCTGAAAAATACAGTGCGGAAAAATTTGTCCTTATATCCACCGATAAAGCGGTAAATCCCACAAATGTCATGGGGGCTACCAAAAGAATTTGCGAAATGATTGTGCAGAATATTGCCCAGAACAGCGACGGAAACACCACATTTGTGGCTGTTCGCTTCGGCAATGTGCTGGGGTCAAACGGCTCGGTCCTGCCCCTGTTCAAGGATCAGCTGGCGGAAGGAGGCCCGATAACCGTTACCGACCCGGAAATAGTAAGATATTTTATGACTATTCCCGAAGCTGTCAGCCTGGTGCTAGAAGCCGGAGCCATGGGCGAAAAAAGCGGAGAAATATTTGTTCTGGATATGGGTAACCCGGTAAAGATACTTACTTTGGCAGAAAATCTGATAAAAATGTCAGGTTTTGTGCCGTACAAGGATATACAGATTGTGTTCACAGGCTTGCGACCGGGTGAAAAGCTGTATGAAGAATTGCTGCAGGACGAGGAGAGCGTAAGAAAAACCGACAACAGTAAAATTTTTATCGGTTCTCCTTTGAAAATGGATGCGGACAGATTTTTTACCGATCTGCTGGAACTTAAAGCCATAGCCTATGAAAATGACAGGGAGAGGCTGATGAGAAAACTTAAAGTTATGGTGCCTACTTTCAATCATGAAATTGTAGAATATTGATATTGCGAGATTGATATGTATAAAAAGTTTTTTAAAAGATTTATAGATATAATTTTGTCACGGGCGGGAATGGTGTTATTGTCACCTGTTATGCTGATAATAGCACTGGCTGTCAAAATTGACTCCAAAGGCCCGGTGCTTTTCAGGCAAAAAAGAGTGGCCAAAGGAAAAGAACATTTCCAAATTTTAAAATTCAGGACCATGTATGCGGATGTTCCCAAAGA
>CALWZO010000051.1 GCA_944386045.1 uncultured Clostridia bacterium | reverse complement strand
CTTTTGATATAATAAATCGAAATGCCAAGAACGGCAACACACACTGTCTTGGCAGTGTGTGCTTTTTTATGTAATTTAATATTGTATTCGTTTAAGGAGGTAAACAAGAAGTGAAAAACTTATTTGATCTTTCAAGCCTTTCCGTAGAGGAAATAAACGCTATTCTGGACAGGGCCCGGCAGTTTGCCAATGGGGAGAAAAGCGACGCGGCAAAAGGTAAGGTTGTTGCCAGCCTTTTTTTTGAGCCCAGCACCAGAACACAAAACTCCTACTCCATGGCGGTAATGCGCCTGGGCGGCCAGGTTATCACCTTCAACAGCGAAGTTTCATCCATGAAAAAAGGCGAAACTTTTTATGACACAGTAAAAGTTTTCGAGGCTTTGGGATGCGACGCAGCTATCATCCGCCACAGCGAGAACGAATACTACAAACAGCTGACAAACATAAAAATGCCCATACTGTCCGGCGGTGACGGTACAGGCAACCACCCCACACAGAGCCTGCTGGACCTGCTGACAATCAAACAGGAATTCGGTAAATTTGAAGGTCTGAAAGTGTGCATCGTGGGCGATATCATCCACTCCCGCGTAGCACACACCGACATCGAGGTTATGCAGCGTCTGGGAATGGAAGTGTACACATCCGGCCCGGATGAGTTCAAGGAAGAGGGCTTTAACTACATCGACTTTGACAAGGCTGTAAAAGAGATGGATGTTATCATGCTGCTGAGAATACAGCACGAAAGACTGTCCGGCGAAATGATAATGACCAAGGAAGATTACAACAAACAGTTTGGCCTGAATATGGACAGGGTAAATGCGATGAAACCGGGTGCTATAATCATGCACCCCGCCCCGTTCAACCGCGGTGTTGAAATAGATGACGACTGTGTTGAATGTGCCAAGAGCAGAATATTCAAACAGATGGCCAACGGCGTGTTTGTGAGAATGGCTGTTGTGGAACGCGCACTGAAGGGCTGAAAACATACCCAGTGCACAAAATCAGGCGGTGAATTTTTGCCATAAATACAATAGCCGCCGGCAAAAAAATGTGATAATATAGTATATATAATATATTTCATAAATTAAAGCCGGCAAAACAAAATTTAAATTTTTGACAAAAGAAAATGTGTCGGCGGATTTGCTGTGCAAATTTGCCGTTCGGAAAGGAAAACTATGCTTAATCTGTTGCTTAAAAATGGTACTGTTTATGTTGACGGTCAGTTTAAAAAGGCTGATATGCTGATTAAAGACGGTATAGTTGCAGAGATTGGAAAAGAAATATCCATGGATAGTTGTCCCGTTGCCGACGCCGATAATTTGTTTATATTGCCGGGTTTCGCAGATGTACATGTACATCTGCGCGAGCCCGGTTTTTCTTATAAAGAAACTATCGCCAGCGGCAGCAGGGCAGCGGCCAGGGGCGGATTTACCCTGGTGTGCAGTATGCCCAACCTTAACCCTGTGCCGGACAGTGTGGAAAACCTGAAGCTGGAACAGGACATAATAGACAGCGACGCTGTCATAAAGGTTATGCCCTATGCCTCAATCACCAAAGGGGAAAAGGGACAGGAACTGGTGGACTTTGACCGGCTGGCGGACAAATGCTTTGCTTTTTCCGACGACGGCAAAGGTGTGCAGAGCGCCGATATGATGCGCCGGGCCATGGAAAAGGCAAAAGCCGCCGGCAAGGCGATAGTCGCCCATTGCGAGGACGAAAGCCTTTTGTGCGGCGGATATATCCACGACGGCGAATACGCACGCCTTCACGGGCACAAAGGTATATCCAGCGCCAGCGAATACCGGCAGGTGGCAAGAGATGTGGAACTGGTGCGCGCCACAGGCGTGCAGTACCATGTGTGCCATATATCCGCCAAGGAAACGGTGGATATAGTCAGAAAAGCCAAGGCCGATGGTCTGCCCGTAAGCTGTGAAACAGGCCCCCACTACCTGGCTTTCTGCGACATGGACCTGCAGGAAGAGGGCAGGTTTAAAATGAACCCGCCTATCAGGAGCGCGGCTGACCGCGACGCACTGATACAGGGCATAAAAGACGGCACCATAGAGGTTATAGCCACCGACCACGCCCCCCACAGCCGGCGGGAAAAAACCAAGGGCCTGGCCGGCAGCAGCATGGGTGTCGTAGGTCTGGAAACCAGCTTTGCGGCGGTGAACACATACATGGTGCAGGCCGGTCACATCAGCCTGGAAAAGCTGGTGGAGATTATGAGCATCAACCCCAGGAAGATTTTCGGCCTGGAACGGGGAATAAAAATCGGCCGGAAAGCCGATTTCACTGTGGTGGACACACACAAACAGTGGATTGTAAACCCGGCGGAGTTTGTGTCCGCGGGCAAATTCACACCCTTTGAAGGGGTAAAACTTACAGGTGATGTACTGCTTACCGTTTATGACGGAGAGCTTGTATATAATAAATTGATATAAGCAGGGAGGAACAGCGCAAAAAGCGCAAGGATGTATTATGCCAAAGAGAACAGATATTAAAAAAGTACTTGTGATAGGTTCAGGCCCTATCGTTATAGGCCAGGCGGCCGAATTTGACTATGCCGGCACACAGGCCTGTATAGCATTGAAAGAAGAAGGTTACGAGGTTGTTTTGATAAACTCCAACCCCGCCACAATAATGACAGACACTAAAATGGCGGACAAGGTATATATGGAGCCGCTGACACTGGAATATGTGGCCAGAATTATCCGCAAGGAAAGACCGGACGCAATCGTTCCCGGCCTGGGCGGACAGACAGGTCTTAACCTGTGCGTACAGCTGGGCGAAAAAGGCGTGCTGGACGAATGCCAGGTAGAAGTGCTGGGCACAAAGATTGAATCCATCAAAAAAGCCGAGGACAGAGAACTGTTCAAACAGATGTGCCAGGAGCTGGGCGAGCCGGTTATCGCCAGTGAAATAGTTCACTCCATGCAGGAAGGTATTGAAGCGGCCGAAAGAATAGGCCTGCCGGTTGTTCTGCGTCCTGCATATACACTGGGCGGCACAGGCGGCGGTTTTGCCGATACAATGGACGAGTTCAAAGAGATGATGGAACACGCCCTCAGTCTGTCTCCGGTGCATCAGGTTCTGGTGGAGAAGAGCGTAAAAGGCTATCAGGAGATAGAATTTGAGGTAATGCGCGACAAGACAGACAAGGCCATTGCCATATGCGATATGGAAAACTTTGACCCGGTGGGCGTTCACACCGGCGACAGCATTGTTTTCGCTCCCTGCCAGACACTGAACAAAGAGCAGCTGGCCATGCTGAAAGCCTCAGCGCTGAAAATACTCAAACACCTGGAAATCGAGGGCGGCTGCAATGTGCAGTTTGCGCTGAAACCGGGCACAATGGAATATTACCTTATCGAAATCAACCCCCGTGTAAGCCGTTCTTCCGCGCTGGCTTCCAAAGCCACCGCTTATCCGATAGCCAGGGTTACAGCCAAAATAGCCGTAGGCCTGACACTGGACGAAATTTCCATCAGCGGCATACCTGCATCCATTGAACCGGCAATCGACTATGTTGTTGCCAAGGTTGCCCGCTTCCCCTTTGATAAATTTACCTCCGCTTCCAACAAGCTGTCCACACAGATGAAGGCTACCGGCGAAGTTATGAGCCTGGGTCAGTCTGTTCAGGAAATCATGCTGAAAGCCGTAAGAGGTCTGGAAATAGGCGTTGACCATTTTGAAATGGCCAAATTCAAAGACTGGACCAAAGAACAGTTGCTGGAATACATTGCAACACCCACAGATGTAAGACTGTTTGCCCTGTGCGAAGCCATGAGAAAGGGCGCCACCACCCAGGAAATCAACAAGGCCACAGCAATCATGCCCCAGCTGGTTGACCTGCTGAGAAGCGTTGTTGATTACGAAGAAGTGATCAAAGCCAATGTAAAAGATGTACAGGTACTGAAAAAGGCCAAGGATATGGGCTTCTCCGACAGCTACATCGGCAAATGCTGGAACATGAGCAAGCTGGATGTGTTCCGTTTCAGAAAAGAAAACGGCGTAATGCCCATCTACCGCATTGTTGACAATGTAAAATATCAGCAGGACTATGTGCCTTATTTCTACTCCAGCTACCGCGGAGAAAACGAAAGCATAGTAACCGACAAAAAGAAAATTCTGGTGCTGGGCTCCGGTCCTATCAGAATTGGCCAGGGCGTAGAGTTTGACTACTCCACAGTTCATGCCGTATGGGCAATCAAAGAGGCCGGCTACGAGGCTATAATCATAAACAACAACCCGGAAACAGTTTCCACCGACTACACCACCGCTGACAAGCTGTATTTTGAACCGCTGACAGTGGAAGATGTTATGAATGTAATCGAGCTGGAAAAACCCGAAGGTGTAATAGTATCCCTGGGCGGCCAGACAGCCATCAACCTGGCAGGCAGCCTGAAAGAGCTGGGCGTAAATATCATCGGTACAGATGTAGAGGCTATCGAAAAGGCCGAAAACCGCGACAGCTTTGAAAAGATTATGCACACACTGGAAATACCCGAACCCAAGGGCGAAGCCGTTACCAACATTGAAGACGGCGTGAAGGTTGCCAACAAGATAGGCTACCCTGTGCTGGTTCGTCCTTCCTATGTTCTGGGCGGCAGAGCCATGCAGATTGTGCGCAATGACGACGATCTGAGAAAATACCTGAGAACAGCCGTTCTGGTTGACGAAGACCAGCCGGTACTGGTTGACAAATACATTATCGGCAAAGAGCTGGAAACAGACGCCATCTGCGACGGCAAAGATGTGTTTATCCCCGGTATCATGGAGCATGTTGAGGAAACCGGCGTTCACTCCGGCGACAGTATCTCCGTATACCCGGCACACACCATCAGCAAGGAAGTCAAAAACACAATCATTGACTA
Organism: uncultured Clostridia bacterium; assembly: GCA_944386045.1. GTDB lineage: Bacteria > Bacillota > Clostridia > Oscillospirales > Ruminococcaceae > RGIG3102. The sequence goes on along the minus strand of CALWZO010000051.1, from coordinate 20,793 downwards.
CACAATCAAACTGGGCCTGGGCATCGGCATCAAAGGTCTGTTCAACATTCAGTTTATCGTTGACGAGTTTGACAATGTATATGTAATCGAGGTTAACCCCCGTTCCTCCAGAACTGTACCGTTCCTGTCCAAATCCACAGGTGTTCCCATGGCCAATGTTGCCACAAAGGTAATGCTGGGTCACACACTGAAAGACCTGGGCTACGGCACATATGTTCAGGAAGAGGCCAAACGCTATTATGTAAAAGTGCCCACCTTCCCGTTCTCAAAAATAAGAGGTCTGGATGCTTACCTGTCGCCTGAAATGAAATCCACAGGCGAGGCCATCGGCTATGATGTAAAACTCAACCGCGCGCTGTACAAAGCACTGCAGGCCGCCGGCACAAAGGTGCAGAACTACGGCACAGTGCTGGTAACCCTGGCTGACAAGGACAAGCAGAGAGCCCTGCCGCTGGTAAGGCGTTTCTACGATCTGGGCTTCAACATTGAGGCCACAGAGGGCACAGCCGCATTCCTGAAACGCAACGGCATCAAGACCAGGGTGAAGAAAAAGATTTCAGAGGGCAGCAATGAGATAATCGACAGCCTGACAAAGGGCTATGTAACCTATGTTATCAACACCCAGGATATAGGGGCCGACACACATCACGACGGCTTCCTTATCCGCCGTTATGCCGTAGAAAACAATATCGGTATGTTCACCAGCCTGTCCACTGTAAATGTACTGCTGAATGTTCTGGAAGAAATCACACTGCCCGTATCCACAATAGACGCCGAATAACGAAAAATAACGGGACGGTTTTTTCCGGCCCGCAAAATAAAAGGAGAGCCCGATGTACAAAAGAAATATCTACACTGTCACGGAGAACAAAAAGATAGCCAAAGATGTTTTTTACATGATTTTGGAGGGTGACACATCATATATCACTGCTCCCGGACAGTTTATAAACATTGAAATTGACGGTTTTTATCTGAGAAGACCCATATCCGTGTGCGACTGGGACGACAAGACCATAACAATAATTTACAAGGTTGTGGGACAGGGCACACAGGCCATGGCCGACATGCCCGCCGGCACAAAGCTGGATATTCTCACCGGCCTGGGCAACGGTTTTACTGTGGCGCAAGACAGCAAAACCCCGCTGGTTATAGGCGGCGGCGTGGGCACACCTCCCATGTATGCGCTGACAAAAGAACTGATAAAACAGGGTGCAAAGCCAACTGTCATCCTGGGCTTTACCGGCAAGGACGATGTGTTTGGTGAAAAAGAGTTCAAAGACCTGGGCTGTGATGTGTATATCACCACCAACGACGGCAGCTACGGCACCAAAGGCTTTGTGACAGATGTTATCAAAAACCTGTCCGGATATGACTATTTCTACACCTGCGGCCCCATGGCCATGCTGAAAGCTGTGGCCCAGGCGACAGAATGTTCCGGCCAGCTGTCTTTTGAAGAGAGAATGGGCTGCGGTTTCGGCGGCTGCATGGGTTGCAGCTGCAAGACACTGACAGGCTACAAGAGAATTTGCACCGAAGGTCCGGTGCTGCTGAAGGAGGAAATTATATGGTAAACACAAAAGTAACACTGTCCGGCTGGCAGCTGGATAACCCGGTAATTCCCGCTTCCGGCACATTCGGCTACGGCAATGAATTCAAAGATTTTTATGATATAAACATTTTGGGCAGCTTTTCTTTCAAAGGCACCACAAAAGAGCCTCGTTTCGGCAACCCTACACCCAGAATTGCCGAAACTCCCATGGGCATGATAAACTCCGTAGGTTTGCAGAACCCCGGTATACACGCGGTTATCGACCATGAACTGCCCCAGCTGAAAAAATTCTTCGACAAAAAGGTTGTGGCCAACATCTCCGGCTTTTCCATCGATGAATATGCTTACTGCTGTCAGCTGATAGACAAAGAGGATCAGGTGGGTATAATTGAAGTAAATGTATCCTGTCCCAATGTGGACCACGGCGGAATGGCTTTCGGCACAGACGCGGCCAATGTGGCGGCAGTTACCAGGGCGGTAAAGGCTGTTACAACCAAGCCGGTATACATCAAACTCAGCCCCAATGTAACAGATATTGTCCCCATTGCCAAAGCGGCAGAGGAAGCCGGCGCAGACGGCCTGAGCCTTATCAACACACTGCTGGGCATGAGAATAGACCTGAGAACAGGCAAGCCGGTAATAGCCAACACAATGGGCGGTTTTTCCGGCCCGGCCATATTCCCGGTGGCTTTGAGAATGGTATACCAGGTGGCAAAAGCGGTAAAAATCCCGGTTATAGGCATGGGCGGTGTGTCCAGTGCCGAAGATGTAATCGAGATGATGTACGCCGGCGCAACAGCTGTACAGGTGGGCGCAGCCAACCTGAAAAACCCCTATGTCTGCAAAGAGATTATCGAAAACCTGCCAAAAGTTATGGAAAGGTACGGTATAAAAGACCTTAACGATATAATCGGCAAAGCATAAAGGAGGACATTATGCAAAGAGATGTAATTATCGCCCTGGATTTTAAAGACGGACAGACCGCCCTGAACTTCCTGGACAAATTCACAGAGGAAAAACCTTTTGTAAAAATCGGCATGGAGCTGTTTTATGCCGAAGGCCCGTCCATTGTAAAGGCCATAAAGGAAAGAGGACACAAAATTTTCCTGGACCTGAAACTCCATGACATTCCCAACACTGTAAAAGGCGGCATGAGAAGCCTGTCAAAGCTGGGTGTTGATATTGTAAATGTACACGCCGCCGGCACAATCGAAATGATGAAAGCCGCACTGGAAGGTGTTGTAAGGGAGGACGGCAGCCGTCCGCTGGTTATCGCCGTAACACAGCTTACCTCCACCAGTGAGGAGAGAATGCAGAAAGAACTGCTGATAAACGCTTCCATAAACGACACTATTGTACATTATGCCAAAAACACCAAAGAAGCCGGCCTTGACGGTGTTGTATGTTCACCGCTGGAAGCCGGCATGGTAAAAGACGCCGTGGGCAAAGACTTTTTGACAGTTACACCCGGCGTAAGGTTTGCAGACGGTGACAAGGGCGACCAGGTGCGCGTTACCACACCGGCAAGGGCAAAAGAAATAGGCACTGACTTTATTGTTGTGGGCCGTCCCATCACCCAGGCCGAAGACCCGGTGGCCGCATACCGCCGCTGTGTAAAAGAATTCTGTGAATAATAAATTTTGAATACATAAAGGAGAAATTATTATGGAAAAGAAGATTGCAAAGCATCTGCTGGACATCGGCGCTGTTTTCCTGCGCCCCGACGAACCCTTTACCTGGGCATCCGGCATCAAAAGCCCTATCTACTGCGACAACCGTCTGACACTGTCATACCCCGAGGTAAGAAATGACATCGAGCACGGCCTGGCAGAACTTATCAAAAAAGAATATCCCGAATGTGAAGCCGTATTCGGCACATCCACAGCCGGTATTGCCCATGCAGCCATAGTTGCCGACATCATGGGCCTGCCTATGGGCTATGTTCGCGGCAGTGCCAAAGACCACGGCAGAACCAACCAGATAGAAGGCAAGGCAGTGCCCGGCAGCAAGGTTGTTGTTATCGAAGACCTTATCTCCACCGCCGGCAGCTGTGTTGATGTTGTAAATGTACTGCGCGAGGCCGGCTGCGAAGTGCTGGGTATCGCCTCCATATTTACATACGGAATGCAGAGAGGTCTGGACCGCATGGCAGAAAACAATGTAAGAAATGTTTCCCTGTCCAACCTGGACGCTCTGGTAGAGGTTGCCGCCGAAAACGGATTTATCAAGGAAAGTGATATAAAGAGAATTCTCACATTCCGCGCCAACCCCTCTGACCCCGCTTGGAAAGACGCATAATACACATAAGAAAACCCGCCTGAAAGGCGGGTTTATTTTATATAAAATACAAAGGTATAAAAGGTTTCATTTTGCATATCATATATTTTCTATAGGAGGAAAACTTATCTTGCATATTTATTTTTTCTCCGGAAGCAAGCCGGCAATCATCAAAAAAATACCAATAATTCTAAAAGACAAGTTGTACATAGGGTATATGTACTCCCTGAACCTATTAAGTTCTACATAGAAAGTTTCAAATATATTTATGGGAAGTTGAGGTGCCAGTAAAACAACTATTATACCTAATATAGACAGGTAATATCTTTTCATATGTTTGTATACCTCACTGGAAAGCTTTTGTTTTGTGGTCGTAAAAAGATGAATTAATTGATGATAGCAATATAAAAACTAATGCTGTACAAAAACTGAAAAATTTTTTATGTTGAACTTCTTGTAAAACTGTTTATACTTATAAAGATTCAAAAATGCATGCCCATTGCAATCACCTTCTTGAGTTTATTTTTTTATCTTAATATTATTATAACATGCACATAAATTAAATTTGTTAAATAATTGTGAAATAGAATATAAAAAAATTAAGTTGTATATTGTGCGAAATGTATAAAGACTAATTTGTAAAAAATCAAACTTTAGTATAAAAAATAATTGTAAATAAAAAACCGGCGATTTGCCGGCTTTTATCATCAATATTTCGGCCTGTCCTCGTCCAGGTACAGGTGCAGTTTGGAGTCTTTTTCGGTTATGGGGCGTATGGGTTTGCAGGGGTTGCCGTAGGCTATATAACCGGCGGGAATATCCTTTGTAACAACACTGCCGGCGCCTATAACACTGCCTTTGCCTATGGTAACACCGCCGATTACCGTCACATTGCAGGCCAGCCATACATCGTCCTCGATGTGGATTTCCTCCGCATATTCGGCCATGGTGGTGCTGCCGTCAGGGTTCTGACCCATTCTTTCGTGGGCGATCAGCGGGTGATTGGTGGCCATTATGGACACATTTGGGCCAAAGCATACATTGTTGCCGATGTAAACCCTGGCGTCGTCCATAATTGTGGTGTTGAAGTTGGCAAAAAAGTTTTCGCCGATAAATGTATGACTGCCGTAGTTTATCTGTACCGGGCCCTGAAAGTAAAATGTCTTGCCGGTGCTGCCCAGTATGTCGCGCAGTACACCCAGTCTTTCAGGGTCGTACTCGTCCATGGCGTTGAACTTCTGGCAGGCGGTGTGCGCCTTGTGCTTGATGTCTTTCAGTTCTTTTTTGCGCGGGTCGAACATTTTTCCGGCAAAGATTTTTTCTTCTTCTGTCATGGTTGTATATCTCCTTTTAAATTATTTTCTTTTGTTTTTATAAACATTGTGATAAATACCACTGTCAGCAGGCCGCAGCACAGCAGTATGGTTTTTTGGCCCATATAGGGTATTGCAAAAGAGCCGGCCACGCCGCCTAGGGCAAAAAAGCAAATAGTGGAGTAAAACAGCGCCACGCGTTTAAGGTTTTGCTTGTCTTTTTTGTGTATGTATTCCATAAGGTTAAAGGTGGCCCGGCGCAGGTTGCCGATGCACATGGTGGTGGCTATGCCGTTGCCGCTGATTTTGCGGAAAGCCTCCACCTGTATGCCGCAGGCAAAGCTGGTCAGGCTGTTGGCCAATAAATTAACCTCCTGGCCCATAAACGCCACTGCCAGCAGAATGAGTATCTGGGCGGCGGTGGTGGTCTGTCGCCAGTGCAGGTGACGCTCGTGCCGGCGGTATCTTATCTCTTCCACCAGGGCTATGCCGGCCACAAAGGCGACAATGGGCCGCAGGTACCTGCCAGCAGAGTAAAAATTCCCGTTGGCAAGATTTATTGCAAACAGCAGTACATTGCCCGTCTGGGCGTTGGCGAATACCTTGCCGCGCCACAGGTAGGAATACACATCCATAATTCCGCCGGACACAGCCAGGGTAAGACCGATAAAAACAGATTCCGATGTCTGGGTATTTTTCATATATCTCTCCTTATTCACACCGAATATTATATACCCAAAGCCTGATTTTTTAAATAGTCAATTTAACTTTCCCCCTTGAAAATTTGGGTCAATATTGTACAATTAAGAAAATAAGACAGTCTGGAGGACGCTATGGGTATAGAAAATTTTGAAAAACTTCCCAAAGAAAAACAAACTGCAATAACAGATGCCGCCATAGAGGTGTTTGGCCGCAGCGAATACAAAAAAGCGTCCACAGAGGAGATCAGCCGCAGGGCAGGCATATCCAAAGGTATGCTTTTTTATTATTTCAAAGACAAGAAAAGCCTGTACATCCACGCGCTGAATTATATAAGCACCCTTGTCAGCCGGCGGGTGCTGGATGAAAAATTTTACAGCCTGGACGATTTTTTTGACATACTCAGCCATTCGGCTGACAAAAAGGTACGGCTTTGGCGACAGCACCCGGAATATCTGGATTTTGTGCTGAGGGCCTACGGGTCGAAAAACGAGGAGATAAGCCGGACGGTGGCAGAGCAGGTAAAGCAGGCCTATGAAAATCTGCCGGGTTATTTTACACACATCCGACTGGACAAATTCAAGGACGGGGTTGATGTTGCCATGGTGTCCAAAATGCTGCTGTGGATGGTGGAAGGCTATATTACAGACGCCGGGCGATGCGGGCGGGAGGCCGGCGCGCAGGACATAATGCAGGTTTTCAGCCGGGCGATGAAGCTGCTGAAAAGCGCAGTTTACAAACCTGAATTTACGGGGGATAAAGATGAACAGAATTGAAGTGGAAAACCTTACAAAGGATTATAAAAACGGCCGCGGCATATTCGGCCTGGATTTTTCTGTGGGACGGGGAGAGGTTTTCGGTTACCTGGGGCCCAACGGCGCCGGCAAAACCACCACCATAAGATGCCTGATGGGCTTTATAAAAGCAGGCGGCGGCAGCTGCCGCATCAACGGTATGGACTGCTTTGAACACAGCCGGCAGATACACAAAAATGTGGGATATCTGCCGGGGGAAATAGCACTGATAAACGATATGACCGGCAGGCAGTACCTGAAATTTATCCGGGAAATGAAAGGGATAAAGGACAGCCGCCGACAAAAATATATAACCGACCTGTTTGAGCTGGATGACAGCGGAAAGATAAAAAAGATGTCCAAGGGCACAAAGCAGAAGGTCGCCCTGGCCGCGGCCTTTATGGGTCAGCCGGATATACTGGTGCTGGACGAAGCCACCAGCGGCCTGGACCCGCTGATGCAAAACAGGTTTGTGGACCTGGTCCTGGAAGAAAAGAAAAGGGGCCGGACAATATTTATGTCCAGCCATATATTTGAAGAGGTGGAAAAAACCTGCGACCGCGTGGCGATAATCAAAGACGGCAGGCTGGTAAGCGTGGAAAGCATGGCGGCCCTTGCCACCAAAAAGCAGAAATCATACACCGTGCTGTTCAAAGACCGGCGGCGGGCGGCCGCCTTTGCGTCAAAAGCGCCCTTTGCTGTGGAAAAGGTACAGGGGGCCAGGGTGCATTTTTACGCCGGGCAAAATCCGGGGCCGGTGCTGGCGGCGGTGGCGCGGGCAGACCCGGTGGACATAGAGATAAAAAGCCAGAGCCTGGAAGAGTTGTTTTTGCATTTTTACAAGGAGGGGGACAGATGATACTTCCGCTGATAAAACAGAATATAAAAAGCTGTATCAGGCCGCTGCTGATTGTATGGGCGGTGATAATGATGTATACAGCCATAATAGTGTATATGTACAATCCCCAATTTTCCCGGATGCTGACGGAATATCAGAAGATAATGCCGGGGATAATGGACGCCATGGGCATGTCCGGCGCGGCAGAAAACCTGGTGCAGTGGATGGGCATATACCTGTACGGATTTATAATGACTGCATTCCCGATGATTTTTTCCATAATAGCCGCCAACAGCCTGATGATGAAATATATAGACAGCGGCTCGGTCTGTGCACTGCTGACCAGCGGCCGCACCAGAAGGCAGATAGTATTGACCCAGGCGGCGTGCGCGGTGGTGTTTGTGCTGGTTTTGTTTGCGCTGTCCACGGCCGGAGGTGTGGTGTGCGCCCGGATAATGTTTGGCGGACAGCTGGATATAAACCTGTACATACAGCTTAACTTCAGCTGTATGCTGATGCAGCTTATGGTGATGTGTGTATCTTTTGCCGCTGCGTGTTTTTCGTCGGAAACAAAACAGTTTTGCACCTTTGGTGCAGGACTGCCGGTGGCCTTTTACATTGCAGATATGGCCGCCAACATGGGCGGCAAAGCCGAAAATATAAAGTATCTGACACCATATACCCTGTTTGACGCGGCAAAGATAACCGCCGGCGAAAGCGTCGCTGTGCAAAATGCCCTGATGGCTGTAATCAGCCTGGCGCTTGTGCGGGGTGCGGCAGTGTATTTTGAAAAAAGGGACCTGTCGGTATAAAAAATAAAAAAATAAGAGGGTGGTAGCCCTCTTATTTTTTTGCTTTTAAAACCAGTTCTCTCAACCTGAGTTTTATTCACTTTATTATATCACAGATTACTGTTTTGTGCAAGAATTTTGCCTTGATACAGTGTGTTTTATCCTGTCTGCTTCCTCTGCGCGCTTTGCGTTGTTGAAGCGGTCAACTGTACCTACCAGATATCCTGTGATGCGGCGAATTCTTTCAAATTTTACTCCTTCGCCTACTAAACCTGTCTGTGGATTGTAATTCATAATATATCCTCCTTTAATATAAAGGGTTTACAATTCTGTCTTTTTCTTCCTCCGGATTGCCGCACTGGCCCAGGGTGGAAGCGTTAAGATGTTTGTATAAGCCCAGTTTTTGCAGTTTTTCCAGCGGTACGCCTTCGCCGTCGCGTCTGCCGCAGCGGGGGCATACATCGCCGATAATTCCGTTGTAGCCGCACACCGGGTCGCGGTCAACAGGATGGTTTATTGCGCCGTAGCCGATGCCCCGTTCCTTCATGGCTCTTACCACGCTTTCAAAGGCTTCCAGGTTCTGGCTGACATCTCCGTCCAGTTCCACATAGGTTATATGGCCGGCGTTGGTAAAGGCGTGGTAGGGCGCCTCCAGGCGGATTTTGTCAAAGGCGGAAATTTCGTAATAAACCGGAATGTGGAAGCTGTTTGTGTAATAATCCCTGTCTGTGACGCCGGGAATTATGCCAAAGCGCTTTTTGTCCATTTTGATAAATCTTCCGGAAAGACCTTCGGCCGGGGTGGCCAGCAGTGTGAAGTTAAGGCCGGTTTTCTCGCTCATGTCATCTACGAATTTTCTCATAAAGCCAATGATTTCCAGGCCCTTCTTCTGATACTCTTCACCTTCGCCGTGATGGTGGCCGTACAGGGCGGTCAAAGTTTCTGCCAGGCCGATAAAGCCGATGGACAGTGTGCCGTGTTTCAGCACTTCGCCCACTTCGTCATCTGCGCCCAGGTTGTCACTGCCCAGCCACACGCCCTGTCCCATAAGGAACGGGAAGTTGCGTACCTTTTTCTTTTTCTGTATTGCAAACCTGTCCAGCAGCTGCTTTGAGCACAGCTCCATGTATTTTTTCAGGCTGTTGTAAAACCGTTCTTCGTCGCCTTTGGCCTCTATTGCCAGCCTGGGCAGGTTGATTGATGTAAAGCTGAGGTTGCCGCGGGAATAGGTTATCCGGTTGGACGGGTCATAGTGGTTGGCCACAACACGGGTGCGGCAGCCCATATATCCTATCTCGGTGCGCACATCGTTGGGGTCGTAATATTCCAGGTTAAATGGCGCGTCCTGGAAGGAGAAGTTGGGGAACAGCCTTTTGGCGCTCACCTTTATGGCCAGCTGGAACAGGTCATAGTTGGGCTCGCCCGGGTTGTAGTTTATGCCGTCTTTTACACGGAAAATCTGTATCGGGAAAATAGGTGTTTCTCCGTGACCCAGGCCGGCATCGGTGGCCAGCAGTACATTTTTCATTACCATTCTGCCTTCGGGGCTGGTGTCCATACCGTAGTTTATGGAAGAAAAAGGGGTCTGGGCGCCGGCGCGGGAATGCATGGTGTTAAGGTTGTGTATCAGCGCTTCCATGGCCTGATAGGTGGCGGCGTCGGTTTCGCCTTCGGTCTTTTTCAGCGCGTATTTCTGCGCCTTTTTTGCCACCGCCTCGTCGCCGGTCATCTCTGTCAAAGCTTTCAGCTCCCGGCGCAGGTATTCTTCGTCTGCTTTCAGTGCCGGGCCGCGGCCGCATTCTTCCCGTATCCGGCCGCTGACTGCCTTCAGCTGTTCATAGTCTATGGGGCAGTCCAGAATTTCGCAGCATTTTACTATATTTTTCAGATACAGTTTGCGGTAGGTTTTGGCCACGCCGTCGGCCAGGCCGTAGTCAAAGTTTACTATGCTCTGTCCGCCGTGCTGGTCGTTCTGGTTGGACTGTATTGCTATACAGGCCAGGGCGGAATAGCTTTGTATATCGTTGGGCTCCCTCAGAAAACCGTGACCGGTGGAAAAGCCGTCTTTGAAAAGCTTTTTGATGTCTATCTGTGTGCAGGTGGTTGTCAGCGCGTAAAAGTCGAAATCGTGGATATGGATATATCCTTCGCGGTGCGCCTGCGCCTGGTCGGGGCTGAGCAGAAATTTGAGATAATAATCCTTGGCGCCTTCGCTGCCGTATTTCAGCATTGTGCCCATGGGTGTGTCCCCGTCGATGTTGGCGTTTTCCCTTTTTACATCGCTGCTGATGGCGTCGGAAAAGGTTATCTCGTCAAATATCTTCATCAGGCTGGTGTTTCTTTCGCGGATGTTGTTTCTGGCCGCGCGGTAAAGAATATATTTTTTTGCCACTGCGTCCAGGCCGCTTTGCATCAGCCGCACCTCCACCCGGTCTTGAATTTCTTCAACGGTGGGGGTGATGTTGCCGCCCATGGCGATAAAATGGTTTTCCACATTGCGTGCCACATCGTCGGCTTTTTCAAAATCCGGAGTTCCGCAGGCCTCCATGGCTTTTAACACGGCCATTTTGATTTTGCTTATATCATACATAACAACGCGACCGTCGCGTTTTACTATACCGTTTATCATTCTCTCATCCTCTTCTGCCTTATTACATAAACAATTATACTCTTACTATATATTGTGTGTCAAATGAAAAAACACCGTCGATTTATACAAAATATTGAGTTCAATTTCTAAACTGTGATTTTAAATAAAGCGAAGGGTACAAATATTTTCTTTGTTTTTGGGCCAAATATATACCTGTTGTACAAAAAAATATCCGGGGAGAAAAACATACAGGTTTTTTTATCTGCTTGTAAAACGGGGCGTATAATTATATAATTAGTAATAATAACATAATAATATAACCGCCCCGGCGGGATAGAGAAAAGGAAAATAAATATTGAACAGTAAATATAAATTTTTGTTGTCCAACACAGGACTGTTTTTTATAAGTACATTCAGCAGCAAATTCCTTGTGTTTTTGCTGATGCCCATATACACCGCCGTCCTGACGCCGGACCGGTTCAACTCCGTTGACCTGATGACCCAGACGGCCAACCTGCTGATACCGCTGGTTTCCCTGGGCGTGCCCAACAGCATAATCCGTTTCGGCCTGGACAAAAACTATTCCAAAAGCGGAGTTTTTACCAGCGGCGCGCTGACATATCTGGCAGGTTTTGTCATCCTGCTGCGGTTTTATCCGCTGATTGTCAGGATAAAATTTATATTTTCGGTGCCGCTGCTGTATCTTTATTTGCTGTGCAGCTGCCTGAGGACGCTGGTGCAGCAGTTTGCCAGGGCCAAAACCTATACCCGCCTGTATGCAGTGGACGGAATTATGGCCACCGTGAATACACTGATATTGGTTTACCTGTTTCTGACAAAGCTGAAAATGGGCGCGCTGGGTTATGTCCTGGCCACCATAGGCGCAGATTTCATCAGTTTTGTGTTTTTGTCTGTTGTCAGCGGTGCATGGGGATATTTCCACCCGTCCAAAAAATATATACCGCTGGCCAAAGAGATGCTGAAATACTGCCTGCCCCTGATACCCACAGGTATTTTTTGGTGGATAACCAATGTGTCGGACAGATACCTGGTCACTGCCATTGTAGGCCGGGCCGCAGGCGGCATATATGCCATAAGTTATAAAATACCGTCAATCGTAAACCTTTTTTCCACCGTGTTTATCGAGGCGTGGCAGATTTCGGCGGTAAAGGAAGGCCGGGGCAAAAACCCGCGGGCGTTTTTTAAAAATGTTTTCAGGGCCTATCAGGGCATAGTGTTTATGGCCGGTGCCGGGCTGATACTGCTTTGCCGAGTTATAATAGGCTTTATGGTTGACCGGGCTTATTACGAGTCCTGGAGATATATACCGGTGCTTATCATGGCCACGGTGTTTTCCTGCTTTTCATCATTTATGTCCAGCATTTATATGGTGCAGAAAAACGGCAGGTCCAACCTTTATACCATGATGGCAGGCGCCGCCGCCAACATAGTGCTCAACCTGCTGCTGATACCCAAATGGGAGGCGCAGGGGGCGGCCGTTGCCACATTTGTCAGTTATGTTCTGGTTTTTGTACTGCGTGCGGCCGGCACGAAAAAATATATAAATATAAATGTTTCGCCGCTGTTTATGGCCCTTAACTGTACTCTGATGGGGGCGCTGTCTTATGTTATGGTAAACGAACTTAAAGGCTGGCGGATAATTGCGACGGTTATAACCCTGGTTATAGTGGCAGTCAACGGCATGCCGCTGCTGGCTTTTGTAAAATCTGTTTTGAAATCCCTTAAAAGGAGAAAAAATAAATCTATGCCCTGATAAAGGCAGAAAGGGGAAAATATGAAACTGCAATTTATAGGCGCGACCCATGGAGTCACCGGTTCGGTGCATCTGCTGCAGGCATGCGGCAAAAATATCCTGATAGACTATGGCATGAGGCAGGGCCAGGAAGAAGATGTGGATTACGCACTGCCCATATCCGCCGCGCAGGTGGATGCAGTGCTGGTGACCCACAGCCATATTGACCATACCGGATATCTGCCGCTGCTGGCAAAAGGCGGGTACGACGGGCCGATTTTTTCCACCGAGGCCACCGCGGACCTGTGCAGGATAATGCTGATGGACTCTGCAAATATACAGGAACAGGACGCCGAATGGGAAAACCGAAAAAACAAAAGAAGCGGCAAAAAACTGGTGGAGCCGCTGTACACTTCGGAAGATGCCATGGCGGTGCTGAAACTGTTCAGGGGCGTTGATTATCTGGAAACTGTACAGGTGTGTCCCGGCGTAACGGCCTGCTTCCACGATGTGGGACACCTGCTGGGCTCTGCGGCCGTAGAGGTCAACATAGAAGAAGACGGCGAAAAAAGAACGGTGGTGTTTTCCGGAGATGTGGGAAATATTGACCAGCCGCTGATAAAGGACCCGCAGTTTATAAAATATGCCGACTATATAGTGTGCGAAAGCACATACGGCGACAGGCTGCACACTGTGGTCAAGGACTATCGCGAGGCGCTGGCACAGGTTGTACAGACTACCTTTGACAGGGGCGGCAATGTGGTTATACCGGCCTTTGCCGTGGGCAGAACACAGGAACTGCTGTATTTCCTGCGCGATATAATCACCAAAAAAATGATAAAAGGACACAGAGTGCCGGTATATCTGGACTCCCCGCTGGCCATAGAAGCGGTAAAGGTTTTTGATGACAATATCTACGGATATTTTGACGACGATGCAATGGCTGTGGTGAAAAGCGGCATAGATCCGATAAACTTCCCCACGCTGAAAACCACCGTAACCTCTGACGAAAGCAAACAGATAAACTTTGACAAAGAGCCCAAGGTTATCATATCGGCCAGCGGCATGTGTGATGCAGGCCGTATACGCCACCACCTGAAACACAACCTGTGGCGCGAGGAAAGCTCGGTGGTGTTTGTGGGATACCAGGCGGAAGGCACCCTGGGCAGAAGGCTGCTGGACGGAGTAAAAAAGGTAAAACTGTTCGGTGAAACAATAGAGGTAAAAGCCGATATTATAAAACTGGACGGCATCAGCGGACACGCAGACCAGAAAGGCCTGCTGCGCTGGCTGTCCGGGTTTGAAAACAGGCCGCAGAAACTGTTTTTGGTGCACGGCGATGCAGATGTGCTCCCGGTTTTTGAAGAAAAGATAAAAAAAGAGCTGGGCTGGTCTGTCTACTGCCCCTATTACACCGATACATTTGACCTTGTCAGCGGACAGCAGACCAGGGTGGCACCCAAAACCGTGGTGTCCAGGCCGAAAACCGCCGGCGGAATATCCAAAGCTTATGCTGCTTTGCTGGCAGCGGCCGAAAAACTTATGGCGGTGATAAAAAAGGCCTCCGGCTATCCCAACGGGGATCTGCGTGAGGCGGCCCGGGCCATAGAGGATATATGCGAAAAGCTGGACAGATAGTCTGTCGAAAATTGTCTTAATAAGGAAAAAGGACTGCCTTTCGGGGCGGTCCTTTTTGTGTTCTTCACAAAACATTAAGGTGAGAACATTTTTATATCACCTTGTGTTCAGCGTCAGTTCACTTTCAGCATTTATAATATAAAGCAGACTGTTGAAAGAGGTGTTTTATGAAAAAACTGAAGCAGGCAGCAGCGGCTGCCGCAGAGAAGCTGAAAACAAGCAAAAAAACAAGACTGGCGCTGGCGGCGTCCGTTGTGGCTGTTGCAGTGCTGGCAATGACTGTGACACACACGCCCAAAGCAGATGCCGCCGACTTTAAAGCGGCCGACCCGCGAACCACAACACTGCACCTTACATCTTTAAGCGAAAGTGTTACTGTTACGGGCACTGTGGAAAGCAGCAGCACCGTCAATGTGACAGCAGACCTGTCCGGCTACAGCATAGAGGAAATATCTGTCCAGGTGGGCGACAAGGTTTATGAAGGGCAGACAATAGCTTTGCTGAATGATGAAGACCTGCAGGAAAGCATAGCTGAAGAAAAGGAAAAAATCAGCCGGAACACCGCTTCGGCCCAGACGGCCTATGACAAATCGGTTGTGCGGATGAACTCGGCCGAAGATAATGCCCTTGCCGCCGAAAGCGAGTACAACCGGGCACTGGCGGCATCTCAAAAAGCTGACGCGGCTTTTGCCACGGCGGTGGCGGCGGTATCCCACCGGCAGGCCGAGTACGACCGGGCCCGGGAAAAATACCGGCGGGCACAAAACCGGAAAAACATCGCACTGGCACGGTATAACCGGGCGCTGGCAGGGGATGACGAAGCCCGGCAGCAGCGGGCCGAAAAAGAATACGACAGCGCCAAAACCCGGTTTGACCAGCGGTCAGGGGAGCTGGATGCTGCCCTGGAGCGGCTGAATACACAGAAAGGGGCTGCCGATTACCGGCAGCTGAAAGAAGCGGCAGACCGGGCGCAAAACCGGGAGAATACCGCCAGGACAAACCTGGACAACCGGGAGAAAAACTATGAAAGCGCCGTCACTGCCTGCGAAAACGCCAGACAGACACTGGATAATGCCTCCACCAGCGACGAGCTGGAAAAACTGTATGACCAGCTGGAGAAATGTACGATAAAAGCTATTTCTGACGGCACCATAACCCAGCTGAATGTCCAGGTGGGAGATATGGTAAACGGCACAATAGCAGTTATACAGGATACGGAAAACCTGAAAATATCCACATCATTTGAAGAGTATGACATACAGAACATAGAACTGGGCATGGAATGCGTCATCACCAGCGACGCCAATGACAAAACCTTGTCCGGGTATGTTTCACAGCTTTCCCCTGTTTCGGGTACAGATATGAACTCTGACGGCACATTCAGCGCCGAAATTACCATAAACGGCACAGACCACGGTCTGCTGATAGGCATGAACGCCAAGGCGGAAGTCATCATAAGTCAAAAAGAAAATATATTTGTCGTTCCGATAGATGCTGTCGGCACCAATGAAAACGGCGAAAAAGTGATATATGTTCAGGAAGGTGATACTTTCCGGCCTCTTACAGTGGAAACCGGTATGGAAACCGATTACTATATTCAGATAATATCCGACCGGCTGCAGGAAGGCATGGTGGTCCGTTCTTCTGCCGATGAAAGCGAAAGCACATCAATGACTTTTGAACAGGAAAACGAACAGGAGCAGCAGATGGGCTCCGGTGAAATGTCGCAGGTTGTATACGGAAGACCCAGCGGCGGCATGCAGGCGCGCCCGGTAGGCTGAGGTGGCTATGGAAAAGCTGATAGAACTTACAGATATATATAAATCATATACAGTGGGAGGCGAACAGCTGCCGGTGCTTCAGGATATAAACCTTACAGTCAGCCGCGGAGAGTTTGTGGCGATAGTGGGCGCTTCCGGCAGCGGCAAAAGCACACTGATGAATATAATAGGTGCCCTGGACCGCCCCACAAGCGGCAGTTATATGCTGGAAGGCCGGGATATACGGCAGATGAACGATAAACAGCTGTCACGGATACGCAACAGGAAAATAGGTTTTGTTTTTCAGACTTTCAACCTGATATCAAGAACCAGCGCAGTAAAAAATGTATGCCTTCCAATGCTTTATGCCGGCATACCGGCAGACAAGGCGATGAAAAGGGCGCGCCGGCTGTTGGAACAGGTGGACATGGGGGAAAGGATGAAGCACAATCCCAACGAGCTGTCCGGCGGTCAGAAACAGCGTGTAGCCATAGCCCGCAGTATGGCCAACGACCCGCAGATAATTCTGGCTGACGAGCCCACCGGCGCTTTGGACAGCGTAACCGGGAGAATGATAATGGATCTTTTTCATGACCTTCACAAAAAGCAGGGAAAAACCATTGTCCTGATAACCCACTCACCTCAGCTGGCGCAGGAATGTCAGAGAATTGTATCCATAAAAGACGGGCGTATAGTATCCGAAATGAAAGGGGGAAAGTATGCTGGTTTTTGAAAATATTTCCCGGGCAATCAGTGGGCTGTGGGCCAATAAAATGCGCGCGCTGCTTACAATGCTGGGAATTATAATAGGTATAGGCAGCGTTATAGGAATTGTAAGCGTCGGCCAGAGCATGACCAACGGAATAAGTGAAAGTATGCGGGAAATGGGCGTCGGCAATATAACCGTAAGCATAGAGGAAAAAAGTGATGAAAACCGGCAGGGAAACGGAAACTACTTTATTTTCGGCCGCAGTCAGCCGCGGCGGGAAGACCTTATAAGCGATGACATGATAGCCGAATACCGCCGGGCGTACGGCGATTACATTTCCCATATATACCGGACCGAAAGCGTCGGAAGCGGACGGGCGCAGTACAGCCTGACGGAAGAGCAGATAAACGCAGTGGGCGCCGGCAGCGAGTACGCCGCGGCCAATGGCCTCAATATACTGACCGGAAGATTTTTAAAGGAAGATGATGAACGGCGGCAAAGGAAGGTATGTGTTGTTTCTTCTGGCCTGTGTTCGCGGCTGATGCCGGGCGAAGACCCGATAGGAAAAGAACTGGACCTGACAATAAACGGGCGACTGTATGTATTTTATATAGTCGGCGTATATGAAAGCGATTCCGCATCACGGACACAGACGGTTTATATGCCCCTGTCAACGGCAAAAAGAATAAGCGGTGCAGATGACGGATATCAGAGCATAACTGTCGTGCCCGCCGCTTCCACCGATACACAGCAGTTTACCGATGCCACCGAAAGGTTTTTTGCCTCGCTGTATTCCGCCAACAAAAACTACACTGCCTCCGCGTCCAATATGGAAAGCATGGTGGAAAGCGTAACTGATATGATGACCAATGTTTCGCTGGCCATAGCAGTTATCGCCGGCATCAGCCTGCTGGTGGGCGGTATAGGTGTTATGAACATAATGCTGGTGTCAATAACAGAGCGCACCAGAGAGATAGGCACCCGAAAGGCGCTGGGCGCCACCAACGGGACGATAATGATGCAGTTTATCACAGAATCTGTGATAATATGCGCCATAGGCGGCCTTATGGGTGTGGGCGTCGGACTTATTATAGGAAATGTGGGCGCAAACCTGCTGGGATACAGCGCGGCGGTGTCATTGCCCACCATAATGGCGGCGGTGCGGTTTTCCATGGCAATAGGCGTGTTCTTCGGCTTTTATCCGGCAGGTAAGGCCGCAAGACTGAACCCCATAGACGCACTGAGATATGAATAAAGAATAAAATAAAAAGGCGGCTTATGCCGCCTTTTTTAGTTTGATGAAATTTACAGTGGGATATCAACACATCTCCGAAGCCGGAAAATTATAAACATTATACAGCTATATTGTAAACGGCAGGTTTTGCTCCTGCACTGTTTATTTATAAAATGTTCCCGGCTATAATTTTTGATATGCACAAAAATCAGAGCACTCGAAAGAGGATGAAAATATTGGCTTTTATTTTTTTATATGTGGTGTTTTTGTTTTTGCGGCTATCTCATCCGCAGTCTAAGTTAGGGACCATCAATGCTCATTTTAGGAGCGATTTTTTCTTTTTGTGATTTTAAAATCCGTTATAATTCCTACGGCGAAATAAACCAGCCAAAAGAGAACAAAACTCACGGGCGGATTTACTGTTAAGGGGTATGGGGCAGGCACGCCGCAACCCAGCATATTGCAGAGGACTGACAGTGGTATAAACATTATAGTCCATATATTTATAAACAAAAATGTATGCCAGGCTTCAGAAATAATTTTTTCTTTGCAGGAAATTGTTCCTATGCCCCAAACCATGCATCCCAGCACGATAAAGACAAGCCCCGCGGCCGTTGCAGCCGCCGACCGCTTCTCGTACCAAACCATTGATGAAATAATAATGCCCATAAGGTTAAAAGCTGTTCCCACAATTAAAAAAATATTGGTGTTGGGCTTATCCCTGAAATTCGGTGCGTCTTTTTGGACAGGCTCTGTCCCTTTCAGCAGGTAGTCTGTCGTTACATCAAAAAATTCACTGATAAGAATGATTTTATCAAGGTCGGGTAAGGCTTGTTCGCTCTCCCATTTTGAAACGGCTTGTCTGGACACGCCGATTTTGTCCGCCAGCTCTTCCTGCGAACAACCCTTCTGTTTTCTGAGATATTGTATTCGTTCTGACAGTTTCATTGGCATACTCCTTTCCTGTTGGGAAAAGTATAGCACTTTCGCCGGTTGACACGCCACCAGCTGCGGCTGACGATATGTCAACCGGTGGTTGCCGGGGGCAAAATTTTGACAGGCGGCAGACAAGGAAAAGCCGAAAAGCAGATAAAATACTGTTTTATCTGCTCCGGTGTCCAATATTCAAAAGTGCTTTTTGTTATTTCCGTCTGCCGTAAAGTTCGGTTTTTCTTTTTATCCTCAGGGCCAGCCGGTCGGTCAGTGCTTCTTTTTTCATGCGCCATTCCCAGTTCCCTTCTATGGTGGACGGTATATTCATTATACCTTCCTCACCCAGGCCCAGCCAGTCCTGCATGGGCACTACGGCCAGCATTGCGCGGCTTATAAAAGCAAGGGTTATCATCTTGTCAGGAATGTTTTCCTCGTCTTTCCAGTTTCCGTAATCCAGAAAAAATTTCCTGTTTTCCGGCGATTGGCTCTTCCACCACCGGTTTATGGTCAGGTTGTCATGGGTGCCGGTGTACATCACGCTGTTTTCTTCTGTGTTATGAGGCAGATAATCGGAATTTTCCCATGGGTTGAATGCAAACTGCAAAACCTTCATGCCGGGAAAGCCGGTGGTTTTCAACAGCCGGCGCACCTGCGGGGTGATAATGCCCAGGTCTTCGGCGATTATTTTGAAATCATCGTCACCGCTAAATATCCGGCGGAAAATTTCTTCCCCGGGACCCTGCTTCCAGCTGCCCTGCCGGGCTGTCCGTGCTGTGCCCGGAATGCTCCAATAGCTTTCAAAACCGCGGAAATGATCCAGCCTTACCACATCATACATATCCATGGCATAACTTATCCTGTTTTTCCACCAGTCGTATCCGTCCCGTCGGTGAGCTGTCCAGTTATATATCGGATTGCCCCACAGCTGCCCCTCCCGGGAGAAAGCGTCAGGCGGTACACCGGCCACATTTTTTAAAGAAAGATCCGGCTCAATGTCGAAAAGCTGCGGCCTGGCCCATATGTCGCTTCCGTCATCAGAAGGGTATATGGGCATATCTCCGATTATTTTTATCCCTTTTGTGTTTGCATAATGTTTAAGGGCTGACCACTGACGGAAAAATTCATACTGTAAAAATTTATAAAAGGCTATATCCTCCCGGTTTTCACGGCAAAATTCTTTTACAGCGTCATTTTTGTGAAAAGCCAGGTCCCGGGGCCACATACGCCATCCGGGCCCGAACTTGTCACGCAGGGCAGAAAATGCCGCGAAATCTTCCAGCCAGTAGCTGTTTGTTTCGCAAAAGTGCTCAAAATCGTCAGGAACATTTTGCCGGAATTTTTCAAAGGCTTTCAGCAGCAGCTTTTTTCTGTCCTGCCTTACACGGGTGTAATCTACCCTTTCGCTTTCAAACTTCGCCCAGGCCAGATCCCGGTCTGCCAGCAGCCCCCGTCCGGCCAGAATTTCCAAATCAATAAAATAATAATTTCCGCCAAAACAGCATACCGGCTGGTAAGGGCTGTTGCCCTCCGTGGGCCCCAGCGGCAGTATCTGCCAGAATTTTTGGCCGCTTTGCCGTAAAAAATCTATAAAATTATAGGCCTCCTTGCCAAAAGAACCTATGCCGTACTCAGAAGGCAGGCTTGATATATGCAACAAAATTCCGCTGGCGCGCATAACATTCCTCCATAAGTTTATATAACAATATTATAAGATATATTTACAGCCTTTCAATAATTGACACCGGCTTTTGTCACTTATTATATATAAAGAAATACTTTACTGTGCAGTTTGCATATAGATATTTTTCAAGAATAAAAATGTACATCAAAAAGCAAAAAACTACCATAGAAAAATACAAAATATGTGATAATATATTAAACGAACCCAAAATTACAAATTTTCCTAAAAAAATTC
>CALWZO010000050.1 GCA_944386045.1 uncultured Clostridia bacterium | reverse complement strand
AGTGAAACGCCGGAATGACTGTGCTCATGTCCATGGTCGTGACCGCAGGAACAGTCATCACCATGGCTGTGTTCATGTCCGTGGTCGTGACCGCAGGAACATTCATCACCGTGGCTGTGTTCGTGTTCGTGGTCGTGACCGCAAGAGCATTCATCACCATGGCTGTGTTCATGTTCGTGGTCGTGACCGCAGGAACACTCGTCGCCGTGGCTGTGTTCATGTTTGTGGTCGTGGCCGCAGGAGCACTCGTCGCCGTGGCTGTGTTCATGCTTGTGGTCGTGACCGCAGGAGCACTCGTCGCCGTGGCTGTGTTCGTGTTTGTGGTCGTGACCGCAGGAGCACTCGTCGCCGTGGCTGTGTTCATGTCCATGGTCATGTCCGCAGGAACATTCCACTGCCTGTTCCTTTTTCAATAATGTCTTTTCCATAATACTCACCTCTTAAAATCTTATTTCATTTTGGAATATTGGTTTATAATACTGTTCAAGTCCTTTAAAGTGGTTTCCACATCGCCTTCCTGTATGCCCCGTACCACACAGTTTTCCAGGTGGTCCAGCATAATGAGCTTTGAAACCTGTGCAATAGCACTTTGGATTGCGGACATCTGGGTCAGGATTTCGCTGCAGGTTCGCCCCTGGATGCCCATTTCCTTTACGCCGCGTATCTGGCCTTCAATTTTTGACAGTCGTTTTATTATATTTTCATCAATATGATTTTTTCTTTCCATTTTTATACCTATACCCCCTATTGGTATCCTTTCTGACTTAGAGTATACCACAGGGGGGTATATTTGTCAACAAAAAAATACCGCGATTTTGAAATCGCGGCACATTTTAAAATTTAAATCAGTTTACCTGTGTGTGTTTCAGGTTTATTACGCGGGTAAATGGGTTGGCAAAGATGTCTTTGAAATAGCTTTTGCAGTAAAAGTATGTGGATTCACTGCCCATGGGCGCACACAAAGCGCTTTCCAGTATTCTCTGCTGTGCAGATTTTATCACTGAAACAGCGGCGGTTTGGTCTGTCATGCCTTTGGCCTGCCGGGTATAATCAGCGACCTGCCGGTCGTACAATGAAAAGATTTCCAGTATACCATAGGGGGTATCGCTGTTTGGAGTCAAGGGCATAAAAGCAATGTCAAAATCTTTCCGGTTTACCCTTTGGCTTATCTGCGAGGACGGCAGATATTCTATGGTAAAATACAGACCCAGGTCCCTTTGCCACAGCTGGTTTATATTCTCGTAAATCAGCGAATAAATGCTGTCAGATGGCATGAGTACTGTCATGGACTCCAGCTTGGTTATCCGCAGCCGGCTCATGCCTTGCTGTAAAAGGCTTTTGGGCTCATGCCGCATATATGAAGGCGTATGGCCGCCAACTGCCTGGTTTACAGGCTTTCCGCCGATTGAAACAGCCGCCGGAAAGATAGAATTTACAGAACTGACAGCCTGCATATTGGCGCCGGAGTTGGTAAATCCGAAAGCATACCATGACAAAGCCTGTCTTATGTTTTCATTTGATAAACCGGTTTTCCGGCTGTTGAAAACAAGGCAGAGAACAGAGGAGTCAA
This sequence comes from uncultured Clostridia bacterium, assembly GCA_944386045.1. Taxonomy (GTDB): domain Bacteria; phylum Bacillota; class Clostridia; order Oscillospirales; family Ruminococcaceae; genus RGIG3102. The sequence continues at coordinate 17,096 of CALWZO010000050.1, read as the reverse complement.
AATCCTGTACGGAGGTTGTATCGCCGGAATATTTGTCATAGGAAAAATATCCGCTGATGCTGTCTGATTCGTACAGGCTTTGGAATTCGTCCTGACGGGCCAGCTTCAGCCTTATTCTGGATAAGTACCCGCCGGTTTCCCGGTTGCGTACCAGAGTGGCATTTCCGCCTTCACTGTCCAGATAACTCAGCCTGAAAGGTCCGTTGGTAAGCATGTTTTCAATGCTCAGCCCGTAGGCGCCGCCGCAGCTGTTGAAAAAGTCCCTGTTGCACGGGAAAGCGGCACTGGAGCACAATTTTTCTATAAAATTGTAGTCTGGCTTTTCCAGTTGTATTACCAGCGTGTATTCATCGGCAGCGTATACCCCCAGCGTTGAGGGTGAAGCACCGTTTTTGACGGCCCGGGCATTTCTGATATTGGAAAAATCGTCTATATAGGGCGAGTGTGTGGACGGGTCGCAGACTCTTTGCAGGGCAAAGACAAAATCATCTGCGGTGACGGGCAGCCCATCCACTTCGTCTTTTCTGTCGTTGTTTGTTTTATAGATGTAAGTGCAGCCATCTTTTATTTTTATGGTATATGTTCTGCCGTCAGAAGAAACAGAATAATCTTCGGCCAGATTGTTCACTACATCACCGTGTATATTCTCAAACAGGCCGTCATATATGTTTTCTATTACCAGCAGGTCTTCAGAAGCAGAAGCAATCTGCGGGTCAAAATTTGACGGCATATTTTCCACTGCCGCGGTAAAAGTGGTTATTCCGCCGGCAGGGGAGCAGGCGGTAAAAACAAATGCCATAACAGTGGCGGTAAAAATGTTTAACGCTTTTCTCAATTGGATCACCTTTAAATTATTATGTTATTAAGTATACCATAATTTTTTTGACGGATAAATATAATTTGCTTAAAATTCGGTTACAGAAAAGTCACAGAAACAAAAAAACAGGCGGCATAGCCGCCTGTAATTTTTATTACAAGTCAAAAAGCAGATCAGAGTATGTGGGAACAGGCCATTTTTCTTTCGGCATTTTTGTTTCCAGCAGGTCGACCTTGCTTCTCAAAGCTGCAAGTTTGTCCTTTGCCACCAGGTAAAGGGCATTTGCGCAGTCTTCCATCTTCTCGATGGCCATAGCCTCTGCGTGGGCAGCTTTCATATCTTCGCACAGGTCAGATACTTCGTCTGTCAATGCAGCCAGTTCTCTCTGGTTCTTTACAGCTATGCCGCTGACAACGCCGGCTTTTTCGCAGTAGTAGTTGCCCTTTGCCAGCTCTGTGCAGTAGCTGATGGCGGCAGGCAGTATCTGCTGTTCAACCATCTGTTTTGCCACATTCAGTTCGATGTTGATCTTCTGAATGTATCTGGTGAAGAGAATTTCGTATCTTGAGCGTGCCTCAACCTCTGTCAGGGCCTTGCTGCGTTTAAGGAATTCTATGTTTTCGGGCTTGATAAGGGCCGGTATTGCTTTTACTGTGCAATCCAGGTTCGGCAGGCCTCTGCGCCGTGCCTCTTCAACCCATTCCTGGGTATATCCGTTGCCGTTGAAGAGTATACGCTTGTGGGCCATGTACTCTCTGCCGACAATTTCATATGCTTTGGCCATCGGGTCTTCGGCGGCTTCCAGTTCGCGGGCAAATTCGCGGAAGCTGATGGCTACCAGGGCATTGATTATAGTGTTTACAAAGCCCAGGGGCTGGGAAGAACCAACCATACGGAATTCAAATTTATAGCCGGTGAAAGCAAAGGGAGAAGTTCTGTTTCTGTCGTTTTCGTCTATTTTCAGCAAAGGCAGGCTTTTTGCGCCCAGAAGCAGTTCTTTGCTTTCTTCGGTTACTTCGCTTCCGGTGGCTATGCTTTCCAGCACATTCTGCAGCCTGGAGCCCAGGTACATTGAAACAATAGCCGGAGGAGCCTCGTGGGCGCCCAGACGGAAATCGTTGCCGGCAGTGGTGGCAGCCAGACGCAGAAGATCTGCGTGTTCGTCAACGCCTTTGATAAATGCCGCAAGAGTAATAAGGAATTTTATGTTCTTTTCCGGTTCTTTTCCGGGGTTCAGCAGGTTTTCGCCTTCGCTGGTCACCAGAGAATAGTTGTTGTGTTTGCCGCTGCCGTTGATACCTGTAAAGGGTTTTTCATGCAGCAGACATACCAGACCGTGCCTGAGGGCTGTTTTTCTCAGCACATCCATAACTATATGGTTGTGGTCACAGGCAATGTTGGCAAGGCTGTAAACACATGCAACCTCAAACTGTCCGGGGGCAACTTCGTTGTGTTCTGTTTTGGACGGAACACCCAGCTGCCACAGCTGTACATCCACATCACGCATAAATTCCCTTACGCGTTCCAGTGTGCTGCCGTAGTAATGGTCACCCAGTTCCTGGCCTTTTGCCGGCATAGCACCGAATATTGTTCTGCCTGCCAGTTTCAGGTCCAGACGCTTGTCAAAAACTTCCTTGTCAACCAGGAAGTATTCCTGCTCGGCACCCATTGTGGGTTTTACGGATTTCATTTCGGAGTATCCCAGTGCATGGAAAACTCTCAGGGCCTGTTTGTTCAAAGCCTGGGTGGTACGCAGCAACGGGGCCTTCTGGTCCAGGGACTCGCCTGTAAATGCAGCCAGAACAGTGGGGATGTACAAAGTTGTGCCTATTACAAAGCACGGGCTGGTGGCATCCCAGATTGTATAGCCTCTGGCTTCAAATGTAGAACGCAGACCGCCTGACGGGAAGCTGGACGCATCGCTTTCGCCTTTGGAAAGCATTTTTCCGGAGAAATTTATGATAGGCCTTCCTTCCTTATCAACTCCGTCAAGGAACGAATCGTGTCTGCCGCTGTTTGTGCCGGTAAGCGGTGAAAACCAGTGAACGAAATGTGTGGCTCCCTGTTCAAGAGCCCATGTTTTGATGGCTTCTGCAACCTCATCGGCAACAGAAGGATCCCAAATCATTGCTTCGTCTCTTACTTTGCGCAAAGACTCGTAAGCGTTATTGGACAGACGCTCCTTCATCATCTTTTCGTTAAAGACTTTTGCTCCGAACATGCTGTCAAAATCAACCTTCATAATATCCCTCCTATATAAATTATTTTTTTGCCGATGTAAGGTTTGGACATCGACGGATATATAACCCATCAAGATTATTTCATAATTTTAGCACTGAAAGTTTTGATTTTCAATAGAATATGCAACTTTAAAAATAATTTTGTAACTTTTTACATATAAGGTTGATATAAGGCTGTTTACACATTATAATACTTATGTAAGGTAAACAAATTACGGTCCTTTTAATGATATTTGGAAAGAGGTGCTTTTATGCAAAACAGGGCAGAAGAATTTTTTAATTCCCTGAGCGGCAAAAAAGTGGCGTTTATCGGCGCAGGCGTCAGCCACAAAAAACTGATTGAAATGTTTGCAGACTATGGCGCTGTTGTCACTTTGTGTGACAAGAAAAAGCTGGAAGATTTCGGCGAATACGCACAGGTTTTGCAGCAGAAAAATATAAAACTTTCCCTGGGGGAAAACTATCTGGACGGCCTGGAAGGCCAGCAGCTGATAATGCGTACTCCGGGTTTTGAATACTACACTCCGCGGCTGGTGCGGCAGAAGGAAAAAGGCGTGGAAATAAGCAGCGAAATGGAGCTGTTTTTTTCTGTCTGCCCCTGTAAAATTTATGCGGTGACCGGCTCGGACGGCAAAACCACAACCACCACTCTGATAAGCGAAATGCTGAAAGAGACCGGCAAAACGGTGCATCTGGGCGGAAACATAGGCAAAGCCCTGCTGCCCATAGCCTGTGAAGTGAAGCCGGAAGATGTGGCGGTGGTGGAGCTGTCCAGTTTTCAGCTGATATCCATGAGGCAGTCCCCGGATGTGGCGGTTGTGACAAATGTAACCCCAAACCACCTGGATCACCACAAGGATATGCAGGAGTATATAGACGCCAAACGCAATATACTGCTGTACCAGAAGGAAAACTCCAGGGCTGTGCTGGGATATGAAAACCGGGTAAGCCGCGGAATGGAGAAGGATGTAAAGGGAGAATGTGTGTTCTTTTCGCGCCTGTCAGACCTGTCCGGCATGGACGGCAGCGGATATATTGACGGCGACGGCTGGCTGTGTGTCGGCGGGCAGAAAATTGTACATCAGGACAGTGTCGGCCTGCGCGGCAAACACAACCTGGAAAACCTTCTTGCGGCTTTCTGTGCTGTGCAGAGTGATGTACCGGTACAGATTATGGAGAAGGTCGCAAAAGAGTTCAAAGGCGTGGAACACCGCATAGAGCCGGTGAGAAACCTGAACGGCGTGCAGTGGTACAATGACTCCATCGCCACCAGCCCCACCAGGACGATAGCAGGCCTGAACAGCTTTGATCAGAAAATCTGCATCATAGCCGGCGGCTATGACAAGAAAATACCATACGAGCCTTTGGCACAGCCTATCATCGACCATGTCAAACTGCTGGTTGTGATGGGACAGACCGGCCCGAAGATAGAAAAAGTGGTAAGGGAGCATCCGGATTTTGAAAAAAGCGGTATAAAAATACTCCACGCCGAAAATATGGGGCAGGCTGTACAGCTGATGTATGAAAATACATCTTCCGGCGATATAGTCAGCTTTTGTCCGGCCTCGGCCAGTTTTGACCTGTACGCCAATTTTGAAGAGCGCGGCAGGCATTTCAAAAGGCTGGTAAACCGGCTATGATTACCACAGCCGGTGCAGATATAAAGCGTTTTGAGGATAATTTTTTGCAGGACAGCGGCTTTTTGGGCCAAAAACTGTATTGTGAATACCTGGCGGCAAAGGATGTAGACCTTAACAATTTTTATTGTTATGAAAACCTTAACCTGATGCTCAGCGGTTCCAATCTTTCCTGCGCGGGCATTGTCCGGGAGCATCAGAAGGAAAGCCTGCTTGCTTTCTGCTCTTTTATGGGCGTTTACTTTTTGGAAAGCCGGCAGGATAATCTGTGCACCTTCCCAAAGCAGGCCCTCAGCCTTATGGAATACGCCGGAAATGCAGAAGAAAGCGACGGAATAATCTGCGATGAGAACATATACGGATTTGCCTCTTTCTGCGCCCGGAATTTCGAGGATGTCAGCTTTGATATGGTGTACTCCTCCTTTGCCCGAAAAATAAACAAAAACCTGGGCCATGCCTATTGCCTGAACAAAGACGGGCAGACGGTGTCGGCCGCTTTTGCCTGCGACTACGGCGACAGCGTGTACATCACTTTTGTTTCCACTGCGCCTGCCCACAGGAAAAAAGGCTATGCCGCCCGGGTGATAAGGCATATAGCTGCCGTCAGCGGCGGCAAAAAAGTGGTGCTTATGTGCGAGGACCGGCTGAAAGACTATTACACAAAGCTGGGTTTCAGCCACAGGCACAACATTTATTTGTATAAAATGAGGAATGATAATTTATGATAGAGAATTTTTTTGATATAAAACCGCGGCTGGTACGGCTGGACAAGGAAGTTATGGAGGAATGCCGTCCGTATTTTGAAAGAATTGACAGCATCAGCGACTACAACCAGATGAAGGTGCTGAAAGCCTTTATAGACAACGGCATATCTGCCCGGCACCTGGTGGGCACCACCGGCTACGGCTATGACGACAAAGGCCGCGACGGTCTGGACAGACTTTTTGCACAGATAGTAGGCGCCGAAGACGCGCTGTGCCGATATAATTTTATGAGTGGTACCCATACGCTGACAGTTGCCCTGTTCGGCGTTCTGAGAAGCGGGGACAAAATGTTCTGCGCCACAGGCACACCCTACGATACACTTCATGGCGTTATAGGAATAGACGGCTCCAAATGCGGCAACCTGATGGAATACGGCGTGAAATATGACCAGTGCGACCTGCTGCCCGGCTCACTGCCTGATATTGAAAAGATAAAGGAAGGCTGCCGCGATGCCAAGGTGTGCTATATACAGCGCAGCCGCGGATACGCCAAAAGAAAAGCTCTCAGCCTGGATATAATAAAACAGATATCCGATGCCGCAAAAGAGGCAAACCCGGACATTATAGTTATGGTGGACAACTGCTACGGCGAATACACCCAGACCCGGGAACCGCTGCGGTACGGCGCAGACCTGATAATGGGCTCGCTTATCAAAAACCCCGGCGGCGGAATTGCCCCCACCGGCGGGTATATAGCCGGACGCAAAGACCTGGTGGAACTGTGCGGCCATCGTCTTACCGCGCCGGGCACAGGCAGGGAAATAGGATGCAGCCTGGATGTTATGCGCGAGATGTACCTGGGTGTTTATTTTGCACCTATGATAACAGCCAACGCGCTGAAAACCAGCATCTACGCTTCATGCCTTTATGAAAAACTGGGCTTTGAAACCGAGCCTTCTTACAAGGACGACAGAAATGATATAATCACCAGCATTTCTGCCCAGAACCGGGAAAATGTAATAGCCATCTGCCGCGGCATACAGGCAGGCTCTCCCATAGACAGCTTTGCCGCCCCGGAACCGGGTGACATGCCCGGCTACGACAGTCAGATTATAATGGCTGCCGGTGCCTTTACAATGGGTTCTTCAATAGAGCTTTCCTGCGACGCACCGCTGCGCCGGCCGTATATAGCCTATATGCAGGGCGGTACCAGCTTTGCCGCGTCCAGGGCCGCTGTGCTTATGTCAGCACAGAAAGTTTATGACATAAACAACAAATAACAGCGAAAGACAAAGTTTCACAAAAATTTCATCTTTTGCTGGTAAAATTTAAAAGCTAAAATCAAGAAAAGGAGTGAAATATATGGACGGCTGTGACAGTAGCGCTCGAAGTTGCGTTTTCAATAACTGCGATGTGAAAAAAATATATCTGCAAAAACGGCCGGCCTGTATGTTGTAGCTTCCTGCTCAGACGGGTTTCTTGTTGGCCGATTGTTTGCATTGCTTATTTTTGCAGCATCGGCCAACTTTTTTTATCGCTCAGTTTACTGCCTTTATACCGCAAATAACCGTTTTGTATAACAGGAGGAAACCCGAAATGAGAGAAATGATCAGAAAAGACGCTTACGGCGCCTTTGAAAAAAGTGATTACACATCAAAAATTTTACAGATAATGCGCAGCACAAAATCGCCGAAGATTATCAGCGAGATGCTGTCAGGCTATCATGCCAATGACATCGCCAACGCTTTTGAACAGCTGAACAAAAGCGAAAGGGAAAAAATTTATCGCCTGGTGTCAAACGAAGAGATGGCGGAAATACTGGAATACACCGACGATTTTCCGCTGTACATAAGTGAACTCAGCCCGCTGAAAGCCGCCGGGATACTGCGGTATATGGATGACGAGTATCTGCTGGAGGCCCTCAGCGAAACAGATGAAGAAAAAAGAAAGCTGATAATCAGCCTTATGGACGAAGACAGCAAGCGCAGCGTGCTGCTGCTGTCATCCTATTCGGAAGATGAGATAGGCAGCAAGCTCAGCACCAACTATATACGGATACAAAGCAGCTATACCGTAAAACAGGCTATGAGCAGCCTTATCAGCCAGGCGGCTGACAATGACAATATATACACAATTTATGTATTGGACGATGTGGGCGTTTTTTACGGAGCCATAGACCTGAAAGACCTTATTACGGCCAGGGAAAACACCGACCTGGAAGACCTTATCATCACTTCCTATCCGTATGTTTATGCTTTTGAAAAAACCGATGAATGCCTGGACACCCTGCGTGAATATTATGAAGATTCCATTCCGGTCCTGTCGGAGGATAATCATATTTTGGGTGTTATAACCGCCAAAAGTATAATAGATGCGTATGATGAAGAGATAAAACGGGACTATGCACAGCTGGGCGGTCTTACCGATGCAGAGGATTTAAACGAACCGGTGACCCAGAGTATGAAAAAACGCCTGCCCTGGCTGGTGGCTTTGCTGTGCCTGGGCCTGGTGGTGTCCGGTGTTGTGGGCGCCTTTGAAGGGGTTATTGCCCGGCTGCCCATTGCAATATGTTTTCAGTCGCTGATACTGGACATGGCCGGCAATGTGGGCACGCAGTCGCTGGCTGTTACCATAAGGGTGCTGACAGACGGACAGGTATCGGTGAAAGACAAGCTGAAGCTGGTGGTGAAAGAGGCCAAGACCAGCCGGGCCAACGGTGTTCTGCTGGGAGTGCTGGCTTTTATAGGAATAGGAATTTACATATTCACCGTCAAAGGCAAAAGCCTGCCCTTTGCCTTTGCGGTTTCCGGCTGTCTGGGGATGTCGTTGGTGCTGGCCATCGTGGTGTCCGGAATTACCGGAACGGTCATACCCATGTTTTTCAAAAAAATAGGAGTTGACCCGGCTGTGGCCTCCGGTCCGCTGATTACAACAGTAAACGACCTGGCGGCGGTGGTCGCCTATTACGGCCTGGTGTGGGTACTGCTGATAAATACATTGCATATGGCAGGATAAGCGGGATTTTTCTATTGCACCCGAAAACAAAATAATATATAATTACCTTGACATACAGACAGGTGGTGTTTTTTTGGCGGATATATTTTTGCGCAGTGTGTGCCGGGAAGATGCAAACAGCATTTACAGCATTTATTCCCACCGGCAGTCCTGCCTGGACTGCGGTGTAAAACCGCTACGCACATTCCGGCAGACCCGGGCGCTTATGGACAAAATGACAGCCGACCGTGACGCCTTTGCCATTGTGCTGAAAGACAATATACAGACAGTGGGCTTTATATCTGTTTCAAAGGATACACACCGCTATAACCCGCGCCGGTATATGCTGGGTTATATACTTGCGCCGGAATACCGCGGGCAGGGAATAATGCCTGCCGCCGTAAAAAAGGCTATGCGCCACGCTTTTTTAAACCTTGGTGCAGATGTGGTCAGCGCCGCATGCTTTACAGGCAACAAAGCCTCCCAGAGGGTACTGGAAAAATGCGGGTTTGTCCGCGAAGGCTGTCTGCGCAAAGAGTTTGTCAGGTACGATGGTCAGGTGTTGGACAGTTTTATTTATTCTATGCTGTACGAAGAGTACAAAGAGTTGTATGAGGAGTAAATGATGGAGAAAAAATTATCAAGGCAGGCTGTTGCCATAATGGAAAAAATGCAGCAGAATGAAATGACGGAAAGCGCCATTTACACACGGATTGCCAAGTTTGCCAAAGGCGAGGAGAACAAGCAGGTGCTTATGCGCCTGGCCCGTGAAGAGATGGCCCACTATGAAATATGGAAAAGCTACACCGGCACACGGATGAAACCGCAGAAGTGGAAGGTTTTGAAATTTAAAATTCTGGCGGCTGTGCTTGGCTTTACCTTTGCGGTAAAACTGATGGAAAACGGCGAGGAAAACGCCCAGGACGAATATGAAATACTGGCGGCGGAAGTGGCCGAAGCCGGCGAGATAAAACGCCAGGAAGAAGAGCATGAAAAAGCTTTGCTGGACATGCTGGACGAGGAAAGATTGCAGTATGTGGGCAGTATGGTACTGGGGCTCAATGATGCGCTGGTAGAGCTTACAGGTTCCCTGGCCGGTTTTACCTTTGCCATGCAGAACACCCGCCTCATCGCATTGTCCGGGCTGATAATAGGCATATCTGCCACATTTTCCATGGCCTCCAGCGAATTTTTGGCGGCTAAAAGCGAGGGCCGTACCGACGCGCTGAAATCCTGTACATACACCGGTATAGCCTATCTGATAACAGTGGTACTGCTGATACTGCCGTATATCCTGTTTGAAAGCTCCATGTACATACCGGCGCTGGTTATGATGCTGCTGACTGTTATACTTATAATAGCCGGCTTCACATATTACATATCTGTAGCGCAGGATATGCCCTTCAGGTCCAGGTTTATGGAAATGGCGGGCATCAGCATCAGCGTTGCTGTCATATCCTTTGCGGTTGGTATCGCAGCCAAACGGATTTTGGGCGTAGATATCTGATGATTTTCCGGGGGGCGGTATTTCCGCCCCTTTTAATTTTTTTTGAAAAAAACTATTGATTTTTCAAAAATTATATAGTATAATAAATAAGCTTTATAAATAAGCCGGTGTGATGGAATTGGCAGACGTGCTGGACTCAAAATCCTGTGGTAGTGATACCGTGTCGGTTCGACCCCGACCACCGGCACCAAACCCTTGGGCAACAGCCCAAGGGTTTTTGTTTTTTTCACAATTTTGTGTTATTATATAGTAAACTGAATATCGCCCCCTTTTGAGGAAGGAGTGTTTTTAATGTTGCAGAATATATTTTTTCACGAAATAACAATGTTTTCTGACTTTTTCACCTTTTCAAACATCACCATAGCTGTATTGGGCCTGCTTGCCGGCATTTTTCTCAGCCTTGTGCGGGTGAGAAGCCGAAAGGAAAAAAAGGATTTTTCTGTGGCAGTTCTAAGCGTGTGGGTGCTGTTTCACCTTTGTGCATGGTTTTATGCCAAAGTTGGCACCAGGGCAGATAAGGGTTGGTATTATGCATACAGTATAATCAGCGTTATGGCTCCCTTCAGCACATTTTTACTGCTGGGTGCGGCGATAGGACTTTTGATAAAGAGATAAACAAAAAGCGCGTTTAAAACGCGCTTTTTATTTTTTGTGCTATTGGTTTTGCTTGTGAACATACACCCTGGCCATTTCACCCCGGTTTTCTGTGCGCACCATACACAGGAACTGCCAGCCGTAACGCTCGTAAAAAGAGGTGTGGTCGGTCAGCAGGTACAGCGTGTCAATTCCCAGGCTTTGCATGTCGTTGCATACAAATTCCAACAGCCGGCCGGCTATGCCCAGTCCGCGCCTGTCCGCTTCCGTATATACGGCGCATACATTGGGATACAGGTCTTTTCTTTCGTGAAAATCGTTTTGTATCACACCCATACCGCCGATTATCCTGTCATTTTCCAGCGCCAGATACCATCTGGGCACATCTGCACCTTTTATGCTTTCGTCCATGCTTTCCCGGTAAGCCTGCCGGGGAATGCCCCATTTTTCGCAGAACCAGCGGGCGGCGCGTTCTTTCATACAGGGTATTTCAGATATGCGTTTTATAACATAACTCATTATAAGACACCTTTATCATTTATTTTGCGCTGGCGGCAGCGGTGCTGTATTTAAGGCCTTCTATAACTATATCAAAAGTTTTGTCAGCCAGCGACAAAATGTCAATATCTCCGTTTAAAGTGGTGTAAGTCAGTGAAAGCCCGCGGCAGACAGACAGCATGGCGTTGGCTATGTCGTCGGGTGCATAGGCTGGCTTTATCTCATGGTTTTCCACGCCTTCCACAGCCAGACGGGAAAATACCTGAAAACGATACAAATTCTTTTCTCTGTCCATTGTCATATGGTCGTTGTTTGTGTAGTCTATATTGGTTTTGGCATACCCCGGCCCGCGGCGTATTATCCTGGTTATATAAGCCATGGCGGCCTGTTTCAGTTTTTCCAGTGCTGTGCCTTTCAAAAACGGGACCACATCGTATTTGTAATAGTTTTCCATATAGTCCACCAGCCTTGCCATAAGGTGTTGCTTGCTGGGGTAAAAATTATAGAAAGTACCGGTGGAAATCTTGGCCTTGTCACACACTTTCCTTACGGAAACACCTTCCAGCCCGTGTTCTTCCAGTACTTCAACAGCGGCAGCGTATATATCTTTTGCCACCTGTTCGTCATTCAGTTCCTTTTTTCTAGCCAATTTAAATTCTCTTCTCTAAAATATAGTGATACAATTCTACTATATTTGTATATTTTTTTCAAGCAAAACAGCAATATTGAAAAAACATCCGGCTTATGCTATACTTTTTGTGTAAGAAGGAGGATATGTGTATGAGTGATTACACAGTGGAAAAAGTTGCGGGAAAAGTGGCTTCTTTTTTTAAAATAGTTCTTTTTTTTATTGTCGGATTTCCTTTGGCAACCGCCGGGATTTTTGAATTGTTTCTTACCATCAAAAGAAGCATTTTATTCATAGATGCCGGGATTTTTCCCGCCGGCCATGTAATGATGATGTTTAGCTTGGCTTTGGTTTCCTTAAGCGTGTCTGCCTTGTTTGGAAAGCTGGCTTTTGTGAAACTGTTTTCAAAAATAAGCTATGGTATATTGTGGTCGGTACTGGGTTTGTCTGTTGCCGCAGGTGTATGTTTTTCTATTTATGACTATTCAGTCAGGGACTCATTCGAGTATGTTGATTACCCGTCCTATATAGAACAGATGAACACCGAGGTTCTGTACGAAACAAGAAAATGCAGTTATTCCGAAACCATTTACATAGAAGGGTATCTGACATTCATCGAAAATGATTTCAGACCCAATGCAGTTGTGCAGGTGCAGCAGGACGACAGCCTTACAGAGGCTTACCGTGTGGAGGTTCACTACAAAGGTGACACCGCCGAAATGTACATAAATTCCCTTGTGGATGATGAGGAAAGAAGAGTTGACAGCCTCAGCGTATGGCCAAAATCTTACGATTACGACATGAGCGACAGCGACTATGTATATATGTATAAAAATGAGGAAAACCTTGAATACGCCGAACCTCTTGCAATAGAAAAAATAATAATACGCACAGCTTATCCGGAAATGATAGACGTTTCCGGCATCGATCCAAGATAAAACAAAAAGAGCTTTGACCCAAAGTCAAAGCTCTTTTTTTGTCAGTCTTTATATACGCCGGCTTTTTTCAACTGCAGGTAGTTTATGTATGATATTACAGCCGAGATTACAAGCATAACCGCAAAAGCTATAAAGGCGTAGTCCGGATTGATATCGAATATCAGCCCGGCAAATGTGGGGCCGGCCATCATGCCGAAACTGCGGGAAGCATTGAACAGCCCGGCCACGGCGCCTTTTGACGATGCGTCATCGTTTTTGAGCATAACAGCCTGCTGCAGCGGGTTGAACATTGCAAAAAATCCGTAGTAGACAACCGCAAATATCAGCACATATGTCTGGTTGGGGGACATCACCATTGCAAATATGGCCGCGGCAGACAGCAGTATTGTTGCACACATTGATTTGGATATGTTGGTTTTTCGCACTATCCACATGTTTATTGTCAGGTTGGTTACCAGGGAGATTATTCCCACCACCGCTTTGAACAATCCTGAAGATGACGGGGCAAAGTTGAATTTGGCCCTCAGGTAGTAGTTGAAGTTCTGGTCAAAGCCGCTGGTGGCAAACATTGAGAAAAACGCGCTGACCAGAAAAACCGCTATGGTTATGTTTATCAGCTTCATGCCTGCGGATATGGATACAAAGGGGTTTACATCCTTTGCGCTCAGCTTTTCGCTGCTTTTTACAAAGTTGGGGTGCTCTTTTATGCAAAGGTATGTTATAACGGCCATAAGCACCAGAGTTATGCACTGGGCATAGAATGAATAATAAACGCTGTAATCTCCTATCAGGCCGCCCACAAGAAAGCCGAAGGCACCGCCGATGGACTGCATGGAGGCGTAGATTACCAGCAGTTTGTTTCTCTCCTCTGCCGGGGCGTCCATGGCTGTAAGGTACGCCATGCTGTTTACCCGTATGGCGGCTATGCCTATACCGCCGATAAAGCGGCCCAGCACAACCAGGTGCCAGCTTTTTGCCATGGAGAAAATCAGCGCAGACAGGCCGTATCCCACAAAGCCGAAGGCGGTGGCCCTGGCGTAGCCTATTTTGTCGCCGATTTTACCCCACAGGGAAGATGTGATAAACTGTCCGAAAGCCATTGCGGCAAAGGCAAAGCCAAACATAGAGCTGGAACAGTTGATCAGCTGCAAAAACGCCGGGGTCACCGGATGTACAAAATTGGATGCGAATGTGTACATGAAATACACGATGAAAAAAATAGTAAGATGGTATTTTTTTATCAAAACCTTTTCCTCCTGTTTGGCCGCCGTTTTCCGGCGGCAGTTGACTGAAAACTGTAATCATTTTACAATGAAAAAAGGGCGTTGGCAACAGAAAAATACTTTGCTTTACAAATATTTTCTCACCGGCGCGCATTCTTTGAAAACCTTGACAATAAGCGCAAAATTTCAATACAATAAATAACTCTTTTTGAATAAATTTTACAATTTTTTACCAAAAGCCTTTGAAAGACTTGAAAAAAAATGTAAATAAGGTATCATATAATTAAGAAAGTATGTTTTTTAGGTGAACAAGCGTGAATATTACCGAAATCGAAAGCAAATATCTTGAAATTATCAACAAGCATATAAACAACGGTGTAATCTTTTTTACTTCACACGGCATTGTGATAGATGAAGGGGTTACCATCGGACGCGGAACAGTGATATACCCGGGCACCATACTGCTGGGCGATACGCACATAGGAGAAAACTGCAAAATCGGCCCCAACAGTATGCTTACCAACTGTACGCTGGCAGACAATGTCACTTTCAATTCGTCCCAGGGCACTGACAGCACTGTGGACAGCGGCGCAACAATCGGCCCGTTCAGCCAGCTGCGTCCCGGCAGCCGTATCGGCCCAAAGGTCAAAATAGGAGATTTCGTAGAGGTGAAAAATTCCTCTGTGGGCGAAGGTACCTCCATTGCCCACCTGACATATATCGGCGACAGCGATGTGGGCAGGCATGTGAACTTTGGCTGCGGCGTTGTCACCGTAAATTACGACGGCCAGAGCAAAAGCCGCACAGAGATAGGCGACTTTGCCTTTATCGGCTGCAACACCAACCTGATTGCCCCTGTAAAGGTGGGCGAAGGAGCCTATACCGGTGCCGGCTCCACAATAACAAAAGATGTCCCCCGGCAGGCGCTGGCGGTGGCCAGGGAAAAGCAGACCAATATAGACAACTGGGCGAAAGAAAAGCTCAGCGGTTATATAAAAAAACATTCAAATCAAGAGTAAGAGGTAGATTAGATGAATATTCATGGCAATGACATCAAGATTTTTGCGGCAAATTCAAACAAAGAGTTGGCTCAAAAAATAGCAGATCAGCTGGGTCTGCCCCTGAGCAAATGTGAAGTGGGTACATTCAGCGACGGCGAAATTGCCGTATCCGTCGGCGAAACCGTTCGCGGCAGTGATGTTTTTATCATCCAGAGCACCTGCACTCCGGTAAACAACAACCTGATGGAACTGCTTATTATGATAGACGCAATGAAAAGGGCGTCTGCCGGCCGTATAACAGCCGTTATTCCTTATTTCGGTTATGCCAGACAGGACAGAAAAAGCAAATCCAGAGATCCGATCAGCGCAAAACTGGTAGCTGACCTTATCACCACAGCAGGCGCAGACAGAGTTTTGACAATGGACCTGCACGCAGCGCAGATCCAGGGCTTTTTCAACATTCCGCTGGATCACCTGGTTGGCATGCCCATATTGGCAAAACATTTTGAACAGGAAAACCTGGACAACCTGGTTGTGGTAAGCCCCGACCTGGGCAGTGTAAACCGCGCCAGAACCTTTGCCAGCCGTCTTGACGCACCCATTGCCATAATCGACAAACGCCGCCCCAAACCCAATGTGTCTGAAATAATGCACATCATAGGCGACATAAAAGACAAAAATGTTCTTATAATTGACGATATAATAGACACAGCGGGAACTTTGTGCAACGCTGCCAATGCGCTGAAAGAAAGAGGCGCAAGGTCTGTAAGAGCCTGTGCAACACACGGCATACTTTCCGGCCCGGCCGTTGAAAGAATTCGTGACAGCGCCATCGAAGAACTGGTTCTGCTGGACACAATACCGCTGACAGCGGAAAAAACTCTGGACAAAATTCAGGTTGAAACTGTAGCTCCTATATTCGCACAGGCTATACAGAGAATTTACTCTGACCAGAGCGTTTCCATACTGTTCAACTAATCAGACAGGGGACAACATTAAACTCTATCTATGCTTTTTAAAAATACGCAGGGCGCGGATTTTATGATAGTCGGACTGGGCAACCCCGGTTCAAAGTACCAGAACACCAGGCACAACATAGGTTTTGCCGCCGTTGACTATATCGCCCGGAAGCTGGGCGTAAATATAGACAAGGCAAAGTTCAATGCCCTTTATGCCATCGCAAAGACAGGGGACAAAAAAGTTCTGTTGCTTAAACCGCAGACTTTTATGAACCTTTCCGGCGAGGCGGTGTCTGCTGCGTCCGGGTTCTATAAAATATCTCCGGATAATATACTGATTATATATGACGATGTGTCTTTGCCGGTGGGCAAGATGCGCATAAGACTGAAGGGCTCGGCCGGCGGACATAACGGGATAAAAAGTATAATCAGCCACACCGGTGAAAATTTTGCCAGGATAAAGCTGGGAGTAGGCGAAAAACCGCATCCCGATTACGACCTGGCCGACTGGGTTTTGGGCAAATTCAGCCGGGAGGATTCCAAAGTACTATCGGAAAAATTTGAAAGCGCCTATCAGGCTTCACTTCTTATAATGGAAGGTCAGGCTGACAAAGCCATGAATTTATACAACAGATAACAGCCGTGGGGTACCCCCTTTGGGGTGCCACACGGCCTTTGCCGCTTAACAACATTTTTTGAAAGGATAAACACCGTGCTTTTAAAAGAGATAATGCAGACGGCGGAATTTGACCGCTTGATAAAGGAAATAAATGACTACAAACGGCCTATCGCTTTGTTCGGGCTGTCAAAAACGGCTTTGGCGGCCTTTGTCAGTGCCGTGCAGACAGCCACCGGAAGAAATGTGCTGGTAATGTCCAAAGATGAGCGCAGCGCCAGTAAATTTTTCGAGGATGTCAGCTTTTTCTCTGACAAGGCCGGACTATTCAGCCCCCGTGACCTCACTTTGCGTCCGCTGGAAAGCTTTTCCAGACAATACGAATACCGCAGGATAAAGACTTTGGGCAACCTGGTGGGCAGGAATGTGAACATTGTGGTAGGCCCTGCGGAAGCCTGCCTTATGTACACGATGCCCAGGGACAGGTTTATCGCCAATACACTGACCATAAAAGACACTGACAGCATAAGCAGGCAAACCCTGGTGCAAAGGCTGACAGATGCCGGGTATATACGCAGGGATATGGTGGAGGGCCCCGGGCAGTTTGCTGTCAGGGGTGATATTGTGGACCTGTACACCCCGGATATGCCCCACCCCGTCAGGATAGAGCTGTGGGGGGATGAGATAGACAGGATAAACACCTTTGACATACAGACCCAGCGCCGCCTGGAACAGATAAA
>CALWZO010000049.1 GCA_944386045.1 uncultured Clostridia bacterium | reverse complement strand
CTTTTTGTTTCAACAGTTGTTTGTCCATAATTTTACTCCTTTTGTAAGATACGGTTATTGATAGCTTCATTATACACCTATAAAAATAAAACTGCAATATGTTTGCTTGCCAAAAACATTTGTTTTTGCAAAGTGTGTTGTAAATGTTGTAACCATATTTGTGTTTAAATGGGCGGCGGTATGTGATATAATATACGGGTTAAAAAATTTGAGGGAGATACAGATGAAAAAATTTTTGCGGATAGTTTTGTCCCTTTGTGTGTGCCTGTCTGCGCTGACAGGGTGCAAACAGCGGGAAAAACAGAAATATTCCACGATAATATTCGGTTTTGACACCATTATCAGCCTTGTCAGCTATCAGGAAAGTCAGGAGGACTTTGACCGGATGACCGCCTTTGTAAAGGAAAGATACGATTATTTCAACAGCCTGTACGACATATACAACGAATACGACGGTATAAACAACCTGAAAACCATAAACGATAACGCAGGCATCAGCCCGGTGCAGGTAAACCGGGAGATAATAGACCTGCTGGAATTTTCAAAAGAATGGTACGAAAAATCCGCAGGCAAGCTGAATGTGGCCATGGGCAGTGTGCTGAGGGTCTGGCATGATGTGCGCGAGGAGTTTTCCGCCACAGGCACCGCCACCCTGCCGGATATGGACCTGCTGCGCCAAAAGGCGGAGCATACAGACATAAACCGGGTGCAGATTGACCGCGAAAACATGACGGTGTATATAACCGACAGCAATGTACAGCTGGATGTGGGTGCAGTGGCAAAGGGTTACGCCACCGAAATGATATGCGACGAACTGCGGCAGAAGTATGACAACTTTGCCATTTCCGCCGGCGGCAATGTAAAAACCCACGGTCACCCCCGGGACGGCCGCGAACGCTGGGGCATAGGAATAGAAAACCCGATGGTGGACGAAAATTTTGAAAAGATAGGCGGAAACCTGGACACCGCATATTTCAATACAGATATGTCGCTGGTGTGTTCCGGCGGCTATGAAAGATTTTTTGTGCTGGACGGCAAAAGGTATCACCATGTGATAGACCCTGTCACATTGTACCCGGAGGAAGTTTACCGGGGTGTGGCTGTTTTCTACGAGGACAGCGGTGTGGCAGATGCCCTGTCCACCACCACATTTTTAAGCACCCCACAGCAGGCCATGGAACTGATTGAAAGTATAGATGGCGCAGAATGTATTCTGGTGGAGATTGACGGCACAGTGCACAAATCTTCCGGCGTAGATGCCTACCTTGCCAGCGCCGGCGTGGACAGCATGACAAAATAAAGGAGAAAATATGGAACATACCGAAAAAACCCTGTCGGAAAACACCATATTCACCGGCAGGATAATAACAGTAAAACAAAGACAGGTACAGCTGGAAAACGGCCGGCAGCGGTCAAGGGAGCTGGTGCTTCATCCGGGCGGTGCGGCAGTGCTTCCGGTGGACGAAGACAACAATGTTTATCTTATACGCCAGTTCCGCGCTCCTTTCGGACGCACAGTGCTGGAAATACCGGCAGGCAAGCTGGAAAAAGGCGAAGACCCGCTGGCCGCCGCCAAAAGAGAACTGGCCGAAGAAACCGGCTTTTCCGCCGCCCACTATTTCAGCCTGGGCCAGATGTGGCCCACAGTGGGCTTCTGCGATGAGATAATACACATATACATGGCCGCCGGCCTGACCAAAGGAGAAATTCACCCGGACGAAGACGAATTTATCTCCCTGGAAAAATACCCGCTGGAAACAGCATGGAACATGTGCATGGACGGCAGTATAACCGACGGCAAAACCCTGACAGCCATATTGAAGGCGGCGCGGCTGCTGAAAAACAGATAAAAGATACATAATATAAAAGGACGGGCGTCTGCCCGTCCTTTTGGTCTTTATATTGTATGTATTTTTCAGATTATGCCCAGCACAAACAGCCCGGCGGTGTTTATCCCAAAATTTGCCGCCATGTGTACCAGCCAGGAAGCGTATATGCCGCCGGTTTTTTCGTTGATAAAGTTAAACATTCCGCCGCCGGCCGCCAGTGCCGCTATCATCAGCACTGTCACAGGCAGCGAAAACCAGCCGTCCAGTATGGCTATATGATACAGCGAAAAGCACAAAGCGGAAAAAACAAAGGCAAAATTCCTGCCGGCGGCCTGTTTCAGGCACAGGTATGCAAACCCGCGGAAGAAAAATTCTTCCAGCAGGCTGTTTACAAATGATATATAAATCCGGGTGATGATAAAATTGGATTTGTCCACACCCTGGGATTTTTCCAAAGCTGCGGATACTGCGGAAAAGTCTATAAACCTCTGTCCGATAAAGTACGCCGATATTATCAGTATATACACGCCCACAGCCAGCGCCGCGGCGGTTTTCAGCCCTTTTTTGTCAAATTTCACCGCCTGCCCCAAAGGGCAGTTTTTGTCCATGTTGCAGTAAGCGATGGGTATAAGCGCAAAAAACAGTATCTTGAAAACCGATTTTATCCGGTAGCCCGGCTGCCATATTCCGTCGGTAAAAGCCATGGCCAGACAGCCGGCGGCGGTTATAAAACATATATTTATTTTTGTTTTCATAATTTTGCTTATTGTGGCAGACACTGCCGTATTATAAAATTTTTGCGGTGATATTTTTACCGTCAGCGGCGGTGAAAGACTGCAATGTTATTTTTCCGCCCAGCCCAGACTGCGTCCCACGGCCTTGTGCCAGCCGGCGGTCAGTTTTTCGCGCCTTTCCCGGCTCATATCCGGGTGGAAAACGCTCCGGCCGTCAGTGTCGGTAAACAGCCGCTTTCTGTCAGGCCATATACCCACTGCCAGCCCGGCCAGGTAGGCCGCACCCAAAGCGGTGGTCTCCTTTACCGCAGGCCTGTGTATGTCTATGTTCAGCATATCGGCCTGAAACTGCATCAGGAAGGCGTCCCTGCTGGCGCCGCCGTCCACATTCAGCACAGACAGCTTTATGCCGGTGTCCTTTTCCATGGCTTTCACCAGGTCCATACACTGATAGGCAATGCTTTCCTGGGCCGCGCGCACAATGTGTTCGCGCCTGGTGCCGCGGGTAAGACCCACTATACATCCGCGGGCATACATATCCCAGTAAGGGGCACCCAGTCCGGTAAAGGCCGGCACCAGATACACCCCGCCGGTGTCTTCCACCTTCTGGGCGTAGTATTCTGCATCTCGGCTTTCGTCTATAAATTTCATCTCGTCGCGCAGCCACTGTATAACGGCGCCGCCCACAAACACACTGCCTTCCAGCGCGTATTCCACACCGCCGTCAATGCCCACGGCTATGGTGGTCAGCAGGCCGGATTTGCTTTCGTAAGGTGTTTTGCCGGTGTTCATCAGCAGAAAACAGCCGGTGCCGTAGGTGTTTTTGGCCTGGCCTTTTTCAAAACATCTCTGGCCGAACAGTGCCGCCTGCTGGTCGCCGGCTATACCGGCGATGGGAATTTCAACCCCCTGCAATGTCATATATCCGTAAATCTGGCTGGACGGGCACACCTGTGGCAGTATACCGCGGGGAATGTCCAGCAGTTCCAGCAGTTTTTCGTCCCACTCCAGCGTGTGTATGTTGAACAGCATGGTGCGGCTGGCGTTGGTGTAATCGGTCACATGCACCTTGCCTTCGGTAAGTTTGTACACCAGCCAGGAATCCACCGTGCCAAACATTATCTGCCCCTGCCGGGCCTTTTCCTTTACACCGGGCACATTGTCCAGTATCCATTTTATCTTTGTGGCGGAAAAATATGCGTCGGGCACCAGTCCGGTGGCGCTTTTGATGTATTCCCCGTGGCCTTCGGCCATCAGCCGGTTGCACATATCGGCGGTGCGTCGGCACTGCCACACAATGGCATTGTACACCGGGCGTCCGGTGGTTTTGTCCCACATTATTGTGGTCTCACGCTGGTTGGTTATGCCTATGGCCGCAATCTCGCTGATGTCGATGCCGCTTTTTACAATGGCTTCGCTCATAACGCCGTACTGGGAGGAGTATATCTCCATGGCGTCCTGCTCCACCCAGCCCTCCCTGGGATATATGGACACCAGCTCTTTCTGTGCCATTGCCACTATATTCTGCTGCCGGTCAAAAATTATGGCGCGGGAAGATGTGGTCCCCTGATCCAGTGCCAGAACATATTTTTTCATCTTTTTCTTTCCTTTCCGGATGTACATTTTTTCGCTTTCTTTTAAAGTAAATATAACACAGGGGCAATTTTTTTACAATGATTTTAAAATTTGCCCCACAAAAATATTGTCTGAAAGCCGATGTTGTGATAAAATTACTCTGTTAAAAAGAAAGGCGGTTATGACTATGGATGACAGATACACTTCTTATATTTCCCCTCTTTCCCAAAGGTATCCCAGCAAGGAAATGAAATACCTTTTCAGCAGTGAAAAGAAGTTCACCACCTGGCGCAAGCTGTGGGTGGCACTGGCCGAAAGCGAAAAAGAGCTGGGCCTGGACATAACCGACCGGCAGATAAAACAATTAAAGGAAAATATATACAACATAGACTATCAGGCGGCGGCCGAAAGGGAAAAACTGGTGCGCCACGATGTGATGAGCCATGTTTATGCCTACGGTCTGCGGCGGCCGGACGCCAAGGGTATAATTCACCTGGGTGCCACCAGCTGCTATGTGGGTGACAACACCGACCTGATAATAATGCGCGAAGCGCTGGAACTGATAAGGAAAAAACTGATAAATGTGCTGAAAAACCTGGCGGACTTTGCGCTGGAATACGCCGATATGCCCACGCTGGCATACACCCATTTCCAGGCCGCCCAGCCCACCACCGTGGGCAAGCGCGCCACCCTGTGGGCCCAGGACCTGCTGTTTGATTTGCAGGATGTGGAATATGTGATGGACAATCTGCGCCTGCTGGGCTGCAAAGGCACCACCGGCACCCAGGCTTCGTTTATGGAGCTGTTTGACGGCGACGAGGAAAAATGCGAACAGCTGGACAGGCTTATCGCACGGAAAATGGGCTTTGAAAAATGCTATGCCGTCAGCGGACAGACCTATTCCAGAAAGATAGATTTCAAGGTGCTGTCAGTCCTCAGCGGTATCGCCCAGTCAGCCCACAAATTTTCCAACGATGTGCGCCTGCTCCAGCATCTGAAAGAGGTCGAAGAACCCTTTGAGAAAAATCAGATAGGCTCTTCCGCCATGGCTTACAAGCGCAACCCCATGCGCAGCGAAAGAATGGCCGCCCTGGCCAACTTCCTCATCAGCGACCTGAACAACGCCGCCCTCACCAGTGCCACCCAGTGGTTTGAAAGAACGCTGGACGATTCCGCCAACAAACGCCTGAGCATCAGCGAAGGCTTTTTGACCGCCGACAGCATACTGGAACTGTATCTCAACATCACCGACGGCATGGTGGTTTATCCCAAGGTCATAGAAAAACATCTTCTGGCCGAACTTCCCTTCATGGCCAGCGAAAATATAATGATGGACGCCGTAAAGGCAGGCGGTGACAGACAGGAACTGCACGAAAAAATCAGGGTGCATTCCATGGCGGCCGGCCGGAGGGTGAAAAACGACGGCGCAGAAAACGACCTGCTGGAAAGAATAGCGGCAGACGACAGCTTCGGCCTGGATAAAGACAGGCTGAAAGAACACATGGACCCGGCGACTTTCATTGGCCGCGCTCCCGGACAGACCAGAAAGTTTGTGGCCGAATACATTCAGCCCATACTGGACAAACACCGGGACGAACTGGGCATAAAGGCGGATATAACCGTCTGATAATTTTGTATAAACTTAAAATTCAATATATAAGTTTAGAGGCGGATAAGAATAAAAACTTTTCCGTTAACATGACAGAGCTAAGGCAAAAGGACGGCGCACGCCGTCGGATCACCTTAAATCTACTTGCAAAGGAGATTTAATATGGTAAAAGCAATTGTAGGCGCCAACTGGGGCGACGAAGGCAAAGGCAAAGTCACAGATATGCTGGCTGAAGAGGCCGACATAGTCGTCCGCTATCAGGGCGGAAGCAACGCAGGCCACACAATCATCAACGAATACGGCAAATTTGCGCTGCATCTGCTGCCCAGCGGCGTGTTTTACAACCACACCACCAGCGTAATAGCCAACGGCGTGGCACTGGACATCCCCGCACTGATCAGCGAAATCGAAAGCATAACCTCCAAGGGGGTACCCCGGCCGAAAATCCTGGTGTCTGACAGGGCCAATATAGTCATGCCCTATCACATCCTGCTGGACCGGTACGAAGAGGAAAGGCTGGGCAAAAACAGCTTTGGTTCCACCAAAAGCGGCATGGCCCCCTGCTATTCCGACAGGTATGCCAAAATCGGTTTTCAGGTAAACGAACTGTTTGACGACGAAACACTGAAAGCCAAACTGCACAATGTAGTGCGGCAGAAAAATGTGCTGATGGAGCACCTGTATCACAAACCGCTGCTGGACGAAGAAGAACTGTACAAAGAAATGGTGCGCCAGCGCGAGATGATACGCCCCTATGTGGCCAATGTCACCGCATTTTTGCACAATGCGCTGAAAGAGGGCAAAAACATACTGCTGGAAGGCCAGCTGGGCGCACTGAGGGATGTGGACCTGGGCATATACCCGATGGTTACCTCCTCCTCCACACTGGCAGGTTTCGGCGCTTCCGGCGCAGGCATCCCCCCTTATGAAATAAAGAAAATATACGCTGTTTCCAAAGCATACTCCTCCTGCGTGGGCGCAGGCCCCTTTGTCAGCGAACTGTTCGGTGACGAGGCAGAGGAACTGAGGAAAAGAGGCGGCGACGGCGGCGAATACGGCGCCAAAACCGGCAGACCCCGCCGTGTGGGCTGGTATGACACAGTGGCCACCAGATACGGCTGTATGGCCCAGGGCGCCACTGATGTGGTGCTGTCTGTCCTTGACCCGCTGGGTTACCTGGACGAAATCAAGGTGTGCACCGGCTATGAGATAGACGGCGTCATCACCAAAGACTTCCCCCACACCACCGACCTGTACAAGGCAAAACCGGTGCTGACCACCCTCAAAGGCTGGAAATGCGACATAAAAGGCATCAGGGATTTTGACAAACTGCCCAAAGAAGCCCAGGACTATGTGGACTTTATCGAAAAGGAAATCGGAGTGCCGATCACCATGGTGTCCAACGGTCCCGCCAGGGAAGATATCATCATCAGAAAACCTAAAATATAAACAGAAAAAGCCCGGTTTCCCCGGGCTTTTGTTTTTGTTATATTTTATTTTAAAATTACAATTTGTAAAATATATGTGTTCCCTGCCGTTGAAAATATATCCTGTATGGTATAAAATAAATATATCAATTTTTCGGAGGTTAAAAAATGAGCATGGCAGATTTCGGGTGCAGGTTTTCCCTGTATCCCATGTGTGATGATTTTATATCAATAATTCTCGGTGCGCTGGAAAAAACAGACACCAGCGCAGTTTACAGCTTTACCGACCGGGTGTCCACCGTATACCAGGGCGGAACAGACAGCGTGGTTGACGCGGTGAAAGGGCTGTTTGTCAACGCTTTTACCGACGGGGTTCACATGTGCCTGGAAGGTGTGTTTTCCAACGGGGAAAAGGCGGAGAAAGTGCCGCTGCCCACCGGCCACTGCCCCAACCTGATGAAGGTAAAGGATGTGCATTTTCCGGCCAAGGGCAAGGTCAGCCTGTACTGCCCCGACGGCGAAAAAATACTGTCAGATGTGTGCGCCGCCTGCAAGGATGTAAACTTTGCCGCGGGCCCTTACGCCGTCAGGATGAACGGGGATATACAGCGGATATTCTCGTTTATGGAAGGTGTGATTTCCGCCACTGAAAAAGAAAAATTCTCCCTGCATTTCACCCTGTCGGTAAACAGCCCCACAGCGGAATAATCACGGAATATAATCCCAAAGGCTTTGGCCGTATTGTTACAGCCGGGCCTTTTTTTGTGCAGTGCTGATTTTTTGCACAAAACAGCACAAACGCAACGGCTGTTTTACAATGTGCAACCGCAAGATTGTGGCAAAATACATCCCCCGGATGATAAAATCATGGCAGATCAAAACCAATGGAGGAAATTTACCGATGAATATGGGAGAAAAGATTTTTAACCTGCGAAAGGAAAGGGGAATTTCCCGGGAGGCGCTGGCCGAACTGCTGGGCACCACCGGACAGGCTGTGAGCAAATGGGAAAGCGGCCGGGGATATCCTGAAACAGAAAAACTGCTGAAACTGTCGGAAATTTTTGGGGTCACGCCGGACTATCTGCTGAAAGATGACAAAACCGGCCGGCCGAAAGCCGACAGCGGCTATTATGTCAGCATGGAAACTGCCCGGGGATATATCTATACCTGCAAAAAGATGTACCGACTTTTGGCCGCAGGAGCCGCGTCGCTGGCATTGGCAGGCGTTCCCTACTCTCTGCTGGGAACAGGTTTGCCAAGGTATCTGGCCATGACGGTGTGCGCCATAATAGGTATATGCTTTTTTGCGGCGGCGGCTTTTTCCGACGACGGCCGGTATGATATGCTGGAAAAACAGCCGCTGGTGTTCGATTACCGGGGCATTAAAGAGATTACGGCACGCTATAACAGCGTAAAGAAAAAGTATGCCTTTGCCATGGCGGCATGCACTGTACTGTTTGTCAGCGGTATTGTAGTGCTGGGCCTGACGGACGGCGGCTGCTTCCCCTGGTCGGAATATCACGCCTTTGTGTTTTTGTTTTTTGCCCTGGGGATTTACGGACTTATCTGTTTTGCCGTCATCTGCGAAAGCTATGACCTGCTGGTGAATAATGACAAGCATGTAAACAGCCTTGGTTTCAGGCTGAAACAGAAAATAAAAAACAAAATCGACGGAATTTAAGCAAAACAATCAGCATAAAAACACCCCCCCGGCTGCAAAAGGCCGGGGGCTGTTTTTTCTCATTTATCAAGTTTTGCCTTTGAGATGAAAATTTTCTTATTTGTCCTCTGAACCCGGCTCACCGAAAGATTTTATCAGCTCTTTTACCCTGCCCAGGGCCGGAGCAGACTGCGTAAATATCAGCCCGGCGGCCGCCACGCCGGCTATGTACACTGCGTCCTTCGGCATACCGGCAAGGCCTGCATACCCGGCAAACAGGCAAAACATTACTGCAACCGCCAATATCAAAATCAGCGCGCTTTATGACCAATGATTTTTTCATTATTCTGTTTCATGTCGCTCTCTTGTGAATTTTTGAAATTCAGCAGTCAGCGGATATTCAGGCGTTTGTATATATCAAGGCTTATATTTTTAAAACTTGGGAAACCGTTCGGCAGTTGCTTTTTAATTATTGCAAACTCAACGACCCTGCTGTTTATTTTGTCGGGCTCGACGCTTTTGATAAAATATTTTTGCCTGTGCGGCGCTACTTTGTTTGCCGCCGGGGTAAAAACAGCCGGTCCACTGTGGTGTCCAGATGTTCCGCCAGGGCAAAAGCCAGGGCCAGGGTGGGGTCATACTTGTTGTTTTCTATGGCGTTTACCGTCTGTCGGGACACACCGCATTTTCCGGCCAGCTCCTCCTGGGACAGCCCCAGCCGCTTTCTTCGCTCTCGTATAGTATTTTCCATATCAGCCGCCGTACTTCCTTTTGTAATAAAACATACACACGCAATATGTCATTGCCACAACGCCCAGTTCGATAAATATAATACCGTCTGTCATGGGAGGATTTACCAGCCCCCGCACAATGTCAATAATCCATCTGCCGACGGTCACCCACAGCGTGGTAAAGGAGGCACGATATACAATCATCTGTTTTCGCTCGTCCCCTGTTTTTATCATTGATGCAATCATCACAATATCACATACAAAGATAAACAGCAGAAATGCCACAAAAGCCAGCAGAAGAATATCTGTTGTGGTTAAAGAAGTAAACCCTTTGTCAAACATAAAAATCCCCTTTCATCTTTTCATATATCTCAAAATGTCAAATTCTTTTGACACTTTCAGCATATCATCAAAAGAAATAAATGTCAATAGTTTTTGACATTTTGTATCAAAAAAAACAGAGGCTGTCCAAAGCCTCTGTCTTTATTTTAATCAAACAAATCTTTTATTGTTTTGAAAAACCCTTTGCGCTGTTCGTAGTTGTCGTCTTTCAGCGTAGCTTCAAAACTTTCCAGCGCTTTGCGCTGTTCCCTGGTCAGCTTTTTGGGTATTTCCACATTTACCGTTACATACTCGTCGCCTCTGCCGCGTCCGTTGAGGTATTTTATACCCTTGCCGCGCAGACGGAACCTGGTTCCGCTTTGGGTGCCTTCCGGTACGGTGTACTGCACTTTGCCGTCGATGGTGGGAACCACTATTTCGGCGCCCAGCACCGCCTGGGAATAAGTAATGGGTACATTTACAAATACATCATATCCGTTTCTGGACAAAATCGGGTCAGGTCTTACGGTTATAACGATGATTGCATCACCGGCTGCGCCGCCGTTTATGCCCGCATCGCCCTGTCCGCGCAAAGCCAGGCTCTGTTCGTCATCGATACCGGCCGGAATGTTGACCTCTTTCTTGACGGTAACCTGCACCCTGCCGCTGCCTTTGCATTTCTGACACGGGTCGCTGACAATTTTGCCTTTACCGCCGCAATGAGGACAGACCCTGCGGTTTTGGATAACGCCGAAAGGTGTTCTCTGCTGCTGTGTTATATAGCCGGAGCCGCCGCAGTCCGGACAGGTCTGTACACCGGTGCCCTTTTTCGCGCCGGAGCCGCCGCAGTCCGGGCAGGTTTCCTGCCTGGTGTATGATACGGTTTTGGTGCATCCCAGCGCCGCTTCCATAAAGGAAATGGTTATGCCCACATGTATGTCGCCGCCGCGTCTGGGTGCGTTGGGGTCGTTTCTGCGCCCGCCACCGCCGCCAAATCCGCCTGCGCCGCCGAAAAAGCTTTCAAATATATCGTTCAGGTCAACTCCGGCACCGCCGAAACCGCCGCTGAAACCGCCAAATCCGCCGCCGGCGCCATAGTTGGGGTCTACGCCCGCATGGCCGTAAGCGTCATAGCGCTGTTTTTTCTCCGGGTCGGACAAAACCTCGTACGCCTCGTTTACCTCTTTGAACTTCTGCTCTGCCTCGGCGTCGCCGGGGTTCAGGTCAGGGTGATATTTTTTTGCTTTTTTGCGGTAAGCAGATTTTATCTCAGCGTCTGTGGCCTTTTTGTCAACCCCCAGAACTTCGTAATAATCTCTTTTTTCTGCCACTTTTTCAAGCCCTCATCTGTATAAAATTTGCCGCAGCTGCCCGGTGCGGCATCGCCTTTTTTACGCTTAAAGGCGGATTGTTACATCCGCCTTGTAAACATTTTATCAGTCAACATCCTTGAAATCAGCGTCAACCACATTGTCGCCGCCGGCATTGCCTGCGCCTGCTGTGCTGCCGCCGTTGTCGGCCTGCTGCTGTGCAGCCTGCTGAGCCTGGGCGTACATCTTCTGTGTGGCTTCGTGCAAAGCTGTTTCCAAAGCTGTCATCTTGGCGGAAATGTCAGATACATTGCCTGCCTGCAAAGCGGCTTTCAGGTCTGCCTGTTTTGCGCTGATGTCATTTTTCTCTGCTTCGCTGATCTTGCCTTCCAGGTCTTTCAGCACTTTGTCTGTCTGATATACAAGGCTGTCAGCCTGGTTTTTGGTTTCTACCTCTTCACGGCGTTTCTTGTCTTCTTCGGCATACTGTTCGGCTTCCCTTACAGCTTTTTCAATATCCTCTTTGGACATGTTGGAAGAAGCTGTTATGGTGATAGCCTGTTGTTTGCCTGTGCCCATATCTTTTGCAGATACGGAAACAATACCGTTGGCATCTATATCAAATGTTACTTCAATCTGCGGTACGCCTCTGGGAGCCGGAGCAATGCCGTCCAGGTTGAATATGCCCAGACTCTTGTTGTCTTTGGCCATTTCCCTTTCGCCCTGCAGTACATTTACTTCAACAGAAGGCTGATTGTCCACAGCTGTGGAGAATATCTGGCTCTTCTTTGTAGGAATGGTTGTGTTTCTTTCGATAATCTTTGTAAACACGCCGCCGTAGGTTTCGATACCCAGTGACAGAGGTGTTACATCCAGCAGCAGGATGCCTTTTACATCGCCGCCCAGGACACCGCCCTGGATAGCTGCGCCCAAAGCAACACATTCATCGGGGTTGATACCTTTGAAGGGGTCTTTGCCGATAAATTTCTTAACAGCTTCCTGAACAGCGGGAATTCTTGTGGAACCGCCCACCAGCAGAACTTTGTTCAGGTCGGAAGCGGACAGACCGCTGTCGGCCAGTGCCTGTTTTACCGGGCCCATTGTGGATTCTACCAGGTCGTGGGTCAGCTCGTCAAATTTGGCTCTTGTCAAAGTCATATCCAGGTGTTTGGGACCTGTGGCGTCAACTGTGATGAAAGGCAGGTTGATGGATGTCTGCATTACGCCGGACAGTTCGATCTTTGCCTTTTCTGCTGCCTCTTTCAGACGCTGTGCGGCCATTTTGTCATTTCTCAGGTCAATGCCTGTGTCTTTTTTGAACTCGTCAGCCAGCCAGTTGATAATCCTGTTGTCAAAGTCATCGCCGCCCAGACGGTTGTTGCCGGCTGTGGCCAGAACTTCCTGTACGCCGTCGCCCATTTCGATGATGGAAACATCAAATGTACCGCCGCCCAGGTCGTATACCATTATTTTCTGGTCCTGTTCTTTGTCCACACCGTAAGCCAGGGCTGCGGCTGTGGGCTCGTTGATAATTCTCTTTACTTCCAGACCGGCAATGGCGCCTGCGTCTTTTGTTGCCTGACGCTGTGCGTCGTTGAAATAAGCCGGAACAGTGATAACGGCTTCTGTTACCTTTTCGCCCAGGTACCGTTCTGCATCGGCTTTCAGTTTGGCCAGAATCATGGCAGATATTTCCTGAGGTGTGTAGGTTTTGCCGTCAATTGTAACTTTGTAGTTTGTGCCCATTTCTCTCTTGATGGAAGAAACAGTGCCTTCGGGGTTGGTGATAGCCTGGCGTTTTGCCACCTGGCCTATCAGTCTTTCGCCTGATTTGGAAAAGCCCACAACGGAAGGTGTGGTTCTCATTCCTTCGGGGTTGGCGATAACTACCGGTTCGCCGCCCTCCATAACAGCAACACAAGAGTTTGTGGTGCCCAAGTCAATACCTATTATTTTACTCATAGTAATCTCTCCTTACCTGTGATATATAAATGTGATTTTTAACTGATTTAGATATATAAAAAGCGAAACCGCTTTTTAGCAACTTACTGCCACTGTGCTGTGGCGTATGACCTTGTCGGCCAGCCTGTAACCTTTTTGCAGTTCTTTGGTGACTATGCCTGCCTGGGTTCCTTCAACGCTTTCCTGCATAACTGCGTTGTGTACAGCCGGGTCAAAGGGTTTGCCCATGGCTTCGATGACTTCCACACCCAGGTTTTTCAGTGCATTCTGTGCGGCGGAAAGGGTCATCTCAATGCCTTTTTTATAGTTTTCGTCGCTGCACGGTGCGCCCAGTGCCATCTCCAGCGTGTCGATGACCGGCAATATCCGGTTCAGTGCGCTGATACAGCCGTTGGAAAAAGATTCGGCCTTTTCTTTGGCGCTGCGCTTGCGGAAATTGTCATACTCGGCCAGTGTGCGTGTAAGCAGCTCTTTGGCCTCGTCCTTTTCCTTCTGCGCCGCTTCCAGCCGCAGCCGGCTTTGTTCCAGCTGCTCCTGCAAATCCCGTCCGTCGGGCTGCTGTACGCTTTCAGGGCTGTCCGGAATATCAGCTGTCTGCTGCAAGGTCTCATCCGTCTGTTTTTCTTTGTTTTCCATGGTTACTTCCTTTCAGTGCCTGTTATTGACTGTGTCAGCAGCCGTGCGAAATATTCCACGGCCAGAAACAGCCTTTGATAATCCACCGTCTGCGGACATACGATAGCCAGCGTTCCGCTGACTGCGCTGCCTGCAAAATATCTGGTGGATATAAAACAGGTGTTTTCTATATTTTTAATTGGCAATTCGTCGCCGAATACCACCGATATGCCGTCATATTTCGGGGTGATTATCTTTGAAAGTGTGTCGGTGTCTGCCAGCAGTTTCAGCACATCCCCGACATTATGGTCAAAATGGTTGGTGTTCAGCAGTTTTTCCTGCCCGTATACATACACCGGCCTTTTGTTTGCTTCGGACATCAGCGCCAGCGCGCCCTGCAAAAACTGCCCGAAAGCTTTGTTTTCCTTTTCCAGGTTTTCTATAAGGTGTGTAAAATATGCCCTGTCCACATCGTCATAGCAGATAAAACACAGCCTGGAATTTATAAGGCTTACCAGCTGGTTCAGCTGTGTTGTGCCTATCTCCTCGCTCAGCCTTACCACCCTGGTGTGCACTTCGCCGCGGCCGGTGGTTGCCACCAGCACAATGCTGTACCTGCCGGTTTTCACGGCGGTAAAGTTGACAAACTGCATATCCGGGTCTGTGGGCGGCGCTATTATCACCGTATACCCCAAAATGTCGCTGAACAGTTTTGCCGCGCCTGCCAGAAACTTCTGGCTGTCGCCGTCCAAAATGTCAAAATGTTCCTTGATGTTTTTCTGGTCGGCCGGCGAAATCTGCTTTGTCCTGTCCAGGTTTTCCACATAATATCTGTACGCCTTGTTGGTGGGAACCCTGCCCGCCGATACATGGGGCTGGTTGAGATATCCCAGCTTTGTCAGCCTGGCCATCTCGTTGCGCAGTGTTGCCGACGAAACCGATATGTTCAAAGCGTCTTGCAAAGCCTGAGACGCTATGGGTTCCTGATCCTTTATATACATGGAAACAATGGCGTCCAAAATCAGTTTGTGCCTTTGGTTTATATCCATGAATCTCAGTCCTTTCAAGAAATTAGCAGTCTTAATGTTTGATTGCTAATTTATATTATATACATTTTTTTATCTTTGTCAATTGTTTTTTTGCAATTCACAAACTTTTTACATTTTATCCGTGTTGAATAAAAGGGCCCACCGATATATAATGTATAAAATAATCAGTATTATTTATAAAGAGGTGCAATGATGAAAGCCGGACTGTATATACATATACCCTTTTGCAGACAAAAATGCCGCTACTGCGACTTTTACTCCCTGGGCGGCCGGCAGGCTGTGCCCTGCGAATATATACAGGCGGTGAAAAGGGAGATATCCCGCTGGCCGGGCCTGGAATGTAAGACAGTTTACTTTGGTGGTGGCACTCCCAGCCTGCTGACTGCTAATCAGGCGGAAGAAATATTGTCCTGCCTGAATATCCTGCCCGGTGCGGAGATAACCATGGAGGCAAACCCGGAAAGCCTCACATACGAAAAACGGGCCGGCTACAGGCGCGCCGGGGTCAACAGGCTGTCCATAGGTGTGCAAAGCGCCTATGACAAATCTTTGCAGAGCCTGGGCAGACTGCACACCGCCGCAGGTGCCGCCGACGCTTTCCGCCGGGCAAAAAAAGCCGGCTTTGACAACATCAGCGGCGATCTGATGATAGGCCTGGACAATTATACCGCCCGGGAAATGCTGGACACCATAGATTTTCTGAAAAACCGGGGAGCTGTGCACATATCCGCCTATATGCTGAAAATAGAAAAAGGCACAGATTTTTACATCAATCCGCCGGCTCACCTGTCAGACGAAGAACAGCTGGCTGATTTTTACCTTATGGCCCGGGAAAAACTGGAAAAAGAGGGCTATCATCAGTACGAAATATCAAATTTTGCCAAAGACGGCCGATACAGCCGCCACAATATGATATACTGGCAGCTGGAAGATTATCTGGGCATAGGCCCCGGTGCCCATTCCTGCATAAACGGGCAGAGATTTCATTATCCCCGCGACCTGGCGGCTTTTTTAAACCGGCCGCAGACAGTTGATGACGGAAAGACAGACGCGGACGAATATATAATGCTGTCACTGCGCCTGGCCAGCGGCCTGTCGGTAAGACGGCTGGCCGAAAAATGGGGGCTGAAAATAGGCCCCCATGCCACCGCAAAGCTGAAAGTTTACCGGAAAAACGGTTTTCTTACCTTTGACGGCGACAGCATAAAGCTGACACCCAAAGGCTTCCTGGCTGAAAACACCATAGCCCGGGATGTAATGAGCGATCTGTATGACATATAAAAAGAGAGGCTGCGGCCCCTCTTTTTTGTGTCGATATATCTTTTGTGCAAGTGTGTTTATAAGCCGCGGCAAGGTGCAACCTGCCATATAACATACTTTTGACCGGCGCGGCGGTGTGCAAGCGGCCGCAACGGCTGAAGGGGGTGTATTTTTCATATTTGCAGCCCGCAATACCTGGTTTATATAAACTGCCGGGTTTTGCTTATACGCCGGCCGCGTATGCCGTCTGCCTTAAAATTTACAGCCGACGCGGCATCACTGTGTCAGAACACCGGGATAAGCCGCCGGAAAATCATATTGCTTCAGCTTTTGCAAAAAAAGTGAAGGCTGGTCGCCTTCACTTGATACAGTCTGTTCTGTTGTTGAATTTCTGAATGGAAAATAATCGTCGTGCGGTGCAGTTTTACCGTTTAATGTATTTTTCCAGCGCCCGTTTCATAGCGGGAATATCAGCGTTGTTGTCGGCTATAAATTTTGTGCTTGTCAGTTTTGCGTTCAGGTCGCTTACATGACATACGGGCAGTCTGCCGGATACAGCCACATTGGCGTCACGGTTGGTGAATACTATCATTGTTTCACTCAGGCCGCCTTTTACCTTTTCCCGGCGGTAAATATCGCGGAAAAGACGCACGCTTCCGCTGGAAGCCTTTACAGGGTTTGCAAAGTTTTTGCGCTCGCCTTCAAATATCCGCACCCATTCGTCCTTGTCGGCGTCGCCGTATACATCGCCGGCAAAGGGCACGGTTTTAAATGCGATAGTGCCGTAATAGCTCAGCAGTATGGCGTCAAAGGAATAAAGCTGTCCGTCAAATTCCAGTGTGGTGGGGCCCATAACGGTAAAGTCCCTCATGCGGGCAAATTTGTTCACAGCGCCCATCAGGGATTTCTGTGCGTTGGGGTCAACTGCGTATTTTCTTCTTCTGAAAAATATGATATCGTCCCCGCCCATATAATACAAAAACATGAATATACATGCCAGTATCATTATATACGGCAGGTAGCTTGCCAAAGTTTCTAACATTTTCTCCTCCGGATGGTTGTAATTAACCATTTAATTATATCAGTCTTTAATTTAAAAAACAATAATTATCCTCTTTTTACACCAAACTTTAAAAATTGTTGTATATAAAGCTGGCCGAGGCGCCGTATCCGCCGTTGTTCATAATAAATCCGGCCATTATAAAGGCTATCAGCACATAATAGCACAGCCATCTCTGCGCCCTGCTCATTCTGTCAAAGGCGCCTGTCAGACATCTGCCTTTCAGCACAAAATGCCTGTACAGGTCCGTTGCAATCAGCACTGCCAGACCGGCAAGGCAGAACGCCAGGTAGCCGTATATCAGTATCGGTGTGGCGTCAAAGCCGGCCTTGACGCTGTTGTATATTCCCCGGGCCAGGCCGGAGGGGCTTAAATCGGTGAAAAGATTGCGTATATAGTACAGCGCCGAGGGTATGTCCTTGCAGCGGAAGAATATCTGGCTGAATGTGACCAGTGAAAACACCCAGGCCACCTTGCCCCAGAATTTGGCCGGCTTCGGGTGCTTGTCCGGTTTTTTGTAATATTTCCTCATCAGGTCCTCCCCTATGCGGTACACCGCGTGGAAGGCGCCCCATATCACAAAATTCCAGGTGTTTCCGTGCCATATTCCGCTGGTTATAAACACCAGGGCGATGGCCGGCAGCACCGGCGGTTTTTCCAGCTTTTTGCCAATGACCGGCAGCTTTTTCAGCGGGTTGGTCCACACAAAGGGGGTGAAGATATAATCCTGGAACCATGAGGACAGGGATATATGCCAGCGCTGCCAAAAGGCGGAAAAACTGGTGGCCAGGTACGGCACATTAAAGTTTTCGGCAATGTCAAAGTCCAGTATCATTGCGCAGGCGCGGGCGATGTCGCTGTAACCGGAAAAGTCCGCATACAGCTGGAATGAATACATAAATGCAGTGAAAATCAGTATCAGGCCGCTGTAGGAGTACAAATCGTTGTGCACCCGGTTTATGGACATGGCCAGCACATCGGCCACGGCAATTTTTTTGAAAAATCCCAAAGCCATCAGCTGCAAAGCGCGCCTTGTCCTGTCATAGTCAAAGCGGTGTTCCTTGTCCAGCTGCGGCAGGAACTTGTCCGCGCGGTCTATAGGGCCGCTGAGTATGTGGGGAAAGAATGAAATATAAACCGCAAACTTCAGCGGGCTTTTTTCCGCCGGATATTTTTTCAGATATACATCCGCCAGGTAGCTTACCGTCATAAAAACATAAAAGGACATGCCCACCGGCAGCATCCACCATGTCAGGTCAAATTCCGCGCCGGTAAAGCTTTCCAGCTGTGCCAGGAAAAAACGGTTGTATTTGAAAAATATCAGCGTCAGCAGATTGGCCGCCAGGGCACCGGCAAACAGCCAGCCTCTTTTTTTGCCCCGGGCATTTTCAATGCCTCGCCCGAAAGCGTAGCTTATCAGCGTAAGGGCCGGCAGCAGCAGGAAAAACCTGGCCTCGCTGCAAAAATAAAAATAATAGCTGACAGCCAGAAGATATATATTT
Source organism: uncultured Clostridia bacterium (assembly GCA_944386045.1). Lineage (GTDB taxonomy): Bacteria > Bacillota > Clostridia > Oscillospirales > Ruminococcaceae > RGIG3102. The sequence goes on along the minus strand of CALWZO010000049.1, from coordinate 228 downwards.
TTAAACTTTTTGGGCATCAGAAAATACAGCCCGGCCGCCGGCGGCAGAAAAATCATATATTCAACAGAATTAAAATTCATATTTACCTCATTATAAATATTGTGTTATACATTTTAACAATAAAAAAGGGGAAAATCAATAACCGCGCTTTATTTACATACGGTTATATGGTATAATCTTTGCATATTGCCATCTGTAATAAGGAGTAAATATGACGGCTCATTTTGC
>CALWZO010000048.1 GCA_944386045.1 uncultured Clostridia bacterium | reverse complement strand
GGAACAACTTTTACAGTTAAACTGCCAATAGACCTAAATAAATAATTGATATTACAGTCACCATACTCTGAAAACAAGGTATGGTGGCTGTAATTTTTTATTAAATAATGTACAAATTATGAATAAAAAGTAAACATAATGTAATAAAATACATATATAAATGTATATTATTTGCAAAAATTATTGCTGAAACGACTGAAAATATGATTTAAAAAGCCTGATATAATATGTTTATAAAATTAAGAGATTTATTCAAAAATATAATTTAATTAAAAAATACACATATATATTACTGTTATGCGGTCATATGTCGCTTTATTGAAAACATTTTGTAATATTTCTTTGTTAAAAATTACAAATAAGCGATAAATTTTTTTACCTTTTTTACTTAATTAACAAAAATGAACAGTAGGTGAATAAATTTGTTGACGATGTTGTAAATATGCATTATAATTCTGACATACAAACCACACAGTTTGAACACAAATATTTTATTACGGAGGAAACACAAATGAAAAGGTTAATAGCTTTGGCTTTGGCTGTGGTTATGGCTGTTTCTATGGTTGCCTGCGGTGGCGATGGCAATGCATCGGGCACTTCATCTGCCGGAAAAGTGGCTATAATTACTGGTACTGTTTCACAGGGCGAGGAGGAATTCCAGGCTGCTGAAAACATGAAGAAAAAATATCCGGACAGGGTCGTTACAGCAACTTATCCGGACAACTTTGATAAAGAACAGGAAACTACAATTTCCACTGTTGTAAATCTGGTGTCAGACCCGGATGTAAAGGCTTTGGTATTTCTGCAGGCCGTAACTGGTGCTACTGCTGCTATTGAAAAGGCAAAAGAGATTAACCCTGACCTTGTCGTAATAGCCGGTGTAGCAGCCGAAGACCCGGGTGTTATCGGCAAAGCCGCTGATGTAGTTTTGGGCACAGACTCAATTTCCATGGGCAGAACAATTCCCCAGCAGGCTGCAGCGTTGGGTGCCAAAACACTTGTTCACTACTCTTTCCCGCGCCACATGAGCAGCGCCACAACTTCCGCCCGCTTTGCGATTATGAAGGAAGAATGTGAAAAACTGGGTATAGAGTTTGTTGAAGCAACAGCTCCCGACCCGCTGTCTGATGTAGGTCTGGCAGGCGCTCAGCAGTTTATGATGGAAGATGTTCCGAAAATGATTGAAAAATACGGTGAAGACACCGCTATTTACAGCACAAACTGCGGTTTGCAGGAGCCCATCATCAAACAGGTTATAGCAGGTCATGCTATCTACCCGCAGCAGTGCTGCCCGTCACCTTACCATGCTTACCCCGGCGCTTTGGGTATAGAAATTCCCGAGGATAAAGCCGGTGACCTGGAATACCTGATCAATGCTATATCCGAATCTTTGGCAGAGAAAGACATGACAGGCAGAATGTCCACATGGAAGGGCCCGGTCAACATGTCAGTAGTTGAAGGTGCCACAGAGTACCTGATCGACTGGATTGATGCCGGATGCGATCTGAACAACAAAATTGACAACGAAAAATTGCAGGCTTGCATTGAAGAAGCCGCAGGCTCTTCATTTACATGGAGTCAGTTGGAGCTGGACGGTGTCGTTTATGAAAACAACTGGCAGATTCTCGGCGAATACGTTACATTCTAATTGATTATTGCATCTTACAATATAATCAGGGATTTTAAGCCGCAAGGCTTGCACATTCGGGGGAGAGTTTTTCTCCCCCGAATGTGTATAATCCCTCTTTTATATGCTTTATATTGATTGTAATTTACAAATCCCTGAAAATTTGTATTACATTTTATTTCTGCATTTGTTTCAGTTTATATATATGAGGTGATATTTTTTGGAAAACATCAAACCTGTTCTTGAAATGATAGACATCAAGAAAGATTATTACGGAAACCAGGTTTTAAAAGGTGTTTCGCTGAAGGTTTTCCCCGGCGAAATACACGCACTTGTCGGCGAAAACGGCGCTGGCAAATCAACTTTGATGAATATATTGTTTGGTATGCCTGTCATCAGCCGGACTGGTTCATACCACGGAACAATTAAAATAGATGGGCAGGAAATGAAGATCGAAACCCCTGCCGACGCTTTGAAAGCCGGAATAGGCATGGTGCATCAGGAGTTTATGCTTATACCCGGATTTACCATTGAGGAGAATATAAAGCTCAACCGTGAGCCGCTGAAAGATAATGTCTTCAGCAAGATTTTTGGCAAATCTCTCAAAAGCCTTGATTACGACAAAATAACGCAGGATACACAGGCGGCTTTGGACCAGCTGGGAATGGATATGGATCCCAAAAGGCCGGTGGAAGGTCTGCCGGTAGGATATATGCAGTTTGTGGAGATAGCCAGGGAGATAGATAAAACCGGAGTAAAATTGCTGGTTTTTGACGAACCTACAGCCGTTCTGACCGAAAGCGAGGCGGAAAGACTGCTGCTTACGATGAAAGCCTTGTCCCGGAAAGGCATAGCAATACTGTTTATCACCCACAGGCTTGAAGAGGTTATGGCTTCAAGCCGGCACATCACCGTAATCCGCGACGGACAGTTTGTAAAATATATGCCTACTTCCGACACCAACGTGGTAGAGATTGCCCAGCTTATGGTAGGACGCGAAGTGGAAGTTATTGAAAGGCACAAGAAAAATCTCAGTGAAGATACAATAATGGAAATAAAGGATCTTCATGTAGATATGCCCGGCGAAGCTGTAAAAGGTGTAGACCTTAATATTAAAAAAGGCGAAATATTGGGTATAGGCGGTCTGGCCGGCCAGGGAAAGATAGGTATTGCAAACGGAATAATGGGGCTTTACCATTCCAGCGGCAAAGTGACTTTTGAGCAGCGAGAGATAAAACTGAACAACCCGAAAGATGCCATAGCTGCCCAGATAGGATTTGTCAGCGAGGACAGACGCGGCGTGGGCCTGCTATTGGATGAAAGCATAGCCCTTAATATGGTTGTGCCTTCAATCCAAAACCAGAAAAGATTTGTAAAAAAACTGGGTCCGATTTCGCTGATTGACCAAAAAGCTGTCACTGAAAATGCTGAAAGATACATAAAAGATCTGGACATACGCTGTACAGGCCCGTCACAGAATGTGCGCAGGCTTTCAGGCGGTAATCAGCAGAAAGTATGTATAGCAAAAGCGCTTACAGGGCGTCCGAAAATAATTTTTGTCAGCGAGCCAACCCGTGGTATAGACATAGGCGCCAAGAGACTGGTGCTGGACACACTGGTAAAACTTAACGAAGAGTATGGCCTGACGGTTGTCATTACCTCTTCCGAGCTGGCGGAACTGCGCAGTGTCTGCGACAGGATAGCTATTGTAACCGAGGGTAAGGTGGCCGGCATACTTCCGGCTGGCGAAAGTGATGCCAAATTCGGTCTGCTAATGAGCGGTATTACCGAAACTGACAGTATGGAGGCGTAAAATGGAAAAGGTAAAAGAAAAAATCAGCGAGCTGGGAACCAGCCGACTTATAGTTATATTATTCCTGATTGTGCTGCTGATAATTGCCACTTTACAGGGACAGAATATGGCCACGGTCAGCAGTGATATAATAAACAGATTTGGAATGAATTTGTTTTTCTCTTTGGCCATGGTGCCGGCAATAATTTCCGGCACAGGACTTAACTTTGGTATTACCATAGGTATTCTGGCTGGTATACTGGGTGGTCTGATAAGCATAGAAATGGGTCTTACAGGACTTTTCGGTGTGTTTGCCGCCTGCCTGATGGCTGTGCCTTTTGCACTGGTGGTAGGCTTTTTCTACGGCAAGCTGCTGAATGCTGTCAAAGGCAATGAGATGGTTGTGGGTACATATGTAGGTTACTCTATTGTATCCCTTATGTGTATCGGATGGCTGATACTGCCTTTTAAAAGCGAAAATATGATATGGTCCATAGGCGGCGAAGGTTTGAGAACTACAATCACCCTTGACGGATATTATGACAGGGCGCTGTCTGACCTGGCTTCGTTTGAAGTGCTGGGCGTTACAATCACAACCGGTATCCTGGTTGTATGCGCCATAGCCTGTTTTCTGATGTTCGTGTTTACAAAAACCAGACTGGGAATATCCATGAAAAGCGCAGGCTCCAACCCTATATACGCACAGGCTGTGGGAATAAATGTAGACAGAATGCGTATCATAGGCACCATGATTTCCATGGTGTTGGGTGCTGTGGGAATTATAATGTATGCCCAGGCTTATGGATTTTATCAGCTGTACAATGCTCCGCTGACTATGTCCACCGCTCCTGTGGCGGCTGTTCTGCTGGGCGGCGCGTCTACAAAGAAGATTAAAATAGGCCATGTGATCTTAGGTACTTTTTTATTCCAGGCAATTATTACCGTTTCCGTTCCTGTGGCTGCAATACTTGCCCCTGACGGAGGTCTGTCAGACGTTGTCAGAACAATTGTTTCCAACGGTATTATATTGTACGCATTAGCACAGGCACGAGGTAATAAATGATGAAAGAGAATAAAATTGATATAAAGAAAATTATTATCGCAAATATAGTGCCCATCGTATTTCTTGGAATTTCCGCTGTCGGTGTGGCTTATTCCGGGGTAAACGGTGCGATAATCATGTCGGATGTTATTTCCCGATTTGCAAGGAACGGATTTTTTGTTCTGTCACTGCTGTTTCCGGTACTGGCAGGCATGGGTCTGAACTTTGGTATAGTAGTGGGAGCTATGGCTGCCCAGATAGGCATACTTATTATATCCATTTTTGACATAACCGGCATAGCCGGCATATTGGTGGCTATGGCCATAACCCTGCCATTTGCAATTTTGTTTGGCTGGCTGTCTGCGCTGGTTTCCAACAGCACCAAAGGCCAGGAGATGCTTTCAAGTATGTTTGTGGGATATTTTGCCCACGGTATATACCTGTTTGTATTTCTGTTTATGCTGGGCGGCATTATTAAAATCGACGCACCGGAGATTATGATACCAGGCACAAATGTAGGTGTACGTAACACCATAGACCTTACAGGTGTAAAATATTCGCTGGATAACCTGATTAAAGTGGATATGTTCACATTCTGCTTTATGCTGGCAGGTGTTGCTGCGGTATGTGCAGTTTATATATACATAAAAAGAAAAACTGTTTCCAAGGCTGCGGTTGCCGTTTTGGTTGTATGCGCAGCCCTGGGCGTCGCAGGAAATATTCTGCCGGCCCTTGTAATGTACAAAAGAGTGGTAAAAATACCTGTTGTAACTTATGCGCTTATAGGCTTGCTTTGCCTTTTTATCAACTTTTTCTTCAAGACAAAGCTGGGCCAGGACATGAGGGCTGTGGGCCAGAACATGGAAATAGCCGAAGTCAGCGGTATAAATGTAAACAAAACCAGAACGATAGCGCAGGTATTGTCAGTTGTTCTGGCAGGCTGGGGACAGATTATATTCCTTCAGAATCTGGGCAACCTGTCAACATACAGCGCCCACCAGAATGTAGGTATGTTTGCATCAGCGGCGTTGCTTATCGGAGGGGCTTCCGTAAAGAAGGCCACCGTTGCACAGGCTTTGCTTGGCACATTCCTGTTCCACTTGCTGTTTAATGTTTCACCGATGGCAGGTAAAAACATATTTGGTTCAGCGGTTATCGGCGAATATTTCCGCGTATTTATCGCATACGGAATTATCGCCCTGGCAATTGCCCTGCACGCTTGGAAACAGGCAATGGGTAAAAAGAACAGCTGATGGTATTTATAAAATAAAAGCAATAAAAAATCGCCCTTTATGGGCGATTTTTTATTGCAGTACTATTTAATTAAAATCTTTAAAGTTCGTAACTGAGTTTTAAAACCGGTAAGCCTGCCTGTGCATGGCAGGCTTGTCGGTGACTGAAAATTATATTTCTGCGTGATGGCTTTTAGT
>CALWZO010000047.1 GCA_944386045.1 uncultured Clostridia bacterium | reverse complement strand
TTTATTGCAGTACTATTTAATTAAAATCTTTAAAGTTCGTAACTGAGTTTTAAAACCGGTAAGCCTGCCTGTGCATGGCAGGCTTGTCGGTGACTGAAAATTATATTTCTGCGTGATGGCTTTTAGTCGTAAATATATATATTCACCACATTGCGCCAGTTCAGGGTGCTTTCCAGATAGGTTTCGTAGAACAGGTCAACGCCCACACTGCCGTTCATAAGCGCTCCGCCGGTGTCAGTGGCAATGGCCCAGCCGTATATAAACTGTCCGTCCGGACTGGCTATATACATTTTGGTTCCATAGGGGATGACATTTGGGTTTACGGCAACAGAGCCGTAAAACAGCCCCAGTCCTGATGCACCGCTGCCGGAAGAGGAAGAATAGCCTGTGGAGGACACATTTGTCAGCACACGGCTGTATCCGGTGGGCACACCGTTTACTACACTGACACCATCCGGCGCTGACAACGGCGAAACAGCAGTTTTGCCGTAAGCCAGGACCAGTTTATCCACCGGCTTTGTTATCACTTCCACCTTGCTTACCAAAGCCAGTTCCAGCTCGCCGTCCACATATCTTTCGCGGTAGGTAACCAGGTTTTTGCCCACGGAGCCTTCGCGCAGGGTGTACTGTCTGTTTTTAAAACGATAGGTAAGGCTGCTGTATTTGTACTCGACGCCGAAAGGCACCTCTTCCTCGTACTGATTGTCCAGGTATTCCACACGGTAAACCCTGATGCTGTCACCGTTTTGTATCTGTGTGTGCAGGCTGGGCTGTGTATAATCGTGTTCTCCCAGGACTATTTCTGCCTTGGCCAGACAGTCGGCAACGGTACCTTGTGATATCTGCACCTCTGTCTGTGTGCCGTCTACCGTTATCGGCACTGTAAAGCTGTGGCTTATAGCCAGACTTTTGTAGTTCCCGTCATAGGAAGTGTATAAAATCTGATCCTGCCGCCGGTCATAATCCATATCGGCCATTTCCAGCAGTTTGTCTTTATCGGAAAATGTGGACAGCAGCACCACTGTGTTTTCTTCGTCTGATATTCTGATGATATTTGTAAAAAAGAACAGAGCGGTTGTGGACAGTATCAGCAAAGACATTGCGGCAGAAATAAATATTATTCTGGCTTTGTTTTCAGCAATAAGTTCCAAAATACTCTTTTTTCCTTCTTGCATATAATCTCCTTTTTATTTAGTTTAAATACGCTTAAATTTTACCACGCTGCTATAAAAAAATATGGCAAAAAAAGCGGTGTAATACCTCCGGGTTAAAAAATAAAACATCTTATTATATCATTGCGCCGAACTTTTGTCAAAAAACGGAAAATCTGAAAGGAAGTTAAAATAAAAAACCGCCCGGTTAAAGGCGGCTTTTTTAGTCAATATCCATATTCGATCCGGCAGATTTTTCCGCTTTCTGTGTAAACCCTGGGCACCCTTTTGGGTATGGCGCACATCAGCTCGTGGGCGATTGTATGGGCTTTCCGGGCGGTCTTTTCCATTGACAGCTGTCCGCCGCCTCCTAAAATCAGTGCTTCATCACCGACCCTTATATCGCCGGCATCGGTTATGTCCACCATCATCTGGTCCATACATATATTTCCTGTCACAGGGCAGGTCTTGCCGTTTATCTCCACACTGTGTCCGATAAAAGACAGTATGCGCGGCACGCCGTCGGCATAGCCGGCTGCCAGTGTGGCTATTTTCCTTTCCCCGTCTGCGTGCCAGTTCATGCCGTAGCTGACAGACCGGCCCGGTTTTACGGTTTTGATGTGTGTAACTATTGTTTTCAGGCTCAGGGCCGGTTTCAGCCCGGGCAGTATAACCTCGTCAGAGGGTTGCCGTCCGTACAGGACTATACCGGCGCGCATTGTGTTGAACCTGCCGTTCAGCTTTCGGGAAATTCCTGCGGAGTTTTGGCCGTGAATTATCCTTAAATCAAAACCCCGTCTTTGGGCTGCGTCCAGTGCCAGGTCAAACAATTCCATCTGCTTTTCGGTGTACAGCAGCCGCCTTTCGTCCAGGCTGTCAGCAGCGGCAAAATGGCTGAACATTCCGGAAAACTTCAGGTTGTGCATGTCGTGCAGCTGTCTTATCTGCGCCAGGGCACCTTCGGTGTCATTTACCATGTCAAATCCCAGCCTGCCCATGCCTGTATCCAGTTTTATATGGCAGTCCACAGGATACAGCGCGCCGGCGTTCAGCTGCCTGGCGTACCGCAGGCTGAAAACTGTCTGCGTAAGGTTGTTTTTGAACAAATCATAGGCTTTGTCCGGCCGGGTATATCCCAGGATAAGTATCGGCTTGGTTATGCCGTGGTTTCTCAGCTGCATGGCTTCCGCAAAGGAGGACACGCAAAGGCCGAACACGCCCATTTCCTGATATACCTTTGCCAGGAACGGGGCCCCGTGTCCGTAAGCGTCTGCTTTTACCACCGCGTAAAAGGGGCGGGAAAAGGTGTCGCGTATCAGCCTGTAATTGTTTTTTATGGCGTCTATATCAATCTGCGCCCAGCAGTGTTTTTCCTTCAGTTCCATTTTGCCACCTATTTAACCTTTTTTATACCCCAGCCGTCCAGGTCTTTTTTCTGGAAAGCGTTCAGGCTTTTTTTTCTGAAAGAGGGGTCTGTTTTGCACCTGCCGGTGATAAAGTCCTTCATACGCTGACGGTTGGTAACACCGTCCATCGGACAGGACGATTTGACAATGGGCCGTCCCAGCTCTTTGACAGCCCTCTGCACATCACTTTCTTCCGCCAAAGACAGCGGCCTTATCATTGTGATATCTTTCCTGGACAGGTAGGTGACAGGGGAAAAGGTGCCTATCCTGCCTTCGTTCCACAAATTCATGTAAAATGTTTCTATCGCATCGTCCAGGTGGTGTCCCAGGGCTATTTTGTTGCATCCCAGTTCCTTTGCCATATCGTGCAGCGCACCGCGCCTCATCCTGGCGCACAGGGAGCAGGGATTGTCCTCTTTTCTTTCGTCAAATATAATCGGCCCTATGTCGGTGCGCTTGATCACATATTCAATTCCGGCATCGCCGAACAGCTTTTCCAGCAAGGAGAAATCCGCATCGCGGGAAAAAAATCTCGGGTCCAGTGTCAGCGCCACCATATCAAATTTGACATTTATGTACTTTTGCACCTTTGCCAGCGCCAGTGTCAGTGCCACGCTGTCCTTTCCGCCGGATACGCCCACGCACACCTTGTCGCCGTCCTGTATCATATCATACTGCACTATTGCCTTGCGTACCAGGCCGCACAGTCTTTCAAAATATTTTGACATATTACCTCTTTTAAAACGGCCGCAAAGGCCGGTGATTTTATAAAATATCAATCCGGCCGCCGGATTGCCGGCGCCCGGTGTGTATAATATTTATATGTATAAAAAGTATATAGTTTTATCAAAAACTTGTCAAGGCGCACCGCAGGCGGAAATTTTATATATACTATAAAATTTTTTTGATGTTTTTGTATCAGCTGCACAGGACAAAAATGAATTTGCCTATCAAGAAAAACAGAGAAAAATATATGAAAAATAGAGAAAACAAGAGATATATTGTTTATGATTAAAATTTTGGGCAAAAATCGTTGACTTTTGACCCTCTTTTTGATATATTATTACTGCACCCGAAAGGGTTTTTAATTTTGTTAAACACTATCTATAAAAAATTTATCAGGGGGATACTATGAGTACTTTTCTTCAGAAACCGGAAGCAGTAGAGCGCAAATGGTATGTTATAGACGCCGCCGGCAAACCGCTGGGCCGCGTTGCTGTTAAAGCTGCTGACCTGCTGAGAGGCAAAAACAAAGTTACATTTACACCTAATGTAGACTGCGGCGACCATGTTGTTATCATCAACTGTGACAAAGCTGTTCTGACAGGTTCCAAACTGGACAAAAAATTCTATCACCATCACACCGGCTGGATCGGCGGTATGAAATCCGTTAGCTACCGTACATTGATGGCTACAAAAGCTGACAAAGCCATGATGCTGGCTGTTAAAGGTATGCTGCCTGCCAACACACTGGGTGCAAAAGCTTTGACAAGACTGAGAGTTTACAAAGGCAATGAGCACAAAAACGGCGCTCAGAAACCGGAAGCTGTAGAGTTTTAATTTGTAGGAGGATAGGATAATGTACGAAACAAAAGCATATTTTTACGGCACAGGCCGTCGCAAATCTTCCGTTGCAAGAGTAAGAGTTTACAGCGGCAGCGGTAAAATCACAGTAAACGGCAGAGACATCGACGATTACTTCGGTCTGGAAACACTGAAACTGATCGTTCGTCAGCCCGTTACACTGACAGAAACAGCTGACAAATTTGACATCGTTGTCAATGTTGTCGGCGGTGGTGTATCCGGCCAGGCCGGCGCTATCAGACACGGCATTGCCAGAGCTCTGCTGCAGTACGACGAAAACCTTCGTCCCGCACTGAAAAAAGCAGGCTTCCTGACAAGAGACCCCAGAATGAAAGAAAGAAAGAAATACGGTCTCAAAGCTGCCCGTCGTGCACCGCAGTTCTCAAAGAGATAATTTCTCACCATATGCAAAAATATCCCGGAGGGTTTTCCTTCCGGGTTTTTTGTTTATGCTGATCCGGTGAGCTATGCACTGCAAAAATTCACTATATAGTTGATTTGACTTCATCAAATAAATTCTATATACAATAATTGCACAAAATTCTTTGTTGTGATACAATTAAATTAAGAAAACTTTATTTTTTAAATAAAAATATCGAGTGTGCAGGTGATGAGGCAATGAACTTTAAACAGCATGTTTTACAACGGACTTTGGCGAAGGGATAAAAATTTCACCCGGAAAGGAGAACAGCTATGGCAGACACAAGACTTACAAGAGAAGATTTGCAGGCGGTAAAAAAGTATGTATTGTACGGTTTTTGTTGCAGGGGCGCGGTCATCATAATAATACTGTCCAACTGCATAAGATTTGTAATTGACCAAAATACATACGAAAGTATAAGGCTGATCATAAGGATTATTACTTACGGCGGACTGGCCGGGTTGTTTTTGGGTTCCGCTTCCGGCAGGGAATGGGTCAATATAAGCGAAAAGCTGCACATGGTGGAAAACAGCCCACGGGGCAAGCGGCTGAAACAGCGGACAACCATTTCATATATTATCGGTTTTATTTCCATAGCAATAGGTTTATTGGCTTTGTACCTGATGTGGCAGGGGCTTAAAGATGGGGTAGAACGCGGAATGATACTGTGGCGGGGATTTTATTTCAGCCTTGCCCTGGAGCTGATAGCCTCTGTATTTCTGTGCAAAAAAGCGCTGAACAGCATAGACCGGATGGATATTTAGCGGCTGTCAAGACAAAATTCGCTTGATAGGGGGATTATATATGACACAGGAAATACAGGATAAATATATAAAAAAGCTGAACACAACATACGCATGGATGTTGTCGGTTATATTCTTTGCTTCCACCGATGCGCTTTTCAGGATTATGGATTTTAGCAGAAGCAGCTCTCCTTACTATGCATTTGTAGGGGTGTTTCTTGTGGGCGGCGGAATGATTTCCATTGTTTCAGACAAGGAATTTGCCCCTTTAGTCACCACAGATGTCAAAAGAAAACTTATATTTTTTGCCCGGTTGTTTATAATACCGCCGCTGGCAGTGCTGGCGTATGAATTTGGTCTGGCGTCAAAAAACATCCTTTCAGAAAACGAATACAACGGTATAGTGCCTAACTTGGTTTATATAGGGCTGTGCCTGGTGTCGGCGCCGTCTGTAAAAGGAATAATAAATAAAGCCAAGGCCGGAATGGGTACGCCGGATATTTTGCCGGAAGAAATACAACAGGCCAGAAAAAGCCTGCTGTTTTCATATCTTATAGCGCCGGCTGCCATTACAATGTGGTATGCCCTGTGTATATTTTTTGTGCTGGAACGCTTTGATTCTCCCAAAACCGGGATTGCATTAGGTGTGATACTTGCAATAATGGTACTGGTGCTGGTAGTTGCCGCCCTTATAGACAACAGGCAGCTGTCTGAATCGCTGATGAAAATAAGGATGCAGCGGCAAAGCAAAAGGCTGAACAGAATATCCACCGTGAGCAATGCTGTCTTGTGTATTGTGGCACTGATATGCCTTGTGCTGGCGTACTGCGCTGTAAAAACCGGTTATGCCGACAAGAGAATTATAACGGCGGCTGTGGTGTTGTATCTGCTATCGCTGATATGGTCGGCTGTAACCGGACACCGGGCGGTCAAAGAGCTGGACAGTCTTGAGTTTTAGCTGTCGAACAGTCGTTTTAAATAAGTCTGAATAATAAATTGAAACTGTCTGTAAAAACGACCGCTTTCATGGGCGGTCGTTTTTATATCGTCAGAATGTTTTATATATTATTACACAATGTAAAGCTTATGACACTTGTTGTAAATTCGGCACATTGCAATAAACAAAACCGCCGGTTTCTCCGCTTTGTAAATCTGCCTGTACAATAATCTGTTCTGAAGGGGAAGGGTATACAAAACATTGGGCTTTTATGTTTCCGCCCTCATCCCGGTTTAAATAAAAGCATTGGCCGGTAATGTATCTGTTGGCATCGGCAGGAATAAGATAGCTGTCGGTTTCCCGGCTGTAATATTGCTGCAGTATCTCCTGTTTTTCCAGGCCGAAAAGGTCTTTCAGTGCCCTGTCCGTTTCGCCGGCCTTTACAGATATTACATCCACACCCCGGCTGTCTGTAAAAGATACAGCCTCCATATTGTATATGTTCTGGTCTGCATAGCACAGATTTTTGACAAATGTCAGCAGGTCTTCACCTTCCAAAGTTTTTTCCATGCCGCTTTGACTGTCAAACCCCTGTGCACACACCAGCCCGCTGATGGATATCAGGCTTATCTGCTGTGACAAATCAGCACTCTTTTCCAGGGCGGTGTTGGAGTGTATCTTCAGATTTCCGTCTGTGCCTGTCAGCTTCATCATCATGCGGTCAGCGGTAAATGTGCCGGGAAACTGGATAATGTATTCCAGGCATGTGTATCCGTCCTGCACATAAATATCGGTTATCACCGTGCCCATAAGGGAGCCTATTCCGTCAGCCTGGGGCAGTGTGTCGCTTGTCCGGTCGTATCTGTCCAGAGTGCGGAAATATTCCGCCGCCTGCTGTGCGCTTATATCAAAATATTCTGCCGCCGCCGTGGCCAGGTCCTCCACCGGAAATCTTCCGTCAGCGGTGACATTTTCCTTTAACACATCGTCTGCAAGCACAATGTTTTCCGCCGCAATTTTCATTCCGGCCAGCGAAAATTCTCCCTCTGTCAGCCGCTGTACGCTGTCCCATTCGTAAGACAGTGTAAAATGGGCCGTCGAAAGGAATTTATAGGCCTGCCGCGGTGAAACTTCCACCGGGTTTTCCGTCCGAGGACTTGGCGCGCATGCGCAGGCCGCACAAAAGCTATGACAATGGCGAATAACTTTTTCATAATAAAAGCCTCCTTTTATCCACATTATAACAGCGGTTTTGCAAACAGGCAATATTTATAAGAACTTGTATATAAACAAAAAATATGGCGAGTGCACTTTTTGTTAAAAATCCACCGCAAACATCAGCATAAAAAAATAAGCGGCGGAAAACCGCCGCAGTTTTTTATATATTTAGATGCAGTCAAAAGTTTTTGAGGTCAGTCCTTATGCCGATCCGGCTTTTCTGCTTGCCGGGCACCTTTTTGCTGCATGTCTAAATTTTTCTTTTTGAAATAGTAATCTATTGATTTTCTCCGCACAATGTATAAGGCCAAAGAACATAGAAATATAATAAACAGATATACCGCAAAGATAAATAAGTAGCTGTAGATCGCTCGAAAAAGGAATTCATTAGTATACATAGCAGCCTCCTCAATATTGCCAAGAAGTTCTTACATGTTCAACAGAGTTTATATCTACATTTAAATAACCAATCATGCTACCAGGATTTACTCCAACTTAGGTATAGCATAAATTGTTGGATGCACATCGGAAACACCCTCCTTATTTAATTTTAAAAATCAGTACTCGTAAAATATATATGAAAATATGACGCTGCTTTCATACTCCGACAATTAAAATCTGAATTTATTAAAAATAAAATTACAAATACTTTGTTAAATATATTATATCAACTTAAATTTATACCGTCAATATAACTTTTTAAAGTGATTTTAAAAAATCCCCTCTTTTCAGAGGGGATTTTTATATATGTAATTATTCACCCAGGAAAATTTTTGACAGTGTGATCGGGTCCACATATTCGCCGTCTTTGTATACGCGCATATTGCCGGAAGCGATTTCGTCAATCAGTATAACTTCGTTGTTGTTGTAGCCGAACTCAAACTTGATGTCGTACAGCTCCAGGCCTTTTTTGGCAAATTCGTCAGCAACAATTCTGGTGATTTCCTGTGTCTGTTTTTTGGTGGCTTCGTACTGCTCATCGCTCATAACGCCCATCATTACCAGACCGTCTTTTGTTACCAGCGGGTCGCCTTTTTCATCGTTTTTGAATGTCATCTCCACATAGGCGTCCAGAGGCTGTCCCAGCTCTACATAATCGCTGTACCTCTTGTAGAAAGAGCCAACGGCGCGCAGGCGGCATACAACTTCCAGGCCTTTGCCGAATGTTTTGGCCGGCAGGACTTCCATTGTGCCTTTTTCCACATCACAGGAAACAAAGTGGGTTTTTACACCTTTTTCGTTGAGAAGCTTGAAGAATATTTCGCTCATCTTCAAATTCTGTTTGCCGATGCCGTCGATAGACAGGCCGACGGTGTTTGCGCCCGGGTCAAAAACGCCGTTTTCGCCGGTTACGGTATCCTTGAACTGCAGCAGATAGTTGCCGTTGTCCAGAGCGAAAACATCTTTTGTCTTACCAGAATAAATTTTGTTCATAACAGCCTCCGAAAAATTTTTTTAAAACCTGAATAAATCCATATAACTTTTAAAAAAGTCCATAGCAAAGGCAGTTTACGGCCGCCTTGTAGAAACGGGCCGCCCTTATCGCCGCCCTTATACGGAAAAATTCTTTTGGCAAATTAAATATATCACAGATAATCTTATTTTTGCAATGCAAAAGAAAAAATTTCTTTATATTTGTAGATTTGTGCAGAATGGTGACAAAGGCGGCAAAAATATATGTAAAATTTGCACAGGGAACAGACAAATATCCGGCGGCTTTACACAAGGCTGTCGACAACAGGTTTAAATTGTATAATTTACCCAAATTTGAACTGATTTTTTTATTTAAAATACTGCAAAAGTTAAAAGTTAGAAAAATAAGCCGTTTTTGCTTGTAAAATTATTTTGTCGATGATAAGATAAAAGCATAAATTTGATAACTCATCCATATTAGTCCGCGGATTTGGCGCGGAAGTCTCTACGTGATAACCTAATTATCTACGCTATGGGTGTACTTGGGCTTGTTTTGCGGCAGGCTCTGTTACGCCTTTGTATTTTTTGCAAAGGCGTTTTGTTTTTAACGGAGGTAAAATTATGAGCAAAAAAGTGGCGATTGTAATCGGCAGCGACTCTGACCTGGCAGTAATGCGCAAATGCGCCGACAAGCTGGACAGCTTCGGGGTGGAAAACGAAATCAGAATTATGTCAGCCCACCGCACACCTGCGGCTGCCTGTGAGTATGCGGCAAATGCAAAAGCAAACGGGTACGGGGTTATTATAGCTGCGGCCGGGAAAGCTGCGCACCTGGCCGGAGTTCTGGCGGCTCACACCACACTGCCCGTAATAGGCGTACCAATTAAATCTTCAACATTAGACGGCCTGGATTCCTTGCTTTCCACTGTACAGATGCCTTCCGGCGTGCCTGTGGCAACAGTAGCCATAGACGGCAGTGAAAATGCAGCTATCCTGGCCGTTCAGATTTTGGCCCTGTCTGACGAAAAACTGGCCGCCGCCCTTCAGCAGATGAAGCTGGATATGGAACAGGCAGTTATGGAAAAAGACAGAAATTTAAACGGGAAATAATTAAACAGGAGGAATTTTACCATGGAAAAACTGGAACAGCTTTATGAAGGAAAGGCAAAAAAGGTATTCAGGACAGACGACGACCAGCTTTATATCGTGTCATATAAGGATGACGCCACCGCCCTCAACGGCCTCAAAAAAGGCAGTATCGAAAACAAGGGCATTGTAAACAATCTTCTGACAAACTACCTCATGCAGCAGCTGGAGGAAAAGGGTGTGCCCACCCACTTTGTCAGACAGCTTTCCGACAGGGAAACACTGGTGAAAAAGGTTACCATAGTTCCGCTGGAAGTTATAGTTCGCAACATAGCTGCCGGCAGCCTGTCAAAACGCCTGGGCATTGCAGAAGGCACACAGCTGGCCGGCCCGGTGCTGGAGTTCTGCTATAAAAACGACGAGCTGGGCGACCCGATGGTAAATGATTATCATATATATGCCATGAACATCTGTTCAGCAGAAGAACTGCGGCAGATTTCATCAATGGCTTTTAAAGTAAACGATTTTCTCAAAGAATATTTTTCCGGCCTGGGTATAACGCTGGTCGATTTCAAGATAGAATTCGGCAAAACAGATGACGGCAAAATTATCCTGGCAGACGAGATTTCTCCCGATACATGCCGTCTGTGGGACAGCAAAACAGGCGAGCACCTGGACAAAGACCGCTTCCGCCGCGACCTGCCTGACACAGCCGGCGGTTACAGAGAGGTTATAAAACGCGCTTTGGGAAAGGAGATATAATCTATGTGTGAAAAAAGCTGTGCGGAATGCCGAAAACTGCACGAAGAATGCGGTGTTTTCGGAATAGCAAGACTGTCGGATGACAGCGTGGATGTAAGGGAAGAAACCAGGTATGCCCTGTATGCCCTTCAGCACCGCGGTCAGGAAAGCTGCGGTATCTCCGTAAACGACCACGGCGTAATTACCACTGTAAAAGATGTGGGTCTGGTGCCGGAAGTGCTGTGCAATGACCGGCTGGAAACACTGCCGAACGGACAGATGGCCATAGGTCATGTAAGATATGCCACCACAGGCAGTGCCAATGCCATAAACGCCCAGCCTATTTTTATCCGCCATGCCAAAGGCACTTTGTCCCTGGCACACAACGGCAACCTGACCAATGCCGCTGCAATCAGACAGGAGTATCAGAACCAGGGCATAGTTTTTCACACCACCAACGACACAGAGGTTATCGCCTATACCATCGCCAAGGAGCGCCTGACCAGCAGCTGCATCGAAGAAGCTGTTGAAAAAACAATGGAAAAGATAGTCGGCGCATATTCTCTGGTGATACTTTCCCCCAGAAAACTGATAGCCGCCCGCGACCCCATGGGCTTCCGCCCGCTGGTCATCGGAACACTGCCCGGCGGCGGATATGTGTTTGCCAGTGAAACCTGCGCGCTGGACGCCGTGGGCGCAAAATACCTTCGCGATGTAAAACCCGGCGAAATTGTGGAAGTGTTCGAGGGCAAACTTCAAACCTATAAACAGGGCAAGGACAGGGCGGAAGGTTTTTGTGTTTTTGAATTTATATATTTTGCCCGCCCGGACTCTGTGCTGGAAGGTCAGAGCGTACACCGGGCCAGAAAACTGGCCGGTGCCCTGCTGGCCAAGGCTCATCCGGTGGATGCTGATGTGGTCATCGGCGTGCCGGACTCCGGCCTGGATGCCGCCCAGGGTTACGCCGCCGAAAGCGGAATTCCCTATGGCGTAGGCCTTTTGAAAAACAGATATATAGGCCGCACATTTATACAGCCAAAACAGTCCCAGAGGGAAAATTCGGTCAAAATAAAACTCAACGCAATATCTTCCACAGTAAAGGGCAAAAGGGTGGTAATGATAGACGACAGCATTGTCAGGGGCACCACCAGCCAGCGCATTGTAAAACTGTTGCGTGATGCAGGCGCCTCCGAAGTGCATATGCGCGTCACCGCGCCGCCTTTCACCAACCCCTGCTATTTCGGCACAGATGTGGACAGCAAGGAAAATCTTATTGCCTGCCGCATGAGCCATGAAGAAATTGAAAAAAGTATCGGTGTAGACTCCCTGGGTTACCTCAGCGTGGAAGACGCCAAAAAGCTGGCCCCGGATTCTGACTGCGGGTTCTGTGTGGGTTGTTTCACCGGCGAATATCCGGTGGACACTGCCGGTGTGCGGCATAAAGACAAATTTGAAGAAAAACTGAAAAAGTTGTAATACAGGTGAAGATATGAAAAATTTTTCTGACAGTTATAAATCCGCCGGCGTTGATGTGACGGCCGGATATGAAGCGGTAAGACTGATGAAAGACAGCGTGGCCAGGACAACCACTGCCGGTGTAATAGGCGGCCTGGGCGGTTTCGGCGGTATGATGCGGCTGGATGTAAAGGATATGAAACAGCCGGTGATGGTGTCCGGCACCGACGGCGTCGGCACCAAGCTGAAGCTGGCTTTTCTGCTGGACAAGCACGACAGTGTGGGCATAGACTGTGTGGCCATGTGTGTAAATGATATAATCTGCTGCGGCGCAAAGCCGCTGTTCTTCCTGGATTATGTGGCTGTGGGCAAAAACTATCCCGAAAAAGTTGCGGCAATAGTAAAAGGTGTTGCAGACGGATGCGTTCAGGCCGGCTGTGCGCTGATAGGCGGCGAAACTGCCGAAATGCCCGGCTTTTATCCGGTGGACGAATACGACCTGGCCGGATTTGCAGTAGGCGTGGTGGACAAAGAGAAGATACTGGACAGCTCCAATGTAAACCGGGGCGATGTTATCATAGCCCTGCCTTCTTCCGGTGTTCATTCCAACGGTTTTTCACTGGTGAGAAAGATATTCGGCATATCAGAGCAGAACAGCAACCTGTCAGAATATGTGGAAAGTTTGGGTTCAGGTTTGGGCGAAAGTCTGCTGACACCCACAAAAATATATGTAAAGCCGGTGTTGGCCCTTTTGGAAAAGGTAAATGTAAAAAGCATAGCCCACATCACCGGCGGCGGATTTTATGAAAACCTGCCCCGCGCCCTGCCCGAGGGCAAAAAAGCTGTTATAAAGTACAGCGATGTGAGGGTACTGCCGATTTTTGACCTTATCCGGCAGACAGGCAATATACCTGTTCAGGATATGTACTCCACCTTCAATATGGGCGTGGGCATGATGATAATTGTCAGTGCAGACGAGGCGGACAAATCGCTGGAAATTTTGAAAGAAGCCGGCGAGGATGCCTATGTAATAGGAAAAATAGAAGATGGCGAAAAGGGCGTGGAATTATGCTGAAAATAGCTGTTTTGGTGTCCGGCGGCGGCACCAACCTTCAGGCGATAATAGATGCCATTGATAATGGTAAAATAACCAATGCCAAAATTGTAAAGGTAATTTCCAACACTTCCAAAGCCTATGCGCTGGAAAGGGCGAAAAACCACGGCATAGACACTGCGGTGGTAAGGAAAAAGGACTGGACGGACAACAGCCGGTGGGAAAAATCATTGGCAGAAGAGATAGAAAACAGCGGTGCAGACCTGGTGGTGCTGGCAGGCTTTTTGTGCGTTTTGTCGGCAGATTTTACATCAAAGTTCCCTGACAGGATAATAAATGTCCACCCGTCGCTGATACCGTCATTTTGCGGTGAAGGTTTTTACGGGCTGAAAGTCCACGAGGCCGCCCTGACCAAAGGTGTAAAAATCACCGGCGCCACAGTGCATTTTGTCAACGAGCAGGTGGACGGCGGAAGGATAATAGCGCAGAAAGCCGTCCGGGTACTGCCCGGCGACACTCCGCAGGTTTTGCAAAAAAGGGTAATGGAACAGGCCGAGTGGGTCATTTTGCCCCGGGCCATAGACGATATTGCAAACAACCGCCTTTAAATTGCGGATATAATAATGTATAATAAATGTATATTAAATATAAAGGAAGTGCTGACAATGGTTAATATTGAAAAATATCTGGGCGAAAATTCTTATCCCGGCCGCGGAATTATAATCGGCCGCAGCGGAAAAAACACCGTAATAGCCTATTTTATAATGGGGCGCAGCGAAAACAGCCGCAACCGCATATTTTTTGAAAGCGAAGGCGGCATACGCACCAAGGCCTTTGATGAAAGTAAACTCAGCGACCCGTCCTTGATAATCTATGCACCGGTAAGGGTTATCAACGGCATGACGATAGTCACCAACGGCGACCAGACCGATACGGTTTATGATTTTATCAAAGAGGGCAAAACCTTTGAAGAGGCTTTGCGCACCAGAGAGTTCGAGCCTGACGGCCCCAACTTTACCCCCAGAATTTCCGGTATTGCCTATCCCGACGGCACTTTTAAACTGTCCATACTGAAAAGCGACGGCGGAAACGACAGCCAGTGTGTAAGAAACTTTTATGAATATTCTTCTCCGCTGGACGGCCGGGGCAGAATTATACACACATACAAACAGGACGGCAGCCCCATACCTTCCTTTGAAGGCGAGCCGGTGGCATTTGCCCTGGAAGAACAGGACATCGACAGCTTTGCCGAAAAAATCTGGAACAGCCTTAACGCCGACAACAAGGTAAGCCTGTTTGTAAGATACATAAACCGCGAAGACGGCAGCGAACAGAGCAGAATTATCAACAAAAATGTGTAAGGAGAAAAGCAAAATGAAAGAACTGGAACTGAAATACGGCTGTAACCCCAATCAGAAACCGGCAAAAATTTTTATGTCAGAGGGAGAACTGCCGGTGCAGGTGCTCAACGGCCGCCCCGGATACATAAACTTCCTGGATGCCCTCAACGGCTGGCAGCTGGTCAAAGAGCTGAAAAAAGCCACAGGCCTGCCTGCCGCCACATCCTTCAAGCATGTTTCTCCTGCCGGCGCCGCTGTTGGCCTGCCGCTGAGCGATGTGCTGAAAAAGATTTATTTCGTGGAAGGCATGGAACTGACCCCTCTTGCCTGCGCCTATGCACGGGCAAGAGGTGCAGACAGAATGTCCTCTTTCGGCGACTACGTTGCCCTCAGCGACGAATGCGACGAGGCCACTGCCAGGCTTATTTCCCGCGAGGTTTCCGACGGCATAATAGCCCCCGGTTACACAGAGGCCGCCTTTGAAATATTGAAGAAAAAGAAAAAAGGCAATTACAACATTGTAAAGATAGATGAAAACTACATCCCGGCTCCCGTAGAGCACAAGGATGTTTTCGGTATCACCTTTGAACAGGGCAGAAACGAACTGGATATAAACAAAGATATGTTTACCAACATTGTTACACAGAACAAAGAACTGCCCGACAGTGCAAAAATTGACCTGGCCGTTGCCATGATAACACTTAAATACACCCAGTCCAACTCCGTATGTTATGTAAAGGGCGGACAGGCCATAGGCATCGGCGCCGGACAGCAGTCCCGTATTCACTGCACCCGCCTGGCCGGCAATAAAGCTGATATATGGTGGCTGCGTCAGCACGAAAAGGTGCTGGGCCTGCAGTTTGTTGACGGCATCAGCCGCGCCGACAGGGACAACGCCATAGATGTTTACATCTCCGATGAGCACGATGATGTGCTGGCCGACGGTGTATGGCAGACACGCTTCAAGGTAAAACCCGAAGTGTTCACCAAAGAAGAACAAAGACGGTGGCTGGAGAATCTGACAGATGTGGCCCTGGGCTCTGACGCTTTCTTCCCCTTCGGTGACAACATCGAAAGGGCACACAAATCCGGCGTTAAATACATTGCACAGCCCGGCGGAAGCATACGCGATGACAATGTTATCGAAACCTGTGACAAATACGGCCTGGTAATGGCATTTACAGGCATCAGACTTTTCCACCATTGATAATTTTTCAAAAGGAGCAAGGTATGAAGATTTTGGTTGTTGGAGGCGGCGGGCGCGAGCACGCCACCCTGAAAAGCCTTGTGGGCGAAGGCAGACAGTTTTACTGCGCGCCGGGCAATGCCGGCATTGCAAACATTGCCAGCTGTGTTGACATAAAAGTCAGCGATATACAGGGCATTGTGGATTTTGCCGCAAAAGAAAAAATGGACCTGGTGATAGTCTCCCAGGACGAGCCGCTGGTGCTGGGCATGGTTGATGCGCTTCAGGCCGCCGGCATAAGGGCGTTCGGGCCGGACAAAGCCGCGGCGGTAATTGAAGGCAGCAAGGCTTTTTCCAAAAACCTGATGAAAAAATACGGTATTCCCACCGCCGCTTACGAAACTTTTACAGACAGCACCCGGGCTGTGGAATATGTAAAACAGCAGGGCAAATATCCGGTGGTCATCAAGGCCAGCGGCCTGGCCCTGGGCAAAGGCGTTATAATAGCCGAAGATTTTGCCCGGGCGCAAAAGGCGATTGTGGATATGCTGGATAATTCCAAGTTCGGCGAAAGCGGCAGCGAAATTGTAATAGAAGAATTTTTGCAGGGCACCGAAGTGTCGGTGCTGGCATTTACCGACGGCAACTGTCTGCGCCCTATGATAAGCAGTAAAGACCACAAGCGTGCCTTTGACGGCGACAAAGGTCTTAACACCGGCGGCATGGGTGTAATTGCCCCCAACCCGGCCTATACGCCGGAAGTGGAAAAACAGGCCATGGAACAGATCTTCATACCCACCATAAAAGCAATGAAGGCCGAGGGCAGAACTTTCAAAGGTGTTTTGTATTTCGGCCTGATGATAACGGCAGACGGCCCCAAAGTTATAGAATACAACTGCCGCCTGGGCGATCCGGAGGCGCAGGTGTGCCTGTCACTGCTGAAAACCGACCTGCTCACCATAATGAACGCCGTTATAGACGAAAAGCTTTCGGATGTAACAGTGGAAAACGAGGACGGCGCCGCGATAATAGTGATGATGTGTTCCGGCGGTTACCCGGAAAATTACCAAAAAGGCAAGGAGATATCCGGCCTGGACGAAAAGGGACAAAACCGGGCCTTTGATTATGTTTTCCATTCCGGCACTGCCAAAAAAGACGGAAAATACACAACAAACGGCGGCCGCGTGCTGGGCTTTATGTGCAAAGGAAAAGACATAAAACGGGCGCAGGATAAAGTTTACGGCGCCATAGATACAGTCAGCTTTGAAAACAGCTTTTACCGCAGCGATATAGGAGGCAAAAGGTAATGGTATACAGAGTGTATGTCAGCAAAAAAAGCGATTATGCCGGCGAGGACCGCGCCCTTTTCAACGACCTGAAGCAGTCGCTGAATATCAGGGGCTTGCGCAAGGTGAAAATATACAACCGCTATGATGTGGAGGGCGTGGACGAAGAAACCTTCCGGCAGGCGGTGAAAAACATCTTTTCCGAGCCCCAGGTGGACGATGTTTTCTATGAAATAAAGGCAGACGAAAAGACCTTTGCCACAGAGCTTTTGCCCGGTCAGTTTGACCAGAGGGCAGACAGTGCGGCCCAGTGCATACAGTTTGTCACATCCGCCCGGCGTCCGGCGGTAAAATATGCCAGGGTAATAAAACTGTCAGGCGACATCAGCCGGCAGGAGATGGAAAAAATCAAAAAGCATATCATAAACCCGGTGGAATCACGCCTGGCGGAACTTTCAAAGCCCGAAACACTGGAAACTGTTTATCCCCGGCCGGAGAAAACCCCGGTGCTGACAGGTTTTAACCGGATGGGCAGCGGAGATTATGAAAAATTTATCGCTGAGTACGGCCTGGCTATGGATGCCGACGACCTGG
The DNA here is from genome assembly GCA_944386045.1 of uncultured Clostridia bacterium. Taxonomy (GTDB): domain Bacteria; phylum Bacillota; class Clostridia; order Oscillospirales; family Ruminococcaceae; genus RGIG3102. The sequence continues at coordinate 3,518 of CALWZO010000047.1, read as the reverse complement.
CTTTCTGCCAGCGGTATTTTATAAAGGAAGAAAAGCGCGAGCCCACCCTTACAGAGCTGCGCATGATAGATACATACTGGTCTGACCATTGCCGCCACACCACCTTCAATACGGTTTTAAACGAGGTTGAAATAAACCACCCGGCGGTAAAGGCCAGCTATGAAAAATACCTTGAAATCAAAAAAGAGCTGTATCCCGTCACAAACAAGCCTCTTACACTGATGAGCCTGGCCACTATAGGTGCCAAGTACCTGAAAAAGACAGGCAAACTGAAAAATCTGGACGAAAGCGAAGAGATAAACGCCTGCAGTGTAAAGATAAATGTAAAGCTGGAAGACGGCAAAAGCGAAAAATGGCTGCTGATGTTCAAAAATGAAACTCACAACCACCCCACTGAAATAGAGCCTTTCGGCGGTGCGGCCACCTGCCTGGGCGGTGCTATACGCGACCCGCTTTCCGGCAGAAGCTATGTTTATCAGGCTATGCGCCTTACAGGCGCGGCCAACCCCCTGGCGCCGCTGGAGGATACACTGCCGGGCAAACTGCCGCAGAGCAAAATCTGTCAGACAGCGGCCGCAGGATATTCCTCTTACGGCAACCAGATCGGCCTTGCAACAGGCCATGTGGCAGAGGTTTACCACCCCGGTTATGTGGCAAAAAGAATGGAAGTGGGCGCCGTAATGGGTGCTGCTCCGGCAAAAAATGTAATCAGAAAATCCCCTGTGTCCGGTGATGTGGTGATACTGCTGGGCGGCGCCACCGGCCGTGACGGCTGCGGCGGAGCCACCGGCTCTTCCAAATCTCACACCGTCACATCCCTGGAAACCTGCGGTGCAGAGGTGCAGAAGGGCAACGCCCCGGAGGAAAGAAAAATTCAGCGTCTGTTCCGTGACCGGCAGGTAACCAGAATGATAAAACGCTGCAACGACTTCGGCGCCGGCGGCGTGTCCGTTGCCATAGGCGAACTGGCAGACAGCCTTGCCATCAACCTTGATGTGGTGCCGAAAAAGTACGAAGGCCTTACCGCCACAGAACTGGCCATCAGTGAAAGCCAGGAGAGAATGGCTGTGGTTGTCAGCGCGTCAGATGCCGATAAATTTATCGCAAAAGCCGAAAAAGAAAATCTGTCAGCCGTAAAGGTTGCACAGGTTACCGACACCGGACGCCTGGAAATGTTCTTTGAAGGCGAAAAGGTGGTCAGCCTCAGCAGACAGTTTCTCAACAGCGCCGGCGCGGTAAAATTCGCCGATGTTGCTGTAAGCGAAGATAACATAAAATCTGACGAGCCACAGCAGGATGTGGAAAAGCAGTGGCTGGAACTGATGGCAGATCTGAATGTCGCCGGACAGCGCGGCCTGGTGGAGCGTTTTGACTCTACCATAGGCGCTTCCTCTGTGCTTATGCCTTACGGCGGCAAATACCAGGCCACACCGGCCCAGGCCATGAGTGCGCTGATACCCACCCTGGGCAAATCCACCTCTACGGCCAGCCTTATGGCCTGGGGCTTTGACCCTTATCTTGCCGGCCAGAGCCCGTATTATTCTGCTTATTATGCGGTTGTTTCCTCCACAGCCAAAATGATAGCTGCCGGCGGAGATATAAAAAATATGTGGTATTCCTTCCAGGAGTATTTTGAACACCTGGGCAAGGACAAAACCCGCTGGGGCAAACCCTTTGCGGCTCTTCTTGGCGCGCTGGAGGCTCAGCTGGCTTTGGGAATAGGTGCTATCGGCGGCAAGGACAGTATGTCCGGTTCTTTTGAAGATATAGATGTGCCCCCGACGCTGATTTCCTTTGCGGCAGGTGTGGCCGATGCGGAAAATATAATTTCTCCCGAGTTCAAGGCACCGGGACACAACCTGTATTTCATCGCCCCCAAAAAGGACGAAAACGGCCTGTACAATCCTGACAGCCTGGTAAAAACCTTTACAAAGGTTTCAAAACTTATAAAAGACAAAAAAGTTGTATCCGCATGGGCCGTCGGTTTTGGCGGCATAGCGGAAGGCCTGGCCAAAATGGCTTTCGGCAACCGCATAGGCGCAAAACTTCTGCCCGATATTACACAGAGCCGGCTTTTTGACAAATGTTACGGCGGATTTATCCTGGAAACAGCCGTTCCGGTAAGGGTGGGCAAAAAAATCGGTGTTACCATACCTGATTACAAAATAAAATTATGGCGCAGGTCAATCAAAATTGACAACTTGCAAAAAGCGTACAACAAAACCCTGGAGCCGGTATATCCCACACTGTCCGGCGGCAAGGCAAAAACCTATCCCAATCTGTCTTATGCTGACAGAAACACTGCCGCCCCGCGGATTAAAACCGCAAAACCAAAAGTGCTGATACCGGTGTTCCCGGGCACCAACTGTGAGTACGACACCGCCCGTGCCTTTGCAGAAAACGGTGCCGAAGCAGAAATATTGGTTATCCGCAACAGCAAACCCCAGGATATTATGGACAGCGCGAAACGCCTGGCAAAATCTATAAAAAACAGCCAGATCGTTGCCCTGCCCGGCGGATTTTCCGGCGGTGACGAGCCGGACGGCAGCGCAAAATTCATCGTGTCACTGTTGAGAAACAAGTATGTGGCCGAAGAGATTGAAAATTTGCTGCACAGCCGTGACGGCCTGATGTGCGGCATCTGCAACGGCTTCCAGGCGCTTATCAAACTGGGCCTTGTGCCTTTCGGACACATTACCCCGGCGGATGAAAGCGCCCCGACACTGACTTTCAACACCATCGGCCGCCACCAGTCACGCCTGGTGCGCACCCGTGTTGCCAGCGTCAAATCTCCGTGGCTGATGCACCACAATGTGGGCGATATAAACACAGTGGCCATATCCCACGGCGAAGGCAGGTTTATCGCCACTGACGAGATGCTGAAAAAGCTGATTGAAAACGGACAGATAGCCACCCAGTATGTGGATATGGACGGAAATGCCACCGACAATATAGACTATAACCCCAACAACTCCATGCTGGCAGTGGAGGGCATCACCAGCCCCGACGGCAGGGTATTTGGCAAAATGGGCCACAGCGAAAGAACTACAAAATATACATATAAAAATGTTCCCGGTGTGGAAAAACAGCTTATATTCAAAGGTGCGGTGGATTATTTCAAATAATACGCTGTAAAAAAGGCGCGGAAAACTCCGCGTCTTTTTTGTTGTTTAATTTATCAGGAGGACAAAATTTTGCTATGTAAATTTTTATATGGTATACTTAAATAAAAATATGTGCAGGTGAAATTATGGATATATGGGAAAAGCTTTATAATGCGGCAAAGGCGCAGTATCACCCGCAGCAGGTTTCGGCGTTTATATATGCCCACCATGTGGTGTGTGCCATAGAAAGTGAAAACGGGCAGATTTTCACCGGTTTCTGTATAGAGAGCCGGTGCGGTGTGATGGACCTGTGCGCCGAAAGGGTTGCGGCACTGGATATGTACGCCCACAGCGGACAGACACTGGTAAAAAGACTGATTGTTTTCCGTGACAGTCCGCCTGACGGTGGTGTTT
>CALWZO010000046.1 GCA_944386045.1 uncultured Clostridia bacterium | reverse complement strand
TTTTATTTTGACAGCAGTGCCGGGGCACACCAGATATATTCGGCGCTGGATTATGCCTATGATACTTTTTGGCTGGGTGGATTTCATACCGAAGGCATACTGCCTTATGAAGACTGGCAGTATCGTGACAGAATAAAGGATTTTACGGTGCAGATATTTATACAGGATCAGCTTATATTTGCCAGGACATACACATTTACACAGCTGACAGACCGGGGCGAAAAGCAACGGGAAATAACCGAAACAGAAAACAAAGACCTGTATTTTGAAGGTCAGATTATAGAAATTCCGGTGCAGGAAGGCGAGGATTATTTCGGAATTTTTGACTTGCGGGGCCGGGATTGTTCCATGGTTTTGCGCCAAAGCCTTGACGGGCAGACGGCTACATTGTGCCTGAACACCTTCGGACAGATAGACAATGAAAACCTGCGGCGGCTGAAAGATGCCGTCTACCGGAAAACCGGAGAAATTGCGCCGGAGCTGACCATAGAGCTGTATGACGGTACAGACGGGGAAATGTATTACAGATATTAGCTTTTGCAAAAATAAAAATGACAGCGTAGAAACGCTGTCATTTTTTTGTTCAGTTTTATATGCAGGCGGCCGATACGGCCCAATTTTTCAGGACAGGGCCTTTACCAGCATTTCAAAAGCCTTGGCTTTTATCCGGCTGTGGCTTTCGCGGCCTTCTTTGGCCTCTTTGCCAACAGCAAATATGTTGCCTATTATGACCATGTCGGAATATACCCTGTCTGCGGGCAGATTTATGCAGCCTTCCTGCCGTCCGCAGTCCAGTATGCTGTATATGACGGTGAAAAAATTTTTTGCGGCGCCTTCCAGCGGGCAGCTTTTGCCCTCTTTATGGAAAGAGCCCGGCCCCATGCCGCCCTTTGCGGCCATCGCCATGTTAAACAGCGAGCTGCTGTTTTCCACACTGTCGATAACTCCGTCGTACACGCACATCATCTTGCTTTTAAAATCTGCGGCGCCGGCCACCGCCCGGCCAAACTGCCGTCTTTGCTTTTCCAGCGAATACAGCATTGCACCGGAAACTATTTCTTCTTTGGAAGGAAAATAATCGTATATCGTCGCCTTGCCCATTCCGGCGGCATCTGCAATCTGCCGGGCGGTAATTCTGGACAGGTCCATTCCCTGCCCGGCCAGTTTCAGCACACCGGAAAAAATCTGTATTTCTTTTTCACTGTATTTATTCATCGTCAAAATCCACCTGTACCCGCTTCATCTCTTTGCGGTTGAAAATATCGTACAGTGCCGGCACCAGGAACAGTGTCAGCAGTGTGGCGTAAGACAGACCGCCTATGGTAACCACGGCCATGCCCTGGCTCATATCTGCGCCCATGCCCACGCCCAAAGCCATAGTGCTCATGGCCAGTATGGTGGTCAGCGCAGTCATCAGGATAGGCCTTATCCTGTCTTTGCCTGTCTGTATCAGCGCCCGGCGTTTTTCCACGCCTTCCAGGCGCAGGCTGTTTACATAGTCCACAAATACAATACCGTTGTTTACCACGACGCCGGCCAGCACCAGGAAACCTATCATTGAAGTTATGGTCAGCATCTGTCCGGTAATCTGCAAAGCCAGCAGACCGCCGGTAAAGGCCAGGGGTATGGTGAACAGAACGATGAAAGGTGACTTCAGGCTTTGGAACTGTGCAACCATTATAAGATATATAAATATTACAGCCAAGCCTATCATCAGCAGCATATCAGACATGGCGGACATTATCACTTCGTTTTCGCCGGCTATTTCATAGCTGTATCCCCGGGGCATTGTGTATCCGTCCAGCGCCCGCTGTACATCGCGGCTTACCAGTGCCACATTGTATCCGTCGGCCACATTGGCAGTGACTGTGATGTATCTGGACTGGTTTTCCCTGTTTATGGCGTCAGGGCTCTGGGCTGTTGATATGTCGGCAATATCTTTCAAAAGCAGGTCTTTGTCCGCATCATCCCGGTATGTGCCCACTGCAAGGGAGCCTATTGACCGCCTGTCATAGGTGGCCGGTGCGTGGATTATCGCATCCATATCCCCCTGCTCAAAGCTCAGTGTTGTGGCGGTGGTGCTTTCGGTCAGCGCAGCGGCTACCTTTGCATAAACCTGTGCCACTGTCAGGCCGTTTTTCATGGCCTCTTCCTTGTCCACTGTTATTCTTATTTCTTCCAGTGCCTGCGCCTGTCCGTCATCAACAGATGCCACGCCGGGCACAGATTTTATCTTGTCGGCCAGTTTTGTGGCCTCCCGCCGCAGGCCGTCCAGGTCGTTGCCTTTTATCTTTACGCTTATACCGCTGCCGGTCAGCGCGCTTATATCCATGTTGGAGGCGCTCACTGACAGACTGTCTCCCAGCTGTGAGTTGTTTTCCTTAATCAGCCGCGCTATTTCTTCGTTGGTCATGGATTTGTCTTCTTTCAGCACCACATAAAAGCTCATGGATTTTTCGCCGGAAGAAGAGGAAGATCCGTTCAGGCTCATGGTCATACCGCCGCCCATGGACATACCCACAGTCTGCACATCCTCTATCTGCATCACGCTTTCCGCCAGCCGTTCGCTTTGGGATATCAGTTCCTGTTCGCTGGTTTCTGCCGGCAAAGTCAGGGTCATCTGCATCTGCGTGGAGTCCATTGACGGGATAAACGCCATGGGCATTTTAAATGCGCTGTAAAAGCTGTATACCAGCAAAACAACTGTAAGGGCTATTACCATCCATTTGTGGTTCAGGTTAAAACTGAGGGCCTTTTCGTATCCGGACAGCAGTTTTGCAAACAGGCCGTCCTTGTCCTCCTTGGGCTGTGTCAGCATGTTGGAAGCCATGGCAGGCACCAGTGTCAAAGCCACAATAAGGCTGGCTACCAGGGAGTAGCCGATTGTCAGACCCATATCGGTGAATATCTGTCTGGACAGACCCTGGGTGAACAGTATCGGCACAAACACGCATATAGTTGTCAGGGTGGAGGCCGCAATGGCGCCGCCCACCTGCTTTGCGCCCAGCACCGCAGCTTTTACTGCGGGATATCCCAGGTTGCGCAGGCGGTATGTGTTTTCAATTACAACAATACTGTTGTCCACCAGCATACCCACGCCCAGCGCCAGGCCGGACAGGGATATGATGTTCAGGGTTACACCGCTGAAATACATCAGCACAATGGCAAACAGAACACTGATGGGTATTGAAAAACCGATTATCAGTGTGGGTTTCAAATCCTTCAGGAAGAACATCAGGACCGCCAGCGCAATGATACCGCCGTAAATCAGGTTTTCCATTACGCTGTTTACAACCATCTCTATGTAAACACCCTGGTCCATAAGTGTGGTTATATGTACATTTTCATTTTCGGACATAATCTGCCGGATTTCCCGGTTTACAGCCTTGCACACCCGTGAGGTGGAGGCGGTGGAAGATTTCTGCAAAGACAGAAACACACCGGGGTTGCCGTTTATGCGCACATAGCTGTCGGCGCTGTTGTCGGCAATGGACACATCTGCCACATCTTTCAGATAGATGGGGTCCAGTCCGTCCAGACCCATGTCCACCAGCAAAAGATTATTAAGCTGGTCAATATTTTCAAAGGTTTCGCCTACTTTTACTGTCAGCTTTTCGCCGTCATCGGTTATATATCCTGCCGGCATGGAAAAGTTTTGGGCTGTCAGTATGTTGGACAGCATCTCCTGTGTCACCAGCGAGTCTATGTTTGCGCTTTTCAGTGCGCTGTCACGGGCGTTTTCAAATTCTTCTATGCCGCTGTCCAGCTGTGCCTGGGCACTGTCCAGCTGTACTTTGGCCGCCGCCAGCTGCGCGGTGGTCTGCATTTTGGCTTTTTCCATCCGGGCATAGGACTCCTGAAGTTTTTTCAGGGTGCCTTCCATCTGCTGTGCCATGAATGTGGCCTTTTCCAGCTGGGGGGCCAGCCGGGCCAGCTTGTCGTCACATATACCGGCATCTCCTGAGGCTATTTCCTCCCGGGTAAAGCCCATTTTGACAAGGCTGTCTTCAATCGCCGCTATATCCCGCCGCAGTTTTTCATCTGTCGCTTTCAGTGAAAGAGTGCCGTCCAATGCGCCGGCAGCTGTCATTCCTGCCAGCGCTCCCTGAACAGGGGCAATGGCACCGGCGGTTCCTCCGGGCAGGGCGCTTGTATCCAGGGCAATGAAATCATTTACACTGATGTTTTCATCAAGTCCTATACCCGGAACAAGTGTTATGGCAGCCTGCACAAACTCTTTTGACTGTCTGAGCGCTGCCAGACCCTGCATGGCGGTTTTTGCCCCTTCCAGCATGGCCTTTTCGGCCTCCAGCCGGGCTTTTTCCGCCGCTATTGCCTGGGCCTGTGCCTGTCCGGCGTCCAGCCGGGCTGATGCGTCGGCCAGCTTGTCATAGGCTTCCTGCTCTTTGCTTTCCATCCGGGCCTTGCCGTCTGCCAGTTCTTTTTTGGCATCGTCCAGCTCTTTTTTGGCACTGTAAAGGGAGGAGTCCACCGCTTTCAGCACCTTGTCATTTATCCGGTCTATCTTTTCCTGGTTTAAAAATATATCCACATGGTCGCTGACAGCGCCGGACACATCAACCGTTGCAACGCCCTCTATTCTTTCCAGACGGGGCGCCAGACTGTCCTCCATATATTCTGTCAGCTGTTTAATATCCATGCCCTCCACATCCACAGACAGCATCTGTATGGGCAGCATGTCGGGGTTTATCTTCATTACCATAGGTGCGGATACCATATCGTCAAAATATCCGCTGACCATATCTATGTTGCTGTTAAGTTCTATCATGGCCGAATCCATATTGGTGCTCTCGCCGAACTCCAATATAATCATACTCATATTTTCGGCGGAAACACTGTTTATATTTTCCAGTCCCGATGTGGTGGCCAGTGCCTGTTCCAGCGGCTGGGTCACCGATGTTTCCACCCTTTCAGGGCCGGCTCCGGGATAGGTGGTCACCACCACCACATACGGCAGGTCCATGGCCGGCAAAAGGTCTGTGTTGAGCCCCAAAAAGGACACAACCCCCAGCACCAGCACCAGTATAACCCCCACCAGCACTGTGAAAGGCTTTTTAACGCTGTACTTTGTCATAAGCAACCCTCTGTGTATAAAATAACTTTATCCGACCGATTGGTCGGACAATTTATATAATATATTTTTCTATTGCCAATATCAATAGTTTTCATAATTTTTCACAATAGTTTTACAGCTGAAAAAAACAGGCGGATAACTCCGCCTGCTGTTTTACAATACACTGTGATACATTTTTATGATAAACTTTGCGCCGGTGTTTCCGTTTTCCGCCTTTATGGTGCCGTTTTGCCCGGTGATAATTGCCCTTGCCATGGCAAGACCTATACCAACGCTTTGCGTGGAGGAATTTTCCCCCTTGTAAAAGCGGTTGAAAATGTTTGGCAGATCCTGCGGTGAAAAACCGGGGCCGGTGTCTGATATGGAAATCTGCGTGTAGACAGCTGTCTGCTCGGCCTGCACGGTTATCTTTCCGCCTTCTGGGGTGTGCTCGCTGCAATTTTTTATTATATTTCCCACAGCTTCGCACATCCAGCCCATGTCACCGGTGAAATATTCCCCTCCGCCGGCCTGATAATCCAGCGTCTGGTTTTTCAGGTCCATTGCTATTTCCAGCGGCTGCCGGCTTTTTTGTATCAGCCGGTGCACATCCACCTTGTCCCGGCGGAAGGTAATCCGGCCGGCGTCTATTTTGGATATCTTCAGCAGTGCATTTATCAGCCAGTCAATTCGGTCGGTCAGTGTCTGCAAATCTTTTACCAGCCGGTATCTTTTTTCGTCTTTCAGCCGGGGCGTGCGCAAAAAGCTGATAAGCAGGTTTATTCCGGTCAAAGGTGTGCGCAGCTGGTGGGATATGTCCGCCAGCGAGTCCATCAGGTATATTTTTTCACCTTTCAGCTTTTCCGACTGGTCGCGCAGCCTTAAAACCACCTTTTCCAGCTGGTTTTCCAGTATGTGCAGTTCCCCTTCGCAGTAGTCGCCGAAATTTACAGTATTTTTCCCCTGCAAGATTATATCCAGGGCCTCGGACAGCTTTTGCAGGCGTTTTCGTCTGACATACAGCACCGCCAGGGTTATACCGCCGGCAGCTGCCACTGCCGCAGCCGCCCGGTGATTGCCGGTAAAAAACGCACCGGCAATTATAACAGCATATACAAAAAACAGCAGCCTGCTGTCGCTGATACCAAAAATTTTCATATCAATCCTCTATCTTGTAGCCCAGTCCTCTTACTGTTTTTATTATTTTGGGGTTCTGCGGGTCGTCCTCCAGCTTTTCCCTCAGCCTTTTGATGTAGACGGTCAGCGTGTTGTCGTTTACATATTCTCCGCCGATATCCCATATCTCTTCCAGCAGTTTTTGCCTGGACAGCACTTTTCCTTTGTTGGCCAGGAATATCAGGAATATCCTGTATTCCAGCGCGGACAGGAAAACCTCGCAGCCGTTTTTTGTAACCAGGCCTTTTATTGTGTCGGCGCGCACATCGCCTATCTCCAGCACCGCCTGGCTTTTTCCGGTGCGGCGCAGTACATTTTTTATCCTGGACAGCAGTTCCCTGGGGCGGAAGGGTTTGGATATATAATCGTCGGCACCCATGTCAAATCCGGCCACGACGCTGTGCTCGTCCCCCATGGCGCTGACAAATATCACCGGCATATCATATTTTTCTTTTATGCTCATGCACAGCGGATACCCGTTGCCCTCTTTCAGGGATATATCCAGCAGGGCCAGGTCAAACCTGTGCCTTTCCAGCAGTTCCATGGCCGCCTGCCGTCCGTCGCAGTACTCGATTTCAAATCCTTCCACCGTCAGAAATTCAGCCAGGTTTTTTACAATGGACGCATCATCTTCCACCAAAAGTATTCTCATTTTTGCATCCTTTCTTTCGTACATATTTCTCCATTCCCATTTTAGCATACCGCCGGCCGCTTTTCCATTTAAAAACCGTCATAAAGCCGGCCGCAAAGCGAAAAAATAATAAATTTTAATTATATAGGCATAATTTCGCCTATACAGTTTATTATATTATAGAATTTTGCCTATATAATTCAAGTAAAAATTAACTGATGAGGCATTGAATGGATTATTTTGAAATAGGGGCAAGAATAAGGGCCAGGCGCAAAGCGCTGGGAATGTCCCAGGAACAGCTGGCTGAAATGGTGAATATTTCCACCACACATATGAGCCATATCGAAACCGGCAATACCAAACTGTCGCTGGGGGTGCTGGTGGATCTGGCGCGGGCACTGCAGACCGGCTGTGACCGCTGATATTCGGCGAAAAGCAGGCGGACAGCCGGCTGGCGGCAATGATATCGGATATGAGCGAAAGCCAGAAAGCCCTGCTGGCAGAGCTGGCAAAGGCGGTAAAAAACAACTGCCCGTAACCTGTATAAAACTGTTGATTTATTTGCCCTGTGCGTTTATACTTAAAGAAAGCGAAAAGAGGCTGTAGATCATGATACAAATCAAACCTATACCTAAAGAGGATATACCGCAGGTGCTGGAAATATACGCCCAGGGCGTAGAGGGCGGACACTCCACATTCAACACCGTTGTTCCCACCGCCGAAGAATGGGACAAAGGCCACCTGGACATCTGCCGCATAGGCGCATACCGGGACGGCAAGCTGGTGGGCTGGTCGGCATTGTCAGCCACCAGTTCCAGGGAATGTTACAAAGGTGTGTGTGAAGTCAGCCTTTATGTACGCAACGGCTGGCAGAGCCAGGGCGTCGGCACACTGCTGATGGAACACACCGTAAAGGAAAGCGAAGCGTCCGGCGTATGGTCACTGTACGCCGCAATATTTTCCATCAACACCGCCAGCATAAAAATGTGTCTGAAAAACGGCTGGCGCGTGGTGGGCACCAGGGAAAGAATAGCCAAAGACCGTTTTGGCACCTGGCAGGACACCACCATTATGGAAAGACGCAGCAAAATTGCCGGCATGGACTGAAAACAGAAAACAGCGGGTCTGACCCGCTGTTTTTTTGCTGAAAATTACAAATTCCACCGGCGCACTTACAGGTTGACAGATAGTTGGTTGAAAGGTGCGCCTGTAAAATATATAATATTTCCGAGGTGATATTGATGACAATGTGAGAAAGAATTGCCGCCAAAAGAAAGCAAAAGGGTTTTACACAGGAATACCTGGCGGAAAAGCTGGGTATAAGCAGACAGTCGGTGTCCAAATGGGAAAAGAATGTCATCAGTCCGTACACATCAAATCTTATGCGGCTGTCCGATATGCTTGATACCGATGCCGGATACCTGCTTATAGGAGAAGAGGAAAAAACACAGCCCCAAAACCGCCGGTCAGGCGCAAAGCTTTGCCCGCATTGATATTTGCGGCAGTTATACTGCTGTACACAGGGCTGGTGGCTGTTATTCATTTTTTGTCGGTCAGCCGGGACGCTGCCGGTTGTCGGGGTGGGTATGCCTCCTTTGTGTTCAATAAATACGGTGACCAGCTTGTGGAAAAGTTTGTTTCAGGCCACCGGAACAAGGAAAAGATTGTAAGCGCCGTCGCTGTGCCCGGAAGCCGGCAGGCTCATTGGTCCGGCAGGAGAATGTATCTCAGCTTTGTCATAAATACGCAGTATAAAAACAGGACTGACAGCTGTAAAGTCACCTTTTTCGGCCACAGGCAATGGACGGACAGCTACATCTGGGGCGGAGCTGTTATAGAGGGCTGACAATCTACGGCCAGTACAGGTGAAGGATAAAACATTTTATGCCGGAATGGGTTTTGATGCATAAAGAAAAAACAGCAGGTTTTACGCCTGCTGTTTTTTTTACTGCATAAATTTAATAGTATTGAAAATTATAACTTTTCAGGCGCATACACTGCCCGCCCCTATATGATATGTGCCCCTGTGCAGTCCCCGGTCAATAGATATCTGGGAAGTCTGTATTCGTCTACTGCTTACATTATGTTTTTCTTTCGGCTGTTTTATAAAGCCCAGGCGCAAATTTTTCTATGCCGCCATATTCGCTTACATGAAAAAGTCTAATATTTTTTATATGCGTGCAATGTATTTTCGGCAACCGGCAAGAGGAAAATTATCTTGCTTTCAGCACTTCCGTCAACAGCTTTACGAATTTTTCCCTGTTGGCGCTGAACGCAAAGCGGCAGTTGGGCGCTTTGTCCTCATATCTGTGGTCCACATCTACAATGGACATGCCGTCGGATGCGCCGTGGCCGCAGTCCACATCCACATACATCTCGTGCACATCTTCACACACGCCCTCGTCCAGCAGATACAGCACCGCCAGCGCATCGTGTACCGGGGTCATGTCATCGCCCACCGGCTGGAACACCGCGTATCCTCTTATCCTTCTCTTGATAAAGTCTGCGGCAGCAATACAGGCTTTTGTACCGCCTTTTTCTATCTCGTCCGCCTCACTGCCGCTGACCAGCGCCTTGTGGGTGGCATCCAGCGGAACTATTGTTATCTTTGCGCCGCAGTCCATCACTATCTTTGCGGCCTCCGGATCACACCACCAGTTGAACTCCGCCGCCGCAGTTATGTTGCCGTGGGCATAGGCGCCCCCCATTATCACTATCTCCTCGATATTTTCCACTATCTCCGGCTTGGCGCGCAGTGCGATGGCCAGGTTGGTCAGCGGGCCCACAGGCACCAGCGTGATTTTTTCCTTTGTTTCACTGAGGGTTTTAATATACCAGGACACCGCGTCCATGGCCTCCGGTTTTTTGTTTTTGCTGGGCGGCAGATCCAGCCAGTCACCGTGTACCTCCTGCGCTTTAAATTCCTTGCCGCCGTAGGGTATTTCCGGTCTTCTCCACGCCGGCAGGGTGGAAACCATAGGCAGGGCGCAGCCCTTGTACACCGGTATCTCCTCCCTGCCCAGATATTCCAGCAGGCGGCAGGTGTTTTCGGTGGTGTAGGTTATGCCGCGGTTGCCGTTGACCGTGCATATTCCCACCACCTCCAGCCGCGGTGACTGTATGGCGCACATTATGGCTATGGCGTCATCGGTGCCGGTGTCCACATCAAGTATTATTTTTCTCATAAATGACCTCCTTGAAAGGTGTTATATTTAATTTTATAATATCCAAAAAATATGATACAGTCAACAGATTTGCCATACCCGCCCGTTGAACGAGTTATTAAAACACCGGGCAGATTTTTCTGCCCGGTGTTTTTGGCCTATTTGCCAGCGCATATATCTTTCATTGCTTTTTCCAGCCTGTTCATGCCCTCTTCCAGCACTTTCCTGCCGGTGGCCAGGCATATTCTTATATGTCCTTCCGAGCCGGGCCCGAAAAACTGCCGCCCGCCGGGCACCAGTGCCAGCTTGTATTTTGTCTTTATCAGCTCCACCAGTTCTTCCGCTTTCATTCCTGTGGCGGAAATATCCGGAAACAGAACAAATGTGGCATCAGGTTTGGGGCAGGTTATACCGGGCATTGCCTCTATCCTGTCCAGCGCATAGTCCCTGTTGCTCTCCAGGTGTGAAACAAACCGGTCCACCCAGTCATATCCCTTGTCACAGCAGGCTACGCCTGCCACCTGGGACAGCGAGGAGATACCGCCTATGGTGCTCATTACCTGGGAAGCGTCCAGCACTTTGTCAAAAACATCTTTGTCCTGACAGTACACACAGCCTATTCTCAGCCCGGCCATGCCGAAGCTTTTGGAAAAGCCGAAAACCGATATGGTGCGCCTGTTTCTTTCGGCGCCCAGGTGCAGAATGCTGGTGAACTTTTTGCCGGAGTAAACTATATCCGACCATATCTCGTCATTCATTATATAAAAACCGTATTTTTCCGACAGTGACAGTATGTGGTCCAGGTCCTCCATCGGGTACAGCATTCCCAGCGGGTTGTGTGGGTTGCACAGCCCCAGCATTTTTGTTTTCGGTGTTATGTAGCTTTCCAGGTCTGAAAAATCTATCCTGCCGTCCTTTATTTTCATCGGATAAAGTATTATCTTTGCCCCTGCGGCCTCCATGCTGGTTTTGAACAGATAGTCCACCGGGTCAAACACAATCGCCTCATCACCCGGGCACAAAAACGCGCCGGCAATAACAGACATACCCCTGGCGGCGCTGTCTATGGGTAAAATCAGCTGCGGGTTTACAATTTCGCCCTTTCTTCTCTCCAGCGCACGGGCAATGCTCTGTTTAAATTCTGGAAAACCGGTTTTGGGCGTGTAGGAAAAATATCCCGCCTTTGCATAGTCAATTATAGCGTCGGTTACCGCCTGGCTGGCCGGAAAATCGCAGTCGGCTGCGGTCAAAGGTATAACCCCCTCGTCCACCTCAGCCCAGCGCATATTGTATGCCCTTTCTTTCAGCACTTCCATATTTATATTTTCATCGCGGAACAAATCCACACCAAACACCCCTTTAACATTTATATTATCCTTTTATATAATAGCGCATTTTTAAAGTCAACAGAAAATCTGCTGACAGCTGAATAAACTGCCTGAAAACATTTGCATCTATTCTTTCAGCACCCCATACAGCCAGTCAAAAAACATCCGGCTGTCAGCTTTTTTTGCGTAGTAGCAGTTTTTGGGCATGGGGCTGAATTTATAGTTTCGTCCCAGGACGGTTTCGCCATAAGCATAACCGTGTCCCAGGTCCACATGACAGCTGGTGTGGTCAATTTCAGTCAGCACCTGCGGATGCACCACTGCGCATACCGCCAGCACATCATGCAGTGCAGCACCCACGCCTTTGCCCTCCCGGTCGCCTTCGGCAGCGGAGGCTTTCAGTCGCTGGTATATCAGATCGGCGGTAAGGTTTGCCGGCGATGTGCCGATTGCCCTTATCATATCAGCCTGATTTCTGTCCAGGCAGGCGTGGCCGGTGGCGTCCAGCGATACCATTGTTATTTTTACCCCGCTTTGCAGCAGTATTTCCATTGCCTCCGGGTCGCACCATACATTGAACTCTGACGCCTGGGTTGGCGGATAGGTGTCGTGACTGCCGCCCATCAGTACTATTTCTTTTATTTTCGGAATAATTCTTTCGTCAGCGCGCATTGCCAGCGCGATGTTTGTCACCGGGCCCACCGGCACCAAGGTTATTTCCTTATCTTCACTTTCCAGCAGCGTGTTTATCAGCCACACCACTGCGCTTTGGGGCCTGGCTGTCAGCTGTGTGGGCGGCAGCGGCAGATGGTCCGGGTGCACGGCCTTTTCCTGGGCGATTTTGCCCTCGGTCCTGGGCAGTACCGCCGCCTGCAATCCCCAAGGCTGCAAAGTGGAAGCCAGCGGGAGCGCCGCACCCCTGTACACGGGAATATCTCCCCTGCCGCAGCATTCCAGCACGCGCAGGGTGTTGTCGGTGGTGTTTTTCACCTCTACATTTCCGCCTACGGTGCAAATTCCCACCACCTCAATATCTTCACACAGCACCGCCGCCGCAATTGCTATCGCGTCGTCACTGCCTGTGTCCACATCCAGAATAATCTTTCTTTTTTCCATGCCGGCCTCCGTCTAAAAAATATTTTAATATCATATTATCATATATTGGTTGCAGTGTACACAGGTGTGTTGTTATAAACAGGAAAAAGTAGTATGATATTTTAAAATTGCCGAAACAGGAGATAAAAATTATGACAGAAGTGGTTGCCGCCCTTATATGGGATGAAGATAAATTTATGATATGCCAGCGCCCGGCCCATAAGGCCAGAGGTCTGCTGTGGGAATTTGTCGGCGGAAAGGTGGAAAAAGGTGAAACCGGCCCCCGGGCCCTTGTGCGTGAATGCCGCGAGGAATTGGATGTAGAGATAAATGTGGGAGATATTTTTATGCAGACGGTCCACGAATATCCGGATATCACAATCCGCCTCACCCTTTACAACGCCGCCATTTCCGCCGGAACTCCAAAACTTATCGAGCACAATGATATAAAATGGATTACCCCGGCGCAGATAGACAGCTACACCTTCTGCCCGGCCGACGAGGAGATATTGAAAAAAATTAAAGGTTAATAAAGAAACAGCCTTTTCTACAACTATCATATTTTTGACTGAAAATCCGATGCGTTATAAGCCACCCGGGATAAGCTGCCTAACCCAGGTGGCTTTCTGCCTTAAATCCGGTTTTAACAACAATCCCCCTCACTTCCCAAATAAACTCTCACTATGGTGCGAAAGGCTTTATGGGAAATGAGGGGGATAAGATTTTGATATAAAATGCCTGCGGAATAATCAGGCAAAGAATAAAAGTGTATTTATATAAACATAAAACCGGGCCGGGAGAAATTCCGGTCCGGTTTTGTGCTGGGTTTATTTTATACATTTCTGGATGAAATTGTGATAGATCTCTATCATTTCGTCTGACCAGAATGGGGCGCCGCCGTGGTCTGCGCCGCGGATAAGGTACAGCTGCACATCTTTTCCCCGCGCTTTGATTTCGTTGTACAGGTCAACGCTTTCCTGGGCAAAAACGGTTTTGTCCTTTGTGCCGTGGACTATCAGCATCGGCGCATAGTCAAGACCGGCATAGGTTTTGGCACAGGCGGCTTTTGCGGCTTCGGGGTTTTCGGATATATCAAAGCCCATAAGCATTCCTTCCGGGCTGTCCGGTTTGCCGTGGTTGAGTGTGGTGGGGAAACCGCAGTCCATGGTTATATCCACAGCGCCGTAAAGGTCAATTATTCCTTTTATGTTCAGCGGCTGGGAATTTATGGGCTCGTCGAACAGATCGGTTTTTGCAGTCATGCCAACCATTGCGCTGGTGTGTCCGCCGGAAGAGTTGCCGGCTATGATAATATTGTTTTCGTCAACGCCGTATTCGTCCTTGTGTTCAATCATAAAACGAATTGCGTTTTTGGCGTCAATAATCTGAGCCGGAAATTTAGCAATGCCGCTGTGGCGGTATTGTACAATGGACGTAACATATCCTTTGCGGGCGAGCAGACCTATATTTGCCACATTGCTGTGAACATCCTGTTCTTTCCAGGCGCTGCCCTGTACATATACCACACAGGGAAAACGGCCGTCGGGGCTGTCAGGACATTTTGGGGTGACAATCTGCAGGTGCAGGTCTGTGCCGTCCTTTCTGTCGTATACAACATCCGGTATATAGGCGGTATGCATTTCCTTGCCGGAAAGCTTTATCTCCTTTGCGCCTTCAACTTCGTCGGTGTAATCCGGCATGGTCTCATAGGTGTATTCCTTGACTTCTATCTTCATTTCGGACCTCCGTATAATTTATCATAATTAAATTATACATCAGCAAAAAACACTGTCAACAAATAAGCAAACAGGCTGATTTAAAAAATATTGAAATACCTATACCGAATTTAATCGTGAAAAACTGTCTGATTTTTTTCGACCATACGGCTGAAAAATTTACAGGGGCAAACTTTGACCCTTAGGCCGCAGGTCTGCTGATGCTGTTTTTTTAAATATAAAAATAAAAAAGGCTAAATCTTTCGATTTAGCCTTGGTGCGGATGAAGGGACTTGAACCCACACGATATTGCTATCACTAGAACCTGAATCTAGCGCGTCTGCCTATTCCGCCACATCCGCTTATCTTTGACGCTCATTTATTATACACGAGAATTTTTCGAAAGTCAATACTTTTTTTGAAAAAATTTTTGATTATTTGCCATAAAATATTCTTTTATGGCCCGGTAGTATGCCCGGGTGGCTTTGCGGCAGCCTTCATCACTGCCCCAGGCGGCAATATCTGCGGAATTGGTTATAAAGCACTGCTCGACCAAAACAGCCGGGCAAAGGGCGTTTTCCAGCACTCCGAAAGTTTTCCGGCTGCGGATTTTGCTGTCGGTGGATGGGACAATTTTTTTGTCAGAGCCGAAATAGTAGGCGTATTTTATTCCGCAGGCTTCGGCCTCTCCCCTGATTTTCCGCCCCGCCTGCTGCATGTGACTGCTTATAAGCCCGGCAAGCTTCAGCGACCGGCTGTGCAGCTGTCTTCCGGGCGGCAGGGCATAACATTCAAAGCCGCTGCTGGATGAGTGGGAGTCGCTGTTGGCGTGTATGGATATCAGCAGGCTGGCTCCCCGGCTGTTGGCGGCCGCGGCCCTTTCTTTCGGGCTGGGGAAACTGTCGGTGTCGCGGGTGAGCATTGGGGTGAAGTTTTCGTCGTTTTCCAGCATCCGGTAAAGATATCCGGCTGTCTTGTCGCATATATCCACTTCGTCCATAAGCCGCTGGGCGCCGGTGTCCATGCCCCCGTGTCCGGGGTCAATGGCTATCACATACGGGGCGTTTTCTGCCGCCGGGGCGGCCACGCTGATGTCCGGGTTTGTCCTGCAGGCTATCATGCCGCCAAACAGCTCTGCGGTGTACAGTCCGCTGTCTGCCGCGGCTCCGAAACCGGCGCAGATAAACAAAACAGCCGAAAAAACTATGGTAATTATCTTTTTTGCTTTATATTTGTTCAAAGCTCTACCCTCTTTTGCTTTATAAATTATATGTAATTGTGTATAATTGCGGCGGTCTGCGGCACAGTTTGCCGGCTTTTTGTGTATACTGCCAAAGTTGCTTTTTTGTGTTGACTTTGCATGCGAAAAGATTTATCATTCTTTCGCGATATATGAAAGGGATATTTTTATGGAACAGAACAGAATTTTGGAAGGCAGTATATATAAAAACATAATGATGTTTTTCCTGCCCATATGGATGGGAACATTTTTCCAGCAGTTGTACAATACAGCCGATGCGGTTATAGTGGGAAACTTTGTAGGCAAACAGGCCCTGGCCGCTGTGGGCGGCCCCACCGGCACAATAATAAATCTGCTGATCGGCTTTTTTGTGGGTCTTTCAGGCGGTGCCAGTGTGGTTGTGGCCAAATATTACGGCGCCAGAATGGGCGAACAGTCGGAAAAGGCTTTGCACACGGCGGTGGCACTGTCCATAGCCGGGGGCATACTGCTGATGGCAGTAGGCATACCCTTTTCACCCTATGCGCTGGAAATGATGGGTACACCGGCGGACATAATGGATTATGCCTGTACATACATCAGGATATACTTTGCCGGTTCTGTGTTCAACATGATATACAACATAGGCAGCGGCATACTGCGCGCCATGGGCAACAGCCGCAAACCTTTGCAGTTCCTTATTGTGGCCAGCCTGGTAAACATAGTGCTGGATATAATACTGGTTGCGGTGTTTAAAATGGGAGTTGCCGGCGTGGGTATAGCTACGGTTATATCCCAAATTGTCAGTGCCGTACTGGTTATCGGCTCGCTGAAACACATGCACGGCCCCATATCCTTCTCCTGGCAAAACCTTTCAATGGAAAAAAGCATGTGCAGAGAGATATTTACCATCGGCATACCGGCAGGTTTGCAATCGGTCATGTATTCCCTGTCCAATATAATCATTCAGTCCAGCATAAACTCCTTCGGCACCGACACGGTGGCCGCCTGGACCGCTTACGGCAAGCTGGACGCGGTGTTCTGGATGACGGTCAGCTCCTTCGGCATTACAGCCACCACCTTTGTCAGCCAGAATTTCGGTGCCGGAAACTATGACAGAATGCGCCGGTGCACCAAAGCCTGCGCCGCATTGGCGGCAGGGCTCAGCATTGCCCTCAGCCGGACGCTGTATGTGGGCTGCCCGGTGTTTTACCAGCTGTTCACCCGTGACGCCCGGGTTATAGATATAGGTGTGAAGGTAATTCACTCCCTGACACCTTTCTATGTGGTTTATGTGGGCGTGGAGGTGCTGTCCGGCTCTTTGCGCGGGGTTGGGGACAGCCTTATTCCGACGGTTATCACCACAATAGGTATATGTGTTCTGCGTGTGGCGTGGGTGGCCCTGGCCGTGCCGCTGAACCCGGTTTTTGACACTGTTATTTTAAGCTACCCCATAACATGGACAGTGACCAGCATCGCCTTTATAATTTACTATATGAAAGGCAACTGGTTCAAAAAAGCTTTGGCAAATAAATAATTGCAAAAGACGGCCTGCGCCGTCTTTTTTTATCCGGCAAAACCGTTGGCCCGGGGCAGGTCGGCCACGCTTTTGAAAATATACCCCATCTCTTCCCATTTGGTCAGCTGTTTGTCCAGAATTTCGGCATTGGTGGAGGAGGTGGAGTGCAGCAGGAAAACGGCGCCGTCAAAGGTGCGCCGGTCTATTTTTTCATAGGCGTAGGCGTGGGACGGCTGGTCGTCGGTGTTCCAGTCCACATAAGCGCTGGACCACAGCACTGTGGTATATCCCTCCCGCTGTGCCCAGCGCAGGTTGTCGGTGGAAAATTTCCCCTGGGGCGGACGGTAAAATTTGGGCATATCCCGGCCGGTAACCTCTTTAAAAACAGCAGCTGTTTTTTCCAGTTCCCGTACAAATTCTTCCCTGCTTTTGTATCTCATGTCCGGGTGGGAATAGCTGTGGTTGCCCACAATATGGCCGTCTTCCACCATCTGCTGTATAATTTCCGGGTTTTCCTCTATATACGGGCCTACCACAAAGAAAGCGGCGGTTGCCCCATGCTTTTTCAGCGTTTCGAGAATTTGTGGCGTGTACCCGTTTTCATAGCCGGCGTCAAAGGTTATGTACAGCTCTTTTTTGCCCAAATCGCCGTGGAAATATGCCCCGTAACCGTTCAGCTGCCGGTCGGTCATGTTGGGTGTCGGCATGGTGTTTTCCTGTTCAAAATGCAGCCCCCATTCACAGCTTTGTACGGCAATATACTGCCTGCCTGAAACAGCCAGTCCGGCCACTACACCCAGTGTGGCAAACAGCAAAACACCTATCAGGGCATCCAGTACCTTATCTATGTATTTTTTCGATATAATAATCACTCCTTTTATGTTAAAGCTATGCCGGCAAAAGTGAAAAAATGCCCGTTGCCCTTGAATTATAAGGCAAAAAAATTGTATAATTTAAAATGCTGACTTTATAAAACGGGATGATATATGAAAAGATTGTTATCGGCATTTTTTGCCGCATTATTTATAGTTATGAATATGGTGCCGGCTCATGCGCGGGAGGCCCCGCAGGTTATAAGCGAAACGGCAGTCCTGATAGATGCCGCAACGGGACAGGTGCTGTATGAAAAGGAAAAGGACAAAAGGATGTACCCGGCCAGCACCACCAAAGTGCTGACGGGCCTGCTGGCCGTGGAAAACGGAGATATGGCAGACAGCATAACCTTTTCCCACGATGCGGTGTATTCCATCGGCCGCGACACCAGCCACGCCTCCATTTCAGAGGGCGAGGTGCTGACGCTGGAACAGGCGATGTATGCAATGGCCATCGAAAGCGCCAATGACGCCGCCAACGGCATAGGCGAATATCTGGCGGCCAAAACCGGAAAGTCCTTTTCACAGCTGGCCAACGAAAGAGCCCGGCGGGCAGGGGCGAAAAATTCCAATTTTGTAAACCCCCACGGCCTGCATGATGAAAACCATTATACCACCGCCTATGACCTGGCCTTGATAGCCGCCCAGCGGGTAAAAAACGATACATTCAACCGGATTTTCAGCGCGGAAACCTATTCCATTTCCCCCACAAACAAACAGCCGGAAACCAGAACCTTTCATTCGGCCAACTGGTTTTTAAACGGGGCTTTCAACTATGACGGAATAGTTATGAGCAAAACCGGCTGGACGCAGGAGGCTGCCCACACCATGGTCACCTGCGCAGAAAGAAACGGCGTAAAACTGATATGTGTTGTTATGTATTCCCGGACAAAATCCGCCAAATGGGACGACACCCGGGCGCTGTTTGACTGGGCCTTTGAAAACTTCAAGCCGGTGGCTGTCAGCGGCGAATACATTGCCCTTTCTGCGCCGGACAGGATCAACTGTGACGGCAGCGGCAGGCTGTATATAGCCAAAAAAGATATACAGGCGGACACAGCCACCGTGCTTTTGTCCTCCGGTGACAGCGCGGAAAGCGTGCAGGTGGAATTTTCCGCCCCGTCCATGTCGGAAGATATGCAGACGGCGGAAATGACAGCCACGCTGTACACAGGCAAAAGCACTGACAAAAATGTGCTGGCCACAGTGCAGGTAAATGCGCCGGTCAGCGAACTGCTGACAGTGACACAGGTTGCCGACGCCCGGTCCAACCCGGCAGACAACATGCTGACCACCCTTATATTTGGTCTGCTGACCTTTGTGGCGGTTATGATATGCGATATACTTATAGGCAAAAGAATATGATTTAAAGAGAAAAACGCCCGGTTTCCGGGCGTTTTTTTGTGCTGATAAGCGCCTGCCGGGCACTTGTCCAGCCTGTTTGCGGCAAAGCCGCGGACAACAGATTTTTAAAATGTACATACCTGCGGCGGTGTTTATATAGCCCCGGCAAAATCATTCCGGTGTTTATTGTGCTGTCAGACAAAAAATTCCCGGCGCAAAATGCTGCGCCGGGTTTTGTATTTTTGTATGCTATTCAGCTTTGGCTTTTGGGTTTGGTAAGAAGGGCGATAAAAAATGCAAACAGCAGGCTGGCGCCTACGCCGCCGGAACAGGCGGAAAAACCGCCGGTGAATATGCCGATAAAGCCTTCCTTTGCCACGGCCCGCGCCATTCCCTGGGCCAGGGTGTGCCCAAAGCCCACTATGGGCACCAGCGCGCCTGCCCCGGCAAATTCGGCCACCTTTTCCCACAGGCCGACAGCGGACAGCACCACGCCGCCGGTCACAAACAGCACCAGTATTTTTGCCGGTGTCAGGGCGGTGAGGTCTATCAGCACCTGCCCTGCGGCACATATCAGCCCGCCTATTACAAATGCCCACAAATAATTCATATATCTCCCTCCCCGGCACATATCTCCACCAGGTGTGCGATGGACGGAATACTTTCCTTCTGCATGGAAGATGTGGGGCTGAGCAGAGCACCGGTGGCAATAAACAGTATCTTTTTGTATTCTTTTTTCAGCAGTTTCGGCATTATATAGGCTGACAGCGTGCAGCCACTGCAGCCGCAGCCGGAGGCGCCGCTTTGCACATTCTGATTTTCCATATCGTATATCAGCAGGCCGCAGTCCTGGTGGTTGTGCAGGTTTATCCCCTCTTTTTGCAGCAGTTGCTTTAACAGTGTGGAGCCTATTTTGCCCAGGTCCCCGGTAAATATCCGGTCGTAGTCATCCACCTGTCTGCCCGCCTGACGCAGGAAATTTTTTATGGTGTCTGCGGCGGCCGGCGCCATGGCCGCCCCCATGTTGTTGGCGTCGGTTATGCCCAAATCAACTATCCTGCCGAAAAACACCCTGGTTATCATCGGGCCGCTTCCCCGGTCGGACAGCAGGGCGTGGGCGGCACCGGTTACCGTCCACTGGGCGGTGGGGGTGCGCTTGCCGCCGTAGGCCAGCGGGGTGCGAAACTGTCTTTCTGCGGTACAGAAATGACTGCTGGCGCCGGCCACGGCTCTCTGTACATATCCTGCCCCCACCATACAGGCGGCCGCGGCCATGCTTTGGGCCATGGTACTGCATGCGCCGTACTGCCCAAGGAAAGACATGGGAAAATCGCGGTAGGCAAAGGCAGTGGAGGTTATCTGGTCGCACAGGTCGCCGCCAAAGGCCAGTGGGACATCTTCAGCTTTCAGCCCGCACTTTTCCAATAGCAGCCTGAGGGAGCGTTTTTGCATCTCTGTTTCGGCCTTTTCCCAGGTGTCCATGCCGAAATAATCATCCTTGCACAGACTGTCAAAGCCGGCGGCCAGCGGGCCTTCGCTTTCCTTTTTGCCGCCCACACAGCTGGTAGCGTTTATATACACAGGTTTTTGAAAGGTTATCACTTTATTCATGGCTCTACCTCAGCATCGGCATCACAAAATACAGGAAAATGCCGTAGATTGTACTGGCCAGCACGCCGTAAACAATCACCGGCCCGGCTATGATAAACATTCTGGCCCCGACGCCGCTGATAAGGCCCTCTGCCTTGAACTCCATCGACGGGCTGACCACCGCATTTGCAAAGCCTGTTATGGGTATCAGTGTGCCGGCCCCGGCCTTTTTGGCCAGTTTTCCGTAAAGACCGGTGGCGGTCAGTATTCCGGACAGTCCCACCAGCGTGACGCTGGCCAGCAGGCGGCTGTCGCTGATTATAAATCCCATGTTTTTATAAAAATTAAACAATCCTTCACCCAAAACACATATGGCACCGCCTACCATAAAGGCCCACAGGCAGTTTTTTGCCAGATGGGACGGCGGAGAGGCTTTTTGG
Source organism: uncultured Clostridia bacterium (assembly GCA_944386045.1). Classification (GTDB taxonomy): domain Bacteria; phylum Bacillota; class Clostridia; order Oscillospirales; family Ruminococcaceae; genus RGIG3102. The sequence continues at coordinate 76,416 of CALWZO010000046.1, read as the reverse complement.
GCCATGTTTTTGTATTCCCGTTTGGTTATCTTCAAAAAAATCACTCCTTTGTCCCATTATTGGCCTGATAAGTGCTTTTTAAAACTGCAAAAATAAAAAAGGCTGTTTTTTAAACAGCCTTTTTTGTTTATTCTATTGCGGTTACGGTGTAGCCGGCATCCTCTACGGCCTTTTTCAGCCGCGGTGCCATATCCCGAGCCGCGTCCAGGGTTGCAACGCCTTTTTCCAGGTCAACGGACACATTTTCTGCGCCGTTTACAGCCTGCAGGGCTTTGGTTACATGGTTTACACAGTGCATGCACATCATGCCTTCAATTTTCAAAGTCATCTTTTCATTCTCCTTGTGGTTGTTTTGGTCAAATTTTATATCGGTCACCGTATATCCGGCGTCCTCTACAGCTTTTTTCAGCCGCGGTGCCATATCCTGTGCGGCATTCAGGGCGGCGGTGCCGCTTTCCAGGTCAACGGTGATATTTTCTTCACCGCTGACAGATTTCAGCGCCTGTGTAACATGGTTTACACAGTGGGCGCACATCATACCGTCAATTTTTATAACGGTATTATACTGCTGTTTTTGGCTGTTATCACCGCAGGAAACGGCTTTGTCCTCCGGCCGGGCGGCTGTACATTCACAGCTTGCAGATGCCGCGCCATGGCTTTCAGCCGGCGTTTGCGCGGCCGGTTTTTCCCGGACTGCGGGGGCTGTGTCCGCCTTGAACCATTTCAGGCGCAGTGCGTTGCTGACTACAAACAGGCTGGAAAAACTCATGGCAGCGGCGCCGAAAGCCGGTGTCAGCTTCCAGCCCAGCACGCCGTAAAATACACCGGCGGCCAGGGGTATTCCGCAGCTGTTGTAGAAAAATGCCCAGAACAGGTTTTCTTTTATATTTTTTATCACGGCCTTGCTCAGACGCACCGCGTTGGCCACATCCAGCAGGTCGTTTTTCATCAGCACTATATCGGCGCTTTCCACCGCCACATCTGTGCCGGCCCCTATGGCTATGCCCACATCGGCACGCACCAGAGCCGGGGCGTCATTTACACCGTCGCCGACCATTGCCACAATTTTACCCCGCCGCTGTAAATCGGACACAACCTTTTCCTTGTCCCGGGGCAGTACATCGGCTATGGTGTCGGTCAGGTTAAGGTCTTTGGCTATGCCTTTGGCCGTTCTGGCGTTGTCACCGGTCAGCATTATCACATCAATGCCCATGGAGCGCAGACGGTCAATGGCGGCGGCGCTGGTGGGTTTTACCACATCAGCCACCGCTATTATACCCAGCGGGCGGCTGCCCTTTGCAAATATAAGGGGTGTCTTGCCCCGGTCTGCAAATTCAGTGGCCTTGTCTTTCAGGGCGGATATATCCACTCCCTTTTCTTCCATCAGTTTAAAGTTGCCGGCTGTGTATTCAACGCCGCCGGAAACGGCGGATACACCCCTGCCGGGTACGGCCCGGAACTCTTCCATATCCATGGGTTGTATCCGTTTTTCAGATACATACTCCATCACGGCACCGGCCAGCGGATGCTCGCTTTTGCTTTCCAGGGCGGCGGCCGCTGTCAGCAGGGCCGGTATATCATCGCCCCACACATCGGTTACCACCGGCTTGCCCCGGGTTATGGTGCCTGTTTTGTCCAGCACCACGGTGTTTACATTGTGGGCGGTTTCCAGCGCCTCGCCGGATTTTATCAGTATTCCGTTTTCTGCACCCTTTCCGGTGCCCACCATTATGGCCACCGGTGTGGCCAGACCCAGCGCACAGGGGCAGGATATAACCAGTACAGTTATGGCGCAGGACAGGGCAAATTCAAACTCTGCGCCCAGTATCATCCACGCGACAAATGTCACCAGGGATATGGTCATCACTGTGGGCACAAATATTCCGGCCACCTTGTCAGCCAGCTTGGCTATGGGTGCCTTAGAGGCGCTGGCTTCTTCCACCAGCTTGATTATCTGTGCAAAGGTGGTGTTTTCCCCCACCTTTGTGGCTTTTATTTTCATAAAGCCGGTTTTGTTTATGGTGGCGCCGATAACCTCGTCGCCCTCACCTTTGTACACCGGCAGGCTTTCTCCGGTTATGGCCGCCTGGTCCACGGTGCTTTCTCCGCTGATAACAACACCGTCCACCGGTATGCTCATGCCGGGTTTTACTATAACGGTGTCACCGGCGGCCACCTGTTCCACCAGCAGGGTGACTTCCTGTCCGTCTTTTTCCACAATGGCTGTTTTGGGCGCCAGGTCCAGCAGGTGTGCCAGCGCCCGGCTGGTTTTGCCCTTGCTTCTGGCTTCCAGGTATTTGCCCACTGTTATCAGTGTCAGTATTGTACTGCATGATTCAAAATACAGGTCCATGTGGTATTTGGCCACCAGTTCCATATCACCGGCGCCCAGGCCCCGGCTCATACGGAATATGGCAAAAACCCCGTATATGACCGCCGCGGCAGAACCTACGGCAATCAGGCTGTCCATGTTGGGCGCGCCGTGGGCCAGGGTGGAAAAGCCTTTTTCATAATAATGGCGATTGATATACATCACCGGCAAGCACAGCAGGAACTGTATAAATGCAAAGGAGACGGCGTTTTCCATTCCTGTCAGAAATGCCGGCAACGGTGCGCCGTACATGCTGCCCATGGATACATACATCAGCGGCAGCCAGAACACAAAGGACAAAATCAGCCTTTTTTTCATCTGCCGCATTTCTTTTTGTGCCCGGTTTTCCCGGGGCTTTGCCGCCGCAGGCGCGCCGCCTGCGACGCTGGCTCCGTAGCCGGCCTTTTCCACACAGGAAATTATATCCCGGCCGGTCAGTATCTTTTCGTCATAATCCACCTGCATACTGTTGGTCAGCAGGTTTACGCTTACCCGGTTGACGCCCTCCAGTTTTTCCACGCTTTTTTCCACGCGGGAAGAACAGGCAGAGCAGGTCATACCGGTCACATCATATTTCTGTTTCATAAATCAGCCTTTCTATTTCAATATCTTGCCCATCAGCTTTACCAGCTCGTCTACCTTTTCGTTGCGGTCCTCTTCCGTCCGCGCATTGTTTACACAATGTTTCAGATGCGCTGTCAGCACCCGGCGGTTGGCGTTGTTCAGCAGTGCCTCCACCGCCATCAGCTGGTGGGATATGTCGATACAGTACCTATCATCCTCCACCATTTTTATAACAGCGTCCAGCTGCCCTCTGGCGGTTTTCAGAAGCAGGCTGACCTGTTTTTTGTCTGCGACCATAAAATCACTCCTTTATCCCCCCTCCCCGGGGGTATGGGTAAATAATACAACAAATTTTCCTATCTGTCAACTATGTTTTTAAAAAATCTTGCCCTTTGCGCCCCAAAATATTATAATTACCCTGTAAAAGGGGTGTGTTTATGGAAGAATTGAAAGGCGAAAAAATAGAGGATAAAGACTGGTCAGAACTGGAAATAAAAGAGGTAAAATTTGAAAAATGCACCTTTATCGGGGTGGATTTTTCCGACTGCCTACGGACAAAGGCGGTTTTTGACACCTGCAAGTTTGTATCCTGCAAATTCGGCGGCAGTTATTTTACATCCTGCCGGCTGCTGAACTGCACCTTTAAATTCTGCACCATGTTCGGCGCCTGTTTTGACAGGTGCAAAACCACCGGCAGCAATTTTTCTGAAATCGATTTTGCTTCGGTGGATATAAAGGGCGGCAACTGGAGCTATGCCGGCCTGCGCTACTGCGACTTTTCCAAAAAGCATCTGGACAGTGTGGATTTTACCGCGGCCGACCTGTACGGCGCCAGCTTTGAAAGCGCGGTGGTGCGCGGCTGTAATTTTTCCGATTGTGTGCTGTCAAAAGCCAGCTTCAAAAACCGGGATATACGCGACAACCGTTTCAACGGCTTTGACATTTCCACCGCCAACTTTACCGGCGCCAAAGTGGATATAGATTTTGCGGTCACTGCGGTGAATATGCTGGGTGCCATTTTCTGCTGATAAAAAATAAAGCCCCCATGTCGGGGTCTTTTGCTGTATTAAACAAAAAAAACCGGACTGTAAAGTCCGGTTTGGTGACCCATAGGAGAATCGAACTCCTGTTTTCGCCGTGAGAGGGCGACGTCTTGACCGCTTGACCAATGGGCCTTATAAATCTGTGATTTTATTTTATAACAAAAAATATATTTTGTAAATGGGAAAATCACAGCTATTTATCAGATAAGCGCCGCATAAAGCGGCGCTGTGGTGACCCGTACGAGAATCGAACTCGTGATACCGCCGTGAAAGGGCGGTGTCTTAACCGCTTGACCAACGGGCCGTTATATATATAAAAAGGTGAAATCACCTTATTGCAAAGTAAGGCCAAAGCCTTTATATAAACGGTGTTTCCACCGGTTATTTTCAAAATCCGGGCCGGCGACTGCCGCCCCATCTATATAAAAACAGCCAAAGCTGTTACAGATAATTTATGGCACTATTGATAAATAGTGCCATAAACTGTGGTGACCCGTACGAGAATCGAACTCGTGATACCGCCGTGAAAGGGCGGTGTCTTAACCGCTTGACCAACGGGCCAAATGTGGTAGCGGTAGTGAGACTTGAACTTACGACCTACCGGGTATGAACCGGGTGCTCTAGCCAACTGAGCTATACCGCCACATATCACACTCATTAGTGCGAATTAAATTATAATACAAGAAATGCAATTTGTCAATAGGAAATTTCAAAAACTTTTTAAAAATTTTGTTTTAATACAAAAAGGCGGAAAAATCCGCCTTTTGTCACCAATTTCAGGCCTTGGCCTTCAATGTGTCAAAGTAATCCTTCTGCCGGTCTTCCTCCCACTGGCCGGTGTACATGCGGTAGTACTGGCCGTGAAGGCGCAGAAGCTGTGCGTGGGTGCCCATCTCCACAATTTTGCCTTCGTCCACCACTATTATCACATCGGCGTTTTTCACCGTTGACAGCCTGTGGGCAATTATAAAGCTGGTGCGGTTTTTCAGCAGGTTGTCTGTCATGGAATTTATCAGCTGTTCGGTTTTGGTGTCCACACTGCTGGTGGCTTCGTCCATAACCATTATCCTGCCGTCTGCCAGTATGGCGCGGGCTATGCTGACCAGCTGTTTTTGTCCGGTGGACAGTCTGTCGCCCCCCTGGCCCACCGGTGTGTCGTATCCGTCGGGAAGTTTCTGTATAAAATCATGGGCTTGGGCCTGTTTTGCCGCCCGTATCACCTGCTCCATTGACGCTGACGGGTTGGCGTAGCGTATGTTGTCGGCAATAGTGCCGCTGAACAGGTGCGGCGTCTGCAAAACATAACTCAGATTGCTTTCCAGCCACAGATAACTGCGGCTGCGGTAGTCAACCCCGTCTATCAGTATTTTGCCTTCGGTGGGCTCGAAAAAGCGACACACCAGGTTTACCAGCGTACTTTTGCCGGCGCCGGTGGCGCCTACAATAGCTACACATGTGCCGGCGGGTATTTCCAGGTTGAAATGCTCCAGCACATATTTTTCGCTGTCCGGATATTTAAAGGACACATCGCAAAATTTTATATCCCCTTTTATCGGCTCCCAGTTTTCCTTCTTCGGCCGGTAAACATCGCCGTATATCTCCTCCACCTGCCTGCTGTCTGCGACGGTGGGGCGGGTGTCGATCAGCCTGTTTACCCTTTCCACATTGGCCTGCAAGGCCAGCACCTGGGTCAGCCCTCTTATCAGGTGTTCCACAGGGTCTATCAGCGTAAATGTGTAGCTGATAAACACCGCCAGGGAAGCCACATCCAGGCTGCCGCCGGCCACCATAGCCGGGCCCATTCCCAGCACCGTGGCCAGCGCGGCGCTGCTGATCACCATTATACATGGGAAAAACACCGTTTCCAGCCTTTTGGCCGCCAGGCTTTTCCTTTTCATTTCCCGGTTTATATCTTCAAACTGCCGGTTTATCCTGCCGGCGCAGTCCAGCTCTTTTATAGTTACTGCGCCGTTTATATTTTCGTTGTAAGAGGCTGTAACCAGGCTGTTCTGTCTTCTTACGGCGCGCCCGGCTTTCAGCAGTCTGCGGCGGAAATAGCCGGCCAGCAAGGCAATGGGCGGCACAGTTGCCAGCACCATGCAGGCCAGCAGCCGGTTAAGGCGCAGCATGTTGAAGGAAGCAAAGAGGATGTATGCCAGGTTGAAAACAAAGTCTGACAGGCGCCAGGAAAATATTGCGCCCATGCTGTTGGTGTCGGACATTATCCTGGCCAATATAAAGCCGACGGGGGTGCGGTTGAAATAATCCAGGGACAAAGTCTGCACATGGCTGAACAGGTCGTACCTCATGTCCCTGCCCACGCCCATTTCGATGACTATTGCGCGTTTGGAATATATCACATTAAAAACACCCTGCATGACGGCCAGCGTCACAAACAAAACCACAAACCTGCCAAAACCTTTCAGCTGCCGCGGCTGGATAAAGTCGGCAATGGCCATTTGGGTCATCAGCGGGAATAGTGCGTCAAAAAAGGCGGTGGCCACTGCTGCGGCCAGCAGAATAATCATGTCTTTTCTGTAAGGGGTGATATATTTGAACAGCCTTTTCCACTGGGATATGTCCAGGTGGTCCGCCAGCGCATATTCGTCATGTCTATCCATTTGCCATCGCCTCCTGTTCTGTCTGCCGGATAATGTCCGACTGTATTTTTACAATTTCCTTGTATATTCCCTCCTGCCGGGCCAGCTGCCGGTGGGTGCCCTGCCGGACAATTTTCCCGTCATTCAGCACCAGTATTTTGTCCGCCTGCATAAGGGTGTTTACCCTTTGGGAGATTATTATGGTGGTTATTCCTTTCAGGTTTTCTTTCAGTCCGGCGCGGATATTGGCGTCGGTCAGGCTGTCCACGGCGGAAAGGGAGTCGTCAAAGCACAGTATTTTTGCCCTGCTGTACAGTGTTCTGGCAATGGCAACCCTTTGTTTCTGACCGCCGGACAGGGTCACGCCTTTTTCGCCCACAGGTGTGTCATAACCCTTTTCAAAACTTTCGATGCTGTGGTGAACCTGGGCGATAAGGGCACTTTTTACCGCCCTGTCCACATCCGGCTGATCATCTGTTATGCTGATGTTTTCCAGCACTGTTTTGCCGAACAGGAACGGCTCCTGCAAAACAATGCCCACATTTTTTCTCAGACAGTGGAGGTTTATATCATTTATATCAACGCCGTCTATTGTGATTTTGCCGCTGTCCGGGGTGTAAAAGCGGGCCAGCAGTGCCAGTATGGTGCTTTTGCCCACGCCGGAGGGGCCCAGTATTGCCACTGTCTGTCCCCGGTTTACGGTAAAGGACAGGCCGTCAAATATCCTGTGCCTGCCAAAGGAGAAGCTCACATCGTCAAAAACAATGTCGCCTTTTATTTCCATCTGTATGCCGCTGTCATAGTCTTCCTGGGGGCAGGAGTACACCTCGTTTATCCTGCCCAGGGCCACGGTGGCCTTTGCCATGTTGCCCACAATCCTGCCCAGGGAGCGTATGGGCCATGCCAGCATGCTGTTGTATGTCATAAAGGAAATTATCTGTCCGGCACTTATCTGTCCGCTGACGGCAAAATATGTGCCCCGGGACAGCACCAGCACCACCTGCAAAACCGTCAGCAGGTCGCCGGTGGACCAGTACCAGGCCAGCAGGTCGCCCACCTTTATCCACATGTCGGAAAAGGCGGAGTTTTCCCGGGCGAATTTGTCCCTTTCATACCTCTGCCTGCCAAAAGCCCTTACAACCCTGGGGGCGGACAGGTTTTCCTGCACCCCGGCCTGCAACAGACCTTCTGCCTCGTCCGCGGCCAGAAATCTTTTCTGTATCATGGAATTGAAAAATATTGAAAACAGCGATATCAGCGGAACGGTTATGAAAGATATAACCGACAGCGAAACCGATATGCCTGCCATAAACCAGTAGGCTATTATTATCTTGCACACCACGCGTACAATATCCGCCATTTCCAGCACAAAGTTGCGTACGGTGTCTATATCGGTGGAACAGCGCTGTATTATGTCCCCGGTGTATATCTGTTTGTGGTAAGCATAGGTTGCTCCCTGCAATTTTTCAAACAGGGCGCCGCGCATATTGTAGCCCAGGTTTTCTCCCAGGTGGTTGGAAGCGTACAGCCTTGCAAATTCACAGCCGGCTTCTGCCAGTCTTATGATGCAGAAAATCATCACCACCACATATATATGTTCCAGGAAAAACTGCCTGCCGCCCGTTTTTTCAATCCAATTCACTACCGCGGCCGGCAGGTCAAAAGGCTTGTCGCCGATTATGCTGTCAACGGCCACACCTATCAGCCTGGGGCCGAGAAAAGTAAAAAAGGAGCCGGCAAGAATAAATACCATGGCTCCTGCCATATAGATATAATTCCCTTTCAGCTGTTTTTTCAGAAATTCAAATTTAGTGTTTTTCATATTCCGTCCCTGCAAAAAATCTGATTACACCCATATTGTACAGTATCTGCCGGACTGTTTCAATAGCAACGGCCGCCGCAAGGTTGACAACACAGCCTTTTTTAAATAAACTATATATGCACAAAAAATGAAAGCAGGAAAATATATGAGAATGCGCAGAAAACCCTGGGCCCGTCCGGAGCTGGACGCCAGCCTGGTGTATATAAAAAACCCCCACGATTTTTACGGCCGCTGGCAGGAAGCCTTTGACCGGCCGCGTCCGCTGTGCCTGGAACTGGGCTGCGGCAAAGGTTCGTTTATCAGCCAGAAGGCAAAGCTGCACCCGGAAAAAAATTTCCTGGCCTTTGATATAAAAAGCGAGGTGCTGGCCACAGCCAAAAGAAACATCGAGGCGGTTTACGGCTCGCCCCGCTGCCCAAATGTAAAGATAACCGCCTTTGACATTGAAAGGATACCTTTGGTGGTCAGCGAAAAAGATGTGGTGGAAGAAATTTACATCAACTTCTGCAACCCCTGGCCAAAGGACAGGCATAAAAAACGCCGCCTTACCCACACAAGACAGCTGGAAAAGTACAAAACATTCCTGAAACCCGGCGGAAAAATTTATTTCAAAACCGACGATGACGGCCTGTTTACCGAAAGCCTGGAATATTTCCGGCTTTCCGGCTTTGAAATCGAATTTATAACCTATGATATGTCAGAAAAATCCCTGCCGGAAAATATAGTCACCGAGCACGAAAAAATGTTTACCGAGCAGGGTATAAAAATCAAGGGCCTTATCGCAGTCAACGCCCATCCCCGGCCCATTGAATTTGCAGATGACAAAAAAGCGGGAAATATTAACGAACAGTAATATTTTTATACTTTATTACAAAAAGAAAACCGACGCTGCTGCGTCGGTTTTTATTGTTGTGAAGATTATTTATTCCACTTCTACTTCCACTTCGTTGCCGCCGGCATTGGGGTCGATGGTTTCCACAATTTCATCGCCCGGGCCTGCGTAGTCGAAGTTGTCGTATTCGTCCAGATCTACAAATCCGATGTATGTCTTGCCGCAGTTCAGTTCCAGCGGGTTTTCATCCATGTCTGTAAATCTCAGCGGGTCGGAAGCGCCGCCTTTGAACCAGCGTATCTGCTCCATCTTGCCGTTGGAGAAATAGTAGCCTATGCCGCCGTAGGACAGGTCAACCTTCTGATATCCGGGGTCGCCTTTGTCATTGCCGTTTTTGTCCAGGTTTCCGCCCGGATAAGGATATGTGGTTATATCCGCAAATGCAACTATTACATTTTCAAAGCCCAGCTGCTCGCCGTTGTTTTCGTCAATGGCGGCTTCGCGGGTTTTCTTGCTGCTGTTGTACATGCTCATCAGATATCTTCTGTTGGCAGCATCATAATCAAAATATGTGCGGTAAGATGCAGAATGAACTATGGAAACTTCAGTTGCGCTTTCGCCGTTCAGCTCTCTGAAGCCGTCGTTTCCGTTGTCATACGGCACAAAGTTGAACACCGGCTCGGTGTATGTTTTTTCCATATCATAGCCTTTTTTGGCAACGACTTCCTGCAGCAGCTGGCCGTTGGTGTAGGATGTGTGCTCTGTGTCATATCCCGGGCGGCTGCGCTGATAGGTGAACTGTGTCACATATCCGTTCAGGTCCAGGTCGTTGTAATCAAAGGTGTCTATATATGTCTGGGTAATACCGCTGCGGCCGATATGGCAGTAAAGGGGCTGCCACGGCAGGGCCCACTGGAAGAACTGGTCACGGGCAGAACGCACCGGGCCCACATCCTCCAATGTGGTATAATCCTCAAAAATACCCATAAATCTGGTTATGCCGCCTTCTACCTTGCTTTCAAACAAAATGGAAGCCTGAGAAAGCCCTCTGTGGGGGCGGGAAACGGAAATGTTGTTTATCATTATGGCAACTGCGCGCTGTCCTTCCGGGAAATCAGCTGCTTTCTCCTCGCCTGTAAAAGGGTTGGGGAAATACTGCCTGGGTGTGGGGGTGGGTTCGCCCCGTCCGCCGTCCTGTGAACCATCCGGAGACGGAACGCAGCCGGTCAGGGAAAGAACAAAGGCAAAAGCCATTATCAATGCCAATAATCTTTTCATTTTAATTTGCTCCAGTTATCATTATTTGTCAATAATCGACACAGATATATAATAATCTTTTAAAGCGGTTTTGTAAAGAAGAGTGTACAATCTTTAACAGAAAATTGTTGGAAACAGACAATTATATATCCATATTATATTTATATTGCACAAAAAATAAAAAAAGCCCGGTAAATCCAGGCTTTTTGACTGGATAATATTAGAAGTTGGATTTTTTAACTTCGAAATATGCCTGGGGATGTGCGCAAACAGGGCATACAGCCGGAGCTTTCAGGCCGTAGTGTACATGACCGCAGTTGGAGCAGTACCATGCAACCTGTTCTTCTTTTTCAAACACTTTGCCGCCTTCAACATTGGCCAGCAGCTTCAGGTATCTTTCTTCGTGGTCTTTTTCGATTTTGCCTACAGCTTCAAACAGATAGGCAATTTTTGTAAAGCCTTCTTCTTTTGCTTCTTCAGCCATAACACGATACATTTCTGTGTGTTCGTAGTTTTCGCCTGCGGCTGCATCTTTCAGGTTTTCAACAGTTGACGGAATTTCGTCGTTGTGCAGCAGCTTGAACCACAGTTTTGCGTGTTCTTTTTCGTTGTTGGCTGTTTCCAGGAACAGGTCAGCGATCTGGTTGTAACCCTCTTTCTTAGCTTTAGAAGCATAGTATGTGTATTTGTTTCTGGCCTGGCTTTCACCGGCGAAAGCTGCCATCAGGTTTGCTTCTGTTTTTGTGCCTTTCAAATTCATAGTTATATCCTCCTATATAAATCACCGTTTGCTTTTCAAACGGTTTTTGGCTTTTTCAAGACAGCCCCGGCACACGCCGTCAAAAAGTATCTGATGGTCGTTTATCTGCCTGCCGTCCATTCCGGCGCACATGCGGTTTATCTGGTCCATATAAGGCAGTTCCAAATCGCATAGCTGACCGCATTCATTACATATAAAATGATAATGTCCGCCGGTGCGGTGGTCGTATCTGTCCGCAGAGCCAAACACCTTTACCCTGTACAGCTGCCCGCCCTCGCACAGTTTGTTGAGATTGCGGTAAACTGTGGTGCGGCTGATCTGCGGGTACTGCCGGTGCACATAATTGTACACATCTTCTGCGGTAGGGTGATTGGCCAGGTCCAGTACAGCTTTCAGCGTCATTGATTTCTGAAAGGTGTTTCTCTGTGCCATTAAATCACTCCTTATACTTCCTTAATAAAAGAATATACCATTAAGCATAAAATGTCAACAAGAAAATATAAAAGTTTTCAATTTTTACATATTTAACTCATTTCGTCCAGGGCGGCCGCCAAACTGTGGGCAAAGGCTTCGGCAGAATTTATCGCCTGCTGAAGTGTCGAGCCGTGGGTGCCCATTTCTACCAGTATGCTGCCGGTGGTCAGCTGCTGGTTGTAATTGCGGTAGTCAAACAGTATCGGGCGCATAAGACCGGGATAGCTTTTGGCGGCCCGGTTTTGTACCGCGCTGGCAAATTTGAGGTTTTCCTTGTAGTTGGGCATATTCATATATCCGTTGTCGGCACCGCTTATAATCATAATCTGTGCATATTCTTTGCCGTTTATACTTGTCACCGGATTTATAATCCGCCCGTCACTTTCCACCGCATCTCGGTGTACATCCAAAACTATTTTTATGGACGGATATTTTTCCAGGTATTTTTCCACCGTCCGTTTGCTGTTGTCATAGCTGCCGTTGTATGACGGGTAATCGTGTAAAGTCGCATCCTGTATTGTGTTGTATCCCAGGCTGTTAAGTGTTTCAGCCATTTTCCGACCTACTGCAACCATATTCTGGCCGGTGTCGGTGTTGCGAAAAGCATAAGACGGGTCATAAGGGGTGTTTGTATCGGGAATATAGCTTTCGGTGGCGTGGGTGTGCATTATCAGTATCTGGGGTTGCCGGCTGTTTTTTTCCACTGTAAAGGCAACGGGCCGCAGCATAATGTTTTTTACCTCATCAGCGGAAAGATGCGTCATGTTTTTTACATAGCAGGCGTCTTTTTTCAGCACGATATCGCTTTCTTCACTGGTGAAAAACAGGTTCTCCACGGTGTAATTGGGGTTGGGCTGTGCAGCCGGCTGCCGCGTTTCCTCCTTTTTTTCAAAGGTGAAATCTTCAAAAGGGTTGGGGCCGCGGTATATTTCCTCCCGGCTTACTTCGCTGATAACCGACCGGCTTTCCGCGCTTTGGCTGTCAAAGTCCACAGCCATGCCTATCCAGCTGCCGGAAAAGGCCAGCAGTACTATACAGGGCAAAAAAATCGCCGCTTTCTTACAAAAATTTATAATATTTTGCAAAAAATCACCACCAAAATCAATATCTTACCTTTAAATATATTAAATAATGTGATATAATATGACAGTTAAAAAATCCAACAGGATAATTTTTGCAAATTCAAAAAAAACACTTGCAATTTGCAAATAAAAATGGTATTATAATTTATACTGTCACGGTACTAAAAGGAGGTGGGATCATGCCAAACATTAAATCTCAGAAAGACAGAGTTGTTCAAGCTAAGAAGGAAAATCTTCACAACAGAACTGTGAAAAGCAACCTTAAAACAGTTATCAAGAAAGCCAATATTGCGATATCTGATGGTTCCGCTGACGCAGACAAGACAGTTGTAGCAGCAGTTTCAGCAATCGGCAAAGCAGGCTCCAAAGGCGTTCTGCACAAGAACACAGCAGCCAGAAAAATTTCCAAGCTGATGAAAAAAGCCAACGCTGCCAAAGCTTAATTTACAATAAATAATCACCGCCTTTACAGGCGGTTTTTGTTTAATCCGGCTGCAACAGGCCGGATTTATATACAGATTGTACATACGCACATTTCAATATAGCCTGGGGATATGGCCCATGCGTCTCTACCGCGCCGCCGTCAATGGCGCGACTATTGAATTTTATCTGCTTTTACGGAAAATTTGATTAAAGGCGCCAAGGCGCCTTTTTGTTTACCCTGTATGGGATAAACACCGGACCCTGCCTGTCAAAAACTGGTAAAAAGTTTCCCCCAATACTTTTAATTAGTTTTATATAAGAAAAAGCCGCCAAACAGGCGGCTTTTTCATTTTATCTGTTTATCAGCTGTTGTAGATTTTTTTTCAGGTCGGCAATAAGGTTGTTTACATCTTCTTCCCTTGTGGCCCAGCTGGTGCAAAATCTTACACAGGTGTTGTCCCGGTCAATTTTTTCCTGCACATTCCAACTGTATTTGTCCTCCAGCTGCCGCAGGACGCTGTTGGGCATAATGGGGAACTGCTGGTTTGTGGGGGAGTTGTACATAAATTTTATGCCCAGGTCTGACATGGCATCCCTCAGCCTTATTGCCAGGTCAACGGCATGCTGACATGCGCTGTAAAAAGGTTTGTCGTTTCCGAAAAGTCCCAGGAACTGCAGTCCCAGCAGCCTGCCTTTGGCCAGCAGGGCGCCGTTCTGCTTGATGTTGTATTTGAAATCCTTTTTCATGCTTTCGTTGCATATAACAATGGCTTCGCCAAACAGTGCACCGGCCTTGGTTGCGCCGATGTAGAACACATCGCACAGACGGGCATAGTCGGCCAGTGTCAGGTCATTGCCGGGGCTGGCCAGGCCGTAACCCATACGGGCACCGTCCAAAAACAGCGGCAGATCCAGCTCATCACAGGCTTCCCTTATGCTTTCCAGCTCGCTTTTTGTGTACATGGTGCCGAACTCAGTGGGGTTGGATATGTAAACCATACCGGGTTTTACACAGTGATAGTCCCCGCCATGGTCCTCAACCGCCTGTCTTATCTGCCGTGCGGTGATTTTTCCGTCATCGCTGGCCAGAGGAAGCACTTTGTGTCCGCCGGCTTCTATTGTGCCGGTTTCATGCACATTTATATGACCTGAAACAGCAGACAGCACACCCTGATAAGATTTCAGGTAAGACTGTATGACAACTTTGTTTGCCTGGGTTCCGCCCACTACAAAATAAACATCTGCATCCGGGGCCTGACATTCCCGTCGGATAAGCTCACGGGCTTTTTCGCAGAAAACATCTTCGCCGTACCCAGGTGTCTGCTCCATATTTGTTTTGACCATCAGGTCCAAAATCTGCGGCAGGGCGCCTTCGCTGTAATCGCATTCAAAACGAACCATTTTTCTTTTCTCCTTTTTTAATATTTTGTTATCAGTATAACACAGTATAAGCGGTTTGTTAACAGGAGTAAAAGCAAAAAAGTAAAGTTTGTATCATACCACAAAAAACGATGTAAAATTGCTGTATTATATTCAAAATACACAAAAACAGTGTTTTATGCCTGCCGATAAATATATTGAAACATCGATAAAACTCACAGTCGGACAAAATTTCTCTTATGTCTGTCGTTATGGCCGAATATTTCAGTCTGCCGGAGCACCTGTACAGGAGAACAAGTATAAAAGGCGAGTAATCACCGGCAGGTTAAAGCATACCGAATATATATACTTATAAATGCAAATTTAGATGTTATTCTTCCCTTTTTACCATATAAATTTCTTTATCGTTTTTATCTTTTTCAAATTCATCCGGTGATATTCTTATCAGCTTTGTTCCCGCCGGCATATCTATATATTTAAAAATGTCTTTGTCAAGTTTCTGCCATACTACCCCTACCATAACCAGCGTCAGGTTTTCAGGGGATGAAAGATATTCGTCATCTTCACTGCCTGCCGCAAAAAACCAGCCGCTATCATCTTTGCTGTGCGGCTCGTATCTTTCCATATACCCTACCTTCCAGCCTTCATCTGTTATCCTTTTTGAAACAACAGCATACATATTGCATATATTCATTCTGTTTTTCATAACGGCGTAGTTTTTTTGCCTGCCGGCAAATTCGTTTATGTCATGGTCGGTTATATTTATATCCGTATTTATATTTTCAATATTTGAATTCCATATTCTTTTATCGTCCGCTTCCCGGGTGAGTATAGCCGCTAATTTGATTATGTTTTTTGTGTCTATATCCGGATGTTTGGTTATAGATCGGGCAAGTTTTTTACCCTTTTCATCATAAAGGAACAACTGTACCTCTCCGTTGCTGTTAAGAGCCAGCTTGGCTGACCCCAGATTATCTTCATCGTTATAAAAAATCATAAAAAATGGCAATCGGTCATTTACAAACCAGTCAAACTCTGTTCCGTTCTGAGCATTCATATAAAAAACAGCGCCTTCGTCTTCAAGGTCGTTGATTTTTACATTCGGCAGATACTGTGTCATACATTCGTCAATTATTTTTCTGATTTCTGATAGTACCCTGTCCATCTTTCCGCCTCCGTAAAATGTTCTGTTTTAATTATACATTAAAATCTATGTATGGATCAATCGCCACGAGCTGTATATTTATCTGAAAATACGGCAAAAAACGGCCTTTTCCGGTTTATTGTCACGGTCATAAGAGCAGGATATGAAATCCAATCGTAGATATACACTCCTGTTTGTACATCTTACCATAAAAAAGAAAACCGACCCAAAGGCCGGCTTTTTAAATATTATCCTATAACTTTTGCGGCGGGCTGTTTTGCAAATGACAGCTTTGATGTGTGATTTTCCCCAAAAAGGTGGTCCATCGCTTTTTCAAAGGCTTCCTGTGCATCACCGCTGACGCAACAAAGGGTCATCCAGTAGGGATGGTAAATCTTGTTGTGCCATTTGATTGCCCCGCCGACAGTTTCGCCCCGGCTTTCAACTGTCTGTTCGACAGTGGGGCTGCCTATGCCGTCAACGGCGTTTACCGCATAAATTCCGGCAAAATTTTCCTGTGTAAAGTAATCCATCAGGAACAGGGCTGCTTCGCAGTCCGGTTCTTCCATGGCGGAAAGAATTTCGTAAAATTCCTTTTCGCTCATCCGGTCAACATCATTTCCCAATTTGGCCATAAAGGCATCCAGGCGACCGTCAACCTCCTCTTCCGGCAGGTCAACAGCAGTTGTGTTGATGTTGACAGTGTACATCCGGCAGTCCTGCATATCAGGCTGTATCGGTGCGACAACCTCTGCGTCGGCGTTTGTAAAATCGCCTGTCAGGCTTTCACCGGTCAGGGAGGAATATGTATCAGTTGCATAGGAATCTGTCAGCACATAGTTGGCCAGCGCCCACTGCACAGCCTTGGAAATCTGTGACGGTGTCAGCTTGCCGTCGTTGAACATATCGTTGTAAACATATGCCAGGCTCATTGCCATGTGCGCAGCCTCGTCCAGGCCGGAACCGGGCACAGTGTCAGCCACCAGGTATATGTCGGCACCGTAAATATCATATTTGAAATGCAAAAATGCCTGCTGAATGCCGCGCATAACTCCGGCGGTCAGCGGATATTCGGAAGTGTACGGCCCGTGCTGGTACAGGTCTATGTTGTCTTCGCCTGTATAATTCTTTATACGCAGACGGGAAACATTGACACCGCTGTCTGCCGCCAGCAGCAAAGCGTCCATGTCTGTGGCAATGGACACATCTGCACCATCGCCCGCCAGCAAAACTGAATATGGAACACAATAAATGTTTATCTTCCTGTCCCAGCCGTAGGTTTTGCCAAAAAAGTCCACTGCTTCAGCATAGCGCAGTTTCTGCTCCTCCAGGTGTTCCTGTCCATAGCGCTGTATCAGCACGCTGTCCAGTTCTCCCCGGTCCAGCAGTTTTTTTACTTTGTCTACTCTTTGCATTTTGATTACCTCTTTAAAACAAAAATTATTTTCCGGAAAAACGCCCGGCAAAGGGCATCTTTCCGCAAAAGAATTTATACCAGCACAATATATAATAACATATTTTATATATGCAAGTAAAGATTAAATACCTTTGCGTTTCAATCAAAAAGAAAGGGGCGCTTGCGCCCCTTTCAAAAAGATTTAATTTATTACCACTCAGCGTTGATAACGTATTTTGTCAATCTGTCGAATGCCTCAACAACAGAAGAGTGCGGGCAAGCGAAGTTGAAACGAGAGTGACAAGGACCATGGAACGGACGACCGTCCTGGCAGATAACACCAACGGATACGCACTTGTTCAGAACTTCATCCATTGTTTTGCCGCGTTTTTCGCAGAATTCTGTCCAGTCAAGGAACATTACGTATGTACCCTGAGGTTTCTGTGTTTTAACAAGGCCACCCCATGTCTGGATTACATTGTAAGCATGCTCCTGGTTGGATTTGATAACTTTCTTCAGCTCTTCAACATATTCTTCGCCTTCGTTGTAAGCGCCAACAAGAGCGTGTACAGACAGAACGTTAGGCTGGTTGTAGTGTGTCTGAGCAGCCAGTTCACGGCAAGCATCTCTGGTTTCTTTGTTGTAGATGATTGAGTAAGCACCTACCAGACCAGCAAGGTTGAATGTCTTTGTGCAAGCATACATAGCAGCAACATTCTGTTTTGCCAGTTCGGAAACAGACTGAGTAGGAGTAAACGGCTGATCGCCAACGATAAAGTCAGACCAGATTTCGTCGGAGATGATGTGAACGCCATGTTTAACCATCAGTTCTACGAAAGCCTGGATTTCTTCTTTTTCCCAAACACGGCCTGTGGGGTTGTGAGGGTTACAGAAGATAGCAACTTTGATGTTGTTTTCAACAACTTTTTTCTCCATGTCTTCGAAGTCCATTCTGTATGTGCCTTCAGCATCCTGTTTCAGTTCGGACAGAATGATTTTACGTTTTGCAGCGTTAACTGTACCTGTGAAACCGATGTATGTGGGGCTGTGCAGCAGAACCGGATCGCCTTCGTTTGTGTATGTGCGGATAACATTGGAAACGCCGCCCAGAACAGAGTTCTCGTAAGAGATAACATCGTTGTCTTCGATTTCTACGCCGTTTCTTCTCTTCTGCCAACCTTTGATAGCTTCATGGAAGCCTGTTTTTTCCAGGTTGAAGTAACCCATAGCCGGAGAAGCTGCCAAACGAGCCTGGATAGCTGCGATTACGGAAGGAGCTGTCGGGAAGTCCATATCAGCAACCCACATCGGGATGTGAGAGAAGCCTTCTTCAACTTTTGCGCCCGGAATCGGGATGTTTTCCCATTTGGTTGAGTCCAAACCTGTACGGTCTGTTACTGTGGTGAAGTCAAATCTTTTTTCGAATTTTGAATATGCCATGGTTGTATACCATCCTTTCGTCTTTGTACAGCGAACTTCAGTACTGTACCTTTCGAGATACATTGTACTACAAGAAAATTGTTTTGTGAATAGAGAAAAATGAAAATCTACATTATGTTCAATTTGGTTGAATATTTTTGTGCAAGTTTTTCAGAGCGATTTTCAAACTTTTATAACAATTATATATTCTTGTATATTTTGTGTAAAAAACAAAGGAGAACGGTGGGCGTATTTGTCAATATAAATGTATTCTTATAAAATACAAAATTACCTTGTTTGCTCATCAGAATTCATCAAAGAACTGGCCGATAAAGGCCCCGGCAATTTTTGCGCCTGTGGGCAGGGAGTCGGCCTCCAGATATTCCTGCCTGGTGTGGGCACCGCTTCCCTTGCAAAGACCCAGGCACACCGCCGGCACACCCAGGGACAGTGGAATATTGCAGTCGGTGCTGCTGGCAACACAGACATATTCCATACCGGTTATCCGCTGGCCTATTTCCACGGCGGTTTTTGTCATCGCTTCCAAAGCCTGCCGGTCTACATCACCTTTGCAGGGGCGCTTGCCCAGCACCTGCACCTCAACGCCTATGCCCATGTTTTTGTAGCTTTCGCACACAGAGTTGAAAAACTTTTCCATTATTTCAAGGCTTTCCATGCTGTCGGAACGGTACTCGTACAGCATCCGGGCGTCCTGGGCGATGGTGTTTACGCTGGTGCCGCCGGAAATAGTGCCCACATTGTATGTGGTTTTGCCCATGGGTGGCACCTTCATGGAATACAGGGTGTTTATCATTGATGAAAGTATCGCTATTGCGTTGCGGTTGCCGAAATTTCCGTAGCTGTGGCCGCCTTCGGTGGTTATGCGCACATTGTATCTGTGGCTGCCCACTGCATCGTTGCACACGCTGCCGAAAGTCCCGTCAAAGGAGATAAACTGCTTTACCCTGCCTTTGTAATCCTCCATTATCTGCCTGGCACCTTTCAGGTTGCCCAGCCCTTCCTCGCAGCTGTTGGCCACAATAAGCAGCCCCTTTTTGGGTGTCAGGTTGTTTTGGACAATGTATTTTGCAATCAGCAGCAGGCCGGTCACATTTGCGGTGTCATCGCATATTCCGGGGCATGAAACTTTGTTTCCGTCCACCGTCAGCGGCAGTGTGTCCTCGTCGGGGAAAACCACATCGGTATGGGCGCAGAAAACGGTTATCTCGTCGCTGTTTTCGCAGTTCAGCGGCAGCACCACATTCAGCGCCTTGTCCACATAGTGTCCCTTTGCGCCGATGGAGTTCAGGTAATCCGTTATCCATTTTACCCTTTTGTCCTCCTTGTGGCTGGGGGCGGGAATTTGTGCCAGCCGCAGGGTCATGTCATAGTGAGCCTGCCGGTTTTCCGACAGATATTTTTCCAGTCTTTCGCTTAAAAGTTGTTTCATAATCGGCTCCTCCTGTTTATTAAGTCAATTTTATCACTTTTTTGCCGTTTTACATATACCTTGACAGGAAAAATTTGTGTGATAAAATTATTTTAATTTTTCAGGGGGTAATGTTTTATGGAATTGAGGCTGACAAGGCTGGACGCCGGCATGAAATCAGCGCTGGACGATTTTGTGGCCGAATGGAGCGAGCCCATGGTCCCGGCGGCTGTGCGGCAGTACAAAGGCGATATAAAAGAGTATCTGGACTATCTTGAAATGATGGAAAAAGACCCGCCCCGCCTGCTGGTGCCGGCCACCGTATTTTTCCTCACAGACGGCGAAAAGATACTGGGCGCCATAGATATCAGGCATTTTCTCAACGACGGATTGGCCAGGTATGGCGGCCACATAGGCTACGGAGTGCGCCCCTCCCGGCGAGGAAAAGGCCTGGCGGCGCAGATGGTAAAGCTGGCCGTGCCTTTTATGCGCTCCACCGGGCTGGAAAAAGTGATGATATGCTGCAAAAAAGACAATGCCGCCAGCGCAAAGACCATTATAAACTGCGGCGGTGTCCTGGAAAGGGAAACGGAAGTTTTTGAAAAAGGTGAAAAAATGACCGGCCAGGTCTACTGGGTAGATTATAAATAAATTACAAAAAGTATTTTGTTTTAAAATTATAACATTTTGGAAAGCAATGAATTCCCGGCGGAATATTTGCTGAAAATAAAAAAGCGAAGGCGGATGCCTTCGCTTTTCCTGTATTCAAAATCAGTCGTTGGAATAGTTGTCAAAGTAACCCTGGATAAATATAACAGGTGTGCCTTTGTCGCCGGAACCGCTGGTCAAATCGCACAGGGAGCCGATAAGGTCTGTCAGTCTTCTGGGGGTTGTGCCCTGGCTTTCCATGCTGCCCATCAGATCTTTGTCTTTGTGGGCGATATATTCGGTCATGGCCTTGGTCAGCTCTTCGCCGGACAGGTCTGCAAACTGGTTGTCGGCCAGGTATTTCAGTTTCAGCTCGCTGGGCAGTCCGATAAGACCGTCTGTGTGTCCGGGGGATACCACCGGGTCGGCCAGCTCCCAGATTTTGCCCCGGGGGTCTTTAAATGCGCCGTCGCCGTAAACCAGCACTTCCATTGTTTTGCCTGTCATTTCTTTCAGGCTGCTCTGCAAAGCAAGACAAAATTCCTTGCAGTTTCTGGGGAACAGTTTTACGGTTTCTTCTGTGGCTTTGTTGGAGCCCAGCAGGCCGTAATCGGGGTTATATCCGCTGCCGTTTACAGGGACTGTCAGTATTTCGTCCAGGCCCAGCACCAGTTTTGCACCGGCGTTTTTCAGCAGGCGTTTGCTTCTTTCGCGGGAGTGTATATCAGCGCACAGCACGCAGTGTGTGTATTTCAGTATATCTGTGGCGCGGTTTGCAAAAATAACCTCTACCCGGCAGCCTTCCTTTTCGATAAGCTCTTTATAGTATGCCACATAGTCCACCTGTGTGAAGGGGTGGCGGTTTTCGCCAAAGTTGTCACGGTATGTTTTTTCGTCCATTATTGTGGTCCAGGGGTCAATGCCCTTTTCGTCCAGCTGGTCCAGGGAGATCAGGTGGTTGCCCACCTCATCGGAAGGATAGCTGAGCATCAGGACAATTTTCTTTGCGCCTCTGGCTATGCCTTTGAGCACAATGGAAAAACGGTTTCTGGACAGTATGGGAAATATCAGGCCGATAGTTTCGTCGCCGAATTTGGCCTTTATGTCAGCGGCTATGTCGTCGCATGAGGCATAGTTGCCCTGGCTTCTGGCCACTACCGCTTCGGTAACGCCCACAATATCCCTGTCATGCAGGGTGATGTTTTCTTCCCGGAAAGCCTTTCCCAGGCTGTCACTTACAATTTTTACCAGATCGTCGCCCTGGCGGATGATAGGTGTTCTTATTCCGCGGGATACCGCGCCGACAGTTCTTGACATATAAAAAACCTCGCTTTATAAGTTAAATTAAAAGTCTCAACGACATTATATTATAAAGCTGATAAGAGGATTTTTCAATACGATTTTTCAAAAAATTATCGTTTTTCTGAAAAATTGTATAAAAAGTAAAAAAATACCGATATTTTTGCCAAAATCTAACTTTTTATACAAAAATGCAAAAATACCGCTTTATATAAGTAGATATATATGCTAAAATAATATATTAAAGATATTTATAAATTCGGCCTGCGGGCGGAGGCGAGCGATGAAAAAATTCCTTTTTGAAAAAGATGATATAAAAAAGAGCGCGGCAGCGGTTATAATCCTGCTGGCGGTGGCTTTCAGGCTGGTGCTCAGCTACCGGCAGTATGTCACCATATACCCGCCTTTGGCCCCGTTGGATGATGACCTTATGTTCAGGGCGGCGCAAAGTATAGTCAGCGGAAACTGGCTGGGCGAATACGGCTATCTGACCATATCAAAACATATGTTTTTTGCGCTGTGGCTGGCATTTCTCCATGTTGTCAAGGTGCCTTACCTGGTGGGCAATATGGCGCTGTGGGCGGCGGCCTGCGGTGTTGCGGCGGCAGCCTTTGCCCCGGTGCTGAAAAGAAGGTGGGCGTCGCTGGTTTTGTTCCTGTTTTTGCTTTACAACCCGGCGGCCAGCGCCCAGTACGCCACCAGGATTTACCGCGATGCAATCTTCCCGGCCTTGTGCCTGATGTTCTTTTCCGCCGTTGCGGCGGTGGGACTGCGCAGCCGCCTGCCTGTAAAAAAGTGGCGGCGGTGGGCTGTCCTTTACGGTGCAAGCTACGGCTGCATATACCTGCGGCGTGAAGACGGCATCTGGGTGCTGCCTTTCGGGGCGGTGGCCTTGGTGATAACAGCCGGCCTGCTGGTCAGCCGGCAGGGTGTCAGGACTGCGGCGGTCAAAACAGCCGCCATGCTGGCGCCGGCTGCAATCGGCGCATTGATAATAGGCGGATACTGCTATATGAACTGGCAGTATTACGGCAGATTTATTGTCAGCGATTTTACCAGCCGGGAATTCAAAAGCGCCTACGGTGCCCTCACCAGCCTGGAACAGGACAACTGGCATCCCATGGTGTCAGTGCCGGAAGATGTCAGGCAGGATGTGTACCGGGCTGTGGAGATGTTTGCGCCGGTGGAGCAGGCGCTGGAAGAGCCGCTGCTGGTAAACGGATACAAAAACGAAGCCATAGGCGATTTTCCCTCCGGTGCATTTTACTGGGCGCTCAGGCAGGCGCTGGCCAGCCTGGGGGTTTACGACAGTCCGCAGAAAGCACAGGATTATTACACACAGCTTACCCGGCAGATACAGCGGGCGGTGGACAGCGGCCGGCTGAAAACCCAAAACGGCTCCACAAAGCTGAGAAAGTCCACCACTCCGCCTATAAAAGCGCGGTATGTGCCGCGGGTGCTGGAGGAGACCCTGGCAGGGTTTAAGGTGTGCATGTTCCTTGAACAGTGTGACCCGCTGGCAGAGCGCGCAGTGGGCAGGACGGATGAGATACAGCCGGTGGAACAGTTTGTACATCAAAATGGCGCAACCGCCCTCATACCTTACACAGAGATACCATATCTTTCACCGGTCAGAAGCGTTGGCCATACATTTTTAAGGGCCGTAAATATAATTTATAAAATTTTCATACCCATAGCATTTGTTTCATCAGCAATGTGGCAGATAAAAAGGCTCAGGCAGGCGCTGGCAGACAAAAAATTTACTACGGAAGATATGCTGAATATAATCCTGCTTGGGTTTATAGGCATGGCCCTGCTGCGCTGTGCGATGATAGCGTTTATGGAAGTGTCCAGCTTTGGCATAGGCACCTATGTGATGTACCTGTCTACGGTGCATCCTTTGCTTATAGCTTATTCCGTGCTGGGCCTGGTGAAAAATTTTGAATATTAAGCCAAAATACCTCATATAAATTTACCGACTGGAAAAGCCGTATGTGAAAATTGGAGGATTTTATGATTAAATATGTTGGAAATGCCGCCTCCGGCGGATTGTCCGTGGGAAAAATAAAGGTGATAAACCGCCGTATCACCGGTTTCAAGCGCGTGGTGCTGGCCACCCACAGGGAAAAGGCGCTGTATGAAGCGGCGGTCATACTGGCCAAAGACGAGCTGCACCGGCTGATGATGGGCAGCGACGGCGAACATCGGGATATACTCAATTTTCAGCTGGTTATGCTGGATGATTTCGGCCTTAACCGGATGATACAGGAGCACATCGCCGCAGACAACGGCGCGGCCAGGTCTGTGGAGATGGCCATGGAAGAATACTGCCAAAGGCTGAAAAACATCGGGGACGAATATCTTATGCGGCGCACCGGCGACATCCGCGATGTGCTGGGCAGGCTGGTGGACATACTGGACGGCCGCAGCCGCGAACGCTTTAAACTGACAGAGCCGGCGGTTATAGTGGCAGACGAGATACTGCCCAGCGACCTGGCTTCCATAGACCGCCGGTACGCCCTGGGATTTATAACCGCAGGCGGCAGTTACCAGAGCCACGCAAACATAATAGCCCGCACCATGGGAATTCCGTCGGTGTGCGGCGTGGACAGCGAAATTTTAAATCCGCTGAACAACGGCAGGAAGGTGTGCCTGGACGGATATTCCGGCGAGGTGTTTGTAAACCCCAACGACGGCACGCTGGCGCTGTTCAACCACAGGATATTGCAGGAAAAAAGGGCCAAGTTGTCCCTTATGGCGCTGAAAGAGAAAAAAATAGTCCTGTCCGACGGGGACCATGTGGAAATTTATGCCAACTGCAACGACCCGCAGGATATATCGATGGCGGTCAACAACGGGGCGGCGGGCATAGGTCTTGTGCGCAGTGAAATATTGTTTATGAAACAGAGCCTGCCCACCTTCGACAGCCAGCTGGAATTTTACCGCAGCTGCATACAGGCGGCCGACGGAAAGCCTGTAACCATACGCACTTTTGATGTGGGCGCGGACAAGCCGGCCGGGAATGTCAGCGTTGACAAAGAGCCCAACCCGGCCTTGGGCGTGCGCGGAGTAAGGCTGCAATACATACACCGCGAACTGTTTGAAACACAGATAAAGGCGCTGTATATCGCCGCAGACATGGAAAGGCCCATAAATGTCATGATACCCATGATAAGCCTGGAAAAAGATGTGAAGGATTATCTGGATATGGCCTATGGTGTCAGGGACAGGCTGATGGCTGACGGGGTTATAAAAACCGACGGCATAACCTGGGGAATTATGATAGAAACACCGGCAGCGGCCCTTATCAGTGATGTGCTGGCCAAATATGTCAGTTTTTTCAGCATAGGTACCAACGACCTGACCCAGTACACCCTGGCGGCTGACAGGGTGAATGTAGGCGCTGCGCCTTATTATGACCCCATGCACCCGGCGGTGCTGAAACTTATGGAAATCACTGTGGAAAACGCCCGCAAAGCCGGTATAAAAGTGTCGGTGTGCGGCGAAAGCGCGGCCGATGTCGTCTGCGCCAAAGCATATATAGATATAGGCATACGCTGTCTGTCAATGGCGCAGAATGCCATGATTCCCATAAAGCGGCATCTGACCGAAGAAAGGGAAAAAACGGCGGTACGCTGAATTGTGTATATAAAATGAAAAAATAAAAAACAGTAGAAATTTTCAGAAAATAGTGGTATTATATACATAAAGACAATGACATTGTTATTAGGGCGTCCAGGCGCTCAATAAGGAGGTTTATATATGAAACTTATCATTGCTATCATCAACAAAGAAGACTCTACAGAGGTTTCTCAGTCTTTGACAAAAGCCAAATATTCTGTTACCAAACTTGCTACAACCGGTGGCTTCCTTATGTCCGGAAACATCACCCTTATGATCGGTACAGAAGACGAAAAAGTGGATGAAGCTATCAAAATTATCGAAGCGCATTCACAGAAGCGCACAGAGATTGTTCCTTCAACAGCTACCTACGGCATCGGTGTTACAACTGCTTTCCCGCTGGAAGTTACAGTGGGCGGCGCCACCATATTTGTGCTCAACATCGAAAGATTTGAAAAGGTATAATGCTGTTAAGTTCCTTTATCGGTAATAATAGTGTAAAAGAAAGCCTCCTTGCCGCCTTGGCGTCAGGGCGGCTTTCTCATGGTTTGCTCCTGTGCGGGGAAAAAGGCACCGGGGTAAACCATTTTGCTTTTTTGCTGGCCGCTGACATAGTCGGCCGGCAGGACACCGAACGGATAGAACAGCGGCAGAACCCGCTGGTGCAGACGGTAAAAGGCGAAGGCGCCTCCGGACAGATAAAGGTGGACAGGATCAGGCAGATAAACAACAATGTAAACTTTTCTGCCATAAGCGGCGACAAAAGGGTTGTGATAATACAAAACTGCGAAAACTTCAACCTGCCTTCCGCCAACGCCATGCTGAAAAACCTGGAAGAGCCCAAAGATGATATAACATATATTCTTACCACCAACAACCCCCGGGCAATTTTGCCCACCATACGCTCCCGCTGTGCAGTGTACACCCTTTCGGTGC
The DNA here is from genome assembly GCA_944386045.1 of uncultured Clostridia bacterium. Classification (GTDB taxonomy): domain Bacteria; phylum Bacillota; class Clostridia; order Oscillospirales; family Ruminococcaceae; genus RGIG3102. The sequence goes on along the minus strand of CALWZO010000046.1, from coordinate 49,916 downwards.
CGGACATGGCACGGGCCAGGGAATATTTTGCCGGTCAGGGCATGGACAGCGCGCTGTTTGACAGCCTGCGGAGTATCTACGGCCCCAATATCGGCAAAATCAAAGCGGCCGCCGACGAAAAGCGACACGCGATACTTCAAAGCGCGCTGGATGCCTATGAGTGCATACAAAACCGTGACAGGTACCGCCTGTCGGTGGTGTGCTACACCTATGTCAAAAACAAAGACGGTTTCAGACTGATGCTGGACGACCTGCGGCGGATATGCCACAGCCGTCTGAGCCCCTCTGCCGTGGGGACCCTGGATGCCGTACAGCAATTTTCATCTGTTTTGAACACAAATGCCAGCCTTAACCTGGTAATCGAGGCTTTCAGCATACGGTGCATAAAATAATTTGATTTTTTGCAGATGTTTATGTAAAATATAAATTATAGATTTTCAGGAAAGGATATGCCTTTGGCATTTGCGAATATATGATACAGGTTATCGGAGTCAGATTTAAAGAAAACGGCAAGGTTTATTTTTTTGACCCTGCCGGTTTTAAAATTAAAAAAGGGGATTATGTCATTGTAGACACTGCCCGCGGCATGGAATGCGGCCTGGTGGTGCAGGGTATACATGAAGAATCCAAAGACAAGATTATTAAGCCGCTGAAAGCGGTAAAACGAGTTGCGGCCCCGCAGGATATAGAGAAAATGAACCAAAATCGCCGGGACGAGAAAAGGGCGTTTAACATCTGTCTGGAAAAGATAGAAAAGCACAAGCTGGAAATGAAACTGATAGATGTGGAGTACACCTTTGACCGCAGCAAAGTGCTGTTTTACTTCACCGCCGACGGAAGGGTGGATTTCCGCGAGCTGGTCAAGGAGCTGGCACGGATATTCCGCACCAGGATAGAACTGCGTCAGATAGGCGTCAGGGACGAAAGCAAGATGATGGGCGGTATCGGCGTGTGCGGACAGCCGTTCTGCTGTTCACGCTTTTTGACAGAGTTTACCCCCGTAAGCATAAAAATGGCCAAGGAACAGGGTCTGTCTTTGAACCCCGCAAAAATCAGCGGCAGCTGCGGCAGGCTTATGTGCTGCCTCAGCTATGAGCAGAATGTTTACGAATATCTTAACGAGCTTACCCCGCCCGCCGGTTCGCTGGTTAAAACACCTGACGGCAACGGCATTGTCAGCGAGGTCAGCCTGCTGGCCGGCACCGTAAAGGTCCGCCTGGATAAAAACAAGGAAGGCGTGCCGAAAGAATACAAGGTAAAAGAGATAAATGTGCTGCGCCGCGCCGGAAAAGGCCGGGTTGACAGAAACCTGGAAAGAGAACTAAAGGAGCTGGAGGATTAAATTTTGTGATTTGTCACAAAATTCAATAAAGTACTTGCACAAACAGTCGTGTTATAGTAGACTGTTTATGAACGGCGCAGGCCGTTTTGTACAGGTATATTTATCTGCTGTTGCAGTTAGATATATATGGCTTTGGCCAATAATAAATGGAGGTAACCTACAATGGCACACAAAATTACTGATGCTTGCATCAAATGTGGTTCTTGCGCAGGCGAATGCCCTGTAAGCGCAATTTCCGAAGGCGACGCAACATATGTTATCGATGCTGACACTTGCATCGACTGCGGCGCTTGCGAAGCTGTATGTCCTACAGGCGCTATCGAAGCTGAATAATTTTTACTTCGGAGAAAACCGCGGTTTGTCCGCGGTTTTTCTTTTGTGCTGTTTTTGATATAATATATCCGCACACCGCACGGCGGCTGTAAAAATTGACCGACTTTGCAAAATATGGAGGAAAAACATGGAAGAAAGACTGCGGGCATTTGAAAAAATGCTGCGGGATATACAGGCCCGATACGCCGATACCACAGACAAAATGGCCCGGCTGAAACGGCAGGGCAAAGAGAAAACCGTCACCTACCGCCAGCTTATGGGCACCAGGCTCACAGACCGGAATATCCTGGCAATTTACAGGGTGTACGGCCTGCTGGACTGAAACAAAAAGACCGCCGTTACGGCGGTCTTTTTCGGTATAAAATTTGGAAAAAATATTTCAACATCTCCGGCAGTCCGCCGGGGTAAACCATGTCATTTTTATATGAAAACCTTTTTATGGCCTTAAAAATGAGAACAAAGAGTTATTCCTTATCCAGCACCCATTCTTTTATCGCCTTTGTCACGCCGCCGCTGTTGTTGTCATCGGCGCGGTAGAGGAACATCTTTTTCAAATCGTCGTTGGCATTGTCCATCACAAAGGCGTATTTTGCCTTGCTCAGCAGCGGCACATCGTTGTAAAAATCGCCGAAGGCCATGGTCTGCTCCCTGGTTGCTCCCAGCAGGCTCTGTATATATTCTATACCCCGGCCCTTGTCGGCGGTGTCCGCCATTATATCCACCCATATGTTTGCGGATATATGTATTGTCAGCTCGTCGCCGAAAGCCTCTGTCAGCGGCATATACAGGTGATTGCGTATATCCCCTGTCACATCATATACGGATATTTTGAACACGCCGCTGTCCTGGCCGTGAATATCCTCCACCAGTGTCACCGGTGAGTAGTGGTTTTTCATCTTTTCCATAAAGGCCGGCGTGCCGTAGGTTATGTACGAACCATTGGTGGAACACAGCAGCGGGTCGGCGTCCGGTATGCCTTCCAGCAGTGTCAGTATCCTGTGCACCGTCTGCCGCGGTATGGTGTGGGTCTGTATCAACCTGCCCCTGTCATATATGTTGGCCCCGTTGTCACATACAAACATCATATCTTTGGCCCTGTCGCCGAAAAACTGCGCCGCACCATTGTAATCGCGGCCGGAGGCGGCCACCAGCACAACCCCCTTTTCTTCCAGCCGGTCCAGCACCCGGTCAAAGTCAGCCGGCAGCTTTTTGTCGTCATTCAGCAAAGTGCCGTCCAGGTCTGTGGCAATAAGTTTTATCATAATTTTCTCCTGATATTTTTTTATAAGTATAACACAAAACCCCACGGCGGGCAAACTGTAATCCAAAATAAAACCGGCCTTTTGGCCGGTTTTTTATTTTACAAAACTTTGGAAAGAAAATCTTTCAGACGGGGGTTTTTGGGGCTTGCGAAAAATTCCTGCGGGGTTCCTTCTTCTCCTATCACGCCGTCGCATATAAACATAACCCTGTCGGCCACCTCGCGGGCAAAACCCATTTCGTGGGTCACCACCACCATGGTCATACCGTCTTTGGCCAGGTTTTTCATTACATCCAGCACTTCCCCCACCATCTCCGGGTCCAGGGCGCTGGTGGGCTCGTCAAACAGCATCACATCCGGGTGCATTGCCAGTGCGCGCACAATGGCGACACGCTGTTTCTGTCCGCCGGATAGCTGGCTGGGATACGCCTTGGCCCTGTCGGCCAGGCCCACCCTTTTCAGCAGTTCCATGGCCTCTGCCTCTGCTTCGGCTTTGCTTTTTTTCAGCAGTTTTATCGGGCCCAGCGTCATGTTGTACAGTATGCTCATGTGCGGGAACAGGTTGAACTGCTGGAACACGGTGCCCATCTTCTGTCGGTGCAGGTTGATGTCTATCTTTTCGTCGGTTATGTCCACGCCTTCAAAAAAGATGTGGCCTCCGGTGGGCTCCTCCAGCAGGTTCAGCGTGCGCAGGAATGTGCTTTTGCCGCTGCCGGAAGCGCCTACGATAACCAGCACCTCGCCTTTTTTAATCTGTGTGGAAATTCCTTTCAGCACCTTTACAGGGCCAAAATCCATCTTCAAATCTTCTACTTTTATCAAAATTTCATCAGTGGTCACTTGTTCTCAGCTTCCTTTCCAGTATTCCCACCAGCCAGGTGAGTATAACAACCATTACCAGGTATATCAGGGCCACGGCAATCAGCGGCATAAAGGCGGAAAATGTCTTGCCGCGGATAAGGTCACCGGCTCTGGTCAGGTCGGTTATGGTAACATAGCCGGCGACGGAAGTTTCCTTCAGCAGGGTTATAAATTCGTTTGCCAGTGCGGGCAGTACATTTTTCAGCGCCTGGGGGATTACAATATACCACATTGTCTGTATGTAGTTAAAACCCAGGGAGCGTCCGGCTTCAAACTGACCTTTGTCCACAGACATTATGCCGCTGCGGAATATTTCGGCCACATAGGCGCCGCTGTTGATGCCGAAAGCCATGGTGGCGATAAGTATGGCGTTGGTGGATGAGGCAAAGATGACATAGTACATTATCATCAGCTGTACCACCACCGGGGTGCCGCGGATAACGGTAAGGTATGTTTTGGCGATAAAGTTCAGTATGCGCATTATAAACTTTGCGCCGCCGCGCAGCTTCTTGCCGTTCTGGTCCCAGGACGAACGGATAACAGCCACAAGCACACCTATCACAATACCCAGTATGACGGCAAAAAAGGCGATTTTCAGTGTGGCTTTCAGGCCGTCAACCAGCCACAGCCATTTGTCGCCCTTTATAAAGTTAAGATAAAATTCGCTTTTGAAATCTTCAAGCCAAGCGCTCATAAATTCCTCCAAAGACAGATAATGAGGGCAGGCTGAAAGTCTGCCCTCTGTTTATTTTTTTGCTTTACTGTGCGTCGGCGGAAATGTACTTGTCAATTATTGACTGCACTGTGCCGTCGCTGATAAGTTCGTTCAAAGCTGTGTTGATTTTGTCCAGCAGTTCTGTGTTGCCTTTTGCCACGCAGATAGCATAATCTTCGTTTGTATATTCTGTTTCCAGAATTTTCAGGCCTTCGTTGGCAGCCACAAAGCTTTTTGCCGGCTCGTTGTCGATGATAACGCAGTCAATTTTACCGCTGGAAAGAGCCAGAACGGCATCGGCGCCTGTGTTGAATTCCTGCAAAGTGCAGGTTGTCCGGCCGTCTTCGATGTCTGTGGCAAAGTAGATTGCACCGGTGGTGGAAATCTGTGCGCCCACTGTGTAGGAAGCGCCCTCTGCATACAGATCGTCAACAGATTCTATATCACTGCCTTCTTTTACTATAATTGCCTGAACACCGTTGGCGTAAGAATCTGAAAAATCAACAGATTCCAAACGGTCTTCTGTAACTGTCAGGCCGGCCATACCCATGTCGTATTTGCCGGAGGAAACGGAAGCAACGATAGAGTTGAAATCCATGTTTACAACTTCCAGCTCCATGCCCATTTTTTCGGCAATTTTACCGGCGATTTCCACATCAATGCCGGCGTAGGAACCGTCATCGGCCACATATTCGTAAGGCGGAAAGTCTGCGCTGGTGGCCAGTGTCAGTTTTGCTGTCTGTGATTCGCTGCTGCTGTCATCGGCCGAGCAGGCGGCGAGTGATGCTGCCATGGCAAAAGCCAGGACAAGTGAAATTATTTTTTTCATGATATATACTCCTGATAGCTTAAAATTTGCATATTCATACTATACAACCGAAAATATATTATGTCAATAGATAACATGAATATTTTTGCAGGGTGACAGTATGTATATTTACGGCTGCCGTTTTGATTTGAGGGAGGCCAGCATTTCCTTTACCAGTTCCACCGCGCTGAGCAGCTGTCGGCGGTATATCAGCACATAGGCCGCCATTCCGGCAATGCTTATGATAAATTTTATCACAAAGTTTGAGCTGAACACACAGCCGCCGGCCACTATCACAAACATCAGTGCCAGCACACCGGCAGTGCGCTGCGGGCTGAGAATACTTTGATAAAAACGCTGGGCGATGATTGTGCGGAACAAAAACATCACCACATTGGCGCCGGCCAGGGCGATGCACACACCCCAGATGCCCCACACCGGAGCCATAATCATACAGAAGATTATATTGCAGACCACCGACAGGCCTATGCCTATGGTGTCATAAATTGGCTTTTTGGCGATGGATATGCCGTATACGGTGGTTTCGGATATTATGGAGAACACCGGCACCAGCAGCATTATCGGAAACACCAGTATGCCGCTTCTGTACTGCCGGCCCAGTATGAAGAAGATAATGTCTTCAAAGGCGATGATAAGGCACAAAAATTCCACTATCAGGAATGTGAGATAGTCGTGCACATGTTTTATCTTTTCCTGTTCGGTCTTGTAGTTGGCATAGATAAACGCCGACCAGAAGGTGGCAAAACCGGCCTGTATAAGGGCCACCACATTGCTCAGCAGGTTTACCATGCTGAACACGCCGGCAGGCCCTTCGCCTATGGTTTTGGATATGTAAACTTTGGAAAACAGGCTGTTCAGCCACAGCATGACTGCGGTGGGCGCCAAAGCCAGCCCGTAGGGCAGCAGCCGTCGGTTGGCTTTGGAAAACAGCACACCGGCGGAAAAGCTGAGGCCTGAACGGTTGGGCCACAGGAAAACAAATGCAAAGGCAGACATGCCCAGCACCGTCCACAGCACCAGGTTTTCAAAGCTGGGGTTTATCAGCACCGCCACCAGATAGAACATCTTTGAGAAAAACTGCATAGCCACGCTTTCCAGCGTGTACAGTTTTATGTTGCCGTCCATGCGGTAGAGGATATTTATATACCTGCCTATCATGGACATGAAAGCGTTCAAAAACAGCAGTGCCAGATATATGTTATCCAGCGGACGGGAAAAGAATATTCCCAGTACCTGCTGCGGGAAAAATATACAGCTTACCAGGCAGGTCACCGACAGGGCGACAGCCGACAGGCCGAAGCAGGCACCGAACAGGTGCTGTTTGTCCAGCGGTGCCGGCGGCTCGTTGAAAAAGCGTATAAAAGACTGATCCAGCCCCAGTATACATATATTCATAAACAGGGTGGATGTGGAGATAAATATATCCACCTGGCCGTACACCTCGGCGCTGATAAACCAGGCTGACAGCAGCAGTGAAAGCCCGTATATCACAAAGTTCACCCAGGTGGCAATGGAGTATTTGAATATTGACACCAGCAGGTTTTTGGCTGACATGGAGGAGGATTGCTGTTGCATAACTTGTCCCCCTTACATAAATTTCTTTATCTGTGCGGCATATTCCCGCCGCTGCTCTTTTGACACACGGGTATTTTTTATATGGCCGTAAATTCTGCCGGCCCAGGTGGACAGCGGTCCGAAAATTTTCAGCTTGCCCGGGTCCAGCCTGATGGCGTACATGGCGTGCAGGCCTATCAGTGAGAAGTATTTCAGCCAGCTGAAATGAGGTTTGAAATGGTCAAAGGGTCGCCTGTCTCCCTCGTCCTCTTTCAGCACCTTTTCCAGCACATCGGCCATGCGTATATAGCTGGGCGTGTCTGTAAAATCATAATGGCTGAGCATCAGCGCCTCATCCACCGGGAATTTCGGACTTTCGGCGCCAAAGGCCGCGGCAAAATCTTCGTAATTGTCTATATAATCGCAGTTTTTGTACACCACCGGGTCGTACTCCCATTCCACCGGGTACGGGCGGATTACAAAACAGCTCTTTTTTGCAAAATATATCTCTGCTATGGATGTGGACATCCATGTGAAAATGGTGTCCGATGCGGTTATCCACTGTTTTACCGAATATTGGCTTATCAGGTGGAAGTTTTTGTGTTTTGCGGCCATCTTTTCCAGTATGGGGCTGTTCCATTCGCTGGGGTGGCGGCGGTATACAAATTCAATGTTTTTGCCCTCGTCGCTGTCCAGGAACCTGTCCACCCAGTCCAGGGTGGTGTTCATGGTTTTCTGACTGGTTATTTTGAACTGGTTAAAGCCGACACCTGCCAGCTTGTTCAGCTCCTCCACCTCCTGGTCGGTCATATATGCGGTGGAAAAGGAGGAGATGTACAGCACCAGCTTTTTGTTTTTGTCCAGTCCGAATTCCTCGCACAGGCTGTCCTTGTCCTTGTAATAGCCTTTGAACTGGTCACGCAGAAAGTCCATCTGTATTGGGCCGGTTATGGCGGTGTTTTCAATGGGCACGCCGTATTTTACAATCCTGTCGCGGGCCTGTGTGCCCCAGCAGGTGTGCATGGCGTAACTGGCGGACTGGCCGCAGTTGAAAAACGGGCTGTTTTCCTGCTCTTCGCTGAGCACCTGTTCCCAGTGCAGGTTTACCACCTTGTTGCACACGCCCACATTGTTGTACACAAAGCTGTTCATCGTCTTGTCGTCATACATTGCGCTGGCCACCAGCACTTTGGGCTTTTTCCAGGTGAAGTATTTCAGTTTTTTCCTGTCCAGCAGCTGGCGTATTTCGGCGGTGTAGCCGCGCCTTTCCAGCTCCAGTTTCAGCAGGGTTATGCTTTCATATTCCCTGACAATATGTTCGTACAAAATCAAAAAATCCAAGCTCATATCAATTACCTTTCAAACAGCATCTGTGTAAATTTGGGCAGTCCGGTGAAATCGTCCAGGTGGAAACCGTCGTAAAATTCGTCACTGGTGAAATAATTTGGCTGCCGGTATTCGTAATTCAGCACTGTGGTGCATTCCTCTGCCCGCCGGATAAACGGCTCTATCTGCCGGTATATGCCCAGCGGCTCTATCACCAGGTCTTTCAGGGAATCGTCCATAGGCGGCAGCACGGTGTACACCGTTATCCCCATATCGCGGCATTTTTCCGCCAGCCGGATGTATCTTTGTGCATCCGCCCGGTCCAGCTTGTAGTTTTCGCACACCGAATATATGGTCTGCGCATATTCCTCCAGGTTTTTGCGGTATTCGCGTGGGGTGCCGTCGGGATAGTAATAATCTTCTTCCCTCCAGTCCTCGTGGTGGTCGCTGGCCACATTTTTCTCCCCTTTTATAAACCATTTTATCTCGTTGAGCATCTCCACATTGTAGTTGAAGTTGAGCATATAGGCAAAGGGGTTGGCGGCTATTGTTTCTATCGAGGACATCCTGTCCTTGTAATAGCTTTCGTTCAGCGTGTAAAAGCTGACGGCGAAATACACCGTATGTATGTTTTCGTTCTTTTCCAGCGCGTATTCCAGCAGATCCATGCTTTCGTTCAGGCTGGCTCCGCCGAAGCTCAGCTGGCTGACCTCTTCGCCCACATATTCCTCTACCTGGTCCATGTCAAAGTGGGCCACACGGCTGTCGCCCAGTATCAGCACATCTGCCGGGTCGGCATTGAACTGCCTCACGCGGACTATTGCGCTGTCGGCTGTGTATTCGCTGTGCTTCAGACCAAAATAGTTATAAGGTTCAAAAGCGATGAAGATTGCAAAATATATAACAATGGGCAGCGCTATCAGCGCCAGCTTTTTTATAAGTTTCAGCATAAAATCCTCTTAAATTATAAATGATTTAAAGTATATTATATTATACATAAAACTTTTTGTAAATAAAATAGGTGTCCAAACTGTTAACAGAATGTAAAAGCTGTGGATATAAAAAGGGTTTGTTATTGTAATTTTAAACATATTCATATATAATATATGGAAAATGCAATCAAACTGAAATGAGGATATATAAATGTCAAAAAAAGTACTGGTAACCGGAGCCGACGGTTTTATAGGCTCCCACCTGACACAGCAGCTGATACACGAAGGATATGATGTAACCGCTTTCTGCGCATATAACTCCTTCGGCACATGGGGCTGGGTGGACACTTTTTCCAAAGAGGAAAAGGATGCGCTGAATGTAATAATGGGCGATGTGCGTGACCCCAACGGTGTGAGAGTGGCAATGAAAGGCATTGACACTGTTTTTCACCTGGCGGCCCTTATCGCCATTCCGTTTTCCTATCATTCCCCCGACACCTATGTGGACACCAACATCAAAGGTACGCTGAATGTTTTGCAGGCGGCCAGAGATTTGGACACCGCCAGGGTGCTGGTGACCTCCACCAGCGAGGTGTACGGTACCGCACAGTATGTGCCCATTGACGAAAAACACCCCTATCAGGGCCAGAGCCCCTATTCTGCCACCAAAATAGGCGCGGACAGGATTGCGGAAAGCTTTTACCGCAGCTTCAACACACCGGTGACAATAGTGCGCCCATTCAACACCTTCGGCCCCCGTCAGTCCGCAAGGGCGGTTATACCCACAATCATCTCCCAGCTGCTGGCCGGCAAAGAGGAGATACACCTGGGTTCACTGACACCCACCAGGGACTTCAACTATGTAAAGGACACCGCCAACGGTTTTGTCACCATAGCAAAACATGACAACACCATCGGCCGGGAACTGAATATAGCCACCGAAAGGGAAATTTCCATAGGCGACCTGGCAAACGAACTTATCAGACAGATCAACCCCTCTGCCAGGATAGTGACCGACTCCGACCGTCTGCGTCCGGAAAAAAGCGAGGTCAACCGCCTGCTGGGCACAGCCAAAAAGCTGAACGGCCTGACCGGCTGGAAACCCAACTACACCTTTGAACAGGGTCTGGCAGAAACCATCGAGTGGATAAGACACAATATGGACCGCTACAAACCCGATATATATAATTTGTAAAAATAAATAACGAAAGAGCGTTATTTATGGACAGTTTAAAGAACAAAATTTTATCCATAAGACAAAAGCCCGTGCTGTTTTACGGTATGGGCTGTTTGCTTTTGGCTGTTTTTTCTTTTTTGTTTGTATATTACCTGCGCGTTATATACTCCCCCTCATGGCTGGAACAGATGAGCGGCAGTGCCGTGGTGTTTGTATTCCTGCTGGTGCTGTCGGCGGTTTTTGTGTTTTCCTCAAAGCTGAAAGAAAAAAACATGCCGCTGTTTATGGCACTTCTGCTGTTTGTCATGGGCTTGGTGTACGCCTTTGCCACACCGCCCAACCAGGTGCCGGACGAGCACACCCATTTTCTGCGCAGCTATGCCATGGCCCAGGGACAGTGGGGCTTTGACGAAAATCATCTGTATCCGGATGATGTAAACAGCTTTGTCCTGCATTTTCCCACTGCCCACAACAACGGCTATCCCGCCAAAGAGGGCAACACGGTGTACAACCGTTTCCTGGAATATTTTGATGCGGTAAAAGGCGGTGAAAAAGCGCCAAATGCAGGCATCATCATTTTTCAGGTGATACCTTATATACCCGGAACAATAGGAATTTTTCTGGCAAAAATACTGGGCCTCGGGGCACTGGGAGCTTTTTACGCCCACAGGATTGCCAACCTTGTGTTTTTCTGTTTCTGCTCATATTTCGCGCTGAGATATGCCGGAAAATTCAAAGTTATATTTTTCTGCCTTATGGCCATGCCGCTGATGTGCTTTATGTACGCCTCCTGCAACAGCGACAGTTTTCTGTTTGCGCTGATGTTCCTGGCTTTTTCCACTGTGCTCACCGGGGACTTTGACAACAAAAAGCTGGCGGTGTTTGCCCTGTCCATGGCGGTGCTGACAGTTTGTAAAATGAGCTATGTGGTCTTTTATCCCGTTTTGCTGTGTGTGCCCAAAGACAGATGGAAAGCGGACCTGAAGGGCAGACAGCTGAAAAAAGGCCTGGCGCTGGCCGGCTGTGTCGTGTTGTTCATGGTGCTGTACGAAGGGATGAGCGTATATGTACAGCTGTTTTCCAACTATGCGCCTATAGACAGGACAATGGCAGACAGCGACCCGGCGCGGCAGCTTGCCTTTGTGATATCCAATCCGCTGAGATATGCCGCAGTGTTTTTTGACACACTGAAAAACAATGCCTTTTTCCTTTTCAGCGGCGGCCTGCTGGGCTGGCTGGATGTAAACCTGCCGCTGATAAGCTATCTGACGCCGGTCATAGCAATTTTGTGCTGTGTGAAACAGGCAGATGTGTTTGACAAATCCGACCTGGGTAAAACAGCGGTGTTTTTCATTTGCTCACTGCTGACCTATGCCGTGGTGCTCACAGGCCTGTACCTGTCCTGGACACCGGTGACACTGCCGCAGATAATCGGCTTGCAGATGAGATATGTTTACCCGGCATTTTTAGGCTTTTGTATGGTTATCGGACAATATTTTGGCGCCCGTACGGCCCGCAGTGTAAAAAATACAGATTATTCCTGCGTGCTGACCAGCTATTGCTTTTCAATACTGGGTGCGGTGCTGATGCTTATAGTTTATTATTTACCCGAAAGGGCGGTGGTTTTTGTTGCTTAACAGCTTTACAGCCTTGCTGGCGGTACTGGCTTTTGCCTTTGCGCTGGCTTCATTGTTTGAAATAAAACCGGCATTTACCCCGTTGGTATCACTGGCTGTACTGGTGGACCTGTCGGTAATATTTGCGCTGGTGAATATGCTCAAAGCCGGTGTGGCTTTTTCCTATGGGCTGGCTTTCGGCCTTTTTGCCTTTGCCCTGTACAAAAACAGGGACAGTGTGAAAGAAAAGGCGCGGCGGTTTTTCTCTCCCGGAGTGATTTTGTTTATTGTCAGCAGCCTGGCAATGCTGGCATTCCTGGCATATAAACAGCCGCTGATGTACGAATGGGACGAATTCAGCTTTTGGGGTATCAGTCAGAAACTGGTAAAAAACCATGATGCGCTGTACACATATTACAAATCCAGCATGATAGGCAATTCCACCCCGCCCACCCTGGCAGTGCTCAGCTACTTTTTCCAGCGGTTCAACCCGGCTTTTACCGAATGGATCAGCTATTTCGGCTATGATGTGATGTTTTTTGCCTGCTATGCGGCCTTTACCGCACCTTTTGAGAAAAAAGGCTGGAACAGCGCCTTTGCCGTGTACCTGTTCGGCTTTTTAAGCCCTTATATATTTGAAGTTTACACCAAAATAATATATCTGGAGCCGGTCTATATCTCTTCCTATGCGGATATACCGCTGGGGGTTGTGTTCGCCGGTGCCATGGCGCTGGCACTGTTTGCAGGCAGCGGCAAAAGCAGGGATGTACTGGCGGTTTTGCCGGTGCTGATGTTTCTCACCCTTATAAAAGATATGGGCTTTGCGCTGGCCTGCATTGTTATATTCATATTCTTTTTCGACGCTTTTGCCGGCAAGAAAGAATTTTCATTTGCCTGCCTGAAAGGCTTTTGGGGCAAATGCCGGGCGGCCGTGTCCATGCTGGCCGTCACTGTGGGCGCGTTTATGGCCTGGGCAATACACATGGCCACAGTCATGGAAGTAAACCGATTTGAGCTGGGCGGCCGGACAAACATGGGCATGGCCCAGATGCTGATAACCGGCGTAAAGGAACTGCTTATAGGTCCGCAAAGCGAAAAGTTTGTTATAATACAGCAGCAGATGATCGATGCGTTTTTCCACACAAAACTGTCTTTCCTGGGCAGCGGCGTGGTGATAGCGGCGATAGTAATGGGCCTTTTTGCCGTATCCTTTGTCCTGTCGGACAAAACGGGCAGAAAACGCACAGTGGCCATGGCGCTGAGCAGCCGGATAGGATTTGCCGGCTATTACATCTTCCATCTGTTTTTGTATGTTTATATTTTCAAAGACAATGCTTACGGTCTTGTAAGCTATAACAGGTATATTTACCCATACTATATTGGCTGGCTGTGCCTGGCTGTTTTCAGTCTGTGCCTGGCCGTGAAAAACGGTAAAAAGGCCCGGGCCAAAGCTGTGCTGTTCGTATTTGTGGCGGCGGTATTCCGGATGTTTACCTATTTCACCAGATACGACTGCCTGTTTATAGAGGCAAATCAGCTGACCTATACCACCAGGATAAGTGTGAAAAACAAAGCTGATGCAATACGCGGATATGTGGGCAAGGATGATGTTATATACTGTTACAGCGGCGGTGACAACAGCGAAAGGTGGTTTATGTACACCTTCGAGCTGGCTGACAACTACCTGATTGAGGACCTGTCGGTGGACACCGAAGGCCTGGACGAGGGGCAGGCCAGGGAAAAATACCGTCAGTCACTGTATGAAAGGTTTAAACAGGAAGGCGTTACCCATATTCTGATAGACAACTCATCGGAATTTTTTGTAAAAACATTCGGTGATCTGTTTGATGTTCCCATGGACGATGTGGGACTGGATACGGTAGCCTATTATAAAGTCAACTATACACAGGACTTTTTCAACTTCACCCTTGTGGCGATGGAGTATGTCTACGGCTGACATAGAAAAAATATAAAGGCGGTGATATATTGCTGAATATTTTGCTGGCGTTTGGCGCGGTGATGGCCTTTGCCTTTGCTTTGCATACGCTGTTTGACATAAAAAGCGGGATTACACCTTTGCTGGCACTGTGCGTGATGATTTTGACCGGCGTGATTTTTGCTATGGCGGATCTTTTGCAGGCCGGCGTTGTGATTTCCCTTTTGGCGGCATACGGCAGTTTTGCTTTTGCTGTGTATAAAAACAGAGGCGGCATCAGAACAAAAGCTGTTTCTTTTTTCAGCGCACCGGTGATTTTATTTTGTGCAAGCAGCGGTCTTATGCTGGCTTTCCTGGCTGTCAGACAGCCCATGATGAGTTCCTGGGATGAATTCAGCTTTTGGGGTATGGCGCGGAAGCTGGTAAAAGAGCATGACGCCATCTATACTTTTTACTCTTCCAGTATGCTGGGCAATTCCATACCGCCCGCCATGCCGGTGTTGTGCTATATTTTCCAGCGGTTCACCCCGCAGTTTTGCGAATGGGCCTGCTTTTTTGCCTATGATGTGCTGTTGTTTGCCTGTATGGCGGCCGCGGCCCGGACTGCCGGCGATAGCTGGCACAGGTCCGTGCCGGTATATATAACGGCATTTCTGACACCTTTTATCTTCCGGTTTACCGCCAGGGTAAGCTACATCCAAAACACATATATAAGCGCATATTCAGATATGCCCATGGCGTTTTTGTTTGCCGGACGGGTGGCAGTGTACTTGTGCGAAAGGAAAGGTTTGCGCGGCCTGCTGTCTGTCAGCATGCCGCTGGCTGTTCTTGTGTTTGTAAAGGACATGGGTTTTGCCCTGGCGCGGGTGGCCGTGTTTGTTATATTCTTTGACAGCCTTGTCTGCGAGCAGGCGCCAAAGGGCCAATTCTTTAAAACAGCCGCGTTGAAACTGGCTGCTGCCGCCGCCATGTTTCTGGTGGCATGTGCAGCATTTGCCGGCTGGTCTGTGCACCTGTCGGGCGTGTCAGGGGTAGACCGCACGGATTTTGGCGGCTCGTCCCAAATGGGCATGGCGCAGATAATAATATCCGGCTTCAGGCAGCTTCTCATCGGCCCTGCGGACGAAAAATTTGCCGCGGTGAGGGACATGATGTTTTCCGCCTTCTTTGACAGGAAAACAGCCATGGCAGGCAGCGGTTTTATTGTTGTGTGTGTAATTGCAGCGGTGCTGTTTGCCGCGTTTGTTTCGGCAGACAGGAACGGCAAAAAACGCCGGGCGGCCCTGCTGGCCACCGGAGCTGTCGGTTTTGCAGGCTATTATATATTCCATCTGTTTTTGTATGTGTATGTTTTCCGCAACGACGCATACAACCTTGCCAGCTATGAAAGGTATATGAATATCTATTATGCAGGCTGGTTTGTTATGGCGGTGTGTATGCTGGCGGCCTGCCGGCAGAAAAAACGCATTGCCGGCGGCGCATCACTGCTGGCGGTCTGCCTTGCCGCAACGGCTTTGTTTGTCAGATACACCGACAGCGGAAACCTGTTTGTGTCCTGTGACGAAAATTATGCCTCATTCAGAAAAAATGTCATGCTGAAGACAGATTATATCCGCCCGTATATAGGCGAGGAAGATGTCATATATTGTTACAGCGGCGGCGATGACGGCATGAGATGGTTTATATACACATATGAATTTACAGACAATTATATCGCACCGGATATATATATAGATGTTTACGGGCTGGAACAACCTGAGAAAATGGAAAAATACCAGCGCGAACTGCGAGAGTATTTTATGGAAAAAGGTGTAACCCATATCCTGATAGACAACTCCTCTGCCGAATTTGCAGAAAATTTCGGAGGCTTGTTTGATGTGCCAATGAATGACATAGGCCTGGATTCCCTGGGTTATTACAAGGTAAATTATACAGATGACGGATTTTATTTCACTTTGGAAAAGGGAGGTTATATAGCTGATGGAAAAGATTTCTGATTTTGTAAAGAAAATTGCTTCCCGGCAGATAATAGCTTTCAGCGCGTTTTTTCTGGTGGCGTTGTTTTTGCTGCGCGGCTTTTGGAGCTATGCGGCCGAGAATATATCCAGGTCAAACGAAACGCTGGTGCAAAGCCGGATGACCGTATCGGACTTTCAGCAGATATCCATGAAGGCTGACGGCGACCGGCTGACTTCCACAGACAGCGACCCGCAGCTGATATGGCAGGCGGACCAGAAAATTACCAACATCAAATTTTATATGGAAACCAGTCTTTATCCGGGAGAAATTGTGGTGTATTACACCACAAAGGACGGAGAGGGCTTTTCGGAAAACAAACGCCTGTGGGCGCACCCGGCAGACGGAGAGGACAACTGGTATGTGGTGGAATTGGGCCTGAAAAATGTCCGCGGCCTGCGTATTGACCCCACAATGTACGCCGGAAACCAGATGACATTCGGCACTTTTGTCATAAACGAAGAAAGAACTTTGTCAGATTACATTGCTCCGGACGCGCGGCGGATATTCAATCTGCTGCTGTATACAGGCATAATAAGCTCTGTTTTAAGATTTGTTCAGGAAATTTTTACAAAAAAATTTGAATAACTATATAAAAATTTAAAATTTAGTTGTATAATTATTGACATAAATTGTTTACAGGAGAAAAGATATGAACAATAAAAATATACCCCTTTCCGTGCCCAATTTCCCGGGCAATGAAAGAAAATATGTTGATGACGCAATAGCTTCCACCTGGGTTTCCACCGCCGGCCCCCTGATCCCCAAATTTGAAAAAGCCATGGCGGACTATATGGGATGCGAACATGTGGTGGCAACCAACAGCGGCACATCCGCACTGCACATATCCCTTATCGATGCAGGCATAGGCCCCGGCGACGAGGTAATAGCCGCCTCCCTGACATTTATCGCCGCGGTCAACCCCATACGCTTCTGCGGAGCAGAGCCGGTGTTTGTGGACTGTGATGAATATTTCTGCATGGACCCGGACAGCGTACAGTATTTTATCGACAACTACTGCGAAATGCAGGGCGGCAACCTGATAAACAAAACCACAGGTGCCCATGTAAAAGCCATGATACCGGTGCATGTGTTCGGCAATATGGCCAACATGGAAAGACTGATGGACATTGCCGAAAAATACAACCTTATAGTTGTGGAAGATGCCACCGAAAGCGTCGGAACATTTGTGACAGAGGGCCGCTATAAAGGCAAACACCTGGGCACAATAGGCCATTACGGCGCATTGTCTTTCAACGGCAACAAAGTTATGACCACCGGCGGCGGCGGTATGGCAATATGCCACGACGATGTGGTAAGGCACCACATGGCAATACTTACAGAAGAAGCTCAGGACATGAGCAAAAAAGAAGATAACCTGCTGTTCATTCACACAGAGGTGGGCTACAACTACCGCATGAACAACATAGCGGCAGCCCTGGGCCTGGCCCAGCTGGAAAGCCTGGAAAAATTTGTAAAGACCAAAAACGAAAACTACCGGCTGTACTGCCAGCACCTCAACGGCAAAAACGGCCTGCGCCTGATACCCTATACTCCCGGTATCCGTTCCAGCATGTGGTTTTACAGCCTGTACCTGGAAGACTGCAAAATCAGCCGCAACGAACTGATGGAAAAACTGGCCGAAAGAAAGATACAGTCTCGTCCTATATGGATGCTCAACCCGGACCAGGCACCCTACAAAAACAGCCTGTGCATGCCCCTTCCCAACGCCAGGAATTATGTGGATAAAATCGTAAACATTCCCTGCTCTTCCAACCTGACAGCAGAAGATGTAAAGATTGTCTGCGATGAAATTCTGGATTTGACAAAATAATTTGATTTTGCGGGGGAACCCATATGCTTATAGACGATTTGATTATCAGCGGCGACATAACCGTGCTGGACGCCATGGCAAAACTGAACGAAAAAGGCAAAAGGATTTTGTTTATCGCGCCGGATTTTAAAATTCAGGCGGTGCTGACAGACGGCGATGTGCGCAGGCATATTCTTCACGGCGGACGGCTGGACGCCCCGGTGAAGGATATGGCCAATTACAATTTTATATCATTGCCGGTCAACCAAAAAAGCCAGGCCAACACATGTATGGTGAAAAATTCCATTTCCGCTGTGCCGATTGTGGACAGTTCCGGCAGGGTTGTGGATGTGGCGTTTTTTGACGAAAGCAGCATAATGTCCAAAAAAGAGCTGGACATACCGGTGGTTATTATGGCCGGCGGCCTGGGCACCAGGCTGTATCCGTACACCAAAATACTGCCCAAAGCCCTTATCCCGGTAGGCGAAAAACCCATTGTGGAACATATCATCGACAGGTTCAAAAACTTTGGCTGCAGTGATTTCAAAATGATTGTCAACCACAAGAAAAACATGATAAAGGCCTATTTCGGCGAACAGTGCAAAAAGGATTACACCGTCAGCTTTGCCGACGAGGAGGTATTCCTGGGCACCGGCGGCGGCCTGTCCCTGCTCAAAGGTCAGATACATACGCCTTTTTTCCTGACCAACTGCGATGTGCTGATAGAGGCTGATTACAACGATATATACAAGTTCCACACCAAAAACAAAAATTTCATAACGGTGGTGTGTGCCCTTAAACATGTGACAATACCCTATGGCGTGTTTTCCATGAAGGAGGACGGCGAGATAGACAAAGTGGTGGAAAAACCGACCATGAATTTTCTCACCAACACCGGTATGTATCTGGTGGACAAAAGAGTTATTGACGAACTGGAAGAAAACAAGGCTGTTTCTTTCCCGGAAATAATGGAAAGTTATCGCCGGAAAGGCTTCAAAGTGGGTGTATACCCCGTCAGTGAGGACAGCTGGATGGATATGGGTCAGCTGGAAGAGCTGGAAGCCATGCGCCGAAAACTGGAAAATCAATAAAATAAAACCGCCGCACGGCGGTTTAATTTTTTACAATATGCCGTTACCTCTTTTTATTGTATAAAAAATATGTTAAAATATAATCAACTATGATTTTTCAACACAAGGAGAAATAATATGTCAGTTTTGATAATAGCCGAAGCAGGTGTAAACCATAACGGCTCCTTTGAACTTGCCAAAAAAATGGCGGATGTGGCCAAGGCCGCAGGCGCCGATATAGTAAAATATCAGACTGCTGTTCCGGAACTGGTTATCAGCCGCTTTGCCCCCAAGGCGGAATATCAGAAAGAGTCCACCGGCGAGGCGGAAAGCCAGCTGGAAATGGTGAAAAAAATTCATTTCGGTTTTGCCGAACACCGGAAACTGAAAGAATACTGCGACAGCATAGGTATAAAATATCTGTCCACCCCTTTTGATATGGACTCCATAGACTTCCTTGCCGGCATGGATATGCCGGTGTGGAAAATTCCTTCCGGCGAAGTTACCAACCTGCCCTATCTGGAAAAGGTTGCCAGGCTGAAAAAACCGATAATCATGTCCACCGGCATGTGCGAAATACCGGAGATAAAGGCCGCTTTGGATGTGCTGTATTCCAACGGAGCAGAGGATGTTACCATACTCCACTGCAACACCGAATACCCCACTCCGCTGAAAGATGCCAATGTAAAAGCCATGCTGGACATACAGAAAAATTTCGGCACAAAGGTGGGTTACTCTGACCATACCTTGGGTCTGGAAGCACCACTGGCAGCGGTTGCACTGGGCGCCACAGTGGTGGAAAAACATTTCACCCTGGACAAAAACATGGAAGGCCCGGACCACGCCGCTTCCATGAGCCCCGAAGAGCTGACAGCGCTGGTAAAAGCCATAAGAAACACAGAACTGGCCCTGGGCGACGGTGTGAAGAAAGTCACCGAAAGCGAAGCCAAAAACAAGGATGTGGCCCGCAAGAGCATTGTGGCCAAAGTGCCGATAAAAGCCGGCGAAGTGTTCACCACAGACAATATAACCGTAAAACGCCCGGGCAACGGCATCAGCCCCATGCGCTGGTATGAAGTGCTGGGCCAGAGCGCCAAGAGAGATTTCTCCCTGGACGAGCTTATCGAACTGTAAATATCCATTTATGAGAAAAATAATGATTGTCACATCCACCAGGGCGGACTGGGGCCTTCTTCGCCCCGTCGCCCGGCGGATACAGAATACAGAGGGTCTGTCCCTGTTTTTGGCGGTCACCGGCACACACCTGCTGGCGGATTTCGGCGCCACAGTGTCAGAGATTAAGGCCGACGGCTTTGAGCCCGGGGCCCAAATTGATATAATGAAATTCGGCTTTGACCAGGTGGGCACAGCCAGGACAATAGCCTATACAATAGAAAAATTCACAGACCTGCTGGAAACTGTCAGGCCGGACATACTGCTTTTGCTGGGGGACAGGTACGAAATTTTTGCCGTAGCCACTGCCGCCAGCGCCCTTTCGGTGCCCATTGCCCATATTTCCGGCGGCGATGTGACCACCGGCGCCAAGGACGATTTTTACCGCCACTGTATCAGCAAAATGGCGGCAGTGCATTTTCCCTCCTGCGCCGACAGCGCCCAAAGGCTGATACAGCTGGGAGAAGAGCCGGACAGGGTGTTCAATGTGGGCGGCCTGGGCAATGAAAATATCAAAAATGTTCAGCTGATGCCTTTAAACCGGCTGGAAGAAAGCCTGGAATTTAAAAATCTTGTCCCATTTGCGCTGATAACCTATCACCCGGAAACCCAGAAAGACGAAAGTCCGCGGCGGGATATGGAAAATCTGTTCAGCGCGCTGGACAAAACAGACCTCAACCTGATTTTCACCAAATCCAACGCCGACGCCGGCGGCCGGCTGATAAACCGCATGGTGGACGAGTACTGCGCCAAAAACAGCCGCAGGGCCAAAGCTTTTTATTCCCTGGGGCTTAAAAGGTATCTGTCTGCGATGAAATATACCCGGGTGGTCATAGGCAACTCTTCTTCCGGAGTTGTGGAAACGCCGGCTTTCGGCACCCCTACCGTCAATATAGGCGACAGGCAGAAAGGCCGTTTTATCGCCGAAAATGTGATATGCACCACCACACGGCGGCAGGATATTCTGGACGGGGTACAAAAAGCCTTGTCCGAACAGTTCAGACAGCGGTGCAAAAATGTCACCAATCCCTATGACGCCGGCTGTAAAACCAGCGAAAAAATAGCGGAAATTTTAAGGGATTTTCCCCTCGGCAAACTGCAGCGGGGCAAAGTCTTCCATGATATAAAAGGAGAATAAACTTATGAAAGCACTTATTGTTGGCCTGGGTTCCATGGGCAAAAGACGCATACGCCTGCTGAAAGGCATCGACCCGTCAGCACAGATCATCGGCGTTGACACCAACCCCGAACGCCGCCGGCAGGTGGAGGAAACGGGCTATAATGTTTATGACAGCATCACACGGGCGGCGGCAGAAAAACCGGATGTGGCCTTTGTGTGCACAGCGCCGCTGTCACATTATGCCATAATCAAAGAACTGCTGGAAAACAAAATAAACACCTTTACCGAACTCAATCTGGTAAAGGACGGCTATGAAGAACTGATGAGCATGTCCAAAGAAAGCGGCACAGTGCTGTTTTTGTCCAGCACAATGCTGTATCGCGGCGAAATCAATTTTATAATGGACAGCGTCAAAAAATTTGACGGCCCGGTAAGCTATATTTACCATATCGGTCAGTACCTGCCCGACTGGCACCCGTGGGAAAGCTACAAAAACTTTTTTGTGGGCAACAAAAGAACCAACGGCTGCCGCGAAATTTTCGGCATAGAACTGCCCTGGCTGATTGAAACCTTCGGCAGGATAAAAGATGTACATGCAGTCAGCGCAAAGCTGACAAACCTGGAAATCGACTTCCCGGACAGATACTTTATCACCCTGACCCACGAAGACGGCACCCGGGGCGTGCTGGCGGTGGACATAGTATGCCCCAAAGCGGTGAGAAACCTGGAAGTGTTCGGCGAAGGCCTGCACCTGTTCTGGGAGGGCAACCCCAAAGCGCTGTACGCCTTTAACAACGAAACCAAAGAAAAAGAGTTTATCAACACCTATGAAACATTTGAACACGACAGCCGTTATTCCGACAACATAGTGGAAAACGCCTATGTGGACGAAATGCAGAATTTCCTGGGTGTTGTGGCCGGCACACAGCAGCCGAAATATTCCTTTGAAAAAGACCTGTACACCATATCCGTAATGGATAAGATTGAGGGGATAGAGTAATGAAAGTTTTGTTTGTAGGCATAGGAAGCATAGGTACAAGACATCTGAAAAACCTCCATTCAGTGGCCGCTGAAAGAAATATACCGCTGGATGTCACCGCATGGCGCAGCAGCGACAGACGGCTTCCGGAGGAAACCGCGCGCCTGATTGACAGACAGATAAACGCGCTGGACGATACCGTTTATGACCTGGCCTTTATCACCAACCCCACCACACTGCACTACGGTGCGCTGGAAAGCCTTAAGGGCAAGGCAAAGTTTTTCTTTATCGAAAAACCAATTTTTGAAGACTGCATATATGACCTTTCACGGCTGGGCCTGGATGAAACCAACGCCTATGTGGCCTGCCCCATGAGGTACTGCGGCGCTTATATGAAGCTGAAAGAGGTGCTGAAAGACAAAAAAGCTTTCAGCGTAAGGATTATATGCTCCAGCTATCTTCCCGGCTGGCGTCCCAACATCGACTACCGCAAGAACTATTCCGCCATACGCGCACTGGGCGGTGGTGTAACCATTGACCTGATACACGAGCTGGACTATATGACAGACCTGTTCGGCTTCCCGCGGGAAAGCTATAACTTCAAAGGCACATATTCCGACCTGGAAATTGACAGCGACGATTTGAGCGTTTACATCGCCCGCTATCCGGACAAACTGTGCGAAGTTCACCTGGACTATTTCGGCAGGCAGTATCGCCGCACCTGTGAAGTGTTTGTTTCCGAAGGCACCATAGAGGCAGAATTCGGCGTCGGCAGTGTGAAAATGCCCGACGGCAGTGTTATCGACTGCGCCGAAGAGGCTAACATGCGTTTTGTGCGCGAGATGAGAAATGTGCTGGACATCATGGACGGCAGGGCCGAAAACATCAATCCTCCGGCAAAAGCCAACAAAGTGCTGGCACTGACACTGGGCAAAGAGGTGTAAAAATGAAAAAAGTTCTGATAACAGTCTGCGGCCGTGCCGGCAGCAAAGGCTTTAAAAACAAAAATCTGAAAGTTTTCCTGGACAAACCCCTGGTTTATTACACACTGGCTTCCGCCGTTTATTTCAAGGAAAACAGCGGCGCCGATGTGGATATATGCCTGAATACCGACAGTGACATTCTGGCCGGCATTGTGGCCGAAAAATATCAGGAGGTGACATACATTCCCCGTCCCCGGGACCTGGCCGGAGATGTGGTGCCCAAAATGGCAGTTTTCCAGCAGAGCCTGGAATATATGGAAGAAAAACTGGGCAAAAAATATGACTATCTGATAGATTTGGATATAACCAGCCCCCTGCGCCAGATAGACGATGTGCTGGGCGCGTACAAAATGAAGCTGGACAGGCCGGACGCCGGTCTGGTTTTCTCCGGGTGCCCCAGCAGACGCAACCCGTATTTCAATATGGTAAAGCGGGCCGGTGATCATGTGGAAAAGGTCATTGAAAGTCCTTACACTGCCCGCCAGCAGGCACCGGCCATATACGACCTGAACGCGTCCATATATGTGTTTGAAACGGATTTTCTCAGGACAAACACCACAGGCATCCTTTGGGAAACCAAATGCCTGCTGTATCCCATGCGCGACACCGCAGTGCTGGACATCGACAGCGAGGAAGATTTCCGGATGATGCAGCTGATAGGCTCGTACCTGTTTGAAAATGTGGAAGGCTTTAAAAAAGTCCGCGATATAATAAGATAAATACAAACTTTCCAGCGCCCCGGCCACCGGGGCGTTTTTTGTCGAAATAGGTCAACTTGTACAAAAAACACCTGTCAGGTAGGTTTATGGAACAATTAAAATGCTGAATAATATAAATATTTTATTAAAAATTGATTTTTTATTGAAAATATGATATAATTATACTTAATAAATAACAGAAAGGGAGATAGTGATGTACAATGTTGGCGATGTGGTTTTTTATTCTTCTACCGGAGTCTGTTCGGTGGAAAAAGTCGGTGTTCCGGACATAGGCGGCCTGCCCGACAATGTGGATTACTATACCCTCAGGCCGGTTTCACAAAACCATAAAGAAGCGATATATGTACCTGTAAACACCTGCGCAAAAATGCGCCCGGTGATTTCCCGGCGGCAGGCACGCCGGTATATACAGCAGGTGGAAAATATGAAACCTGTTTACCCTGCCACCCGCAATCCAAAGGCTGTTTCAGATTTTTACAGCGGACTTATCAGCACATATAAATGCGAGGACCTGCTGCAGGTTATTGTCAGCCTCACCTGCAAACGCAGGGAATGTGCGGCAAAAAACAAGCACCTCAACCGGACCCAGAGCACTTTTTTGAAAAGGGCCCAGGAGATGTTATACGGCGAACTTTCCTATGCGCTTAACATCAGCCGGCAGGAAGTCCGGAATACGGTGGAAAGCAAAATAGCCGGCTGACATATATGACGGACGCCCTGAAACGGCGGCCGTTTGTTTTTTACAAGAAAACATTATTTTATTGCAAAAGCCGGTGTTTAGTGATACTATGTAACTATAAAAAAGCAAAGGAGATATTACAATGATTAACAGACAACTGGTCAAAAAACTGGCACAGCAGCTGAAAGATGACGGCGTCAGCGCGCTTATGGTTGCACCCAGCGCCGATATGGTGTTTTTGGTGGGGCACAAACCATACCTTTGCGAGCGTTTTCAGGCTATGGTGGTGACAGATGACGAAAAGTGCTTTTATATATGCAATATGCTGACCGAGGACGAAGCCGCAGACTTTATGGACGGCGAAAAGGTGTACTCCTGGTTTGACTGCGACGATTTCACCGTTACGGTAAAGAAAGCCTTTGAAGAAAACGGACTGCTGGGCAAAAAAATTGCGGTAAACAGCGCAGTGAGGGCCTTTAACCTGGTAAGAATGATGGAAAATGTGGACTTTACCCCGGTAAACGGCAAAGACTACCTGGAACTGACCAGAATAATCAAAACTCCCGAAGAGCTGGAAAACCTGAGAAAATCCTCTTTGGTTGTGGACAAGGTTTATGAAGATATTATAAAATTTATCCGTCCGGGTCTGACAGAGCGCGATGTCAAAAACGAAATTGCCCGTCTGTGCAAGGTTTACGGCGGCGATGATTGCAGCGGCGGTATAGTTGCAATAAATGCCAATGCGGCCATGCCCCATTATTTCGGTGACAGCGCAGTGATAGGCGAACACGCGGTGGTGGAAATGGACTTTGGCTGCACCGTGGGCGGTATGTACAGTGACATCACCAGGACAGTATTTGTGGGCAAAGCCACCGAAAGGGAAAAATATCTGTATAACCTGGTATTGCAGGCCAACCTGGCCGGTGAAGCTGCGGCGGTAAACGGCGCATACATACCCGATGTGGACGCGGCCGCAAGAAAGGTTATCGAAGATGCCGGATACGGCAGAAACTTCAATCACCGCCTGGGTCACGGCATCGGTTACGCCGGACACGAAGCACCTTATATCCACGGCGACTACCATATGCACCTTGCCCCCGGCATGGCCTTCTCCTGCGAGCCGGGCATCTACATCAAGGATGAGATAGGCATACGCATTGAAGATGTGGTTATAATCAACGAAAAAGGCGAAACAGAAGTGCTGAACAAATGCACCAAAGAGCTGATAGAAATTATCTGAAACTGAATATAAAAAAGACGGGGTATCCCGTCTTTTTTTATTGACATAAAGCTGACTTTAGCATTTATAATGAAGAAAAACAATACTTACAGGAGGCAATTATGTTATACCGCAAAAATGCAAGGACAAATGACAATATAAGCATAATAGGCTTTGGCACATCCTACATCGGTCAGGCGAAAAGTGATGATATAGTCAAAGTTGTGCGCTATGCAATAGAGCATGGGATAAATTATATAGATCTGGCCGCCGCCAATGATAAAATTTTCCCCGCGCTGAAGCAGGCTGTAACCCCTTCTGAAAGAAAGAATATTTTTTATCAGGTGCATTTCGGTGCAGACTATTCCAAAGGCGATTACGGCCGCAGCTACAGGCTGGAAGATGTGAAACACAGCATTGACTGGCAGCTGAAAACTTCCGGAACAGACTATATAGATTATGGCATGATACACTGTATAGACGACGACAAGGTGCTGGACGAATATATAAACCTGGGGGTGCTGGAATATATACAGCGGCTGAAAAAACAGGGAGTTGTAAGACATATCGGCCTGTCAACCCACACACCGTCAATACTTGACAGGGTACTGGATATGAATGTTATAGATATGGCAATGTTCAGCATAAACCCGGCTTATGATTACAGAAAGGGTAAATACGCAAAGGGCGACAGTTATTACAGAATGCAGGTATATCTCAAAGCCCAGAGCATGGGTGTGGGTATTTCTGTTATGAAATGCTTTGGCGGCGGCCAGCTGCTGACAGATGCCCTGTCACCCTTTGGAAAGGCACTGACAAAAAATCAGTGTATACATTACGCCCTTGACAAACCGGGTGTGCTGACTGTTTTGCCCGGTTATTCTTCGGTGGAGGATGTACAGCGGGTGCTCGGCTACCTGGAAGCTGACGAAAAAGACAAGGACTATTCGGTTATTTCATCTTTTGCCCCGTCCCGGGACAAGGGCAGATGTGTGTACTGCAACCATTGCCAGCCCTGCCCGGCGGGCCTGGACATAGCGCTGATAAACAAATACTATGACCTGGCGATGATAGGGGACGAAATGGCGGTGCAGCATTACAACAACCTGGAAAAAACAGCCGCTGACTGTGTATCATGCGGCAGATGCAACAGCCATTGTCCTTTTGGCGTGGACCGGGTGTCCAGAATGAAAAAGATTGCCGAAGATATGGGAAGATAAAACAGCGTGTTTATGTATATTTTCTGGTTTTTTGCGGCGAATATTGCTTTTCGGCCGCTTTTGGTATTTACATGGACAGCAAAGCGACAGAAACGGCTTTATTTCCCGGGCCATAAACAGGCTGTGAAAAGTCAGCAGATAAACGGATAAAACAAAAAACGGAAGACTTTCAAAGTCTTCCGTTTTTTTATTACAGATTTTCAGCGTCGCTTTTTTCTTCGCATTCCGCAGGAACATCGGCGCATATTTCGCCGCACTCTTCCCGGGGTGCTTCGTCACAGCAGTCGCCGCATTCTTCTTCGCACACACCTTCTTCGGCGCTCCGGTCTTCGGCTTTCAGCTTTTCCAGCCGGTCGTTGATCCTGACCACATCCTCATAATACTGTGTCATCAGTTCTTCGTTTTCTTCGCCGGTTTTTCTCATCACATAGTACAGTGCGCCCAGCTGTCTTTGTGCTTTGGCCAGGTCGTTTTCCAGCGCCAGTATGTTCATTTTTCTTTTGCCCATATCCACAGCCTCACCGGCCAGCACCTTGGACTGTTCAAAGGCTTCGCCGGCCACTTTTGCCGCCTGGTCTGCTATTTTGGCAGAAGCTTCGATAAAATCTTCAAGTATTTTCATAATAATTCTCC
This sequence comes from uncultured Clostridia bacterium, assembly GCA_944386045.1. GTDB lineage: Bacteria > Bacillota > Clostridia > Oscillospirales > Ruminococcaceae > RGIG3102. The sequence goes on along the minus strand of CALWZO010000046.1, from coordinate 22,410 downwards.
TTTTCATATTCAAACCGCATAGCGGTATTATTTAAAAAATTCACACAGCATGGAGTTTTCCGGCAGACTGCCCGCAGGCAGATAACCTATATTGTCAAATACCTCCATCAGTTGGCGCAGCCTTTCGCCCTCGGGGCTGTCCTCCCGGGCAAAGCTGACAAACTGCTGTAAAATGGAATGCATTACCAGTATTTCATAGCTGAAAGATGTGTCCAGCAGCAGGTCGGCGTTGGGCTTGAAAATTTTGATGTATTTGTCTTCACCCTCGCACACTGCGTCCCACATACTTATGGTTTTTTGCGGTGAGTGGCCGCGGTATTTGTAATCGCGTATCATTCTGCGCAGCAGCCTGATGTCCCTTGTGGGCAGTATTCTCTGCCCTTTGAAGGAATATTCCTCCCTCAGACCGGCGTAGATGGTGAATGTGTCGCTGTCGGGCAGCAGGTCCAGCAGCGCCGGGTTCAGCGCGTGTATGCCCTCCACAATTATAAAGCCGCCGTCAATTTCTATTTCGGTGTGGTTGTCTATGCGTGTTTCGCTGGCAAAATCGAAATAGGGGAAAGAGGCTTTGCCGTCTTTCAGCAGCTGTGTTATACAGCTTTGAAAAATGCCCAGCTCCAGGGCCGTCACATTTTCATAGTCCTTTTGTCCGTTTTCCAGCCTGGGGTAGTCCTCTTTGTTTTTGAAGAAGTTGTCCAGGGAAATCACCTGTGCGGTGTGCCCCAGGTTTACGATTTTGTCCCTGAGCTTGTGGGCTGTGGTGGTTTTGCCGCTGGCGGAAGGGCCTGTCAGCATCACAACCCTGCGCCCCTCGCTGATAATCTCTTTTGCCGCCGCATATACGCGGGACTCATATTCAAACTCACAATGCCTGATAAAGCTTTGTCCGGCCAGGCCGGCGGTGTTTATCAGGTTCAGGTCAACTAATCTTTTTGGTATCCAAATTGCTGCCATAGGCCGAAAACCTCGTCCTTTCGTTTGATTATAGACGGAAAGTCGTTTATATATTCCGTCGGGTATTTGTAGTTGTACACCCTTTTTATCCGGTTGCCGCCGCCGACAATTTTGCTTACGCCGCCGGCACCGCAGGATATTATGGACTGTACCTCCTCCATAATGTATATATTATACAGACTTTCATGTCCGGAAAGTGAAAAACCTACATTTTCCAGGTTTTTTACGGTGGATTTCTGTCTGTACATATAGTATGGCTGATAGCCGTTTTGTGTCAGTATGTTGTTTTTGGCTATCATTTTTTCCACATCGTCATAATGGTGTTCTTCCGCCTTTATAACCAGGTTGGAAGCTCGTTTCAGCGTAAGGGTGTGTACTGTTATGTTTTCCGCGCCCAGCCGTATACATCCGCGCAAAGATTTTTCAAATCCTTCCACCGTATCTTCCGGCAGTCCGGCGATAAGGTCCATGTTTATGCTGTCAAAACCAACCTGTCGGGCCATATCCACACACCTTAAAAAGTCCCGGTGGCTGTGGTTGCGGCCGATGGCTTTCAGCACATTGTCAGAAAATGTCTGGGGGTTTATGGAAACACGGCGCGCGCCGTATTCCTTGATTATTTTCAGCTTTTCCAGGTCGGTGCAGTCCGGCCTGCCGGCTTCCACCGTGTATTCCTCCAGACTGTTTACATCAAAACAGCGGTGTACGGTGTCCATTATCCGGCGCAGCATATCTGCGCTGACAGCGGTGGGGGTGCCTCCGCCTATGTACACTGTTTTCAGCTTCATTCCGTTTTCTGCCGCTTTTTTGGCAGTGTATTCAATTTCCCGGCACAGCCTGTCGGTGTAAGGGGCCATCAGCCGTCCGGCCGCCTTGACAGAGGTGGACACAAAGGAGCAATAACTGCATCGGCTGGGGCAAAAGGGTATGGATATATACAGCGAATAGTCCAGCGGCTTCCGGGATTGTATAACAGGCCGCTGCAAACGGAAAATATCCCGGCACAGCTTTATTTTTTCGTCGCTGACCAGGTAGTAATTTTTAAATTTGTCAATTACTTCCTGTAATACTTTGCTTTGTTTATACAGATTGCGAAACAATCTGACAGGGCGCACCCCGGTGAGCACACCCCAGGGCAGGCCTTTGCCGGCTGATTTTTCATACAGCCTGTATGCGGCAATGCACAAATCCATATCGGGGTTTTCGTTTATCCTTACAGGGACAAAAACTGATGATTTCTCCCCGCCTTTGACCAGGCAGACAAAAAACCTGCCTGCGGTTTTTCTTATATATACAAAGTCTTCCTGCACGCCCCTTGGTCTGCGGTCTGTTTTGACCAGCGTCAGCGGGCGGAAAAACATCCTGCTCAGCTGTTCTATTTCATAGTGGGCGTCATAATTTACCAATATAAGCTGCATATAAATTACCTTATGTTTTTAAGATAGGGATTGTGCTCTTTTTCCAAATCCATTGTGGAAAAATGATTGTGTCCGGGCAGGACTTTCAGGTTTTCTTTTACAGCACCGGCCAGTTTTTCAAGGCTTTGCATCAGCGTGTCAAAGTCGCCGCCGGCCAGGTCGGTCCTGCCGACAGTGCCGGCAAACAATGTGTCGCCGGAAAACAGCATGTCCTCGCACACAAAACAGCACCCGCCGGGGGTGTGTCCCGGTGTGGCTATCACCTGTATATCTATCTGCCCAAAGGTCAGCTTTTCGCCGTCTGACAGCGGCAGTGTGCCGCCAATGTCAAAAAATTCGCCGTCAGCGGAGGAGATGTACACCGGACAGCCAAACTTTTCCCTGCACTGCTCCAGCGTTTCCCTGTGGTCTGCATGGCCGTGGGTCAGCAGTATGGCTTTCAGCTGTGCGCGGTCGTTGTCCAGTATGTCCTGCACCTTGTTTACATCAGCACTGGCTTCTACCATAACGGCGTTGCCGTCGTTGTCGGTCATAACATAGCAGTTGGTAAAATACGGGGCCTTGCCTGTAAGATGATAGGTTTTCATCAGTTTTTCCTCCACTCATCGGTGTCTATTATTATGGTAACCGGGCCGTCGTTGGTCAGGTTTATCTGCATATCGGCGCCAAACTGGCCGTGTATCACATTTTTAAAGCCGGCGCAGTTCATTTTGTCCAGAAAGTTTTCGTATATAGGTATGGCTGTTTCGGGGCGGGCCGCCTTTACAAAAGACGGGCGCCTGCCCTTTTTTGTGTCTGCAAACAGTGTAAACTGGCTGACCACCATACATTCCAGGCCCAGCTCCCGGGCACACAGGTTCATTTTGCCCTCCCGGTCTTCAAAAATTCTCAGCTGGGCAATTTTGTTCCGCAAAGTTTCGCAGTCGGCGCCGTCGTCGTTTTCTCCCACGCCGAACAGCACCACCAGGCCGGGGCCCATGGTCTGTTTTTCGCCGCCGTTTATGGTTATCCAGGCGTCTTTTACTCTTTGTATAACTGCTTTCATAAATTGTCCTTTCTCAGCTTCTGGTAACGGAAATAACTGTTTTTGCCTTGTTGAATTTGGCGATGACACTGTTCAGGTGAACTGTGTTGCTGACGCCGATGGTAACGCTCATAGACAGGCGTTTATCCGGTGTCTGTCTGGCGTTAAGGGCAAAAATCGGCACGCGCATATTGTTCAGTATTGTGGAAACTTCCGCCAGTGCCATACCGTTGTCCAGTGCCACAATTTCCAGCGAAGCCTTGAAATCTTCCTTGATGTTGTCTGCCCAGTAAGCCTTTACCCAGCGGGCCTTGTTTTCCCGGTCAATGTTTTCCGGCTGAGCGTTCACACAGCTTTTCTTGTGTATGGAAACGCCGAAGCCCCTGGTTACAAAACCTATAATTTCATCGCCGGGCAGCGGTGAACAGCATTTGGCAAATTTGACCAGACAGTTGTCCAGCCCTTCCACAATTACGCCGTTGCTGCTTTTCGGTTTTTTGATCTGGGCGACCACCGGCCGCGGTGCCTGCTCTGCGGCCCGGGCCTCTTTTTGTATTTTTGCATAGGCGTCTTTGGCCTTGAAAATCACCTTTGACATCTGCAAACCGCCATAACCCAAAGCGGCGTACAGCTCTTCTTTGTTGTTGAATTTCTGCCTTCTGGCCAGATCTTCCACAAAGTCGTCGTAATCCTCGTCGGGTATGTTTATCATATTGCGGCGCAGCTCTTTTTCCAGTGCGGCCTTGCCCTCGGCAATGTTTTCTTCCTTGCGTTCTTTCTTGAACCAGGAGCGTATCTTGCTTTTCGCTTCGCTGGTCACCACAATATTCAGCCAGTCGCGGCTGGGGCCTTTGTCCTGCGGGCCGGTTACAACCTCCACAATTTCACCGGTGGACACTTTGTAATCTATAGATACCATACGGCCGTTTACCTTGGCGCCTATCATTCGGTTGCCCACGGCAGAGTGTATCGCATAGGCAAAATCTATTACGGTTGCCCCTGCCGGCAGGTTGACGACATCGCCCTTGGGGGTGAAAACATAAATGTCATCGGGTACCAGGTCGCTTTTAATACCCCGCAGTATCTCCACATCGTCGTCTGCGTCCTGCTGTCTTTCCAGCAGCTGACGCACCCAGGCCAGTTTTTCTTCCATATTGTCCCGGCCCTGTATGCCGCTTTTGTATTTCCAGTGGGCGGCGATGCCGTATTCGGCGGTGTAGTGCATTTCCCAGGTGCGTATCTGTATTTCAAAGGGCACACCGTCTTTTCCTATAACGCTGGTGTGCAGTGACTGATACATATTTGCCTTGGGGGATGATATATAATCTTTGAACCTGGACGGAATGGGGCGGAAAATATCATGCACCAGCATAAGGGCGTTGTAACATTCCGCCACGCTGTTAAGTATTATCCTGACTGCGTAAATGTCATATATTTCGCCCCAGTCCCTGTTTTGGATGTATACCTTGCGGTATACGCCGTAAACGCTTTTAACCCTGCCAAAAACAGTGGCGTCTTTCAGGCCGAATTCCTCCAGCCTTTGCTGTACGGTCCTTACTATAGAGTCCACAAAGGCCTGGGCTGTTCCGTTGCGGGAAATGGCGGTTTTAACCTCTTCGTATCCCACCGGGTCCAGTATTCGCAGGGATATGTCCTGCAATTCGTCCTTGATGTTGCTCATGCCCAGGCGGTGGGCAATGGGGGCGTAAATGTCCATTACCTCCAGGGCTTTGTCACGCTGTTTCTGCGGCTTCCAGCCCTGGGCGGTGCGCATGTTGTGCAGGCGGTCACACAGCTTTATAATCATAACCCTGATATCCTTGCTCATGGCCAGCAGCATTTTGCGCAGATTTTCCGCCTGCTGCTCTTCAAGGGTTGAAAAAGTTATCTGACCCAGCTTTGTCACGCCGTCCACCAGCAGGGCTATATCCTTGTTGAATTCTTTTTCAATTTCTTCCAGGGACACATCTGTATCTTCCACCACATCGTGCAGCAGGGCCGCAGCGATACAGGCAGAGTCCATGCCCATTTCCGCCAGTATACCGGCCACTGACACCGGGTGCTCTATATACGGCTCGCCGGTTTTTCTGAATTGTCCTGCGTGGCTTTTTTCTGCCAGGCGGTAGGCTTTGTCAATAAGGGGGAAATCGTAATTTTTGCCGGAATCTTTCAATATCTTTTGCAGTTCATCGTATTTCATTACATGCACCACCTTTATTATTGCAAGGCAATCAGCACCTTGCTGCTCATCAAATCTTTTTTCTCCTGTACACTGGCGGCGGCAAAATAATTTGCAGTCGCCGTGTGTTTTGTCTCTATCAGGCTCAAATCCTGTAAAACATCTATAATAACCTGTATCTTTCCGCTGGGAATGGCAGGGAAGGCGGCAAACAGCGGCCTCAAGTCTTCACAGTTTACCTTTTCTGCCCTTATTTTGCGGTATATCCGGGCCACTTCGTCCCTTGTGGGCATCAGCAGGTGTTTCTTTTCCTCCGACAGCGGAAACCTGTTTACAAACAGTCGGTAAACATCATACCGGTCTATCACCTTGTCCGGCATGGCCGCCGGTCTTATCTCTTTCAGCTTCATTGACACCATGTCGCTGTCATTTCCGTGGAAAATTGACAGGCTGTAGCAGGCGTCTATATAATCGCCCGGCTTGTAGGCCAGTTGTGCCGGAGAAACACCAAACATCATTCCGCCCAGCTCTGTCCTGCCGCCTTTCATCTTTATTCGGCAGTGCTTGCCGTCACTGACAGGAAACACTGCTGTCACCAGCAGGTTTTCGCTGACAAACAGCGGCGCCGGGTTCCCGTTGCCAAAGGGCGCCAGCAGGTCCGCCTGGGCCACTGAACGGGTGTTTATCTCGTCAAAATCCAGCACGCAGTCCGCCACAAGGTCGGCAGTTCTGGACATATCTTCGTTTTCCATGGCAAAAGAGTTTATCCGCCGGCGGAATTTTTCCAAATTTTCCGGGGATACCGCCGCACCTGCCGCCAGTTCGTGTCCGCCGAACTGAACAAGGTGTTCTGCCGTATGGGACAGCGCGGCGTGCAGGTTGAATGCAGGTATGCTGCGGCCGCTGCCTTTGTATATATCGCCGTCTTTGGTGAAAACAATAGCCGGTTTTCCGAAATTTTCCACCAGCTTGGAGGCCACTATACCTATTACGCCGGGATGATAGTTTTCACCCCGGACAACTATCACTCTGTCTTTGGCAAAGTCTTTGTTGGAGGATATTTCCCGGGTTATCTCGTCGGCTATTTTGTTCTGTGTATCCTGGCGCTTTTTATTTTCTTCCTCCAGGAATACAGCCAGCTCCTGTGCCTGCCGCGGGTCTTCGCACAACAGCAGTTCCAGCCGGTTTGCCGCATCTCCCATCCTGCCTGCGGCGTTTATCCTGGGGGCGATGGTATAGGCTATGTTTTCGCTGGTGACTGTCTTTCCGGCTATTCCGCTGACGGCCATCAGGCTTTCCAGGCCGCATCTGGGCTCGGAATTTATCATTTCCAGGCCGGATTTTACCAGCGTGCGGTTTTCTCCTTCCAGCAGCATAAGGTCTGCTATTGTTCCCACACACACCAGGTCAGAATAATATTCCAGCATCTCTTCACAGTCGGCGCCTTCCAGCGCACATACCAGCTTGAAAGCCACGCCCACGCCGGCCAGGGTCTTGCAGGGGCTGTAATCATCTTTTCTCTGGGGGTCCACCACTGCACAGGCCGCCGGAAGCTGTTCTTTGGGCAGGTGGTGGTCGGTAACCACCACATCCAGGCCTATTTCGGCGGCAAAATCAATCTGCTCGTTGGCGGATATGCCGTTGTCCACTGTTATGACCAGGCTGACGCCCTTGTCCTTCAGCCTTTGCAGCACATCACTGTTCAGGCCGTAGCCTTCCTTTTCGCGGTTGGGCAGTTTGTAAAAAACCTGTGCCCCCACATTTTCCAGATAGGAAAACAAAACAGCGGTGGCGCACACGCCGTCCACATCATAATCACCATAGACGACAATCTTTTCCTCGTTGTTTATGGCCTGCCATATCCTGGCCACGGCCTTGTCCATGTCTTTCAGCAAAAACGGGTCGGACAAAGGAACTTCGGCCAGGTATTTTTCCATGGCCTGCTCTTTTGTTTCTATATGCCTTGCCAGCAGAACCTTGGCCGCCAGGCTGTCAACGCCCAGCCGCCGGCTCAGCTGTCCCACCTGCCGCGGTGAAAACCTGTTTGCCTTCCATTTTCTATAAAGCATTTAAACCTCTTGAATATACTTTTATTTTCCTCATCACAGCAACGGTTTGTGCTGTGCACATATATACTGGGCTATCTTTACCCCGTCAACAGCAGCGCTCATTATGCCGCCGGCGTAGCCGGCACCCTCTCCGGCCGGGTACAGCCCCTTGATATTGCTCTGAAAGTCTTCAGCGCGCAAAATTCTGGCCGGGGAGCTGGTTCGGCTTTCCACGGCTGTCAGCACGCTGTCTTCCCGGGCAAAGCCGGGCAGTTTTCTGTCCATTGCGGGCAGAGATTTCCTCAGGCCCCGGCAGACAAAATCCGGCAGAAAACTGTCAAAAGCCGCGTCGGTGACCCCCAGCGGATAGCTGGGAACAACCCTTTTGTAATCTGCGCCGCCTTTGCCGGCCAGAAATCTGTTTACCGTCTGCCGGGGAGCTTTGTAGTTTGCGCCGCCGGCGGCAAAGGCCGCTTTTTCCAGCTTTCTCTGAAAATCTATCGCCTTGGCAAAATCGTTGTCAAAATCTTTCGGCTCCACCGAAACTACCACCGCGCTGTTGGCATTTTTGCCGTCGCGGGCGTGTCGGCTCATGCCGTTTACCACCACGGCGTCGCTTTCACTGGCTGCGGCCACCACACTGCCGCCGGGACACATACAGAATGTGTACACACCTCGCCGCCCGGTGGTGTCGGACAGCTGATATTCGCCTTTGGGCAGTGCCGGGTGTCCGGCCAGGGAATGATACAGCCCCTTGTCAATTTCACTTTGCAGGTGCTCTATCCTTACACCCACCGAAAAAGGCTTGGCCTGTATGTCAGCGCCGCGCTGTGCCAGCATGAAAAATACCTGCCTGGCACTGTGGCCTGTGGCCAGTATCAAATGGTCTGTGGCTATATCTCCGGCTGTGGTTTTTACACCCCGGACGCGGCCGTTTTTTATTATCAGGTCCAGCAGGGCAGTGTCAAACATAACCCTGCCGCCCAGGCGGATAATCTCCTGTCGTATATTTTTTATAACCCCGGCCAGAAGGTCTGTGCCTATGTGGGGTTTAGCCATTCTTTTTATCTCTTCCGGAGCGCCGTGCTGTATAAAAGTCCGGGTGACAAAAGCGCATCTTTCATCGGTAATTCTTGTGGTCAGTTTTCCGTCGGAAAATGTGCCGGCGCCGCCTTCGCCGAACTGTATGTTGCTGGCGGTGTTCAGACGGCCTGTCTGTTCAAACCTGCGCACCGTTTCAATTCTTTCGTCAATCCGCTGGCCCTGTTCGATAACCACCGGGCAGAAACCCTGCCTGGCCAGCACCAGCCGGCACATAAAGCCTGCCGGCCCAAAACCGCACACCACCGGCGGGTGTTCCATCGGCTGTTTGCCGGTGGGAAAGGCTATGGGAGATACCTTTTTGACGGATATATCCCTGCTTTTGCCCCGGTATTTTGCCTCCAGATTTTCATCTTTCAGCACCACAGCCACACTGTGCACAAACTTTACATCGCCTTTTCTGGCGTCGATGCTGGTTTTGTGCAGCCATATATCACTTACCTGGCCGGCAGGCAGCTTAAGCAGCTTCAAAGCCGCGGTGCAGGCCTGCCGGGGGTCCCGGTCAATATTCAGTTTTATGTTGTTTACCAAAATCATATATTTTCCCGCCGGTAGTTTTTTAAATTCTTATGGTTACATTGTATACGCCTTTTACATATACCTTGTCGGTTGATGGAATTATAAAGCTGACCTGTACGGACTGCTGTCCCTGGGCGGCAGTCAGCCTGGAAGCGTCTATCTGGGCGATAACTCCGCCTATGGACAGCTCCTCCACCGCCCGGGCGTCCCCCACTATTGTCACATTGTTTATCACCTGGGTCAGCACTTCAATCAGATTTTCGGCATCGTTTATAACCTTTATTTCGGATACCGACACATTCTTTTCCACCAGGTTGGAGGAAGAAATGCTGGCTGTCACCTGAGTTATATCATCAATGCTGCGCCAGCCGGTGGGCAGTTTTATGTCAAAAGTATAGGCCGTATCTGTCTGAAGGGTGGCCAGGTCTATATAACCTGCCACAAATTCAGATATGGAGTCTGCGTCTTTGGCAGGCACTGCCAGCCTGATTTCCGACACGGAAAGTGACCGGTGCAGGGTATCGGTGTTGAAACCGTCCGGCACATTGATGTAGTCCACCTTCAGCGGAACTGTTATCTCCTTGATTATCGGTATTGTTATGTCTATTTCCTCGGCACTGAGGGTCAGCAGGTTGTGGTCTATCAGGTTGTCGCTTTCGTCATACAACAGCACCTCGCTGGTGAAAACGGTCGTCTGGCTGAGCGTCTGCTGCTGTACAGTTGCGGCCACAACCTTGTCTATGGTGCTTACTTTGTATTCCGGGCCTGTGATGGTTATTGTGGACGGTGATGTTATGGGCAGGTCAGCCATATAGTCGCCGGCCACCACAATGCTGGATATGTCAGCCTCCACCGGGAAATCCTTGCTGATAACTTTGTCCAGGCGTATGGTCACGGTGTCGCGGCTGAGTGAATTTATGGAAAAATTCTTGACGCTGGAGGTTTTTTCCGCCGTAAGGGTTACGGTGTATTTGCCTGCGCCGTCAACGCCTGTTATGTTGGGGTATACAATTATGTCATCGGCAGTCAGGTTGCCGGTTACACTGCGCGGGCCGGTTACCGATACATTTACCGTTTCAATGTCCATTTCTATCACATCCAGCCCCAGGGACTGATATGCGCTTTGTCTGTACTGCACATTTATCGGTACATTCCTTATGACATCGGTGTGCTCGTTGTTCACATAAACAACCACATACATCCACAGCAGAACAGCCACAACAAAGGAGACCAGAAACAAAAATCTGTTGTCTTCAAAAAGACGGGAAAACTTTTTACTGTTCATTGTTCTTCCTCCTTAAAATATTGCTGGCCTGGGTTTTTTCGTTGGCCTCGATAATAGGCAGTATAAATTCCTTTTCCAGCATGTCATAAAGGGACTGTCTGTCCATATTTCTCACCAGGACTCCGTTTTTGGCAAAGGAAATTGTTCCGGTTTCCTCGCTGACCACCAGGGCTATGGCATCGCTTACTTCGCTCAGTCCCAGGGCGGCGCGGTGACGCGTTCCCATATCCTTGCTTATCTCCAGATTGTCAGACAGCGGCAGAACACAGCCCGCATGGGTTATTCGTCCGTCATGTATTATAACTGCGCCGTCATGCAGGGGGGAGCCGTCGTAAAATATGGTGCCGATAAGTTCCGGGGTTATGTCGCCGTTTACAACAGTGCCGGACACCTTTATGCTGGCCAGGCTGGTGAATTTTTCCATTACAATCAAAGCACCGGTCTGTTTTTCGCTCATGCGCTCCACGCCGTCGCATATTCCGGCAATGGCTTTGCGCAGGCGTTCCACCTCTGCCTGTTCGGCTGTTTTCTTGCGAAAAAAGCTGAGGGTCAGCAGGTTGGAGCTGCCCACCTGTTCCAGCGCGCGGCGCAGTTCCGGCTGGAATACCACCAAAAGCGCGATAAAGCCCACCTGAAGCAGGTTCTCGATCAGAAATGTAAGGGTTTTAAGTTTGGCCTGGGTGGCGAATACATACACCGCAAAAAACAGCGCCAGCCCTTTAAGCAGCTGGAAAGCCCTGGTTTTTTTCAGCAGGTTCAGCACGCTGTAAACCAGCAGGGTTATTATTGCCACATCAAGTATATCTGAAAGGCCTATAGACTGCAAAACACTGACAAAAGAGCTTGCAAGACCTGATAAATTCATAGTTACACCGCCTTTTTAATAGTTTAAATGCAATAAAGTCAAAGGTTTGCTATCTTGTAATGATAACATATATATAAGAATTTAAAAAGCAAAAAATGCAGATTGTAATAAAATTTTAAAAAAATTCGCTTTTCAGCCGGGGGTTTTCAGCAGGCATACGCAATGACAGGCTATGCCCAGCTCCTCGCCGGTAAAGCCCAGCCCTTCCTCCGTTGTGGCCTTTACGGATATTCTGGATATGTCGGTGTGCAGGGCGTCGGCGATATTCTGTCGCATAAGGGGAATATGCGGGGCCAGTTTCGGCTTTTGACACAGTATGGTTACATCTATGTTTTCCACATCGGCACCGGCGTCAAAAATCATGTCGGACACCCGGCGCAGCAGCTGCATGCTGTCGGCACCGGCATATTTTTCGTCGGTATCGGGGAAATGTTTGCCTATATCCCCCAGGGCCAGCGCGCCCAGCAGGCTGTCCATCACTGCGTGCAGCACCACATCAGCATCGGAATGGCCCAGCAGGCCCATATCGTGGGGAATTTCCACCCCACCCAGTATCAGTTTTCTGTCGCCTGTCAGTTTGTGAACATCATATCCGTGGCCTATTCTCATTTTGCTCTCCTTTTTCAAATCGTCTTTTGTGGTTATCTTGTAGTTTGCATAATCGCCGGGGGTTATCATCACCTTCACGCCGGCCTTTTCAAACAGCTGTGCGTCGTCGGTGATGTTTTCATCAAAGCCGCTTGCTGCAAGTTTTCTGTATAAATTTACATCAAAAACCTGGGGCGTCTGGGTTATGTACAGGTTGTTTCTGTCCGGGGTAAAACCTATAAAGTCCCCTTCAGCCTGCTTTATGGTGTCCTTTACCTTTACGCAGGGCACCGCCGCGCCGTGGGTATATGCCGCCCGCACTGCCCGGTCTATCACCTGTCGGCTGACAAAGGGCCTGGCCCCGTCATGTATTGCTATCAGGCAGTCCGGCTCTGCTTTTTCCAGCGCGTTCATCACCGACTGCGCCCTGGTAGTACCTCCGGGTACAACCGCCGCCATTTTGGGAAATTCCCGTACCTGCCGGCGCACCCGGTCTATATTTTCTCCGGCGGCCACGATAATGCTGTCGATGTACTCATTGTTTTCAAAGGCCGCCACCGAATGATAAACAACAGTATGTTTATCCAGTTTATACATCATTTTGTCAAATCCCATGCGGCTGCCTTTGCCGGCGGCCAGCACTATTGCCCAAACTTTTTTGTCTTTGTACATATTTGTCCGACTGTCCTTTTTTATATTTACAGATATATTTTTACATTATATAAATTATACAACAAAACCGCCGAAAATACAAAGAAAAACACCACATCTGCGGCAAAGAAAAAACCGCCCGCAGGCGGCTTTTTTACATCACTCTCATTTCGTTTATATGCACCTCAAAGCTGAGGGAGAAGTAGTCCGCCGCGCGGCGGCACAGCAGCATCCTGGACAGGAATATTTCAAAATACTCCGATATGTGGCTGATCTTTTCGTCTATCGTCAGGTGCAGCACTATCTTTTTGTTTTGCTCATCCAGGCCCAGCTTCGATTTTACCACCGCATAATTTACCCTGTCATGAATGTCAAAATTTATCGCGTCCTTGTTTCTTACACGGCTGCGCCTTACATCGCTTTTGTCCGCCAGTATCAGCGCTGCGGCCAGCTCGTTTACCGGGTATGCAGTGCCCTCGTCATGGTTGCCTATGGCGCACACTATCCTGGCTATATCTTCGGCGTCTATTCCCATTTTGTCCAGTATCCTGAAGGCCATCACCGCGCCGGACTGGGCATGGTCTATCCTGTTGACCACATTGCCTATGTCGTGCATATATCCGGCGGCTTTTCCCAGCTCCACCGTGTGCTCGTCATATCCCAGCTTTACCAGTATATGTCCGGCCACATCGGCGCACCTGGTCACATGGGCAAAGCTGTGTTCGGTAAACCCCAGCTTTTCCAGCGTCTCGTCCGCCATTCTTATATATGTTTTTATCTCTTCACTGCTTTTTACTTTTTCGTATATTGTCATAACTACCTCTGTAAGTGCAAAGCTTTTTATTTTATTCTATCACAGCTGCCCGCCTTTACAATACAAAAACCGAAAAAATCATTTTAATTTTACAATGTGTTTATAAATATTGTACAAATTTTATTTCTGACTTATGTGCTTTTTGTTTAAAAAAAGAAATATTTTAAAGGTGGTTATTTTGCCGTTGACATGAAGGAAAAATAGTTATAATATATAGTTGAAATTATCGATAAAAAAATATCAATAAGAGGTGGGAGAATGAACAAACAGATATCAAAACGGACTTTGTATCGCCTGCCTGTATATCTTTCGCTGTTGCAGGAAAAAGCAAAAGAAGGGGTGGAATACATTTCCGCCACATCAATAGCAAACATACTGGGCCTGAACCATGTCCAGGTGCGAAAGGATTTGTCCTGCGCCTCCAGCGCCGGCAGGCCAAAGGTCGGCTACGAGACCAAAGTCCTGATAAAAGACCTTCAGAATTTTCTGGATTACAACAACACAAAAGACGCCGTGATAGTGGGCGCCGGCGGCCTGGGCAAGGCACTGCTGGGGTATGACGGCTTCAAAAGCTACGGGCTGAATATAGTTGCGGCTTTTGATGTGAACAGCGCGTTGTGCGGCAAACAGATAAACGGCAAAACCATTTTCCATGTGGATAAACTTCCGGAACTGACCAAAAGAATGAATATACATATAGGTATAATAACCGCGCCGGCCGAAAACGCCCAGAGCATATGCGATACACTGGTAAAAAGCGGCGTGTTGGCCATATGGAACTTTGCCCCGGTCAGCCTGACGGTTCCCCGGGGGATAATAGTACAGAACGAGAACATGGCCACCAGCCTGGCAATATTGTCCAACAAGCTTAACGAAGTGCTGCGGGGTTAGAAAAAGGAGAATAAAAGATGAGCGAAAATTATATACAGTTCAACCGGGAAAACTGTCAGAACTGCTACAAGTGCATCAGGGCCTGCCCGGTAAAAAGCATTGCTTTCAAGGACAACCGCGCCCGGATAATACAGTCTGACTGTATACAGTGCGGCGCCTGCTTTGTGGTGTGTCCGCAAAACGCCAAGGTCATAAGGACCGATTACCCGCTGGTAAAGCAGCGGCTGAAAGAGGGCAAAAAGGTTATAGCTTCCCTGGCGCCCAGCTTTGTGGCAAACTATCCGGGTTTCAACATAACATCCATGAAGGCCGCGCTGAAAAAACTGGGCTTTTACGATGTGCAGGAAACCGCCCTGGGTGCCACGGTGGTAAAGACGGAATACGAAAACATACTGAAAGAAAAACAGGCGGGTGTTGTCATATCCTCCTGCTGTCATACGCTCAACTCTCTTATAGAAAAATATTATCCCATGGCATTGCCTTACCTGGCCAAAGTGGTCACACCTATGCGGGCGCACCGGCGAATGATAAAGGAAGAACACCCGGACGCATTCATTGTGTTTATCGGCCCGTGCATCTCCAAAAAGGCAGAGATAGAAGAATATGCCGGTGATGTGGACTGCGCCATAACATTTATCGAGCTCAGCCGCTGGCTGAAAGAAGAGGGTGTGACAATAGAAACACTGCCGGAGGAAAGCCGGCCGGGTAAAGCCAGGCTGTTCCCCACCACAGGCGGCATAATCAAAACCATGACATTGCAGCAGGACATTGACTATATAGCCATAGACGGGCCGGAAAACTGTATCAATGCCATAAAAGATGTTATAGACGGCAATATAAAGGATTGCTTTATAGAAATGAGTTTCTGTACCGGCAGCTGTATAGGCGGCCCGGCAATGGAAAGGGAAAAACCGGCGCCGGTACGCGATGCGATAACGGTAAACTCCTACGCCGGACAGGAAGATTTTTCTGTCAAATTCCCGCAGAGCACCTCCAAAAGCCATACTTATATGGGCGGCGGCCACAGACGACCGGGCGCGGCGGAAATCGACCGCATACTGGCCCAGATGGGCAAAAGCGACCCGGCAAAGCGCCTGAACTGCGGCAGCTGCGGATATAACTCCTGCTACGAAAAGGCCATAGCCGTTTACCAGGGTAAAGCGCAGATAAACATGTGCCTGCCCTACCTGATAGAAAAATCCCAGTCTTTTTCAGACAATGTTATAGAGCACACCCCCAACGGAATAATAGTGATGGACGAAAATTTCATCATTCAGCAGATTAACCGGGCGGCCTGCGATATTGTCAACATGCCGGCGCCCAAGGCCATTGTGGGCCTTCCGCTGGACAGGATAATAGATACAGCGGTGTGCGAAGAGGCGGTGGAAAGCGGACAGGTGATAAAAGACAGGCTCACATACCTGCCTGACTATGACAAATATGTGTCCCAGACCGCTTTTTACGACAGCGAATACAAGGTCAGCGCGCTGATAATCCGCGATGTGACCGAAGAACGGACAGCCAAAGAACGCAAGGCCCGCACCAACGCCAAAGCGGTGGAAATTACCGGCTCTGTAATTGAAAAGCAGATGAGGGTGGTGCAGGAGATAGCTTCTCTTCTGGGCGAAACGGTTGCCGAAACCCAGATAGCCCTGTCAAAAATGGAGGAAACACTGAAAGATGAATAATCTTTTTGCAGAGTCAAGCTGGTCCAGCCTGAACAAATACGGCGAAACGCTGTGCGGTGACAGGGTGCAGATACTGCGCGCCGAAGACGGCGGCACCGTTATGGTGCTGGCGGACGGCCTGGGCAGCGGGGTAAAGGCCAACATACTTTCCACCCTTACCAGCAAGATAATATCAACCATGCTGGCCCAGCAGCTCAGCCTGGAACAGGCGGTGGCGGCTATAGCCAAAACCCTGCCAATATGTTCCGAAAGAGGGGTGGCCTACTCCACCTTTACAATAGTAAAAATATCCCCGGACGGCACCGCCCAGGTCATAGACTATGACAACCCCAACACCATAATGCTCCGCGGCGGAAAAATATATGACTACACCCAGACTAAAAGGAACATCGAGGGCAAGGATATTTACCAGTCGGTGATACATTTACAGGAAAACGATACATTTATCAGCATGTCCGACGGTGCGCTGTATGCCAGCGACAACGAATTTTTCGACATGAAAAACTGGACCCGTGACCATGTGGCAAAATACTGCGAAAGCATATATTCGCCGGAAGCCACGGCCCAAAGCCTGTCTGCTTCACTGATGGACAAAATTTACAACCTGTACGGCAAGGTGCCGAAAGACGACACCACCGTATGCGTCATAAAAATGCGCAGGCGCAAGACAGTTAATGTGATGATAGGTCCGCCGGCGGACAAAAAGGACGACGGACTGATGCTGTCACTGTTTTTCTCCCGCAAAGGTGATAAAATAGTCAGCGGCGGCACCACTGCCAAGCTGGTCAGCGCCTATCTGGGCAAACCCATTGTCCCGATAGAAAATTCCGGTGACGACGAGGTACCGCCCATGAGCAGTATCGAAGGGGTACAGCTGGTCACCGAAGGGGTGGTAACGCTGAACAAGGTGCTGCAATACGCCGAGCAGCGGTATGAAAGCCCGCAGCCCTTCCCGGAATATGCCTGCAAGCAGGACGGCGCTTCCCTTATTGCGGAAATGCTGATAGACAAAGCCACCGAGATAAACTTTTTCTTCGGAAAGGCTGTCAACAGCGCCCAGCGGGCGGATATGGAATTTGTAAAAATCGGCATGAAGCAAAACCTGGTAGACAGGCTTTGCCGGGTGCTGGAAAAAATGAATAAAACTGTCAAGATATATAAATTTTGAGCTAAAGGAAAAGGAGAGCAAAACATGCAGAAATTTGATACAAAGGTACAGCATCTCAAATATAAAGTGCTGAGAGAGGTTGCCAGAAACGCCTTTAATGACACACTTCTGGAAAATTTTTCCGAAATTCCGAAGGTAATCATGCCCAACAAAGAGCCCACAATGCGCTGCTGCGTTTACAAGGAAAGGGCGATTATTACCGAAAGAATGAAAATCGCCATGGGCGGTGACAAATCCAACCCCAATGTTATCGAGGTAATGCCCATAGCCTGTGACGAATGTCCCATGGGCGGCTATGAAGTAACCGACTCCTGCCGCGGCTGTATAGCCAAAAGATGCAGCGATGTCTGCCCGGTAGGCGCCATATCCTTTGACAAAAATCACCACGCCCACATAGACAAGGAAAAATGCGTAAACTGCGGCAAATGCGCCCGGGCATGCCAGTTCAGCGCAATACACAACAATATGCGCCCCTGTCAGTCTGCATGTAAAGTAAACGCCATCACCATAAACGAAGACCAGTCCGCCGCCATAAATGACGAAAAATGTATCGCCTGCGGCGCCTGTGTATACCGCTGTCCCTTTGGCGCAATTATGGACAAAAGCTATATCATGGATGTTATCAACATGATCAAAGCCTCCAGAAGAAGCGGCAGCAAACTGTACGCCATAGTTGCCCCGGCCATCGCCAGCCAGTTCTCCTATGCAAAATTGGGCCAGGTTGTTTCCGGCATCAAAGAGCTGGGCTTTACCGATGTAAAAGAGGTTGCCCTGGGTGCTGATATGGTAGCGTTGAAAGAGGCCAAAGAGCTGAGCGAAAAAGGCAAGCTGACCAGCAGCTGCTGCCCGGCTTTTGTAAGCTATATAGAGAAAAACTTCCCCGCGCTGACAGATTACATTTCCCACAACCTGTCCCCCATGGCAGAGCTGGGCAAATTTATCAAAGAGCAGGACCCGGACGCAAAAGTTGTGTTTATCGGCCCCTGCACAGCCAAAAAAGCCGAAATCAAAAAGGACAGCGTGCGCCCGTACATCGACAGCGTGCTGACATTTGAAGAGTTGCAGGCGCTGTTTGACAGCCGCAACATCGACATCACAGTCCTGGCCGAAGACGAGCTGAACGACGCCTCATTCTACGGCAGAATTTTTGCCCACTCCGGCGGCCTTACAGGCGCAGCGGCCAGGGCACTGGAAGAACAGGGTATAGATTTCCAGGTTATTCCCGCCACATGCAGCGGTGTTGATGAATGCAAACTGGCATTGCTGAAACTGTCCAAAAATGTGCTGAAAGAAAACTTTATCGAAGGTATGATATGCGAAGGCGGATGTATCAACGGCAACGGTTGTCTGACCCATATGGGCGACAAAGCCAAAGCCAAGGTTGACGCCCACGCCAAGCAGGCAAACGAAAGCATAAAAGTCACAGTAGGTGAAGCAAAAATCTGATAAAACATAAAATAAAAAGAGCCGCAAAAACGGCTCTTTTTTATTTATATTACAAAAAGTAATTTTATACAAAATGTATATTTTGAGGACTGGTGTTACCTGATTAAACGCCTGTAATCCCTCTGTCACTGGGCGGCGGCTTTGTGAATTTTCAGCGATATGGTGGCAATGCCTTCCTCTGTCAGGTAAAAGTCCAGCGTGCCGGTGATTTTTCCGTCATCGGCGGAAAATTCGCCCCGCATATGGGCCGGGGTCTGCCGGCTGGCCTTTCCGGTAAGAGGGGAAACGCTGAAATGTCCCACATTTTGTGTGCGGCCTATGGCGGTTGAGTATGGGTTGCTCAGTGCCATATTTTCTTCATCCAGCAAAAAGGCGAAGGACACCATTATATCCCGGTGGTTCATGGTTACGGTCACCGATTTTGTAAACGGATCCCGGTCCATGTCTGCCAGTGCAATTTCCTTTGTTTCGTCGGGTATATCTTCCGCGGAATAAAAATCCACCGTCACCCGGGCGCCGTCGGTTTCCGGCAGGTCCAGGCTGTCGCCGCCGCTAAATTCCGCCGGGGTAAATTCCTGCCATGTCACGCTTATGTCATAGCCTTTTTCCGCTTCTTCCTGCTGCCGGGGGCTTTCGCTGCAGCCTGCCGCGCCTATGCAGAATATAAGGGCAAGGGCCTGTGCTGTAATTTTTTTTTTCATATCGATGTCTCCTTTTGATAAAAGATTATTTTCGTGTTGTTTAATTAAATTATACCATAGCGCAGATATACGGGTCTATATATTAAAAAATAAAACAACAGCCACATTTCAGAAATATATAATGCTTTTTTGTGCAAACCCACAAAAAACAAGGTGTAATTTATATACCGCCAACGGGCGGTATAGGTGTATATTTATCATAAAGCTATTTAATTTTTGCCGCGGGGTGTGTTATACTGTTATTAAAAGGCGGGTGGTTATCTTGAAGGAAAGGCATATTCTCCACTGCGACTGCAACGGCTTCTTTGCGTCGGTGGAACTGCTGTGCTACCCGGAACTGTGGGACAAACCGGTGGCTGTAGGCGGTGACAGCGAAAGCCGCCACGGCATTGTGCTGGCCAAAAACGAGGCGGCCAAAAAATTCGGTGTCAAAACCGCCGAAACACTGTGGCAGGCAAAAAGCAAATGCCCCGACCTGATAATACTGCCGCCCCACCACGACAAATACCGAAAATACAGCAAAATAATCAACGGCATATACCTGCAATACACCGACCTGGTAGAGCCTTTCGGCATTGATGAAAGCTGGCTGGATGTCACCGGCACCTATCATCTTTTTGCCGACAGCCCTGCCCGGCTGGCAGACATGATAAGACAGCGTGTAAAGCTGGAAACGGGCCTGACCATTTCGGTGGGCGTCAGCTTCAACAAAATATTTGCCAAGCTGGGCTCTGACTACAAAAAGCCGGACGCCACCACCGTCATAGACCAAAATAATTACAAGGATATAGTTTTCCCGCTGCCGGTGCAGGATATGATTTATATAGGCAAAAGCACCCAAAACGCCCTGAACAACATGGGGGTGCACACCATAGGCCAGCTGGCGGCCATGCCCCGGCACACGCTGGAAGAAAGGTTTGGCAAACACGGCTTGCAGATGCACAAATACGCCAACGGCCTGGACGATTCGCCGGTAACAGCCTACACCCGGGAAAGGGAGATAAAAAGCGTGGGCAGCGGCAACACATTCAGCCGCAACCTGATAAAGATGAGCGATATAAAGCCGGCAATCCTAAGCCTGTGCGAAGATGTGGGCACCCGCCTGCGCAAACACAGCCTGTACGCCAACGGCGTACAGCTTACCATAAGGTATCCGGACTTTTACACCTTTTCACGCCAGGAAAAGATAAATTCCACCTGTGTCACCAGCGATATATATGCGGCGGCGCTGAAACTTTTCATCGCTAATCACGACGGCCAGACAGCGGTGCGCGCCCTTACCGTCACTGCCATAGACCTGGAAAAGGAAAAAAGGGTCAGCCAGCTGTCGATGTTTGACACCGGCAGGGAGGAAAAGCGGCAGAAAAATGAAAAATTACAGTCTGCCATTGACAAAATACGCGAAAAATACGGTTCATCGGCAGTGCAAAGCGCCACGATAATGACCAGCGACATAACCAAAAAGCCGAAGGTAAACCCTTTCGGTTCCAAAGAAGAGTAATATTTTTAATACATATTACAATTTGTATAGTAAACAATGCTGAAAAGCATGAAATATAAGGAGGAACAGAAAAATGTTCAAACTGCTGAAAAACGCTCAGGTTTATGCTCCCGAAAATCTGGGTAAAAAAGATATCCTGCTGTGGGAGGACAGGGTGATAAAAATAGGCGAAGGCCTGACTTTGCCCCGGGGCTTTGAGGGCGAAGAAACAGACATGTCCGGCAAAGTTATAATTCCCGGCATAGTGGACAGCCATGTACATATCACCGGCGGCGGCGGTGAAGGCGGCTTTACCACACGCACCAGCGAAATAACCTTTGAAGAGATAGCCGAAGCCGGCGTTACCACCCTGGTGGGCGTACTGGGCACCGACGGCTATGCCAGAAGGGTGGAAGACGTGCTGGTAAAATGTATGGCCCTGAGGGAGGAAGGCTTTGACTGCTATTTCCTCACCGGCAGCTATACCCACCCCATCACCACCATGCGCGGCAGCGTGGCAGAGGATATAATATTCAACGAATACTGCCTGGGCACCGGCGAGGTGGCTCACTGCGACCACCGCGGCAGTATGCTGACCTTTGAAGAGTTCAGCCGCATTGCCGCCGACACCAGAAACGGTGCCCGCCTGGCAGGCCTGAAAGGTGTGCTGAACATCCACCTGGGCAACTATCCCAACCCCAGCGATTACTTTATCCGCCTGTGCGAAGAGGACATCACCTTCCGTCCCCTTATCGTGCCTACACACATCACCAGAAAAGACTATGTGTTTGACAGCTGTATGAAATTTTTGGAATACGGCGGACAGGTGGACATCACCGCCGGCGGCGACGGCGACGCGTCCCAGCATTCCTACGGCTCGGTGGAAGGCCTGGAAATCATATACAAAAAATACGGCAGTCTGGACCGCGTTTCCATGACCAGCGACGGCAACGGCTCCGCCCCCATCTGGGACGAACTGGGCAACATGATAGGCATGGGCAAAGGCAGCTGCAAAGTGTTGCTGGCAGACCTGAAAAAAGCGGCAGACAGAGGCGTTGTTCCCTTTGAAGAAGTGCTGAAAACCATGACCACCACACCGGCGGCAGCTTACGGCCTGAAAAATTCAGCCGGCCGAATTGTGGAAAACGGCACAGCCAACTTTGCGGTACTGGACGCTGACCTGACACTGGCCCGGACAATTCTCAACGGTAAAACCGTGTGGGAAAAAGGCAAAGGTGTTGTGAGATAAATGGCAGAGGACAGATTTGAAAAGGTTTACTCCCAGGGATTTATGGGCACAATGGAAATCTGGGTTGACAGGCAGACCGGTGTCAATTATCTTTACCATCAGGCGGGATATTCCGGCGGCCTCACTCCATTGCTGGACAAAGACGGCAGGCCGGTTATAACACCGATTATGTATGACGATATATAAAAATAAAAGCGGAGATTTTCTCCGCTTTTTATTGTATGAAGAAAACCACTCGCTAGGCGAGTGGTTCAAAAGAAGGCTTATGCCGATGATGAAGAAAGAAAAACTCCTTTTGTTGTAGAATAGATAAGCGGTCTGGCAACTGCAAGGAACAACAA
>CALWZO010000045.1 GCA_944386045.1 uncultured Clostridia bacterium | reverse complement strand
AAAAGGTGAAAAATGAACTACGATAAAATAATAATAGGCGCCGGGCTGTACGGACTGTACAGCGCGGTGTACTGCGGAAAAAAAGGGGAAAAAATACTGGTGCTGGAATGTGACAGCCATCCTTTTTCCCGCGCCACATACATAAACCAGGCCCGTGTTCATATGGGTTATCACTATCCCCGCAGCCTGTCCACTGCTTCCAAAAGCAGGGGATATTTTGACAGGTTCTGCGCCGATTATCCGGACAGCATAAAGGATGATTTTACAAAAATTTATGCCACCAGCGCCAATTTTTCCTGGACGGACAAAGGGCAGTTTGAAAAATTTTGCGCAGATACACAGATACCCTGCGAAAGCATCTCCAACACAAAGTATTTTAAGGAGGGAATGTGCGACGGCACATTTCTGACCAAAGAATACACCTACGACTGGCGGATACTGCGTGACGGACTTATGGCTGACATCGAAAAGATGGAAAATGTCTGCCTGCGCTTTGACAGCTTTATCACCGCCATTGAAAATATAGGCGAGGAATACAAAATCAGTCTGAAAAGCGGCGAAAGCTTTACTGCACCCTTTGTGCTGAACAGCACTTATGCCAGCGTAAACCAGATAAACAGCCTGGCCGGCTTTGAAACATTTCCGATAAAATACGAACTGTGCGAAATCATACTGTGCACAGTGTCTGACCGGCTGAAAGATGTGGGTATAACAGTTATGGACGGGCCGTTTTTTTCCATTATGCCCTTTGGCAAAACCGGCCTTCATTCACTGACCAGCGTAACATTTACACCCCATGTCACCAGCTATGACAAACTGCCCACCTTTGAATGTCAGAAGGGTGTGGAGGACTACTGCACGCCGCGGCATCTGGGCAACTGCAACGACTGCCCGCACAAACCCAAAAGTGCCTGGGGATATATGTCCCAGCTGGCGCGCAAATATCTGAAAGACGAGTATGCCTTTGAATATCACAGCTCGCTGTTTTCCATGAAACCAATTCTCAAGCTCAGCGAAATAGATGACAGCCGTCCCACACTGGTGAAGGTTTTCAGCCAAAAACCTGCCTTTGTCAGCGTGCTGTCCGGCAAGATAAATACAGTATATGATTTACAGGAGGTTCTGGACGGTGAACTTGAATAAAGAGAAAAATTTTATATCTGCGGTGGTTTATCTCCACGACAATGAAAAGGAGGTAAAACCTTTTCTTGGCCGGGTGAACAAACTGCTGGAGGAAAATTTTGAAAAGTATGAAATTGTATGCGTGAATGACTTTTCTGCCGACGGGACTGTACGCCGGGTGGAAGAATTCTGTGAAGAAAACAATGTAAAAAGCCTTACGCTGATAACAACCGGGTTTTTCCAGGGTGCGGAAAGCGCAATGACAGCCGGCGTTGATATGGCTATCGGGGATTTTGTACTGGAATTTGACAGCCCTGTGCTGGATTACCGGCCGCAGATAGTTATGGATGTGTACCGCAAAAGCCTGGAAGGCAATGATATTGTTTTTGCTGTTCCCCAGGGCGTGTCCAGGTTTACATCCAGAATGTTTTACCGTCTGTTCAATGCCTTTTCTGACATGAGCTATAAAATAAAAACACAGCGTTTTTCCATTATCAGCCGCCGCGGTATAAACAGGGTAAAGTCCATGGGCGTGAAAACTGTTTACCGCAAGGCGGTGTATGCTTCCTGCGGCCTGCCGGTGTCGGAAATACCCTATAAACCGTCTCCGGATATGAAATACGCAGACAGCCAAAAAACCGTAAAGCAGGACCTGGCGCTGAACAGCCTGATATTGTTTACTGATATAGGCTATAAAATCAGCATAACCCTCAGCCTGATAATGGCCTTTGTGCTGTCGCTGGCCGGCGTGTACACTGTGGCAGTGTTTTTGTCAGCCAATCCGGTGGCCGGCTGGACCACCACAATGCTGGTGGTTTCGCTGGGATTTTTCGGCCTGTTTGTGCTGTTTGCTTTTGCGCTGAAATATCTTTCCCTTATACTCAACCTGGTGTTTACAAGAAAGCAGTATGTGGTTGAAAGCGTGAGAAAGATAACAAAATAATATGTATTTTTGTTTCATAGAATAAGAAAGAGATAATGTTGAAAAAAGACAGGGATTTGAAAATTGAATGCTGCCTGGCCGCCGGCTTTCTGCTGGTATTGTTCAGACTGTGGCCGGCAAGCCGACAGATGATATTTATACTTCCGCTGTCTGCCCCCATTTATGACGAGCCGTATTTCAACCGGTCAAACAGTATTGCGGCCGTAACCCGGCCGTGGATTACAGCCGGACAGATTTTAGTCAATATATATTTTCTTTTTCAATATGGCATTTTTGCATACTGCAAAATGCCATATTTTTTGTTGTATAACTGCCGAACATGGCGGTGGCGGCCGGAGTTTATGCTTTGGCTCCGGTGCTGAAGAAAAATGTTTACCGTCTGTTTTTATTTGCGGCGCTGATATACAGTCCGTCAACTTATGGCGCATTTACACTGAGAGTATATCGTGACAATATTTTTCCGCAGCTGTGCACACTGTTTTTTCTTGCCATGACAGGTGCTGTTTTAAGGCTGAAAAAGGCGCAGTGATATGCTATCTGCTGGCAGGTGTCGGAATGGCCGCCGCCTTTATAACCAGGGAGGACGGGTATTGGCTGCTGCCTTTTTTTATAGCGGCAGCAGTGATTGGCGGAATTTTTGTGCTGGCAGATAAAGATCTGACCGGCAGGGCTTTTCGCCTTATATCAGCGGCTTTGCCGGCTGTTATGACCGTTGCGGCCGTGTTGACGATTTGTAGTATAAATAATAAATATTACAATGTGTTTACATTGACTGATTTCAATGGCGGCTCCTTTGCCGACTGTTACGGCGCCATGACCAGGCTCAGCCATGAAAACTTGCACCCGCTGGTGGCAGTGCCGGAGGATGTAAGGCAAAGGATGTACGAAGGCTGTGTGTCTTTTGGACAGTTTGAATATTATCCGGAAGAAAGCACCATAAAAAAAGGATATGCCGGCGGACGGACAGGAGATTATCAGTCCGGCTCTTTCTATTGGGCGCTGCGCCGCAGCGCGGACGAGCCGGGCATATATGAAAGCCCGCAGAAAGCAGATCGGTTTTGGGAAAAGCCGGCCGGTGAGGTAAACCGGCTGCGGGAAAAGGATGAAATGCCCTGCCGCCCCGCAGTTCACTGACGCCGCCGCTGAAAATAGAGTATGTGCCCATGGTGCTGGAAAATGCCCGGCGGTCGGTATGGTATGTGCTGTCCCGGCAGGATATGTCCGGGTGTGAAAAAAGCCTGAGCGATGTAACCACCGGACAGATTGAAAAGTGGGAAAACTTCCTGCGCACAAAGAGCAATTATGCGGCGGTGGAAAATTCTGACCGGCCGTATCACAGCCCTACACAGAAGCCGGCCTATAAAATTTTTGATATAATAACATGGATTTATCGTGCATTAGTTCCTGTTATGCTGGCCGCAGGGGCAGTGAGGGCTGTAAAGGCGTCAGCGCATTTTATACGCCTTTCATACACATCAAAGATAATTTTTATATCCCTGGGCGGAATGGTTGCCATGGCGGTTTTCAGGATATTTATCATATCCTTTATGGAGGTTGCCGCTTTTAATATAGGTATATATTCAATGTATCCGGGGGCGGTTTATCCGCTGATGATAATAGCCGCTTCCGCTGCGTGTATGCGGAGTTTTGAAAAAGAATAATACAGGCGCCGGATTTCCGGCGTTTTTTGTTTTGGGCAAAGCCTGTATTATACTGCTGTAAATTTGTTTTGCCTGTGATGAACGGCAAAGACAAAAGAAAATGCGGTTTGCATATTTGCTGCCCCTCCGGCATATAACCTGACAGCATTTTTGATCCGGAAGATTTATTTTTACCATATAATGTATATATAAATATAATAAAAGCGGTGGTATACGCTCCCCCAAAGCACCCCATGCTGTAAAAAGGGGGTGTGGGTTTAATGACATACAGGCCTACGATATTCTGCCGCCTTGTGCTGGCGGCGGCGGCTTTGGCAGTGTCAGCGACAGTTGCTGTGGTTTTTGATGTGCCGGCGGCATTGGTGCCGGCGGCCGCATTTGTATGGCTGGGGCGCGGCCTCTGGTCGCTGAGGGTGGATGTTTACACTGGCTGTATTGTCAAAAGGACAGGCCGCCTGATGAAAAGCACGGCGGTGTTCAACACTTCCAGCCTGTGCTGTGTGCACACAGTGGCTTTTCTGCCGCTGTTTCCGGCACTGGTAAAGCTTGTATATCCCACAGAAAAAGTGTATATAATCGGTCTCAACGGCGCACAGGTGCAGGCAGTACGGCAGGCAGTGTCCCGATTTTCCCTGTAAAAATTATTGAAAAAAATTATATGTCGGTTTATAATTTTTTGTATGACGGCGCCCGCGCAATTTTCCCATGGATTATTACCCGACGGGCGGTAAACCGTTTTCCCGCCGCCGCGGTAGCGGGTACGCTGTGCACCCGGGGCAAAACATAAAGGGAAGAAAGGTTTTTTATGAAATTTTATGTGACCGACAAAGTATTTGAAAAACTGCCCGAAGCATGCTTCGGCCTGGTGAGCGTCTGTGGTGTTGACAACAGCGCGGATTATCCATTTATAGGAGAAATGCTGGACGAAAACATAATCAGCTGCCGTGATTATTTTGCCGGCAAAACCGTAAAGGAAGAAAAGGAGCTGGCACCATACCGCGACGCTTTTAAAACCCTTGGCATAAACCCCAACAAATTTATGAGCAGCATTGAAGCACTGCTGACCAGAATTGCCAAAAACAAGGGTATGCCCCACATCAATCCCATAGTTGACCTGGGCAACGCCATATCGCTGAAATATTATCTGCCGGTGGGAGCCCATGACCTGGACACCATGGAAGGGGATTTCTGCGTCAGGACAGCGGACAGCGAGGATACATTCCTGCCTTTCGGCGCCCGGGAAAGGGAGCCGGTGGACGAAGGGGAAGTGGTGTACGCCACAGGCAAAAAGGTGCGCACCCGCCGCTGGATATGGCGTCAGAGCGACGAGGGAAAAATAGGCCGGCAAACAAAGGATCTGCTGTTTATCCTTGACGGCTTTTCGGACAACCGACAGGCGATAGAAACCGCCCGCGACCAGCTGGCTGACATACTTTCACAGAAGATGGGCTGCAAAGTGAAAAAGGGCTTTATCGATAAGAACAACATGGAGTTTGACACCACAGTTGTCTGATATGTGAAATTTTTTGTTAAATATTTATTTAATTTGACAAATACAGATATCCTTGGATATAATAATATTGTCTTTAAAATTTAAAATCTGCCGAAACTGACGGAACAGTGGGCTACCACGGGGGATCGGCGGATTGTGTAGAATGTCGACCGTCTGGGCAAGCAAAAGCTGCCCGGGCGGTTTTTGCTTTTTTTGAAAAAAGGAGGCAAAATATGTTTGAAAACACTTTGGGTTTTGTAGGCGGAAACTGGGAAAAGGAAATTGATGTAAGGGATTTTATCCAGAAAAACTATACCCCTTACGACGGCGACAGCGCTTTTTTGACAGGTCCCAGCGACAGGACAAAAAAGGTATTTGAAAAATTTTCCGCGCTGGTTGCCGAGGAACAGAAAAAAGGCGGAGTGCTGGATATCGACACCGAACGCGCGGCTTCTATTCTCACATTTCCTGCAGGATATATAGACAAGGAAAATGAAATTATTGTAGGCTTGCAGACCGACCGGCCGCTGAAAAGAAGCGTCAACCCCTTCGGCGGAATACGCATGGCCCGTTCTGCCTGCGAAAATTACGGCTACAAGCTGAGCGATAAGGTGGAAAACGAATTCAAATACCGCACCACACACAACGACGGTGTTTTTGCCGCCTATTCCGACGAGATGAGGGCGGTAAGGCATGCCGGACTTCTTACAGGCCTGCCGGACGCCTACGGCCGCGGCAGAATTATCGGCGATTACCGCCGCATTGCGCTGTACGGCATGGACTACCTTATAGAATGCAAACAGGAGGACAAACGCAAAAACGGCCTGCTGGACATGAATGAAGAAACCATACGCAAAAGCGAAGAGCTGTCAAAACAGCTGTCATTCATGAAACAGCTTATAACCCTGGCCTCCTGGTACGGCTGCGATATATCCCGCCCTGCGTGCAATGCCGCAGAGGCAATACAGTGGACATATTTCGGTTATCTGGGCGCAGTAAAGGAACAGAACGGCGCCGCCATGAGCTTTGGCCGTGTCAGCACATTTTTTGACATATATATAGAAAGAGATATAAAAAACGGAACCCTGACTGAAGAACAGGCCCAGGAGCTGATAGACCAGCTGGTTATAAAACTGAGGGCGGTAAGACATTTGAGGACAGAGGAATACAACGAGCTGTTTGCCGGTGACCCCAACTGGGTCACAGTCAGCGAGGGCGGTGTCGGCCTGGACGGCCGTCACATGGTAACCAAAACAGCCTACCGCATGCTGAACACCCTGTACAACATGGGCCCTGCACCGGAACCAAATATAACAATACTCTGGTCAGAACATCTGCCGGAAAATTATAAAAAATTCTGCGCCGCCACCAGCATAAAAACAGACGCCATACAGTATGAAAACGATGACCTGATGAGAAAAGACTACGGCGACGACTATGCCATAGCCTGCTGTGTATCCGCCATGGAAGTGGGCAAACAGATGCAGTTTTTCGGCGCCAGGTGCAACATGCCCAAACTGCTTCTGCTGGCAATAAACGGCGGCCGCGATGAAATAACCGGCCGGTGCCTCGGCCCGCAGATGGAACCTCTGGGCAAAAACGGCCCGCTGGATTATAATCAGGTGCTGGCCAGGTTTGAAACCTACCGCCTGTGGCTGGCCAGGCTGTATGTAAACACAATGAATGTTATACACTACATGCACGACAAATATGCCTATGAAAGATTGCAGATGTCATTCCACGACAGTGATGTTCACAGGTTTATGGCTTTTGGCATGAGTGGCCTTTCAGTGGTGGCCGATTCCCTCAGCGCCATAAAGTATGCAAAGGTTACACCGGTGTTTGACGAGCGCGGAATTACCTGCGGTTTTGAAACCGAGGGAGAGTTCCCCTGTTTCGGCAATGACGATGACAGGGTGGACGACATAGCCAAAATGGTGTCCGAAGGATTTATAAAAGATCTGAGAAAAACCCCGGCTTACCGCGGTGCAGAGCATACCCTGTCACTGCTGACCATAACTTCAAATGTGGTTTACGGCAAAAAGACAGGCGCCACACCCGACGGCCGCAAAAAGGGCGAACCTTTTGCTCCCGGTGCCAACCCCATGCACCAGAGGGATAAAAACGGAGCTCTGGCCAGCCTGAACTCTGTGGCAAAGCTGAGCTACAGCGCCTGCCGCGACGGCATAAGCAATACATTCTCCATCTCTCCCAAAGCTATCGGTATGACAGAAGAGGAAAGGGTGGACAACCTGGTGGATATACTGGACGGCTACTTTGCCCAGATGGCCCACCACCTGAATGTTAATGTGATGAACAGGGATCTGCTGATAGACGCAATGGATCACCCGGAAAAATATCCGGGACTGACAATCCGCGTCAGCGGCTATGCGGTGAATTTCCATCTGCTCAGCCGCACCCAGCAGCAGGAGGTTATCAGCCGTACATTCCACGAAAGGGTATAATTTATGGATATAATTGTACATTCCATAGAAAGTATGGCGGCGGTGGACGGCCCCGGCGTAAGATACGGTATATTTTTGGCCGGCTGTCTGTTGCGCTGTGTTTACTGCCATAACCCGGACACCTGGGACAGGTCCAACGGGCAGCGGTACACACCGCAGCAGCTGGCGGACAAGGTAAAAAGATACAGGCCGTATTTTAAAGGCAAGGGCGGTGTTACCATATCCGGCGGCGAGCCCCTTTTGCAGGCAGCGCAGCTGACAGAACTTGTCAGGCTTTTGCAGGCCGAAGATATAAATGTGGCGCTGGACACTGCCGGCAGTGTGATAAATGAAGATGTAAAACAGCTGCTGGCCCTGCGTCCCCTTTTGCTGACAGATATCAAAATGCCGGATGAAGAAAGATATAAAAAATATATCGGCGCTGACCTGAAAACAAATCAGGAATTTCTGTCGCTGGCCCGGCAATACGGCTGTGATGTGTGGGTAAGGTATGTGGTGGTAAAAGGTATAAATGACAGCCGGCGGGATATAGAGAAGATATGCCGCATGGCAAACACATATCCCAACATTAAAAAAATTCAGCTGCTGCCCTATCATAATATGGGACGGGAAAAATATAAAAAACTGGGTATCTGCTACACTCTGTCAGAAGATAATGTTCCTTCCACCCGGCAGATGGCAGAGCTTGAAAGCATTGTAAATGATAACTTCCATCCGTAAAGATAAAATATCCCGGGCGGCACAGCCGTCCGGGATATTTACATATAATAAGTATAATAAAAAACAGATTTAAAAAAAATCAAATATTTTCAAATTTTCTCAAAAAGGTATTGACAAAAAGGGAAAAAAGGAGTAATATAGGGGAACCGTCTGAGAGACGGGGTCACCGGAAAGCGGTCAGCGAAAAAACTTTGAAAAAAGTTAAAAAAGTAGTTGACAAGAGAGCGAAACGGTGATATAATAAGAAAGCTGTCCCGGTAAGGGGGCGGCGAGATAGGACCTTGAAAATTAAACAATATAAAGAGAACGAAAAGCTTGTGAAAAAAGGAATCCAAGAGATTTTTTTGAGTAAGGTGTGGGGGCTCAGCCACACGAGAATAAAAAGGAGAGAACACAAGTAATCGAGGAACGCAAAGCGTTTGAGAAGAGAATGTTAGTCACGCAAGTGATTGATATAAAGGATTTAATAAAGAGTTTGATCCTGGCTCAGGACGAACGCTGGCGGCGCGCCTAACACATGCAAGTCGAACGGAGATTATTCGCTTGAAGTTTTCGGACGGACGGAGGATAAGCTTAGTGGCGAACGGGTGAGTAACGCGTGAGGAACCTGCCTTAAAGAGGGGGACAACAGTTGGAAACGACTGCTAATACCGCATAAGCCCACACTGCCGCATGGCAGAGTGAG
>CALWZO010000044.1 GCA_944386045.1 uncultured Clostridia bacterium | reverse complement strand
CTGATGCTGTTTGTAACCGCTGTCTGATTTCTTTTATTATTATCCATTACACTCTCTTTCAGTATTATCCGTATTACCGACGATAGGCGAAGAATAACCCAGACTTATTCCGTCCTTTACTCTCCGCCTAAACTCATACTACATTATTATTTTTTTACGGCAATAAATATGACATCACCGGTTGAATTGCTTTTGTCAGCTTTTCTTTTACAGAAGAGTCGTTTACTACTATTTTATTTTCGTTTTTCAACTCCACATACTTTTTCTGCGATGCGTCCATTTTGACCATGCCCAGTTCGTTGATGGCATAGCTTTCGATTTCGTCCAAAGTCATCCGGCTGTCCAATGTAAACTGCAGATATGACCGCTGGCTTTCCAGCTGTACTATATCCTCATTTACCTGGGCGATTTTACTGCTGTAACCGGCTATGGCCGCGTTTGTGGATATAACGCCTATAATCAGGCTGAACAGTACGGCTATGCTTAAAACGCCGGCAATTCTCTGACCCAGTGCAAATTTTGACCGTGCCTTTATCAGGACGCCCTGCTTTTTTTCTTTTCTTGCTATGTGTCTTTCCTGTTCGGATTCATAGAAAGACAAATCATAAGCCACATTTATTCTCTCCATACTGTCCCCCAAAATTTATTTTAATATTCCAGTTTTTCAATTATCCTCAGTTTTGCTGATCTGGCGCGGCGGTTGTCCCGCTGCTCCTGCCGGTCTGCCGTCAGAGGCTTGCGTGTTATCAGCTGTGCCTTTGCTCTTCCCCCGCAGACACATACGGGCAGTTCCGGCGGGCATGTGCATTTTACGGCCAAAGATTTGAAATATTGTTTTACCATCCTGTCTTCCAGGGAATGGAAGGTTATGATGCACATCCTGCCGCCCACATTAAGCATATTAAAAAATTCTTCCAGCGCCTGCTGCAAAGCCCCCAGTTCATCATTTACGGCTATGCGCAAAGCCTGAAAAGTTTTCCTGGAAGGGTTTTTGCTTTTTCTTCTTTCTGCCGAAGGATAAGCGCTGTTTACAATATCCGACAGCTGTTTTGTTGTGGTTATCTGCCGGATCTTGCGCCGGGCTTCTATCTTGCGGGCAATCTGATAGGCGTATTTTTCCTCGCCGTAGTTTCTTAATATATCTGTAATCTCCTGAACAGACAGGCTGTTTACCAGGTCGGCGGCACTGGGGCCCTCTTTGCTCATTCTCATGTCCAGATAGGCGTCCGCATTGTATGAAAAACCTCTTTCGGCTGTATCCAGCTGATAACTGGACACGCCCAGGTCAAGCAATACACCGTCTATTTTTTCAACGCCCTCTGCCGCCAGCGCCTGTCTGGCCTGTCTGAAATTTGTATGTAATACCTTGGCCGGCAATCCCCGCAGCCTTTCGGCAGCAACAGCTACGGCATCCGGGTCCTGGTCAAGGCCGTACAGCATTCCGCCGTTCAGCCTTTTGGCTATTTCGGTGGAATGTCCGGCCCCTCCGCAGGTGCCGTCAACATATATGCCATCCGGTTTTATCGCCAGGCCTTCGATACACCGGGCCAGCATAATCGGTTTGTGGCTGAACTCACTCATGGCTTAAAACTCCATATCTTTAAGTTTCTGCTCTATAAAAGCAAAATCGTTTTGTTTCTGATTTTCTTCATAGGCGGCCTTGTCCCATATTTCAGCGTAATTTCTGGCGCCTATTATAACTATATCCTTTGTTATTCCGGCGTGGTCTTTCAGGTACTGCGGCAGCAATATTCTGCCCTGCTTGTCCGCAGAGACCTCGGCCACATTGCCGTACAGAATTCTGAGCAGTTCCTTTGACTGCACGGTGGGCATATTTTCAAATTTTGAATCCAGCTTTTCCCACTGCCGCTGTCCGTAAACCACCAGACATTTATCAAACCATTTTGTCACATACAGTGTGTCGCCCATTTCGGCGCGAAACTTCGGCGGAAAGTTGGTCCTGCTTTTTGCGTCCAGGGAATATTCGTATCTTCCCATCAACATAAAGCAAGCCTCCCTTCGTCATTAAAAGATGGTGATTTCAGAACTTTTACCCACAATTACCTACTTTGCCCCACTTTTCTTTCAATTATACATCAACACACCCACAATTGCAACTTAAACTTTAAAATTTCACCATTGGCAAAATGGTAAATTTTGTCAGTTTTTGTCGGCTTTTTAAGCAAAAAAACAAAGGCACCGCCTTTGCAGTGCCTTTTTAAAAGTTATTTTAATTTTCGGATAATTCTGGCCGGTACGCCGGCTGCCATGACATTTTCCGGCAGGCTTTTGTTTACCACGCTTCCTGCGCCTATAACTGTGCCGTTTCCTATGGTTACTCCCGGCAGGACAGTGCAGTTGGCACCTATCCACACATTGTCACCTATTGTAATGGGTGCGCCGCATATAGACATATCTTCATCCTGCCACCTTCTGTCAGGGTCTGTTTCGTGGCTGGCGGCGGACAGCACCACATTGGGGCCTATCAAAACATTTTCGCCTATTGTCACCTTGTCATAATCCAATATCGTCAGATTATAGTTGGCATAAAAGCGTTTGCCCAAAAATATATTTTTGCCCTCATCGCAGTGGAAGGGCGGTTCTATTATTGCATCTTCGTGCACTGCGCCCAAAAGCTGCTTTAATATTTCATATCTTTGCAGGACTTCGTTTGCCCTGGTGTTGTTGTATCTGTAAATAAGCTCCCTGGGATTTTGTATCGAGTCATACCACCGTGGACTGTATCCGCCCAAAAATCTTTCACTCATATCGTTGTCAACCTTTCCCTTTCAGTGCCTGCTCAAACTGCCGCCGGCTGAGGATAGCACCCTCTGTGGAAACCACCGCCCGGGCAATCTTATTTGCGTTGGTTATTGCCTGCTCCATGGTGCTTCCCATATAAAGTTCAGCCATAACAGCGCCCACATGGCTGTCCCCTGCGCCTATTGTATCCACAACATTTTCAGCCTTTTGGCCGGGACAGATATGCAGCTGCATACCGTCATACCACGCGGCCCCGTCTTCCCCCAGGGTTACTATCACAGTGTTGTGGCTTTTTTCATAAAGCATCTGTGCAGCCTGCCGCAGGTCTTTTGCCCCGGTGCAGGCAGTTATTTCATCAAAATTCAGATGTATTATGGGATTGAGCCTGTACAGCCTGTCCAGAAGTCCTTCGTTGATTTTTAATATTCTCGGGCCCGGAGCGAAAAACACTGTCAGGTTTTTATGCTCTTCCAGGAAAGAAACTATCTCGCCGCCGGTTTTTTCCTCAATTTCCAGACCGCAGATATAAACGCTGTCTATTTCCCGCGTATCTATTTCATCCAGCCACTCTTTATAAATCAGATACTCTGCGCCGTGATAAGAGATAAATGTTCTTTCGCCGCTTTCTTCCACAAAGCAGTAACAGCACCCGTTTTCCATATCCACCGGAGGTATCGGGCTGATAAGACCTTTTTTCCGCAGTCCACTGCGAACAAAGTCACCGTAAATTCCGCTGCCCACAGGAGAAAACAGTATATTGGGCACGCCGTAATTGCTTATGGTGTCCGCCACATTGTAAGCACAGCCGCCCATAGAGGCTTTCTGCCCCTTGATATGTATATCACCTTTTGTGGTGGGCAGCTTGTCCACATTGATAATCATATCCACAACCGTGGAACCTATCACAAGTATCTTTTTCATAGCATCCTCACTTTTTATTTCTTTACATATATTATACAATTCAAATATATTTTTAACAACAATATTTTAGGGCAGGTTTTTGACACCTGCCCTGTCGGCGGCTTGGCATCTGCGTTGTAACCTTCGGCAATTAGTGCGTTTTGTTTTTTAACCCGTATTTTCAATTATTTTTCTTCACTTCCTATCGGCACAGCCTGATATAATTATATGCAGTTACATGATGATTTGTTACTGTTGACCGCAAAAAGCCTGTATGCTATTATAAAAACAAAAAAGGAGGTGCGCTATGCTGTTTGTATGTTACCCGAAATGTTCCACCTGCGCCAAAGCCAGGGATTATCTTGACGCCAAAAATATTGAGTACACATTCCGTGATATAAAAACAGAAAACCCCACAAAGCGGGAGCTGAAAGAATGGTACGAAAAAAGCGGCCTGGATATAAAACGCTTTTTCAACACCAGCGGTATGCTGTACAAGGAAATGGCACTGAAAGACAAACTGCCCCAAATGAGTACAGACGAAAAACTGCGGCTTTTGTCCACCGACGGAATGCTGGTAAAAAGACCGATAGTCGTCGGCGAAGGTTTTGTGCTGGTCGGGTTTAAGCAAAAAGAATGGGATGCCGTTTTTGAAAAGTAAAAATAATTGAAATTTTTTTCAAAAAACTCTTTACAAACCCCAAATTATGTGCTATTATATATGAGCGCTGAGATTTTGGGGTATCGCCAAGCGGTAAGGCATTGGACTCTGACTCCAACATTCCCTAGGTTCGAATCCTAGTACCCCAGCCAAAACGGACACTCAACAGGGTGTCCGTTTTTTTGTTATATGCTTATTGCTTCTACCGGACAGCCGTCTTTTGCGCTGACCACATCATCTTCCAGATGCGCCGGGACCGGCCCGCTTATGGCGATAGCTTTTGTATCACTGTCCATGGAAAAAACATCCGGACAGATACCCACGCACAGGCCGCAGCCTATGCAGGTGTTCTGGTTTACCACTGCTTTCATATATAAATCTCCTTTTTCTTAAAGATGAATATATGATGCGACGAAAAGACCATAATATACCTAATAGTTTTCTGCCTTTATCCTGCTGTATCCCTGGCAGGCGCCGCATACGGGACACACAGCATCACTGCAAAAATCCGTTTTTTCATGGCCGCAGCGGGAGCAGATCCATTTTTGTTTTTCGTCGCGGCAAAATGTATTTGCCTTATCCATATTTTCCCGTATAACTGCAAATCTTTTCATGTGGGCGGCATCTATGTTTTGTATCTCTTCCAGCAATGCAGAAATTTTGAAAAAAGATTCTTCCTTTGCAATCTGTGAAAATTTTGCATATGTTTCCCGGGCAGCTTTTTCCATCTGCACGCCGCGTGCAAGATTTTCACAGGTATCGGAAAGGCTGTCTTCTCCGTATAAGATGTTATAAAATATCCTGCTGTGTTCCAGCTCGTTTTTTGCACTTTGGGCAAATATGTCCGCCAGTTGATGCCAGTCATCCTGCCTGGCTTTCTGCCCGAACAGCATATACAACGCAAAAGATACACATTTTGCCCTGAAGGCTTCATCAATGTTTTTGTAAGTGTATGATTTGTCAAATTCCATTCTCCTCACCTCTAAAACATTATATTCAGCCGACGCCGAATTGCTATATGATGTATATTCCAAATATATCTATTTACTTTTGGATGAAAAAGTAATAAAATAACCTTAAAAATTGAAAAAAGGAAAAATTATGTATATCTTGTTGAACACATCAGCACAAAGCTTTGCAATAAATACAGTAATGCACGAAGGTCTGGAAGTACTGGTAAACTTTTTTGTCATTGTCCTGGAATTCATGGGACTGGCAGTTATCGCATACACCGCAGTAAAAGCCTTCTTCAGCTGGATGAAAAAAGACCCCCGCACCCGTCTTAGCCTGGCCGAAGGCCTGGCGATGGCGCTGGAATTCAAACTGGGCGGCGAGATACTCAGGACTGTTGTAGTCAGGGATATGTCCGAAATAATGCAGGTGGGTGCAATTATTGTACTGCGCGCCGCTTTGACCTTCCTGATACACTGGGAAATCAAAAACGAAGAAAGGGTTGTGGAAAAAGGCGGCAGCCGGGAATGATATTCCGCAGCCGGAAATTTTAAGGCAATTAAAAAGTCAGGGCATTGCCCTGACTTTTGTTTTTGTTATAGATATTCTTAGCCGCAAAACTTTTAAATTCAGCCACGAAAATCATCATCAAACGACAACAGACTTTATTGCCATTCTATTATATCTTTATACAGTTTATTATATTTTTCCAGAAGATAGGGGGAATAATTTTGCGAGCCGTCTATTGCAAAGGGGAAATATCGCCTTCCAAGGTCCATATTATAAAGCCACAGAGCCTCCTGATACGGAGCATATTTTTCATTAAATTGCCGCTCACCTTCCTCTGTGTCCGGGAATTCCTGCTCTTCTACAATTACTCCTTCAATTTCTTTTTCGTACCGATATGAAGAATAATAAGAAAAACGCTCCACTGTTTCGGTGCCATCTCTGTTGTATGTCACAAAAGTATTCCTCCAGCCCGTAGTAAGATGACACGATGTATACATACCGTTTTCCAGCAACCCCACAAATCCGTGTTGGCCGTTTGATGCCGGGCCGGGAATCTCAACTACTTTACCGGACTTGTATGAATACACATTGTCCGTGGAAAATGGATCAAGACTAGAGTTCCCCCACTGTTTTGTTATTTTAAAACATAATAAAATACCGTTATCTTTTAATAGCTTATCCCTTGTTTTATATATTCCTCTTGATTTGCCGTATTTAATGTATCTATTATGATGAAGACATATACATAAACAAGATTGCTCTGTCGGATAATAATATATATTTTTCCACAGTTGAAAATTTATATTCAATTGATAAAAACGGGAACAATTTATCCCATATAGTAGAAATGGCAGAACATATGGGACAAGTATTTTGGCTGGAATTTTATTATTTCAATGAAGAAATATATTTAAAGCACAATGATAAAATAGTAAAATTGGAATCAATATCTCCAGAAATAACATATTCAGACCCATTGGAAAAGTTATATTATAATCCTTATGGAGCTGATTACGAATATGTAGAAGGTACAGAAAAAGGCGATGGTAAACTGTTTCTTAAAGATGCAAATATTTTTATTCCCGAAAATGAGAATATTTTAAACGAAAACTTATTTATTTTTACAGACAACTATATTTATTTTGTAACCGGCCAAAACAGTGATTTTTCAGATTTATCGAAAATATATCAATGTAATTTTGACGGCAGCGAGCTTAAAGAAATTGCAGAAATCAACTCACAAATTCAATTTGTTTTCTTTGATGATAAAAATGTTTACTTTCATGATTATAAAAACTATTACTATATAGATATTCCTACCGGAGACATCTCCAAAACCGATGTAGAGTACCAGGGTGAAGGCGTATATGAAATATGTGACGGGAATTTATATAGCGTATACACCTTAAATCCATTTGTAATTAATATTAAAGATGCGACAAAAAGAGAATTGATAAGTGTAAAATAGACATAATAATATCGTCATGGAACCTCGTGCCGGTGCCAGGATAGAATATATACCAACCAAAGAAAAACATGAATAAACAAAAAGAGCAGGTATTGCTGCCTGCTCAAAAAATCAATTATTTTAGGACAAAAATAACGGACAGTCATTTGGTTTATGACTGTCCGTTATGGTGCGGATAACAAGGAAATTGGAGTATTATTTTTTATTTTAACTTTTACTTTTTGCCGCTAATAAAGCCGATTTTTCTTGTCATTATTTTTTATGTTTTTCACTTTTTTCTGGCATTCGTGCAAAATTCGTGTAAATTATATTCATTTTTTTGTGCATGAAAAAATAAAAAAGTGCTTCGCTCTTTATTTTTTGATGATAATATATAATAAAATACCATTGATAAATTCTCAGGTTTTTAATATAATCAAATCAGACAAAGTATGTCTATTA
>CALWZO010000043.1 GCA_944386045.1 uncultured Clostridia bacterium | reverse complement strand
ACCTCATTGTGCCGGCAAAGTTCAGCGTCTGGGGAATAATATTGCCCTGGGTGCCGCTGGACAGCTTGCCTATGGAATAGGTGGCCGGCATAAAGGGGCTGATTTTTTCCAGGCGCAGCGCTTCCAGGCGGTTGGCGATGGCCAAAAAACAGTTTATCGGGTTTTCTGCCTGGTCGGGGCGGCGGCCGTGTCCCCCCTGCCCCTCTATTGTTATGTCAAAACCGAAGGCACCGGCCAGGGAGTTGGTGTCGTTGACCGCCACTTTGCCTGTTTCCAGCGGCAGGTTGGTGTGCATACCGAAGCAGGAGTCCACATGGATGTTGTTTTTTTCCATGTAGGCAAAGATGTATTTTACGCTGCCGGCCATCTCTTCCCCTCTTTCAAAACAGAGGATAACCTTGCCTTCTATTTCATCCTGTTTTTCCAGCAGGATTTTGGCCGCACCCAGCCGGCAGGCGGTGTGGGCGTCGTGGCCGCAGGCGTGCATCAGACCTTCTTTTTTGGACCACACCTGCCTGGTGCAGTTCAGGTTTTCTTTTTCCAGCACCGGCAATGCGTCGCAGTCGGCGCGCAGCAGCACGGTTTTGCCCGGCTTTTTGCCCTCTATTTCGGCCAGCACGCCGCCGTTTTCCACCTCGGTGTATTTTATGCCCATTTTGTCCAGTTCGGACATTATAAATTTTACCGTTTTTTTTTTCTGTCCGGACGGCTCGGGATTTTCGTGCATATATCTGCGGGCGTATACCATATAGTCCCGGTATTTTTTTGCGGTTTCAAGGTTTGTCATATTTCTGCCTCCTTTTTATCAAAGACCTGTCCAGCCCACTGCGCCCAGCACATACAGCGCCACATAACCGTAGGCCAGCACGATGAGTATAAATGGCATTATCCATTTCAGCCATTTGTCATAAGGCACTCCGGCCACTTCCAGACCGCCCACCAGCATACCCAGTGTAGGTGAAATCATGTTTGTAACAGCGTCGCCCACTTTGAAGGCGGTAACGCCTATCTGACGGTGAATGCTCAGCGCGTCGCACATGGGTGAGATAATCGGGCACAGTATTGCAATTTTTGCGCTGGCAGATGGTATTATGATATTGATGATTGTGATGATTATCGCTATGCCCACGGCGGCAAAACCGACGCCCACATTCCTCAGCGGCAGGCAGGCAAAGTAAACTATTGTATGGATAATGTTGCCGTTGGTCATAACAAGGGACATACAGTTGGCACAGCCGATGATAAAGCCTACAAAGGCCATTCCGGCCACGCCGTTGGCAAACTTGTTGCAGGTGTCATCCAGCTTGTAGCCGTGTACCACGCCGATAAGGAAACCGTATATGATACACAGCGCCGGGATAACCTCTACAGAATAGCCCAGCATTGTGGTACAGATAACGCTGGTAACCGGCTGTGCAAAGTACAAAACAGTACATATCACATCGCGCTTGTCCAGGCTTACTTCCTTTACACCCACGCCGGAATAATCGGTGTTCATCCATTCGGTGTCGCCCATGGCGGATTTTGTGGGGTCTTTGGCCACTTTTTTGGCATAGCGCCACATCCAGAACATGGTCATGGCGTAAACAGGTATGTCCAGAAGCATTCTCATGGCAAAGCCTGAATACACCGGTACATCCATGGTCAGCTGGACCAGCATCGGGGCTGTGGGCGAGAATATACCGCCCACCATACAGCCGATCAGCACGAAAGCACCGCCCAGTATCGGGTCACAGTTCAGTTTTTTGGCAATCATACAGCCTATCGGCACCATTGCAACGCACCAGTCGCCGCCGGAGAATGTGCCGTATACGCAGAAAACCAGTGTCAGAATCGGTACCAGCACATCAATGCCTTTTCCGGACAGTTTGTATATTGCCCAGTCGACTACATTGTCCATTCTTTTTGTGGCCAGTATTATACCGGTGAGACCGCCGGTGGCCAGCAATGTGGCGATTATTGAGCCGGAGTTGGCAACGCCCTGGGCAATGTACAGCAAGGCCTGCCATGGGTTTACCGGTGTCTGATAACCCAGAAAGCTGAAGGCGTTGCCGTCGATCTTTCCGGTCACCGGGTCTGAGGCAAACTGACCGGCCGGGACAATGTATGTCAGCAGTGACATAATCAGTATCAGCCCCACTATCATCGCCATGAGATGGGGCATCTTGAATTTCTTTTTCTCTTTCATAAATAGTCCTCCCAAATTGAATACAAGCGGCGTCCCTGTGACGCCGCGGCTGTAAAACGACGATACACAGCCTGTTGTCAACTTTATTTTATAACGGCCAAAATTTTTTTTAAATTTCCCGAAATAATATTGTTATTTCCCTATAACAAATGGTTTTGCACGCTGCATTTCCCCATATTGCCTTTACATTTCCCCAGGCGAAACGCAGTGTTTTTACTATTAACAAATATCGCCTTTTGGGTTATTATAATTGCAACGATACACAGCCCTCACAGGAGGAAATATTTTATGAATATTCTTATTAAAAACGCCAATGTGTTTGACGGAAAAAATGAAAACCTGAAGATGTGTTCCAACATTGTCATAAAGGACGGAAAGGTACGGGAAATTTTTTCCGGCGACATCTGCGAGGAAAATTTTGACAAAATTTATGATGCGGACGGCTACACGGTAATCCCCGGCCTGGTGGACAGCCATATACATTTTTCGTTTACCGCGCCGGTGGCGGTGTGCGCCACCTACCGATATGACGAATTTGTGCTGCGCAGCGCCAGGTATGCC
Organism: uncultured Clostridia bacterium; assembly: GCA_944386045.1. Lineage (GTDB taxonomy): Bacteria > Bacillota > Clostridia > Oscillospirales > Ruminococcaceae > RGIG3102. Next base: position 51,926 of record CALWZO010000043.1, on the reverse strand, counting down.
GCCGAAATGCTGCAAAGGGGCATAACCACTGCCCGCGATGCCGGCGGTGTGACTGTGGGCCTGAAAAACTGCATTGACAACGGTATGCTGGACGGCCCGCGTATCTTCCCGTCCAACGGCGCCATAATACAGACATCGGGACATGGGGCCAACGCTTATTATTCTGATTTTGACCCGGAGCGCGGCGACACAAATCTGACAAACAAAAGCGGTATGTTTGTAACAGCAGACGGCAGGGACGAAATGCTGAAAAAGGTGCGCCAGCAGCTGTTTTTGGGCGCCAGCCAGATAAAGGTGATGGCCGGGGGCGGCATGGGCTCTTTCTTTGACCCCCTTTCCACAGTGCAGTTTACCCTGGACGAGCTGAAAGCCGCGGTGGAGGCCGCCTCCGATTACGGCACCTATGTAATGGCTCACCTGTATATCCCCCGGTCCATAAACCGCGCGCTGGATGCCGGGGTTATGAGCTATGAGCACGCCACCCTGATGGACGAAGGCAACGCAAAAAGAATGCGGGAAAAAGGCGTATGGATATGTATGTGTCCGCAGTTTGGCGGAAACGGCGGACAGCAGGTAAAACGCTCCCGGCCGATGCCCACCCTGCTGGGTACACCGGTGAAAAAGTACAAGCCGTCCATAGAGATAATGAAAAACGGCCTGCTGAACCAGGTGGAACTGATAAACAAATATGATCTGAATGTGGTGTTCGGCACCGACCAGTTCCGTGAAGAGTATGTACAGGACGAGCCGAAAGACAGACAGCTGGCCGACCTGCGCAACTTCAAAAAATATTTCGGCAGCTACCGCGGCCTGAAAATGGCCACCGGCAACGCCTATGAACTGTCAAAGCTGACCACATACCAGAACCCCTACCCGGACGGCAAAATCGGCGTGCTGGAGGAAGGCTCCTTTGCCGACCTGCTGTTTGTAAAGGGCAACCCGGTGCAGGACCTGGAAATACTGTGCGACCCGGACAACATAAAACTGGTGATGAAGGGCGGCAAGGTGTACAAGGACGAAAGGTGATTGTTTTATCGCCTGATATAAAATATTTTTTTACAAAGAAAGGAGAACAGATATGACAAACTTTGAGCTGGCCAAAAAGTATGAGCAGTACACGGTGGATGCCAGAAATCATCTGCACCGCCACCCGGAGCTGTCCGGACAGGAATATGAAACGGTAAAATATATAATGGCCGAGCTGGACAAAATGGGCATTGAAAATGTGGAGATACCCGACGGCGGCGTGCTGGCCACAATCCGCGGCGCGGCGGACAACGGCCGCAGTGTGATGCTGCGCGCCGACTGCGACGCACTGCCGGTGACAGAAAAAGAAAACCTGAACTGCACCAGGCAGGTGTGGTCGGAAAACGAGGGCGTGATGCACGCCTGCGGCCACGACGCCCACACGGCCATGCTGCTGGGTGCCGCGAAGGTACTGCTGGAAAAGAAAGAGGAAATAGAGGGCACGGTATACCTGATATTCGAGCGCGGCGAAGAGGGCTCGGGCAATGTGAAGTTTATCATCCCCTACTGCGAAAAACACGGCATAAAGCCGGACTCCATCTACGGCGCACATGTATCCGCGCTGGACCCCACCGGCACCGTGGTGATAAACGACACCGATGTGCTGGCCGCGCCCATGGGCTTTGAAATAGAGATAGAGGGACAGGGCGGCCACGGCTCCCGCCCGGACCAGTCCAACTCCCCCATCGGCGCTTTTGCCGCCATATTCCAGCGCCTGGAAGCGCTCAGGCTGGAAAAAATAGACCCGTTCAAGACCTGTACCTACTCCATAGGCAGCCTGCACGCGGGCGCCCGGGGCAATGTTATACCCCAGACACTCACCTTCAGCGGCAGTATGAGAACCTTTGACCCGGAGGGTGTGGGCACGGTGTTTTACAACCGGCTGAAAAAGACGGTGGACGGAATATGCGCCGCCTATGACTGCAAGCCCAGATACATAAAATACGCTCCCCCCGGCCTGGCCACAGTGAACGACAGGGAATGTTCCCATCTGGCTCAGCAGGCGGTGGCCGCCGACATCGGCGACGGAAAGGTGGTACAGGCCGAGCCGTGGATGGGCTCCGAGTCCTTCTCCAGCTATCTGAAAGTGTGGCCCGGAGTGTTCGCGTTTGTAGGAGTGAAAAACGAGGCCAAGGGCTGCGGCGCCGGACATCACAACGAACGGTTTGACATAGACACCGACCGGCTGAAATACGGTGTGAGTGCCTATGCGGACTACGCGCTGGCCGCGCTGAAAACCGATATAGGCCCGGTGGAAAGGCACAAGGACGAAAGCTACCGAATCTACGCCGAAAAAGCCTATTCACGGCGGGACCTGGAAAAAATGTACGGCTGACTGATTGCACCCCCATTTTTTCACATATAATAACAGTGCGGCGCTGTACTGCGCCGCATTGTTTTAAAAAAAACGGAGGTTTTGTATGCAAAAGATACTGCCCTACCACGAAGTGAGCGTAAGTCTGCCGGACGGCAGGAAGATAATCAGGCTTATCGAGTGCGAGATGGGCGACGAATTTCACACCGGCAATGATGAGTTCACATTTATATGGCTGTTCCCCGGCACCGGGGCCTTTGCCTTTGACAGTGGCACCAATTTTATGATGGGCAATGATTTTATGTATGTGGACGGCGGCAGGTACATCAAGTTTGACGATTTTCTCACCGACTCCAAATTTATAATGCTTATAGTGGACAAGGCAGGCTTTGCTGACTTTTTCTGTATGCACAGCTATTCCTTTGTGTCCTGCGACGACATACACCGCCTGCTGGACTCGGTGAGCAGTGACAGCCCGTATTTAGTCCACTATCCGGCCAGCCGACGGCTGATAAGAGCCGCCGACCTGATAATTTCCGATTTCAACGACATCACCAACCCCCGGGAGCTGGCGGTGATAGACACGATGAGGTTTTTCAACAGTCTGGCCAACCTGTCCGACAAGGAATACAGTCCCCTGTACACCGCCAGCAAAAAATATCCGGCGCTGTACGCGATGAAAATGGTCAGGGAAAATTACAGGACAATCACACTGGAACAGCTGTCAAAAGAGATGAACTACAGCGCGGCATATATCTCCCGGTCGCTGAAAGAGTTGCTGGGAATGGGTTTTGAACAGCTGGTGGCCTACCGAAGATACATTGTGGGCATAGGCCTGCTGGAAAGAAGCAGTATGAGCCTGGAACAGGTGGCGTCGGAGCTGGGGTTTGAAACCTATGCGGGTTTTTACAAGTTCTGGAAAAAGCAAACGGGTCTTTCCCCGGAACAATACCGCAAAAACGCCCGCATAAAGGTGCAAAGCGAGCTGTCCCCCTCCGAGCTGGCGGAAAAATACATCGTCCCCCGGCTGGAAAATACACACGACAGATAGACAGCCGGCATACGCTTTACCTTTGCCCCCGTACGGGGGTATTTTTTTGCAAAAAAACAGCTTTGCATACAAAAAAGGCCGGGCCGCTAAATTGTAAACGAAATGGTAGTTTACACTTGAAAAAAAGCATTTATCTCATTCCCTAAAAAATTTGATAAGCGAAAACCTTATCGTAAATGAACTCATCTTGGCAGGTAAACATACAGGGGCACCTGCGATGTTTTATCGATTTAAATGCGATGGGACATTCAAAAGGCGCAGCCGACGGCAATGAAATCCGTTGGTTGCGCCTTTCTTTTTGCGTTACTGATTATTTCTGTACTATCTTAGAGAATATAGATTTAGTGAGTTTTGGTACCCTGCTTTAATTACAGTGCTCTAATTTCGTATTTGAAGTTAACGCCGTTATCATCTTTAAAAACTCATCTTCTGATACGATAACATCGTCTTCATACATAGTCTCCAATGCTTCCGGCACACTACCGATGCTATCTGCAGCTTTTTCATCAAATATATATAATTCCGCAGGTCATATCACGATAGACACTAAAATCAGGGGATATAATACCCTATGACATTAAACCCTTTATCATATTTGTCCTTTAATTTTGCTAATACATATTTTTGTGCTTCTTCACTTGAATTAAAATCATGAGAATAACCACCGCAGCCACTCAATAGCACTAAACAAAGCACACTTGCTATAATACTCAATACAATTTTTTATATCGCATAATCGCCACCTCAATGTGGTTTTATGATTTAACACAATTTTATAAACTAAAAATTGTTTGAATGGTATTTTTTTCTGTGTTACTTATAATAGTAATACCAATTTCCACTATATTTTTCATCACATTCTTCTTGCGAGGCAAAATCACAATCTTTTATTCCTTGAATTGGATAATTAAGTTTTTTCAACTGTTCTTTATGATATAAATTTATTCTTTCAGTAAGTCCGCTTTGTCGTGCAGCTTTTAATTTTGCGTTTGTGCGAAAAATATAGGATACAAAATAATTTTCTGGCTGAATGTATGCTCCGAAATCAATGCTTTTGTCTATATCAGCAAAATGCGTTTTAACATTGTCCATGCAACTTTTCACTATTTTCTTCCATTTCATTTCTTGTTCCATACTTATCATTTTCCACCTTTGTAAATTTGGATTTGTTTTTAATATTATACTTCATCTTGATTTTGTTTCGGCTTATCCGCTTGCTTATCATTCCAAAGTGCTTGCAGTTCCTTTGCAAAGGCTTCTTCGTCATTCAGAACGAACCTTGAAAAGCGTTTTACCGTTGATAATATCAAGGCTTCTACATTATCAACACTAATGGAATGAGCCGTACAGGAGTTTACTCTGCTGGCATATCCACCACACCGCACTGGTCAAAACGGACTTTGCTTTCAAATTCTGTCTTTACCGAAAAGGAAAAGAATTTTTCCGATGTTTTTATCTGCAATACCGGCGCATTGTCGTTCCTGAAATGGTAATATGTGCGCTGCCACAGGTCGGTGTGCGGATTGGTGATGATTTCTATCCTGTCATCAGAAATAAAAAAGTCCTTCGGCTGTCTTGTCCATTGCCATTGGTCGGCTTTTATCTTCATTGCCATGTCCCCTTTCGTCTGACTCTTTGTTCTGTCTTTGATTTACATTATACTTTCTGCCCGGCTGTTTTTCAATATCGGTTTTACTGCCAACCCTTGCAATAGTTAAGGCTTATATATATAATGTATATATAAATATGTCCCTATAGAGAGAAACAAGTATGTACAAAAAAATATGCTTTACAGGATTTTATACAATTTTTACCATAATGTCCCTGTGGACTTTTGCCGCCGGATACCTTGCCGCCGGCCTGGGACTGGCGGGCAAAAGCGTGATTTTCGGCCGGTATCTGATTTTTCTGACGGCGGCCGGCGTGGCGCGGCTGAGGCTGAAACAGCCGGATGAAAAAACTTTCAACACCGTGGTGACTGTGCTGTTTGTGTGCTTTGCGGCGGCACTGTGGGTTTTCGGTCTGCTGACAATGTGCTATCCGGTCAGTGACCTGGAGGTGCTGGTGGAGGCGGCGGACTATTTTCTGGAACATGGTGACATACTGCCTTACAGCTATTATTTTACCATTTGCAAAAACACGCTGGGCAACGCACTGTTTATATATCTGATGTTTTTCCCGTTGCACGCTGCGGGCATAAACATTTATTCCGACATTGCCGAGGCCTGGGGCATACTGGTCAACTGCCTGATGATAGTAGCCGCAGTATATTTTGCATACAGAATTTTTGCAAGAATTGTCAAAAACAAAAATTTTCAGATTTTATTTTTGCTGATCTGCTTTTCTTATATCCCCTTTTACCTGTGGGCGCACAGATATTATTCCGACACCCTGTGCCTGCCCTTTGTCACCGGGGGAATGCTGCTGTGTGCTAAGGCCGATGAGGCCGAAAGTGCAAAGGGAAAAATTCTGCTGGGGCGGCGGTGCGGCGCCTGCCTGTGGCTGGGATATTTTTTAAAGGGCAACGCGGCGATTACGCTGGCGGCCGTGGTGATATGGGCGCTGGTAAAAGGTGCAAAAGGCGCGCTGAAACACACCGCCGCCTGCCTGGTGACCTTTGCTGTCTGCCTGGGGGCGTTCAGCCGGTTTATAAACAACTGCCGGTTTATAGATTATTCCAACATTGCAAGGGACGATTACCCTTTTACCATGTGGCTGATGTACGGCGCCCACGACGACGGCAATTACAGCGACGAAGATGTAAACCTGCTGGCCTCACTGCCGGACTACCGGACCAGGAAAGAGGTGGCCGCCCAAAAGCTGAAAGAATATTATTCCGCCTATGATATTAAATCCTTTATAGGTTTTCTCAACCACAAATACCGGCTGACCTACGGCAACGGAATGTTTGATGCGGAAAATTATCTCAACAACCGGCGCCGCGGCAACTTCACCCATTATTTTCTGATACCCGGTATGCCGTTTTTCGCACCGATGAAATATCTGACCACCGGCATACATCTGGTGTATATGTTCCTGACCTTTGTCGGCGGCCTGCTATGCTTTAAAAACAAAAAATGGGAGATACCGGCCATGGTACAGCTGTATGTGCTGGGCAACATCATTTTCTTCTCTTTTTGGGAAACCAAAGCCAGGTATGCTTTTGCCATCACCCCTGCCCTGCTGATACTGGCCGCGGCGGCTTTGTACAGTATATGCTGTTTTGTCCGGGACAAACTTTTTGACAAAAATAAAACCCGGCCGGACAAGGAAAAGACCCCGGTGTTGCAGTAGCGGCATTTGTACATTCTGCGGCCGGCTGTATCTCTCGGCAGGACAGAATATATTATATATAATGTATATATAAAGGAGGCGGAAATGTGAAAAATCTTTACCTTATCGGCGGCCCCATGGGCGTGGGCAAAACCACAGTCTGCCGGCTGCTGAAAAAAGAACTGCCGGCGGCGGTGTTCCTGGACGGCGACTGGTGCTGGGACGCTGACCCTTTTGTGGTGAGCGGCGAAACCAAAGCCATGGTGCAAAGAAACATCGCTTTTATGCTGAACAGTTTTCTGGGCTGTTCTGCCTATGAAAATGTTATCTTCTGCTGGGTGATGCACCGGCAGGCCATTATAGATACCCTGCTGTCTGCCCTGGACACCCACGGGCGGCGCGTGCATATAATCAGCCTGACGGCAAGCGAAGAACAGCTTTCAAATCGTATATCCGCCGACATTGCCCGGGGCAAAAGGGACGGGGGCAGTCTGCGGCGCAGTCTTGCCTATCTGCCGCTTTACCGGCGGCTGGACAGCGTCAAAATAGACACCACCGGCCTGACCCGGCGGCAGACGGCGGAAAAAATAGCCCGGCTGTAAAAATTGACGGCCCCCTGCCGGGCTGCTACCCTCCGGGCAAAAGATATACAAAAAAGCAGGCATATGCCTGCTTTTGCTTTTTGTCATTTAATTTTTTCGCCCGGGCGACGCTTGTTTAAAGCGGCGGATTTCTATCACCCTGCGGAGAATTTTGCCGCCCGGACTTTGCGCTGTCTGCGCCCTGCCGCGTGCCGATGAAAATAAAAGTTTCCGCCCGGCGCAAAAATTTTACAGCCCGTTCTTTTTCACCGCCCTGTCAATCCTGCGGCGGAGCATGGGGTAAAAGATTTTCATATTTATAAAGTTGTTCAGCTTTGCCGGGGTGCCGGCGCACAGGTCCATATAATTCGCACTGGCAAACCGGCAGCTGCCGTCGGCCCAGGGCGTGATTGTGTAGCCGAAGGTGTTCAGCGACCTTGCCGGCGACTGCGCCGTCCGGCCCAGCCGGCTGTACACGCTGGCCCCCGGCCTGGACGGGTGTATAATCGACTTTGACACAAAGGTGAGGTTGCCCTTGTCGGTGATGTTCAGCACCACAAATTCGCTTTTGGGCAAAAAGGGCAGTGATATTCCGGCGCAGGCCGCTTCCCGCACACAGCCGCAGGCGCCGGGATAGCTTTACAGCGGCGGGCGGCGATGGTCCGCTGGGTCGCATGCCGGGTCAATCACCCGATAACCCGCCGGCCCGGTGAGAAAATCAAACAGCCTGCCTGCGTCGGCCTGTATCTGCCAGCGGGCCCTGGTCACATACACCCCGGAATTTTCAAACGGTCCGCTCACCGGCTTGTATTCCACCCTCAGCCCCCTCTTTTTTATACAGGTCTGCCATCCGGTGCCCGTCAGCAGTCTGTTCAGCTCCCCTTTCAGCAGTGAAGCCGCCCTCCGTCCGTCCCGGGGCACAAATTCTCCGATTATATATTCTCTGTCTTCCATTTTCTTTCTCCGGTTTATCTGTTTTCCGTTTTACAATTATACCGCATATCCGGCGGCTGTTTGTGTTTTGCAGGTGAAAATTTTCTGTTTTTTATATAAAAAAACGCCCCCGAAGGTAATTTCCAATAAGACAGTATAAGAACATCACCGGAATAGGGTAGCTGCCGTACAGGAGTGCGACACAAAAATTGGCGATACTTGGTTTTCACAACCAGGTATCGCCTTTTTCTATCTTTAACAGAATGGTTGAATCTTATTGGAGGTACATATGATGCAGGAAGTGAACTATATTCGTTGTGGTGATTACTATATTCCCGACATTCGCTTACCGGAGGAATCCAGACCTATTGGTCGGTGGGGACGTATGCACAGAGATTATATCAAGGAGCATAATCCCATTCGCTTTAACGATCTTTGCCTCAGTGGCGAACTGTGGACTTATCTGGCTGATTTGAGCGAGCAGGCACAGGGTCGCCTCGAACTTATCATTGAGCAAATGAAAGCCGCTGAGGGCGTGACAGAGCGTATGAAGCAGCACGATCAGATGGCATGGGTTGGAGCCATGAATAGCATCCGCAACCGAGCCGAGGAAATCATCCTCCGAGAAATGATCTACGAGGAGGATGTGGTATGAGAATTCTTGAAGAATTTTGGTACGGCAACATCGAGCCAACTGAGTATGACACATCCCCTTGCAAAGAATACAAAAAACTGTTGGAGCTGATTTGCAGGAACGAAGAAAAGCTCAAAGCCACCATGACGGATGAGCAGAAAGAGCTGTTTGAGAAATACACCGATTGTGTGCGAGAGCATCAAACCAATACAGACTGTTTGATCTTTCAGAATGGCTTTAAGCTGGGCGCACGAATGATGTTAGAGGTCATAGAGGAATAATCGGACATTCCAAAGTTGGGGCTTGTGCTTAAGTTGGCACAAGCCCCTTTTTTTACTTCGACACAGGTTGTGTATAAGTTGATTCCTATAACTTCGATGCAAGTTGCGTCGAAGTTTGAATCAGAAAAATACTATCACCTGATAAGTAAACAACTTTAGAGACAACATATATCTCAAAAATGAGCCATATTATACGATGAATACGCAAATATTTACATTTAGCTACTTGAGAACACCTTATAAAAGTGGTATACTTTAGATAATTCAGCGAACGCTGATTTTATATCAACGATAAATGAAATGGAATAAGCGATTTATGATTTTTACTGAGGTGTAGCAAATGTCTGTGAGTTATAAGAAATTATGGAAGCTCCTAATTGATCGTGATATGAAGAAAAAAGATCTTTGTGCCGCAGCAGGTATTAGTCATGCATCGATGGCAAAGTTGGGAAAGAACGAAAATGTAACAACTGATGTCTTAGTAAAAATATGCGCTGCGTTGCAATGTGACATAAGCGATATAATGGAGCTTCAGTTTGTCGATAAAGAGAATGTATAAATCATCGATAAAGAAAAGGGAAAAAGATATGAGCACACAACATTTGAAGATGCTTGATTTGTTCGCCGGAGCCGGTGGGCTTTCAGAAGGCCTATCAGAAGCAGGTTTCCATAGCTTATTTGCTTCTGAGATTGTTCCTGTATATGCCCAGACTTATCAGCGCAATCATCCTAATGCAATAGTACATACCGCTGATATTCGAGAGTTAGATGCAAACGAAGTACGTAAGCAACTCAATCTCGAAAGAGGAGAACTTGATTTAATTGCAGGTGGCCCCCCGTGCCAAGGCTTCTCTATCAATGCTCCTGTTAGAAGTACTTTGGATGAGAGAAATCATCTTTTTAAGGAGTATCTTAGATTCGTTGACGCATTTGCTCCTCGAGCCGTGTTAATCGAGAATGTCCCGGGGTTGGTTTCTTTTGAACATGGCGCAACCCTCCATGCAATTCTTGATTCTTTGGCAGAGTTAGGATATGGCGCAGATGTTAGGATATTGGGCGCACCATACTATGGGGTTCCACAGATGAGATGGCGAACCGTTGTGTTAGGAGTAAGAGGAAGAGCTCTTCCTGCGAGTGCTTATCCCGAACCCATATATCATGCTCCTATTCGTGCTAATTTCACGAGCACATTTGATGGACAGTCCATTATTCAAACACCCTCGCCAGAAGCAAACGCAAACTTCGTTACAGTACATGAGGCAATTGGAGATTTGCCTGTTCTGAAGAGTGGTGAACAAGGTGACGCCATAAAAAAATATCGCTGTGATGCGTTCTCTGATTATCAACGCAGATCTCGTATCGGTTCAATTGGTGTTTTGAATCACGAAGCTCCCCGTCTTTCTCCAATCAACCTAAAGCGATTGGAATATATAAAACCCGGTGGGAATTGGACCGATATACCAGATGATCTACTTCCTAAAGGAATGCAGAGGGCTCGAAAATCCGACCATACCAAGAGATATGGCAGAGTTTTGCCGGATGGTCTTGCATCAACAATTCTCACTAAATGTGATCCTCACTGGGGGGCCTTCTTCCATTACGAACAAAATCGTTCGTTCACAGTAAGAGAAGCAGCTCGCTTGCAATCCTTCCCTGATCACTATGTATTTACAGGTAACCAGGCCGAACAATTTGCTCAAGTCGGCAATGCGGTACCTCCCTTGCTGGCACAAGCAGTCGGCTTGTCCTTAAAGTCCATCTTAGAAACGGAGGAATAAATATGTCTGGATATATTTCAGAATTCTTCGGATATCGTGCTGAAGACAATTCGGAAACAGCACTACAAAACACATCAAGGCAGGTGTGTCCTTTTCTTTCTTCTTTTTGTACGAAGGCACTTGGAGATAAGAACAATCGAACTTTGTCTGGCGTGTGTGCCGTTCGACAGGTTTCTTCTGGCTCACCCGACGTGATTTGCTGCCCGAATAGAATTTATGCCGAGAATTACAAAATGCTATCTACAATTGCACAGAAAGCATTCGGCTCGGAATACAAACTCTATGCGGGAAAACTGGCGGTTTCTAAAGCGAAAGAAGAAAATGGTGCTGTTGCTGTTTTCGGACATGGCTGGGGTGGTGAGCTTCCGCTCCCCAAACGCCAAGGTAAAGGATCTTATTACGTTGATTGGATTTTAGCCCGTCTGGATGGAAACGGAGAACTGGTTGAGTTTACTGCGATTGAGGTGCAGACGATTGACACAACCGGCACGTATCAAAATGCACGCAAAGCTTTGATTGAGCAGCGCACAATCGAAAAAGATACCGTTGGTCTCAACTGGGAAAACGTATCGAAGCGAATTATCCCCCAGATCATTTACAAAGGACAAGTTCTCCAAAGAGAAGAACTTTGCCGAAGCGGTTTGTATTTTGTATGCCCCAAGCCAGTTTATGATAGAGTTCTTGAACGCTTGGGCGGTAAGGGCAAGCTTCCGCAGTTTCCGACACAGCCTGCAGCGATTCATTTTGTTGCATATGACTATGTACCGGATATATCTGTAGAGGATGGGAAAATTAGACCTTTGGGGATCCTTGAGGAATATTGCACTACGGTTTATAAAGTACAGGAAGCTTTTTCGGCAGTAGATTTGCCCGAACAGAATGTTTATCGTGATGCCATCAGACGATCTCTGTATGACTAAAGAAAGGAGTTCGTATGTTACTTAAGAAAGTTACAATCCATAAGTACAAAAGCTTTTTAACCGAACAGTCTTATGAAGTTGAGAGTGCGATAACTCGCATTGTCGGCAAAAACGAATCCGGCAAAACGGCTTTGCTTGAAGCGTTAGCAAAATCAAACTACTTTGAGGACAACGCAGAATTCAAGTTTGATAAGGATTTGGATTATCCTCGTAGTGAGCTGACAAAAGTTCGTAACGAAAATCCTGCTGTCCTGACCTGTGAATATGAATTGTCTGACGATATCATCAAGAGTGTAGAAGATGATTTTGCAGAATGCATTGTTGCAGGAAAAACATTTTCTGTAACGTCGTACTACGACAATAAGAAAACAACCACAGGTATTAGTGTTGATTTCGCTGTATTCAAAGAATGGCTTATAGCCGCCTTTGATATCGGAGATCAATGCAAGGAGCTTATTCACGCTGCAACCGCTTATTCCGAGCTGGAAAGTACAGTTTCTGAAAACAACTCTCTTCCCGGGATGAAAGAAATCAAGGGTGAACTGGATAGAATCAAGAAAGATTCTGATGGTTGGACAAATCCGTTGGAAGGCTATATTTACCACAAATATATTTCTCCTGCAATCCCGAAGCTCTGGTATTTTAGTGACTACTTCAGTTTGCCCTGCAGAATCAATTTAAATGAGTTCTCATCTGGAAGACCCACGGGTAGCTTAACTTCCGAGGAGTTCAAAATTGCAAAAGCTTTGTTTGAGCTGAGCGGCCTACAGCTTTCTGATATTCAGTCCGAAAGCAATTTCGAAGCATTCAAAGCACAATTAGAAGCGACTTCCAATGCTATTACGGATGAAATGTTCGAATATTGGTCAACAAACCAGAATCTCGAAATCCGCTTTGACATTGAGCACGCTCCTAATAGTGTTCGCTATTTGAATATCCGAATCTATAACTCCAAGCACAGAGTAACGCTGCCATTGAAGAATCGAAGCAAAGGTTTCCTTTGGTTCTTCTCTTTCCTTGTATGGTTTAGCAAAATCCAAGGAGATAAGAATAGCAAGTACATTCTGTTGTTGGACGAGCCCGGTCTTAGCCTCCATGCGTCGGCACAGAGCGATTTGCTGAGATTTATTGATGAAAAGCTGGCCCCCGACTATCAGGTGATTTATACTACTCACTCTCCGTTTATGATCGACTCGCTGAAATTGAATGAAGTGAGAACGGTTTATGATACGCAGAATCCCAAGGTTGGTAGCGTTGTTTCGGATGCAGTAGAGGAAAAGGATTCAGACACTCTATTCCCCTTACAAGCAGCATTAGGTTATACCATTGCTCAGAACTTGTATGTCTCCCCTAACAATTTGTTGGTGGAAGGCATATCCGATTTGGTCTACCTCAATCATTTTTCTGCCATCCTCAAGGAGGCTGGAAAAGAAGGACTGAAGGAAGATGTTACCATCGTTCCGGTAGGTGGTGCAGATAAAATTGCGACTTTTATTTCGCTGATGAGAGGCAATGAGTTGTCTACCGTATGTATGTTGGACACCTTTACAGATCAAAGCGCACAAGCAAGATTGAAGCGCATGGTAGAACAAAAGATTATTGCTGACAAGAAGATCCTTTTCTATCACACGGTAATCAACCAGACCTTTGCTGACATTGAAGACTTGTTTAGCAAAGAAGAATATCTGACTCTGTATAACGGCGCATTCGGAACAACCGTTCAGATGTCTGATTTGGACGCGGATAAACCGATTATGGCACAGTTAAAGAGAATTAACGGGAAGGCCTTTAATCATTATTCGCCCGCAAATTATATGGCCAAGAACATTGGAACACTCACCTTTTCTAACGAAACCCTTGAGCGTTTTGAAAAGCTGTTCAAATTGGTTAATGAGAAATTCTAATGTGATGCCGTCGACATTGTGAAATAGCTCGCTCGCTATTTTTACGGGCGAGTTACTTCACGCTTGCAGGCAAAATTGAAAAGGATTAAGCCAATAGGGGGAAGCTGTATGCCTATAATCTATGAGGGATATGATGAATGCCAAAAGTGTGGTGCAAACTTTAGATGGGTACATTTTGAGTGGCATCGATCAAAACTGAACTCTGGTGTATTTCATGTAGAAAGAATACCGGAAAAGCCTTGGGCAAAGGAATTCAAGGTGATAGATGATAAACACACCGAGTATAAGGTTGAGTGCCCTCGTTGTAACTTTATTAACCGTTTTCTTTGTGATACTGAAAAATAAATTCAACGTAATTTTCAATCCCACTTCTGTCCAAGTTGGGCAGAAGTGGGATTTTAGACTTCCGACCAACTTGGTTGGAAGTGAGTTTTATATTCCCGACAAGTTGTCGAGAAGTTGATTTTAGAAATTCTGTCCAACTTAGGCAGAATTATTTTTTGTCCATTGATATTTCTCTTGAAAACGTCCTAACAGGTAAAGAGAACTTTTCTGCTACCGTTGATTTTCGTTTCCTGTAGTTACGAATATAGCGAGGGGGCTTGCAATCTTGACGGCATAGCACATTATCTGTATAATAGTAGTACAGCGGTACGCCGCTACATAACAACTGAATAGAAATGTTCGACCCATAGTAAAGAAGTCGGTTTCATCCGACACAGCATCGGTACGCTACGAAAATACCGAACTGCTCCACCATGCCTTTGGTTCTGTTGGCAGGAGCTGTATGAAGCAGAACCCGACTTTGATCTTCAGAGCCGATTACATAGAACATCACTTTGAAGCGAGAGCTATGCTCCCGCCGATTTCTGATGCTCTGTGTAATCGGCTCTTTTTGTTTGTCCAAATCGAGTCACAACGACAGTACATCCTCAAAATTGAATGACCGTCCGAATGAGATATGACTTTGCGATGACATGAGCGAAGCAACGCCGTAGTGAGATTCTCGGGCAGGAACGTCAGTCGGATAGAACGGCAAAATCAAAAGTACGGCAAAGTACCAATTTGACACTTTGGCAAAAATGCAAAAAACGAAAAGGCTGGGTAGCGTAGAGCAAGATTCTACCATGGGTCCAAATTTCGCCATCTGCTCATTTTGACCTCATGGAATCTTGTTGGGGAGTGCCTTCCCCAAACTCTGCTCTGTTCCGCAAAGCGGAAGCGATACGGCTAACGCCGATTTTCAATTTTTCAAAAAACAAAGGAGGAACCGAATGACCAAAACCTACAACACACCGAAACGCAGCCACATCGTAAAAACCCGTCTGGACGATGAAGAACACGCCGACTTTCTCCGCCGCATGGAGCTTTACGGCATGAGCCAATCGGAGTTTATCCGTGAAGCAATCTCCGGTGCAACCATCAAACCGACCATTGTGACAACATTGGTCAGCGACGATCTGCTCGCTGCCGTTGGCAAGCTGACCGCCGAATACGGCAGGATCGGTAACAACCTAAACCAGATTGCCCGACATCTCAACGAATGGCGTAGTCCTTATCCTGCCATGGCAAAAGAATTGCAAGATGCCGCCGCTGATCTCGCCACTCTGAAATTTGAAGTTATGCAAAAGGTAGGTGATGCTGTTGGCAACGTTCAAGCATATAAGCTCTAAAAATGCCGACTACTCTGCCGAAGCCTACCTCACTTTTGAGCATGATGAGTTTACCATGAAGCCCACCCTGGACGAAAATGGCAGGCTTATCCCAAGACAGGACTACCGCATTTCCACGCTGAACTGCGGAGACGAAGATTTTGCGATTGCGTGTCTGAGAGCCAATCTCCGCTACGGCAAAAATCAAAAACGGGAAGATGTCAAAAGCCATCACTATATCATCAGCTTTGATCCCAAGGATGTTCCCGATCATGGATCGAACGTAGACGTGGCGCAGAGCCTTGGAGAGAAATTCTGCAAGGAACACTTTCCCGGTCATCAAGCCATCGTCTGCACACACCCCGACGGACACAACGGCAGCGGCAATGTTCATGTACACATCGTTATCAATTCTCTGCGGATTATGGAAGTTCCGTTTATGCCGTATATGGACAGACCATGCGATACCCAACCGGGCATGAAACACCGATGCACCAACGCAGCTATGGAATATTTTCGTGCCGAGGTCATGGAGATGTGCCACGATGCGGGTCTGTATCAGATTGACCTGCTGCACGGAAGTAAGACCCGTGTGACCGAGCGTGAGTATTGGGCAAAGAAGAAAGGACAACTTGCGCTGGATGAAGAAAACGCTGTTCTTGCCGAACAGGGCTTACCCATCAAACAGACTAAGTTTGAAACGGACAAAGACAAGCTCCGTGAAGAAATCCGAAAAGCCCTTTCCGATGCTGTCAGCTTTGAGGACTTTGCAGAAAAACTTCTCCGCCGTGGTATCGCCGTCAAGGAGAGCCGAGGGCGATTGTCCTATCTCACACCCGACCGTACCAAAGCGATCGCGGCACGAAAGCTGGGTGACGATTTTGATAAAACAGCTGTGTTCGCCGTCTTTGTCAGAAACGCAAAACAGGGCAGAACGAAAACACCTCTCGTTCATTCCGCACCGACCATGCAGGACTTTATCAAACAGCAAAACTCTGTCAGCCGTATGGTGGACATGGAAGCGGCGAAAGCCAAGGGTAAAGGTTATGAGCATTGGGCAAATACACACAACCTCAAAAACGCAAGCCGAGCCTATGTGCTGTATCAAGAAAGGGGTTTTGAGTCTCCCGAAGCATTGGCTGTCGCTTGTGATGCCGCTCACGCCAAGGTGGATGATATTCGCACCAAGATGAAATCTGTAGAAGCAACAATCAAGGAGACGAAAGAGTTCCGTGATTATGTACTGAACTACCACAAGACCGGATATGTGATCGACGAACTGAAAGCCTGTAAGAATGAAAAAGCCCGTCAGCAATATCGTGACGAGCATGACAGCGACTTCATTATTCTAAATGCCGCCAAACGTTATTTCGACTCCAAGGGGCTCAAGAAGCTGCCGAGTCATAAGGCATTGCAGGCGGAAGTGGAACAGCTCATCAAAGAGAAAAACGAACTTTACAACCAGTACCAGACTGCCAGAGAAGAAGTACAGCGGCTTGATACCATTCGCCATAATCTTGAACAGACTCTTGGCAGAAAGATCGAACACAAACAGGAACAAGAGCGTTAATCATTCCCTTCGATTCGTTTCCGTTCCTATCCATTCCAAAATCAAGAAAGGACAATTATATGAACGAACAGAAAAACAAGAATTACACGGTCAATGAAAACGGCAGCATCGTCGTTCACAACTACTGTGCTGCAGAGCTGCCGCAGATCACCGTGACCATTCGCTCCGGTCAGACTACTTACCGCTTCAACGGAAGTTATGATGGTACAAGAAGTCTTTCCGGTAAATTACTCGACCACATGACAAAGAAGGTTGACGAAGAATGACAAAGGAGACAAGTTTGCAGGGGTATGATATAATGACTACAAGCAATCCTGTATTGGCAGACTGCCCGCCGATTAAGGAGGAACAAGACATGAACAGGCAGTCTGACAAAATTACTGCTATCTACTGTAGATTCAGTCGTGATGACGAACTCACAGGAGAGAGCAACAGCATTGTCAATCAAAAGGCGATTCTCAAAAAATACGCACAAGAACAAGGTTTCCGCAACATCCAGTTTTTCGTGGACGATGGTTACTCCGGTGCCAACTTCAACAGACCCGATTGGAAACGAATAATTGAGCTGGTCGAGGACGATAAGGTTGGCATTATCATCGCCAAGGATATGAGCCGTATCTGCAGAAACTATCTGGAAGTCGGTCTCTACACGGAAATGCTTTTTCCCGAACACGATATCCGTTTCATCGCCGTGAACAGCGGCGTGGACAGCGCCAATCAGCAGGACAACGATTTTACTCCGTTCTTGAATATCATCAATGAGTTCTATGTCAAGGACAGCAGTAAAAAGGTCAAAGCGGTTATGAAGCAGAAAGGCGAATCCGGTGAGTATCTGACCACTAACCCGCCCTACGGCTACATGAAAGACCCTGACAATCCAAAGAGACATTGGATTGTGGATGATGAAGCCGCAGCCGTTGTCCGTCAGATCTTCGCATGGTGTATGGAGGGCTTCGGTCCCTCTCAGATCGCCAAGAAGCTGAAGGGAGCAAAGGTAGATTGTCCTACGGTTCATTGGATGAAGATGGGACGAAATGCTCCTGCAAAGACACCAGATAATCCTTACGATTGGGCACCACGCACCATCACCGGCATATTGGAAAAGCAGGAATACCTTGGTCACATGGTCAACTTCAAAACCCATAAGCAGTCGTATAGAAGCAAAAAGAAACTCGAAAACCCTCCCGACCAATGGAAGATTTTCGAGAACACTCATGAAGCTATTATTGATGAAGAAACCTTCGCTCGTGTGCAGGAACTTCGCAAGAACAAACTCAGACCCGCCAGAACAGGCAAAACCAATATGTTCTCCGGTCTCGTTCGCTGTGCTGATTGTGGTGAGAAATTGTACTACTGTACCAGCAACAGTTTTGAAACCAGACAAGATCACTTCGTATGCTCCACTTCCCGTAAAAAGGGTAAAGAGGTCTGTGACGCCCACTTCATCCGTGCCGTGGTACTGGAAGAAGGAACACTCCAACACATGAGGTTGGTCATTCAATGTGTTGCCGATTATGAGGATGCGTTCCGCAGAGCGCTGGGTGCAAAGCGAACTGCCGAAGCCAAGAAAGAGCTTTCTGCCAAGAAGCGAACCTTGCAGAAATCCGAAAACCGACTGGCAGAACTGGACAGATTGTTCAAGCGTATTTATGAGGATATGGTCAACGGAAAGCTGTCCGAAGCTCGTTTTCAGATGTTGTCTGATGATTATGAGCAGGAGCAGGCAGAACTGAGAGCCAAGATTGAAATGCTTGAAAACGAAATACAGAATCAAGAAGATCAAGCGGAGAATGTTGATAGGTTTATCCGACAGGCGAAGAAATACCTGTATCTGGAGAAGCTGACACCTACGATTTTGAACGATATGGTCAATGCCGTATATGTTCATGCACCGGACAAGTCCAGCGGACACCGAGTGCAGGATGTGACCATCAGCTACAACTATATCGGCATACTTCCCGCCAATTTACTCTATGACGTTATGAACGGAAAAGCGGCATGATTACTCATGCCGCCTTCCCGAAAACATTATTATACTGTTTTATTGGACCGCTCCCGAAGGGGCGCTTATTATTTTTTAAATTCCCGGCACAGAACTTTGAAATACACCGCCCGGGCGACGGCAAGGGTGATGATGTCCGCTACCGCCTGGGCCCATACAATGCCCCGGTAGCCCACTGTCCGCCTGGCCGCCAGCAAAACAGCCAGGAAAACAACCCCTTGACGGCTGACCGACAGCCGGAAAGAGGCGGCGGCCTTGCCCATGGACTGGCAGATTATGGTCATCAGCAGTATCAGGCCGACGCACACCATGGTGACCACCTGCCGGCGGAGCATCAGCGCGCCGTCGTTCACAATGGCCCGGTCCTCCATAAACATTCTCATAAGGAGCGGTGCGCCGGCAAATATGCCCACCGACAGCGCCGCCGCAACACAGCTGATAAATTTTACACAGAATTTCAGCAGGCTGTCCAGCCTGTCTTTGTCGCCGGCGCCGTAATAATAACCGAAAAGCGGCCGTCCGCCAAAGGCAAAGCCGGTCAGCAGTAGCAGCGCAATCATGGACACCTTCATGGCTATGCCCATGGCGGCTATCTTGTCGTTGCCGTAGGGCAGCAGGAACTGGTTTAAAAACACCACGCTGACGCTCTGCATCAGGTTGGCCACTGCGGCAGGTATGCCGATGGCAAAAATCCGGCCCGCCTGCCCGGGGGCAAGCCTGATTTTTTTGACGGAAACGGACAACAGCCTGCTTTGCTTTTCCACTATAACCGCAAAGAAAATATCGCTGACCAGATAGCCGATTATTGTGGCTATAGCCGCGCCGGCCGCGCCCAGGCCCAGCACCGATATAAATATCGGGTCCAGGATTATGTTTACCACCGCGCCCAGTATGGTGCCGACCATGGACCGCCGGCTTTTGTCCTCTGCGCGCAGCAGGTTGGAATGAATGAAAGACAGCATCAGCGCCGGCCGTCCCAGGGCAAGCCGGGTGTAATATCCGGCCGCATGGGAAAAGGTGCCCTCGCTGGCGCCGATAAGATACACCATGGGTGTGCGCCGCGCCAGCATCAGCACGCCGGTGAGTGCCCCCACAGCTATCGTCACCCAAAAACAATAGGAGCTTACACGGGCCGCGCCCTCCCTGTCCCCACTGCCGGCGGATACAGTCTGCCCCCTGCCCAACAGGAGCGGCGGGTACAAAAGCCGGCTTTGGCGGGTAAAAAGAGCCGTAGCCGCCCCTTTTTCGCAACCGGCAAGACACACCGCCCCGACACCGGCCGAAAGAGTGAAAAATTCACCCCCCTGCCAAAAAATTGTGATATAATGAAAAAATCGGAAATATAATCAACGGGAATTTTCTGCCTGTCCTTGCCGGGCAAAAGCAACCGCCGCCCCGGCCTTTTTTGCCGCAGGCGGCAAGGCAATGGCTAATCGCAGGCGGCGCAGGCTGACCGCAGATAAAATCTGCCGCCCGTTCAGCTTTTCCGCCCGCAAAACACCGCAAAAGGCCCGGGCGCTGTAAAACATAAACACACCGAAGGGCAGAAAACACCCCGTAAGTTTAAAAAAATCAGACCCGGGCTGCCCCTTTTGGGCAGGCGGTGCAAAACATCTGCATGGCGGCAAACAAAAGGAGGACAAAATGAATATCACACAGACAATACCGGCCCTGCGGCTGGAAAACGCAAGGAAACAGGCGGCGGCCGTCTACCGGAAAAAAGTAAGGGTTTTCACATTGTTTATCACCTTTACCCGGATAATCATGCTGGGGCTGATGGGCGGTATCCTTTACACTGCCGTCACCAAAAAACCCGGAATGTCCATAGCACTGCTGGCCGCCGCCTTTGTCAACGCTTTTGTAACTGCGCTGGCATCTTTCAGCATCAAAAAACTGCTGCCGCTGAAATCCGTCGCCGCCGGCGTATGCCTTACCCCGGCGGACCAAAAATGCCGGATAACCCTGGAGGGCCGGGCCCTTTCGGCAAACGGCGCAATGATACCCCTGGGCAAAACCGCCCGGGCATACCTTACCGGCAGATACATAGCCGCCGCAGACAGCACCGGACATTTTATAATGCTGGCCGCCGACGCGGCCGCAGTCAATTCCCTGGCCGCCGCCTGCCCTGTTTATGTCATCGACAAAAACGGCAGTCTGCTGACTTTGGAAAAATCAAAAAAGCGGATATAAAAACCGGCTTTGGCGGGCAAAAAGAGCCGTAGCCGCCCCTTTTCCGCAACCGGCAAGACACACCGCCCCGACACCGGGCGGCGTATATAAAAATTTTCTGTTTAAAAACCCGGCGGGCAAGGTGTTAATTATTTGAAATTTATCAAAAATTTCGCCGTCTTTCCGATAGCAAAAAGCAAAACAGGGCGCCCTGCCCTGTTTT
Source organism: uncultured Clostridia bacterium (assembly GCA_944386045.1). Taxonomy (GTDB): domain Bacteria; phylum Bacillota; class Clostridia; order Oscillospirales; family Ruminococcaceae; genus RGIG3102. Next base: position 30,614 of record CALWZO010000043.1, on the reverse strand, counting down.
TTTGTATTTTATGCACAAAATATCGGCCGCAATTTCTGCCACGGCAATCTTTTTGCAAACCCGCTTTTTTGGTATAATTTAATTAAAGAATATTTATACAACAGGTGATACCGATGCAGATAAAAATTATAAGCCCCTGAACCTTTTTCAGAACGGGGGAAATATGTTTTCAAAAAACAAAACAGTCTCCCTGGCAGTTTTCTGTCTGGTCACATTGATTTCACTGCCGGCAGTTTCGCTGTTTTTACAGCGCAGGTCCGACTATACATTAAATTATGCTTCACACTCTGTCCCCACCGGCACATACTGCTCCGGCTCGCCGGACTGGCCGATGGCCGACACGGTGTATCTGGTGCTGGGCAAAGACAACACATACATGGTGTACAGGCAGTTTGAGGTCATATCCCGGGGAACTTATGAAGACGACACTGTTTCCCAAACTGTTCGCCTTGACGGCGGCGGTTTTACCGCCTCTTACGGCGAAGATTACAGCGAGATAAACCTTCTGTCCCGGGAGGGCAGTTACAGCATGAAAAAATACTCCGACACCTGTTTATACATCAATGTAACAGACAGCCAATAGGTATTTATATAATCACCATACAAACCAAAAAAGCAAGGCCAAAGCCTTGCTTTTTGGTTTTCCCAGGCAAAGTGACACACCGTCTACCTGTACCTGCTGCCTGCGATGTACACCGGCACAAACAGCCCCAGCATATAGGCAGTCATCAGCACCGGCATACCAAGGGGCATCCGCGCTTCTTTCAGCAGAAAATTTGCCCCCAGCCACACCAACGGCCGCGCCGCCATGCTGACAGCGCACCAGCGGCTGACCACACGCATTATCCCGGGCCAGTTGCGGTTGTTAAAGCTTATCCCCGGCATATTCATTCTCATAATGCCGTCATAGAAAAAGCCGATTTCGTTTTCGTCGTAATAATCCGGCAGTCGCACCGGCGCAAAAAAGCAGAAATACGCCCCAAAAGCCGCAGACAAGACCATGGGCAGGCTCATAAAAGGCATAAACATGCCCTCAATCAGTCCCATTTTCCATATCACCAGGGTGCTGACCGCCGCCAGAAGCGCGCAGATTACAAACAACGGCTGCTCTTTCGTTTTCACCTTCCAGGCGCGCAACGGTTTTGCCGGGGAACATTTTATCACGCTCTGCACCAGGTTTTCCGCCTGCCGCAGGCCTATCTCCCCACCGGACAGCCTGCACCCTGCCAGCAGTTCGCTGACGCTGACACCCAGCCGGCCGGCCAGGGGTATCAGCATGGAAATATCCGGCAGACCGCCGCCGCGCTCCCATTTGCTCACCGTCTTGTCCGACACCGTCAGTTTTTCTGCCAGCTGTTTCTGGGTCAAGCCTTTTTCCTTTCGCAGTTCTGCCACAAAGGAGCCCACCTTTGCCCGGTCGGGCCGGCAGTTTGTCATATTTGTTTTTTCCTCCATGAAAATCTCCCCTTTCACCGCCAATTATATACCGCCGACGGCCTCCGGGCAACCTACGCCGGGTAGAGTTGCTTTTTTAAAAGGTAAAACAGGCCTTTTTCTCCGTTTACACCGCCTTTATCAGCTGTAAAAAAAAGGATATTTTATTAACAAAAGTTTATATTTTAAACATTTTTTACACATATATTTTGTTTACAATAGCACAGATTAAAAAAAGGCGAAAGGAAACAACATGATTTTAGTAATGAGCGATATTCCGTTAAAACTGCCCGACAGCCGGCAGATACAGTATATCGACCTGTCACAGCTTAAAATATCCGGCTGTGCCGGCTGTTTCGGCTGCTGGACAAAGACGCCGGGCAGGTGCGTTATCCGCGACGATGCGGTAAAGGTCTATCCGCTGATTGCCGCCGCCGACAGGGTGATATATGTCAGCCGCGTGGTATACGGCGGCTACGACAGCGTGATGAAAACCATGCTGGAACGCGCGATACCCGTCCAGCAGGCATTTGTCAGGCTGGTGGACGGAGAAACCCACCATGTGCAAAGGGCGGTGGCGAAAAAACAGGCGGTGATAGTGGCCTACGGCGCCCAAAGCGACGGCGAAAAAAAGGTGTTTGGCTCGCTGGTGGCCCGCAACGCAAAAAATATGAATTTCACTGATTACAGGATAATTTTTACAGATGAGGAAAATGCAGGCCTCACGGCCGCAAAGGAGGCAAAAAGATGGACAGAATAATGGTGATAAACTCCAGCCCCCGCGCCCCGGTGTCCAATTCGCTGAAATACTCGCAGATATTTTTAAAATATGCCGGCGCCCGCCGGCAGTACTTCCGGCTGAACCGCAAAAATCACCGCCGGCTGGCAGAAAAAACACGGGATTTTGACCACATTCTGCTGGTTTTCCCCCTTTATGCCGACGGTATACCCGTCACACTGCTGAATTTTTTAAAAATCTGGGAAGAAAACCTGCCATGCCCGCGCCCGTCGGTGTCGGTGATGGCAAACTGCGGCTTTCTCGAGCCGCGGCAAAACGATACGGCGGTGGATATGGTGCGCCTGTTCTGCGAAAAAAACGGCCTGCCCTTTGCCTCATCGCTTAAAATCGGCGGCGGCGAGGCGATACTCTCCACACCCTTTTCCTTTATGGCCCGCAGGCGGATAAAAAAGCTGTGCCGCGCCATACTGCGGCAAAAGCCGGCCCGGATACAGGTGACAATGCCCCTTTCCCCACGCCTGTTTGCAAAGGCCGCCGACAGCTACTGGACAGCTTACGGCCAAAAATACGGCACAAGCAAGGAGCAGATGCGGACAATGGATATAGAAAAACAATCCTGACCCGGCCGGATATATATCAAGATTTTGGGAAAATGCAAAGGCCGCCCGGCCATAACATACAAAAACGGATACCTCTTCTTTTCCGGGGTATCCGCTTTTTTATGCGATGTTTCAGCGCCGGCGAAAAGTCAGATTGCTGTGCCGTCAAAAACAGCTCTCCTCAAATATATGTCAAAAATATTACAGTTTTCCTTAATTTTTCCTTAAAAATTGACATTTCCACTGTATTTTTGTAAAATTATATTTTACAATGATATAAAAAAATTTACCTGATTTTTACATTTTATTTCGGGAGAGGTATGAAAGTGAAAGAATGGTTTAAAAACATACGCTTTTATTTGAAAAATATAAATTTCCTGGCGGTTTTTCTGCCGCCGCTTCTGGGCGTGTGCATAATGCAGACGGCCTATGGGGCAAAGGCCTGGCAGATGAGCCCGCTGGCGCTGGCCGGAAACCGGGTGTGTCTGGGAGTGATATACTACCGGATGTGCGCCGTCACCGGCAGGTGGGTTATCAGCTGTATCGCCGTAAACCTGGCGGCGGGTCTGTGGGGCGCGGCCAACTATTTTGTGCTGGAGTTCCGCGGCAGTCCCGTGATGCCCTGGGACCTGACCGCCCTTAAAACCGCGGCGGCGGTGTCCTCCTCCTACACCTTTGTGCCCACCGTGCAGATGCTGGCGGCGGCCGGGGTGCTGGTGGCGGCGGCGGTGTATTTTATCCGCAAAAAAGGCACCGGACACATTGGCAAAGCCGCAAGGATACGGGCGGTTATAGGCTGCGCTTTGTGCCTTATGCCTGTGGTTCAGCCGCGGCGACTGGCCACTTTCGGCATCGGCACCGATGTGTGGGACCAGGCCGGCGCCTACCGCAAAGGAGGCGCGCTGGCGGTTTTCCTGCGCAACACCGAATTTTTGCAGGTGGAAAAACCCCGGGGACTGACCCCGGAAAGGGTGGAAAACCTGCTGGCTTCGGCTTCCGGCGGACAGTCACGGCAGAAAGAAAAAATGCCCAACATAATCGCCATAATGAACGAATCCTGGGCAGACTTTGAAGAATACGGCAACCTTGAACTGAACCGGCCGGTGAACGGCTACATATCCGGCCTGGACAACGCGGTGTGGGGACATGTCTATACATCTGTTTTCGGCGCAGGCACCAGCGCCAGCGAATTTGAATTTCTCACCGGTCATTCCATGGCCTTTCTGCCCTCGGGCAGTATCCCCTACCAGCAGTATATCCTGGACGCTTCCCCGTCACTGGCACAGCTGCTGAAGGACAAAGGGTATGAAACTTTGGCTTTTCACCCGGGCGAAATTGACTCATGGCAGAGAAACACCGCCTATCCCCTGCTGGGCTTTGACCGGTTCAAGTGCGAGGATGACATGGATGTGGAAAAACTGTCACTGCACGGCTATGTCAGCGACTATTCAGACTTTGACCAGGTGATATGGGAGTTTGAAAACCGCGACAGCGAGCGGCCGCTATTCCTGTTTAATGTCACAATACAGAGCCACGGCAGCTACACCGACGAAAGCTACCAAAGCACCATATACCCCACCGACTGCCCCGGAGTTTATCCAAAAGCGGAGCAGTACCTTTCACTGGTAAGGGAAACAGACGAGGCTTTCAAAAAGCTGGTGGAATATTTCTCCCGGCAGGAGGAGGACACCATCATCATAATGTTCGGCGACCATCTGCCCTCCATAGAAACCGAATTTCTCAACAAGGCCCGGGGGCTGGAGGGTGAGGGCATGACCATGGAAGAATATATGCGCAAGTTCCGCACCCCTTATGTGATATGGGCCAACTTCCCGCTGGATATACCCCGGGAGGAGCCGGCGGACACCAGCCTCAACTTCCTGGCCCTGGACCTGCTGAAATACGCGGGAATAAACGGCGACGAATACCACACATTCCTGGACAATTTCAGACAGACAATCCCGGCGCTCACCTTTGTGGGTTACACCGACAGCCAGGGCAACGCCCACAGCCACCTGGAAACCAACGAATACACCCGGCTGATAGAGGACTATCAGTGCGTACAGTACGACAGGCTGTTCGGCGACGACCGGGCGGTTTAAACAGTGACAAAACACAGCCTGCAAAAGGCTGTGTTTTTTTGCAGATAAATCATACTTTTGCGGATATTATTTTGCCCCTTTTTCGCATTTTTGAAAATAGAAATCCCCTCTTTTTCCCTTTTTTGTCCCCTGCTGCCCTCTTTGCATTTTCCCGGAAAATTTGTCCGCAGGCTTTTATTTTTGGGCAAAATTCGCTTGTTTTCTGCCGGGAACTTTCACCGCTTTTGCTGTGGGACTTTTCACCACTTTTGATAAATTACACTGTTTTTTCATGGGGACTTTCACCCCTTTTAAAAAATTTCATGTATTTTTTGTGGGCACATTCACCCCTTTTGGCAAAAATTGGCCGAAATTTGGTAAGGGCGAAAACCTTTACAGCATAGATTTATCGGCTGTTTTTCCATATTTTGATATACATTTTGTAATATTTTGGAAGAATATCATATATTTTCAACTTTTTTCCGCTTGTTTTTTCGGGATAATTCACCGCTTTTCAGCATTTTTTCTATTTTTCGCTGTTTTTTTGCTTTTTTGAGCGTTTTTTATCAAAAAAATCAATTTTTCCCACTTTTTTGTGTGTAAGAGAATAAAATTGGCCTGTTTTTATCGGGAAATCTTTCCCCTTTTTATCCCCTGAAAATCCCCTCTTTGTCCCCTGCTTTTCCCCTGTGTGGGAATATTCACCACTTTTGAAAAATTCCGTTGTTTTTTGCGGGGATATTCTCCGCCCGGCGCCGGGAAGACTCACCGCTTTTGGCCGGGAACATTCTCCGCCTGCTATTATACATATAATTTCATAATAATTTATAATAAAAGATAAGATCTGACTGTTTTTAAAAAAACACTATACAAAAAGGTAAAATTCGTGTATAATCATTAAAAATAATATTTTTCTTTCCACCTCAGGAGTAAAAAATGCCCGAAAATATAAAAAAAGTTTCCGGCAGGAACAACCTGGTAAATTATGATGTGGACAATGTCCACAAGCTGCTGAACAAAAATTACAACAAGTCTAACGACATTATTCAGCACTACCGTTACAACCTGCCCCCATACGAAAACAAGGTGCTCACATACATTGTCTCCCACATAAACTGGGCTGACAAGGATGTGGGCGGCATCACCATTGATATAAACGAATTCCATGCCCTGTGCGACCTGGCCCCCCCTTCCGGCGGCAAGGATTTCGCCTCTTTTTTCAACGCGCTGGAATATCTGCGCACCACCAAAATCACGGTGGTGGACGATTCGTCCATCGAGTGGTTTTCATGGCTGGACAAGGTGTCGGTAAACACCAAAAATTTTGTGTACACCGTCTACCTGCACGAGGAGGTAAAACCTTATTTTGTGGACATACAGAATGTTTTTGCCCGCACCGGCTACGGCTACACCGCCTGTTCGGTGTCGGCGGTGATGCGCATGAAGGGACTGTATTCCGCCCGTATGTACGAGCTGATAAAAAGTTATCTCAACCTGGGGCGCTGGGCGGTGAGGGTGGACGAGCTGCGCAAACTGCTGACGCCCAAAGACCCGTCAGAGTCCCCCGGCGGCAAAAGCAAAAGCCGCAAGGCCGGCCGCCGTTCCACCAATCTGGAGGAAAGCTACAAGGAATTCAAGGATTTCAACAAATTTGTGCTGAAACCGGCCATTGAAGAGATAAACAAGCTGTCGGACATATATATCGACGAGGATTTTCAGAAGATACGCAACCGGGAGAAAAAGGTGGAAAAACTGGTGTTCACCATGCACAAAAAGAGCGATGAAGAGATACGCGCCATAGAAAACCAGGTGAACAAAAAGGTGGAGGAAGCCAGGATAAGAAAAAGCCGTTATATTGCGCGGGATGTGAAAAAACAGCTGCTGATGTCCCTGGGTATGTCTGACGAGGAGCAGTTCACCGAGACGATAGTGGTAAACGAGGAGCTGTCCGCCATGGAAACGGCCAAAAGGTACAACCTGCAAAAGGCTTTTACCGCACGCCTGGGCTCCAGCTTCAAGGATATATTCACCGGCGAATACAAGGACAACTACGACGACATACTGGATGTGCTGATAGACACCGTATGGGACGATATAAAACAAAAGGGCGCAGACAGCGCCGCGCTGAAAAACATAAACGAAATCCTGGCGCGGGCGCAGCTGCCGCAGTTTTTCAAAAAAGCGGTTATGACTTACGGCTGCCGGGCCTTCTGGGAGTATGTAGAGCGCGGCGGCAGACAGGTAAAATACCGCAAAAAATACCTGAAAGTCACCCTGTACAACACGCTGGACAACTGGCAGGAATTTTTGGACCGGCCGGACCCTGTTCCCTCCCCTGCCGGCGGCGATGTGATAATGGACAACATGGACAAGGTTCCCCGCTGGGAAGACATGTAAAACCGGCAGATATAAAGGGGTTTTTATGACAGAAGAGGAAAAAATGCCGGCAGGACTGCCCTATGACTGTTCCGACAGCCGGCTGCTGGAACGCGGCACCTGGCAAAAGACCTGGTAAGACAGTACAACCTTACCCCGTCGGCAGACCTGGCCGCAAAGGATGAAATTTTGTCCCGCCTGCTGGGCAGCCGCGGGACAAATTTGCGGATAACTCCCCCTTTTTATGTGGATTACGGCGAAAATATCCATTTCGGCGACGGCTGTGAAGTGAATATGAACTGCACCTTTCTGGATGACAACATCATAGAGATAGGCGACGGCTGTTTGATTGCCCCAATGTGCAGATATACACCGCCTTTCACCCCACAAAAGCCGTCCAAAGGCAGGGCGAAAAAAGGAGGACGGCTCCTTTGAATTCTGCACCACCATTTCCGCCCCGGTGAGGATAGGCAAAAATGTATGGATTGTGGGCGGCGCAGTTATACTGCCGGGGGTCACCATCGGCGATGATACGGTGATAGGCGCCTTTTCACCTACCCTCACCCGGCGGCCGGCGCAGGTGTGGGCACGCCGCGCATTTTCATGAGTGTATCTTCCGGCGGACTTATATGGTGCGGGTATACAGAGGTCTGATAATTTTTTTATCAGTGTTATCTGCAATGCTTTCAATACAAACATCAGCAACTGTCCACTGGTGGACTGACAAAGTCTGTTTTGCAATCTGCCACACCGTCAGATACCATCTGCCCGCCTGCCACCGGCGTACAGTGGGGGGAGGTGTAATATTTTGTAACATTTCGCTTTTCATTGACGGAGGGCGCAGGGGTGTGATATAATATTTTTAAATAAATTTATCAGCAACTATCCACCGATGGACTGACTGATTTCATTTAACATCAGCAACTATCCATCGGTGGACTGTACGAAAGGATCTATATATGACGGAAGTTATCACAATAGCCGCCGGCAAAGGCGGCGTGGGCAAGACAGCCACCACCATAAACCTGGCGGCGGCAATGGCCCTGGACGGATACAGGGTGCTGGTGGTGGACACCGACACCCAGGCCAACAGCACCATGTTTCTGACAGGCCGGCGCCTGGCGGACAACGCCTTTAAGGGTAAGGGTCTGTACGAGCTGGCCCGCAGCCGGCACCTTTTGCCTGCAACGGAATTTATACGGCCAACACAGATGGAAAATGTGGACATCATCCCCAGCAATATGGCGACACCCTATCTGGAAGAGCAGATAAAGCTGATAAGCGCCGACGACGGCAGCGAGCCTGCACAGTTTCTGTTCAATGTTTTGTCTGAAATATTTGAAACCAGGGACTATGACTATGTGCTGATAGACACACCCCCGGCCCAGAACAGCCTGACGGTACAGACGGCGCTGGTGGCCGCCAGCCGGGTGATAATACCGCTGAAACTGGAAGAACAGGGAATAGAGTCCCTGCTGGTAACCGACGCGTTGCGCAGGGCGCTGGAGGAAAAATACGAAATCGAGATAGACCTGCTGGGCATACTGCCCACAATAGTGGAAAAAACCGCGCTGACCGATTATTACCTTAACCTGGCCTTTGTCAGCCGCGACGAGGAGGAAAACCCCGAGGCCTCACGCCTGGCCGCGCCCTACGGTGACAAGCTGTTTAAAACAGCCATCAGAAAGGGCAACATTGTCAACGAAAGCACCATAGAAAGAAAACCCTGCGTGCTGATAAACCCCAGGAAAAACCCCTCCAAAGATTATCTGGATTTGTGGAAAGAAATAAAAAGCCGACTGGCGGAAAGGCGGTAAAATATGGCGATGAACAGATATGCCAAAAAGGTGGCACAGCAAAAAGAACGGGCGGCAGGCAGAGCCGCAGACCGGCTGAAAGATATGTCCTCCTACCTGGGGGAAGACCGGGACGGAGCGCAGCTGGAAAACATACCGCTGAAAAACATAAAACTGAACGAGGCCAACGACTACCGACAGCTGGACCGGGAGGAAGATATACAGACCCTGGCGGAGGACATAGAGCGCAACGGCCTTTTGCACAACCTGGTGGTGTCCAGAAGGCGGCCGGGGGAATATGTGATACTGTCCGGTGAAAGAAGATACCGCGCGCTGACACTGCTGCACAACCGGCGGCTGGAAAAACGGGCGGCAGGGCAGACGGCCGATGTGGGCCGCTGGCGCCGGGCGCCTTGCAGGGTTCTGACCGGCCTTAGCCCCAGGCAGGAACGGATAGTGCTGGACGCGGCCAACCTGCAAACCAGGGGCGGCGCCGGCGACGAAAAGCTGACCAGGCTGGCCATGGAAAGATACCGCGACAATGTAAAGCGGGAATACGGCCTGAGCGAGACCGAGGCCAGACAGCTGCTGATGAAGGTGTCCAACATAGGCCGCAGCAGCCTGTTCCGCAATCTGAGGATTATCGACAGTCTGATACCGGCTCTCAAAAACCTGCTGGACGACGGCCGTATCAGCAAAAAGGAGGCCGACGCCCTTGTAAAGCTCAGCGAAGAAAACCAAGTGGCCGCAAACCGGGCAATTTTGGCTTTTAAGGCCGTTTATCCCGAAAACACAGAAGGATACCGGCGGCGGTACAAAAAGGTGCTGGACGGCCTGCTGGCCGCCTGTGAGGCCGGAACTGACGCACAGGCCGCGCGGATGATAGAGCAGGTGAGGGCGGATCTGCCCTTGCCGCCGGAAAAGAAGGCGCGGCCGGCGGTGAGGGCGGCGCACAAAGCCAGCTACCGCGAAGCGGTGATAAAGGACTGCGACGATATAATGAGGCGAATTGACAGGCTGAAAAAGAAAAAGACCGACAAAATCAGGGAGATAGACCGGGCCGCCGACAGCCGGCGGGACACGGTGCTGGCCCATGTGGACCGGCTTATATCGGAGCTGAGCCGGTTCAGGCGGCAGATAAGCGGGGATGAGGGCCGATGGCCAGAAAAAGATATGTGATACGAGTGCACAAAACAGTGAGGGCGCGGCTGGACGCCGCCGCCAGGAAGGCCGGTTACCTCACACCCACCTATGTGTCCGCCCTGCTGGAAAAGCGGCTGGAAAAGCCGGATATACTGCCCTACACGGTGCGCGACGAAGAGGATATATTCCAGCTGAAAGCCGGCGGAATGGAAAAGGGCAAAACCCGGCAGGCTGACAGGCAGATGTCGGTGTATCTGTCCGACTTTGCCTATGACAGGATAGGCCAAATAGCCGCGGCGCTGAAACAGACCAGGGACAGAAGTATAGGCCCCGCCTATGTGATAAGGGATATACTTTACGGACGGCTGGAGGACAACGGCCTGTGAATAAAGAAAAAGCGGCTTTGTCTTTTTTGTCAGAAAACAGTTGCCGGCCACGCCTGTGTGGGTTATAATCAGATAAAACAGGCCTGAAAAAACGCACTGTCCAAGGCAAAAGGCAATCCGGACTTTGTCCGCATCTGTCAGGCCGCAAAAATTTACGGGAGAGAAGTATGAAAAAAGAAAATTTTGCCCTTTATCTCGCTGGCCTTTGTCTTTAAACAGGTTACGGTAAACGCAAATGTTCCGCCGGCAATCGGTGCTGACCGATATGGCAACACTGTAATTTTTGACAGCTGTGACAGCCTTGAAAAAATCCATGTGCCGGCCGACAGCCTGGAAGATTACAAACAGGCCGACGGCTGGAAAGACCACTTTGCTCTTCTCAGCGCCCTGCCCGGAAAACCCGCCGAGCCCTCCGCACCCTCCGCTCCCGATGTATCCTACGACTGGAACGGCGTGCTGACAAGCATCCGCAATTTAGGCAGCAGGGGCAGTATGAGAATAGATGTGGGCAGTGAAGAGAGCGTACCGCACTTTATCTGGCAGGAAATATACGGCAAAAACATAACCCTGACCTTTGTGAGGGGAAATACCGGCTATGCGGTGAGCGGCATAACGCTGAAAAACATCAACTTTGACCCCGGCAACGGCCATATGCTCTCCGAGTTCACCCCGGCCAAAACCAACCCGAACACCGGCGTAAAGCTGTGACGGATTTTCAATACGCAAAACAGCCCTCCGGGGCTGTTTTTTAGTTTTTTGCCGGTATTTTCCGGCACCTGCTGTGATTGTAAAAGGGCAGGGGGATTGTGTATAATCATCTCATAACGGAAAAGGAGAGTTGATTTATGAAAATAAAAATTTTGCCTCTTGCCGCGGCGGCGCTCCTGCTGCTGTCGCTGGTCGGCTGCGGGGCAGGGCAGGACAGCAGTGTCTCGTCCTCCGGGCGGTCATCACAGCATTCGGTGTCCCGGCAGCTGCGGCGGGCCCGCGAAAAAAACAGCGATGTCATGGGCTGGCTTACGGTGGACGGCTGTGAGATAGACAATCCGGTTTTTCAGGGCGAGGACAACGAGGAGTACCTGCGTGTTGACGAGGAGGGAAACAGCGATGTGTGGGGCTGTTACTTTATGGACTGCGAGAACACCGCCGGAGCCGGCGGCTTGCAGGACAGTGTGACGATAATCTACGGCCATTCGCTGGAGGATGAGGCGGACAGCGAAAAATTCAGCAAGCTGAAAAGGTACAAGGACGCCTCCTTTGCCCGGCGGCACCCGGAAATATCGCTGGAGCTGATGTCCGGGCAGACGCAGTGGCAGATTTTCTCCGCCTGCGATGTGCCGGTGAGCCTTGACTACATAGACCCCAACCCGTCGCAGAAGGACCTGGAATTCACGCTGGATTTTCTGACCCGGTACAGCTATGTGGATTTCGGCACAAGTGTCGGCCGGCAGGACAGGATACTTATACTGTCCACCTGTACATCGGACGAGAGCATACGCTATGTGATAGCCGCCAGGCTGAAACAATGACAGATTTTACCGGCCTTTCGACATTTATCGACATTTTTTTGTATATATTCACCAAATTAATTTCCAATTTTTTACAAAAGTGTGTGTGAAAAGTGAAGAAATGCTGTTGCACATAAATAATTTAAGTGGTAAACTTTATGTAAGTATATTTAAAAAGATTTTTTTCGGAGATATGCGCGTCATCGGGATACAATTCTGAATAAATATACTTTGCTTGCGGACAATTTTTCATCCTGTCTGAAAGTACACCTTGTGGAAATACGCTTTTTGGCGGTGAAAAAAGCGTAAAAGGTGAAAGGAGGGGTGATGGCGAGCGATTGTCCGCGGCGAAAAATATAAAGAAGGAGAGATGTTATGAAAACGGACAAGCGAAAGCGTGTCAAGGCCATAGTCAGCCTGCTGCTGGCGGGCGCGGTGGCGCTGTCCATGGTTATGACTTCGGTCATTCAGGCGGACGCGGCGGTGAATTCCGACCCGGGCACCCTGAATGCATGGCAACAGACCATCGGAAGCGACACGCGAAATGTGGGCCGTATATGGACCGACAAGACGGTAAGTGACAGCGATATCGCCCTGACAGGCAATATCAGCGAAACTATCGCCAAGGGCGACAGCGATTTTCTCATCGGCTATTCCGCCCTGTCATCCACGGCCAGGATCACCGGACAGTCGGTGACACCTCTGGACATAGTTCTGGTATTGGACCTGTCGGGAAGTATGAGCCAGGATATCACTTCGTATTCTTACAGCGAAGTGTATTCGCCCAACACCAACAGAACCTACTATGTCAAGGTAAACGGACGGTGGCACGAGGTCGATTATACCAGAGGAGGCTGGGGCCAGCAGAGGGGCTGGTACTACACCCAGAACTATTACCGAGTTTATGTGACACCCAAAACAAGCGCGGATGACAACGACCGGAGCCATGTACAGTTCTATACCAGGGGCCAGGGCACAACCCAGCCGAAGATAAACGCTCTGAAAGCTGCGGCCAACGGCTTTATCCGGTCCACCGAGCGGGCAAATGCCAATATGCCGGCGGACACCAAGCACAGGATAAGTATAGTCAAGTTTTCCGGCAACAGCACGGATACTGTGGGTGACGACACCTACACCTCCGACGGAAATACTTACAACTATACCCAGATAGTAAAACAGCTGACAGACTGCACCGGCACCGGCGCCGATGACCTTGAGAACGCTATAAACCGGCTGCGGCCCAACGGCTGTACAAGGGCTGACTACGCCATGGAGAAGGCGGAGGATGCGCTGGCGAGTGCCAGGGACGGCGCCCGGAAGGTGGTAATATTCTTCACCGACGGCGAGCCAAACGATTTCGATGGATTTGACAACTATGTGGCCAATGGTGCGATAACCAATGCCCAGACGATGAAGCGGGCGGGCACACTGATATACACCATAGGTGTTTTTGAGGGTGCCAATCCCTCCGATACATCGGGAAGGTTTAACGCCTATATGCACGGCGTGTCCAGCAACTACCCCAACGCCAGCAGCTATAACTGGCTGGGCGAAAGGGCGCAGGACAGCGACGGCAATCCCACACAGTATTACAAGGCGGCCGCTGACGCCGACAGCCTGAATACAGTGTTCAGTGATATATTCAGCGACATCACCCGGCTGGAGGCGATGAGCCCCACGGTGACCGACGAGGGCAACCCGCACAGAAGCGGTTATATCACATACACCGACACACTGGGCGATTATATGCAGGTTGACGATTTCAAGAGCATTGTTTTTGCCGACACGGTGTATTCTTCACCCACGGTGAACAAGCAGGGCAATGTGACCACCTATACCTTTAACGGAACGGTGGAGGCCAACCCGATATATCCCGACGGCAACCTGGCGGATATACAGATAACCGTCACCTCCTCCGGCAGTTTGCAGGCAGGCGATACGGTTACAATCAGGATACCCGCATCGATGATACCCATGCGCTACTACCAGGTGGGTGTGGACCGGGATGGCAAAGCCGTCACCACAATCACCGAGGCATACCCCATCCGTCTGTTCTACGGCGTGAGCCTGAAGGACGAGGCGCTCACGGCGCTGGATGACCCGGATGCGGCTATGCAGGCATATATTGCCGCAAATAAAGACAGCAACGGCGATGTGAGATTTTACGCCAACAAATACACCGCCGGCGCGCGGGCACAGCAGGTTTATACCAGCTTTGAGCCGGCGCTGACCAACGATTTCTATTATTTCCAGCATGACACCGCGCTGTACACCGATCCCGGCTGCACACAGCCGGCAAGAGGTCCGCTGGACCCCGACCGGACATACTACTATTACAGAGAGTACTATACAGTGGGTCGGAATGAGGCGCAGAGAAATGTGATCACAATACCCGGCGCCAGCAACTTATCAGTGGCCGGATATATAGAAACCGACAGAAACGGCAACCTGTATGTACCGGCAGGCTCTCCCAGGGTGACATCCCTTTACAACCACGCGCTGGACAAGGAGAGCAACAACACCGGCACAGCGCCTTACGCCACATCACCCACATGGGACAATGTGGACGACCCCAGATATGTAAATGTATACCTGGGCAACAACGGCGTGATGACAGAGCAGCTGCCGGGAGAGCTGGCAGTGACCAAGACAGTGACCGCCGAAGAGGGGCTGACAGCTCCCAATGACGCACAGTTCACATTCAGTGTGACATTCACCGCTCCTGTAGGTTCACAGCTCGAACAGTCATACACCGCCGCGGTGTTCAATTCCGACGGCAGTATGCGGGGCAGCAAAACCACAATAGCCAGCGGCGGCACCTTCACGCTCAAAGCCGGCCAGACCATGCGCATATACGGCCTGGAGGACGGCACGAGATACACGGTGGAGGAGACCGGCCTTCCGGACGGCTTTACACAGACCAGCCCGGCCGGCAACGCCAGCGGAACAATAGCCTCCGGCAGCGTTTCACAGGCGGAATTTGTAAACAACTACTCCGTGACACCCATCACCGTAACAGGTGACCGGCTGGGTATCAGCGGCATCAAAACCATCACCGGCAGACAGTTTAAATCAGGGGATATATTCCGCTTTATCACCTCTGCCAGCGGTATAACTCCCAACGCGCCACTGCCGACGGGCGCCACTGTGGACATCACGCCCACCACCGGCGCCAGCGCGCGGATAGACTTTGGCCAGTTTGAATTTACCGCGCCGGGACAGTACAGGTATGTGATTTACGAATATCTGCCCGGCGGCACAGACACAGCCTCCAACCCGGCGGATAAAATACTGCCCGGTATGACCTATGACACCGTTCAGTACCGTCTGGTGGTGGATGTGGCAGACAACGGCAACGGCACCCTGTCTGTGTCAAATGTGGCCATATCCAGCCGCGAGGAAGCCTCCAGCGGTGTATGGACAGAGCTGTACAATTCACGGCAGCTTCCGCAACAGGATTATGTGGCCTTTGAAAACACCTACCGGCAGCAGACCGCACAGGTTTCCCTGTACGGCAGCAAGACCCTCAACGGCAAGCTGCTCACCGATTACAGCGACTCGGAGCAGTTCCAGTTTGAGATAGTGGCGGCAGGCAGCCGCAGTGCAGGCTCACAGGATGAGTTTACCACAGACGCAGGCCAGCCGATGCCTTCACTGGGCGTGGCAAATCCGGCGGGAAGATATATCTATCAGAACGCCAGCTCCGGACAGATTGTGATACCGGCTATCAGCCTGGATTACACAATGGTGGGCAAGGAGTACAAGTACATCGTTACCGAGCTGCAGCCCACAGACAACGGCCTGTACGACGGCAACGCGCTGCCGGGCGCTGAAAAAGACAGCTCCGGCAACTGGGTGTACAAAGGAGTGACCTTTGACCACAGCAGCAAGGAGATAATCGTAACTGTTTCCAGCACCAGCGAAAACGGTGTGGAGGAGATACAGTACAGCGTGACGGGCAACAACTTCTCATTTACCAACAGCTATGCGGTATCTGCGACAGCCACAGCCCGGGGTACAAAGAACATCACCGGCCGTGAATTCAAGAGCGGCGATGAGTTCACCTTCAAGATTGAGGCGGTGACAAGCGGCGCACCGATGCCGGCAAACGACACCGTTACAATCAAGCCCTCTTCCGGCAGCCGGGCGGCCATCGACCTGGGCAGCTTCAGCTTTGACCAGTCGGATATGACCGGCGCGGTAAAGGCGCAGGACAGCGACACCTACACCAAGGTGTTTGAGTACACCGTCACCGAGCAGCAGGGCAGTGCCGGCGGTATGACCTATGACAGCCGGCCCAAGACCTTTACAATCACCGTTACGGACAACGGCGAGGGCGAGATGAGCGCACAGGTGGACGATGACGCGCTGGTATGGACCAATGAGTACGCCACCGGCACAACCTTTGCCGGAATAGATGTGGAGAAGACCCTTACCGGCCGCAGCATGGCACGGGGAGAGTTCGCCTTCACAATCACAGCCGAAAACGGCACACCGGCACCGGATGCCTCCGACGCTTCCTTCACCAACAGTGAGGGCAGAAACTCCGGAGTGAAGCTCATAATGAAGAAACTGTCCGGCCTCACCTTCACGCAGGCGGACGCAGGCAAGACCTTCGAGTACACCGTAAAGGAGACTGAGGGCAGCCTGGGCGGCGTGACCTATGACAAGAGCGAGTACACCGTACAGATAGCGGTGACAGATGACGGCGACGGCAATATTTCCGCCACCACCACCATCACCAGGACCAAGGACGCGGCGGGCAGCGCGGTAAGCGAGGTTGTAAACGCAGCTTCCTTTGCCAACAGCTACCGGGCAGACCCCGGCACTCTGGACGGCACGGCAAACCTGACAGTTACCAAAGAGCTGACAGGCCGTGACTGGACGGGCACCGACAGCTTTGATTTCAAGCTGGAAACAGGCGACCGGACCACACGGACAGCCGTAACCGACGGCGACATCGTGCTGACAAGCGACACACGGACAGTTTCCGGCACTGCAAACCACAGCCGGACATTCGGTGACATCACCTTCAAAAAGACAGGTGAGTACATCTTTAAGGTAAGCGAGGTTGTCCCCGCTGACAGCGACAAGATACCCGGTGTTTCCTACTCCGGCAAGGTTGTAACTATAAAAGTTACTGTTACCGACCCGGGCACCGGCACACTGGCAGTGTCACCGCAGGTGCTTTACGGCGCAAACCTCACATTTACCAACAACTATTCAACAGATGAACTGCCGGTATCCGGCGCCACATACCTGAATGTTTACAAAAACCTGACAGGCAGAGACTGGCAGCCCGGCGACAGCTTCAGCTTTGCACTTTCAGCCACCGGAACCACGGCTGACAAGGTGACAGATGGCACAGTGGAAATGCCGCGGCAGACAACAATATCCATCTCAAGCGACAACTCCACACACGCGATGGCGTTCGGTGACATCACATTCCATGCGCCCGGCACCTACACCTTTGCGATAAGCGAAACAAAGGGCAGCATCACAAACATAACCTATGATGAGGAGGTAAGGAACATCACCTTCGTTGTTGTTGACAACGGCGAGGGCAAGCTGGTTCTTGCGCAGGACGGATACACCGTCACACCCGACGCGGGCCTGACCTTTACCAACAGGTACAGCCTGGGCGATGTCAGCACCACCCGGGTTATCGACGGCAGCAAGACTCTGACCGGCAAAGACTGGACAGATGAGCAGTTCACATTTACCCTTACAGCCGATGACAGCCATCAGGCTACAATCGACGCAATAGCGGCCGGCAATGTGATAATGCCTGCCAACACCACAGCCACAGCCACAAAGGATAATCACAACTTTACCTTTGATGCAATCACATTCAAACTGCCCGGCACATATCAGTTCAAGGTGACCGAAACAAACGGCGGCGCCCGGAACATGACCTATGACCGGAGCGTAAAGACTGTGACAATATCGGTTGTGGACAACTACGACGGCACAATCACCGCCGGCGAGACCTCCGGTGTGGACCTGACATTCAACAACACCTACACACCGACAGATCCCACAGCCACACTGTCCGCCACCAAGACCCTCAACGGCAGGGATATGGCGGCAGATGAGTTTGAGTTCACAGTGACAGCGCTGGGCGGAGCCCCGGCTCCCACAGCCACCACGCTGAAAAACAAGCGGGCGGCAAACGGCGTTGCCGACACGCTGAGCTTCGGCACAATCACCTTCCCGAAAGCTGACGCACAGTACAGCTATGAGGTGAGGGAGACCAAGGGCAGCCTGGGCGGCGTGACCTATGATGAAACCGTTTACACGGTGACATATACTGTGGCCTACGACAGCGCACGGGGCGTTTACAATGTGACGAGCGCAATCACGGCAGACGGTGCTACGGCGACCGCGGTGGCATTTGTCAACACCTATTCCGCTTCACCGGCTACGGTGGCGGCGTTCTCCGGAACAAAGACATACACCGACGCTGTGACAGGCGACCCGATAGCCATGACAGGCGGCGAGTTCACATTCTATGTGGAAGCCGTTACCGCGGGCGCACCGATGCCCAACCCGGCAGAGGTGACCAACGGCGCAGACGGCAGATTTACCTTCGGCGCAATCTCCTTCTCACAGCCCGGCATGTACAGCTACAAAGTGGCGGAGAGAACCCCCGCACACGGCGGCGTATCCTCCAACACACAGCCGTACACGGTTGAGATAGAGGTAACCGATAACGGCAACGGACAGCTGGTGGCCAATGTGCTCAACGGCACCGACACCCGGAACTTTAACTTCTCCAACAGCTACAAGGCAGGCGAGATAAGCAGCTGGGTAGAGGTGAGAAAAGAGCTGACCGGCAGGACGATGAACGCGGGCGAGTTTGAGTTTACACTGCGGGTAGCCGACGATGCAACCCAGACAGCGCTGGATGACGGCCTGTTCAGGTTCTCCAACGGCTCCAATTCCATCACAGCCACCAACGATGCCGGCGGCAGCGTGAAGTTCGGCCAGAATGTTCTCACATTCTATGCCGACGGCACATTCAACTTCAGGGTGAGCGAGGTAAACAAGGGCGATGCCCACATCACCTACGACACCACAGTGTTTGACCTGTCTGTGACAGTATCAGATGACGGCAACGGCAACCTGAGCTATGAATGGACCGGAATGGACAGCGTGGTATTCCGCAACACCTATAAACCCACCGGCACATATTGGAAGCCGACAGCCACCAAGACGCTGACCGGCAGAGCAATGAACGCAGGCGAGTTTGAGTTTGTTGTGGAAGACAACAACGGCGACATCGTCTCCACCGGTAAAAACGGCGCGGACGGCTCTGTGGATTTCACCACGGTCAACTACTCACAGCCCGGTGAGTTCAACTACTCCATAAGAGAGACCAAGGGCAGCCTGGGCGGCGTGGAATACGACCGGACAGTTTACAGTGCGAAAGTAACTGTAACCGACAACGCAGGCCAGCTTGTGGCGGCTGTTGAATACTCCAAGGGCGGCGCACCTATAGCTGTTGTCGGATTTGAGAACAGCTACAAGGCAAAGGATGTAACCCTCAAACTGGGCGGTTCCAAGACTTTGCAAGGCAGACGGATGAGCGCGAATGAGTTCACATTCGTCATCAGGGATGCCCGGGGCGATGAGAAATACGCCTACAATGATGCCAGCGGCATATTCACCTTCCCCGAATTCACCTATTCGGCTGCCGGCGAGTATGTATATACCGTAACGGAGCAGAAGGGCAATCTGCGGAATGTGGATTATGACGATACCGAGTATACTGTGAAGGTAAATGTAACAGACAACCGGAAAGGCAGTCTGGAAGCAACCTACAAGGTATACAAGGGCACAGAAGAGGTAAGCGGCCTGACCTTTACCAACTATTACAGGGCAGAAGAGCATATAGTACCTCCTGTGACCGGCGACGACAGACACATCGGCATGTGGGCTGCACTGCTGATTGCCTCTGCGGCAGGTCTGGCGGGAGCAGTCGTAACTCTCAAAAGGAAAAACAGCCGGATAGGCTGAAAAACAACCGAATAACGGCAGGGGGATGACCCCGGCCGCAAAAAAAGACGGCGTCCGGCCATAAACCGGGCGCCGTTTTTATATGCGGTTTTTCAATTTTACCGCCGTTGCCTGTGTTTTCTTGTCTGCTTTTTTCTCCTGCTGTCCGGGGCAAAACCATGCAAAACGGAAAACCCGTCTTGCCGATATTTTTCTCCGCCGGCAAACCCGCACAAAGCAAATCACCCTTGCCCGGGCGGCCCCGCCTTTTCCGGCAGATAATATCAAGCCGATATCTTCTTTTCACCCTCCCGGCGGCAGATATGTCCGCCGGGTCTGCTGTCATTTTCCGCACCGAAAGGGCAAAACAGCTTTTTGACCTGTCCCGTTTTTCCCTAAAAGAAAAATTTCCCCCGGCCAAACTATATCCCGGGTATATTTTGGCCGACAATCCGACCGCCGGAATAAGCAAAAAGTGTGCAGAGAGGGGAGCAGGGCAGGGGGAAGCGATAGCGAGGGGAGTAATCAGGGCAGATTGGCGACAGCGTATTTTTACAAAAGCGGCGGCTCCTATTCACCCGGCGGGAAAGGGCGACGGCCGCACCGCCTGTATTAAATAAAAATATAACGGCCGAAGCCGCGGCAGGCGAAGTGCCCGGCGGCAAAAAATCCCGGATACAGCCGGCTAAAAAACACAAATTCCCGGACAGCCCGCAGGCTTGCCCGACAGCCGGAATTTTAAATACAACCGGGCAAAAAACGCAAACCCATCGGCCGTATCTTCTGCCCGAAAGGAAAAAATATGGAATTTATATATGAATGTGCCGGGCCGGACGGCCCGGCTGAACTGTTCGGCGTGAAAATTTTTGAATATCACTGGCAGTCCACAGGCCTTGCGGCTGAGGTCACCGACCCGAAGTACGGCCGCCAGCTGCGCCTGAATGTGTACAGCGTACAGATAAACGGCCGCCCCAGGCTGTTTGCCGCCGGGGAGATGTCAGCCGGCGTGTGGGCATTCTTCCTGCCAAAGGACTGAATTCAATTTTAACAGAATACATACAACACCCGATAGGGTATAATTTACTATAATTTATTTTAAATTATACCTTTTCGGGTGCAATTATTTTATTTTAATATATTTTTATACCCTATAAGGTATAAAATATTTGCATTTTATTGACTTTATACCCGAAAGGGTGTAAAATATAAGCAGAACAAATCCTGGAGGTACAGCTATGAACAAGATTGCCCGGTTTATCAGGGAGAACAGGCGAGCCGCCGGCCTTACCCAGGCGGAATTTGCGCTGAGGAGCGGCCTGGGCCTGCGATTTGTGCGCGAGCTGGAGCAGGGCAAGGAGAGCGTGAGAATGGACAAGGTGAACAAGGCACTGGCCATGTTCGGCGCCGAGGCTGTCCCCGGCAGGATTGACAGGGAATAGCCGGCCTGATTCTCCGGCGGAAACGCCCGCCTTTTTAGGATATATTCTGTCAAGAAAGCGGCGTTTGCCCGGAAAAGAGGGGAGACGCCGGGAAAAGATATATTTTGCCGCGGGTTTTGCAGGCGGAGAGTGAACCGGCTACGATTTTACAATAAAAATCCATATTCCTCCCGGCGGCAAACAGCAGAAATATTCCGGCTTGCCGGTTTTTCACTGTAAAGATTACAGGCCGGGGCAATCAGACGATGAAAAGATTTTGCGGAAAGCGGATTTTGTATAAACAGCGCGCTGCCGGGGTTTGCGGGCAAAGCCGCCCGGCGCGCGGACATTACGGGCATAATATACCCCGGAAATTTTTTTAATCATAGGCAGAGCCGGGCGCAGAAAAATTTTTTATCAGAGATTTTTATGTTTTTAAGAAGGAGAGGGAACAGATGAGCACAGGAAGAAAGGGCAATGTGTATCTGTGCGGCCGTCTTGCCGGGCAGATAATGGAAACGGACGAGGGATATTCGTTTATTTATGACGAAAATTATCTGGCCCGGGGAGGGGCGGCGGTGTCGCTGACTTTGCCTGCGGATAAAAAAGAGTACAGTTCTGCCACGCTGTTTGCCTTTTTTGACGGGCTTATTCCCGAGGGCTGGCTGCTGGATGTGGCCAGCCGCAACTGGAAGATAGACCCGGCGGACCGTTTCGGCCTGCTGCTGGCTGTCTGCCGGGACCCGATAGGCAATGTGAGCATAAAAATGGCGGAAGAATAACCGGCCGCAACACAGAGGAGGAAAACAGTGCAACGGACAACATTACACACAGACGGATATTGCCTGTGCTGCGGCAAACCGCTTAAAGGCACAGAGGAGGGGGGCTGGCATGCCTCCTGCGTGAAAAAGTTTTTTTCCACCGGCAAGCTGCCGCGGATAAATATCGACAGCCGCACGCTGGAACAGCTGGCAAAAGACAGCACAGGCCGGGGACTGACCGTGCCCGGCGTACAGAAAAAGCTGTCACTGCACCTGGACGCTGACAGGCACGGCCCCAGGCTGACGCTGGTAAACTACCCTACCGGCTATATTTTAAAGCCTCCGGTGGAGCAGTTTGAAAATATGCCCCGGGCGGAGCAGGCTGTCATGCTTATGGCAGATGCCGCCGGCATATCCACAGTGCCCCACCGGCTGATAGCCCGGCAGGGGCAGACGGCGTATATCACCAGAAGGGTGGACAGGATTTTTGGCAAAGCCGGCACAGAAATGCTGGCCATGGAGGACTTCTGCCAGCTTTCCGGCCGCCTGACCCGGGACAAATACAAAGGCTCCTACGAGAGGTGTGCCGGCATAATCCGCCGCTTTTCCTCACGCCCGGGCCTGGATATCACCGAAATGTTTATCCGCCTGGTGTTCTGCTTTATCACCGGCAATTCGGATATGCACCTGAAAAATTTTTCACTGATTGAAACGGCTCCGGGCAGCCGCAGTTATGTGCTGTCTCCGGCCTATGACCTGCTGCCGGTAAACCTGCTGATGCCGGAGGACACCGAGCAGACTGCCCTCACGCTGAACGGCAAAAAACGCGGCCTGCGCCCAAAGGACTTTTTTGCCTTTGCCGCCAGCCGGGGCATTGAAAAAGCGGTGGCCCAAAGGCTGACAGACCGCCTTATTGGCAAAAAACAGACCTTTACAGACATCTGCCGCCGCTCACTGATGAGCGATGAGCAAAAAGAAAACCTGCGCCGGCTTATAGAATACAGGTGCGCGGTGCTGGCAGGGGAAGACATCTACAAATTCAAAAGCTTATGAAAGCTTATATCAGCTATGGCAATACAATATAAGTGATTTGAACTTTGCCATTTGATTTGTGGCACTGCGAATTAATTATGTTATCTTGTAATTATATGTCATATATGATACGATATTATAAAATGTGGCAAGGAAATATTCAGATACGGCAGACATCCTACTTGATAAAATGCTATATAAAAGGAGATAATTAAATGGATTTCAAAGAATACATGGGAAAGGATATTTTGGCATGGCTCTTTTATAATGAGAATTATGAAGATCCTTATGGCCGTGCAAATAAGGTGTGCTATGTTTATCCCCGCGTCTTAATTAGAGGCAATACATATGATTTAATAAATTCTGATGATTTCCCTAAATTTGGTCGAATTGAAGCGCGCATTCAGGGTGATGATAGTGCTGAGGATGTTTTTTCGAAATTTGGTTCTTTAGTAAGAATAAGAATCAACAAAGAAGCATATCCAAATTATGACGCAAACAATATGTATAGCCTTAAATATAATTTTCAATATGGTAGGGCAGGTTCTGAAATTTGGATAGATTCTTTTTCAGGAAAAGATTTTTATCAAGTAATTGATATCAACAGCGACATAGCTACTATAAAAAAGGATCGATATATTCCAGAGCCTGATTGTACTTTATGTACCACACTTATCTTGTTAAGATATGAAAGTAAGCTATACGGCCCATTTGAGTATGATGATATAAAAGAAGGATATATGCCTCTGCGTGGTATAAAAAACTATAATTATACTATTGCTGAATACAATTCTGTGGATTATAATGATGAACTGTTGGTCATTACCGATCAGACTGATAAGGAAGCTGTAATTATTATTCCTAAATCTGTTTTCCCTTCTCCCGAAGAGTCCGAGTATCATTATGATTGGATAAGCGATGAAACACTGATTAATAACTTTATTGATTATTTTCGCGTTGAAAACAGCTATACACGAGATCAGGTTCGCCAACTTAAAGATATGGCAAGTCGGCTCATTGAAGAAGAGGCTGCTGCTCATTTTACTCAGGAGCGAGCCATAAGAATACAATCTTTAGTTAATGATATTTTTCAGAGCAAAGAGAGTATCCAAGAATTGGTTCAGTTTGCTTTATCTGATGCAGAAATAAAAAAAGATCTTGTAAATGAGATTGTCAGCAATCATTTTGATCAGATTCAAGATAGAATAACAGAAGTTTCCGCTGTGAAAGAACGCTTATCGGAGCTCAAAGCAGAAGAAGCTTCTATAGAACATCATATCCGGGAGCTGAATGCTGCATCCGAACAGACAAAACAGTCTGTTTTTGAGGATAGCCAAAATAAAATTAATGAGCTGACAGAAGAAATTGATAAACTCAAAAAAGAGAGGACTGAACAGGCTGCTTTAATAGGAGTACAAAAAGAAATTGGGGAATTAAAGGCGGAAAGAGACTTACTAATAATAGATCGAGACCGAGCAAAAAAAGATTATGGTGAACAGCTTCTAGAAAATAATAAACTTCAGGACCAGTTTAAAACGGCGTTAGAAGCTTTTAACAGCCAAGCAAAGCAAACTGCTCGAATCCTGGACAGCAAACTGCTTGATAAAATTTTGCGCGGAGTGGGCGAGGAGTCTGCAGTGGAAGATATTGTTCCTTTCGATACAGCTCTGCTTCACACTGATACTATGAGTTATGCAGAAATAATTAATCGTGTGGCTGATTTCATTAGAGATAAGGCGCACAGAGAAGTATCTTCCAACGATGTTGCAAATTACCTTATATGTATAACCCAAGGATTTATCACTACATTTGCCGGTGAGCCCGGAACAGGAAAGACCTCTTTGTGTAATATTCTTGCAAGAGCATTAGGATTAGCAGTCAATGCACCTCAAAAGCGTTTTGTTGATATTTCTGTGGAAAGAGGCTGGTCTTCACATAAAGATTTTATCGGCTATTACAATCCGCTGACCAAGTCTATGGAGAAGAGCAATATTGAGGTGTACAACGCTTTTGCTAAAATGGACAAAGAATACGGATGTAATCGGTCAAGCATAGCTCCTTTTATTATCCTGCTGGACGAAGCAAATCTCAGTCCTCTAGAACACTACTGGGCGGCATTTCTCAGAAATTGTGACTTTGGGTCTGCTTCAAATCGTTATATTGCGCTTGGTGGCAATAATAGCTTTAGACTTCCGGAACATCTGCGTTTTCTTGCAACGGTTAACTTTGATCACACAACGGAAGAGCTGTCTCCCAGGTTTTTGGACAGAAGTTGGGTTATTATGCTTGACCCGTCCAGAATAGATGATGAAGTTGATGAGGATATGGAAAATGTTGAGGGCATGGTATCGTTTGAAGATATCAAGAGAGCGTTTAATGTTGGAGAGGACGATTTGATTGATGAGTCAATCCAAAACAAATGGAATGCCATTCAAAGAATTTTCAGAGAATGTTCTCTTCAAATTATGCCGCGTAATCTGAAAATGGTCAAAAATTATTGTGCTGTTGGTTGCAGGTGTATGGAACGCGACACTCCTGCAACGAAACTGGCCCCGCTTGATTATGCGTTTTCTCAAAAAATACTTCCGACGATCAACGGAACCGGAGAAAATTATCACAGGCTGATTGAAAATTTGATGAAAGAATGTACGGCACAAAATATGCCTATCAGCGCAAAACATCTTGAGCGTATGAGAAGAGCTGCTGGTAATAATATGGGATTCTATCAGTTCTTTTCACGATAATCAACTAATATGAAAAAGAGGACATATCTATGGCGATAAAATGTATATTGTTATGCAAAAGCATGAAACAGCGAGTAGAAATCAACTTGTCAGAATATCCCATGAATATGTCCTCTGTTGATTTTTCAAAATGCACTGCAGTTTTTGAAGATGGCAACTATGAAATTTATTTTTCAAGTGATCAGCATAAAAAATCCGATATTGAATCTGTTGAGGTGTGTGTTAATAGAGAAAAAATAGGTCATATTATTCTGAACAGTGAAACAGCTATTGTTGAAGGTTGTATAAAATACAAAGAAGGCATTTTTGCTGGGCAGCCTTTTTTGCTTCACTATGATCTCGTAGATCTCTCCTTCATATTATCCTATGCTGACGGGTCATCAGAAGAATACTTTTCTGATTTATTATTGTGTATGAGCAAGAATCAAGAAGATGAAACCAACATAAAAAAGATTCTTCAAGAATTGATTGCTTTCGATGATTCTGAAATTGGAGAATGGATTTTTTCTGATGCCGAACAAGATATAAGTAATAGCTTTTATGAAGGGAAGTGGAATAAACACGCGTATAAATCTTTGACCTCGTACATCCAGCTATTGGAAAATGTCATCTCGTGTTACAAAAACAATTATTTATATTTCAAAATGCAAGCCAAGCACACCATTAAACAGTCAAACACCTTGGTTTCATATGAAAAAGTGAAAACAATTTCTAGAAATAGCTTTGACTGGATTGTGCAAAATACGGATCAATTAGTGAATGTTCCTTATTCAAGCGGCATTCAATATCAAATGAAAAACTATTTACCTTATCGTATAAAGACGGATGCTAGTAAAAAGAGTTGGGATGTTTATGAAAATAGAATTGTAATCAATTTTTTGTATACCGTTTTATCAAATGCAAAACAAATTTATAAAGAATTTAACGAAGATGTACTGAACGAGAATCGTGTTATTTCAACAATGAACGGTGGTTTTCCTGACGGGTATCAAGCTTCGATTATAACAGTTAAATCTTTGCAGGTCTCTTTTTGTAAAAATCTTTTAGAAGAGCTAAATTATTCTATTGACATAATTCAAAATGTATATAAGCAATACATCGAGATTTTTGATATTTGTCCGTCACCACTTACTGTGCTACCAAGAAAAACAAGCACTTTTTGCGAAATCAGACCATATATACAAGTTTTTGAGATTATTGTTCGTTGGTTCCAATATGGTGAATACAGCTTAGAAAAGGAAAGATTAATTTTACAGGTTAAAACACTAGATAAGTTATTTGAGTATTATTGCTTGTTAAGGCTTTTAAAACTTTTAGCAGATAATGGATATAAAAAAGCTGAAATTGAAAAGCCTGTATTTAAGTATAAATACACATCAGAGGATAGCTATTATCATAATGAAAAGGATGTGGCAAATACATATATACTCAGCTGCGATAATATAGTGGCAACATTATATTATCAGCCGGTAATAAGCGCATCAAGGTTTGAAAACAATATTACCCTTTACAGAACAACAAAGCCTTATTATAATAAACCAGATTATTATACACCAGATTTTGTACTTAAATTCTCATCTGCCGAGCACAATGAGGAATATGTTATCTTTGATGCAAAATTTTCATCCAGAGAAAATATTAAAAGGAATAGTTTGTTTGATGTGATTCGTAAATACTCTATTGAGCTTGGTGTAACTGCAGGCAGCTGCGCTCCAAAAATGGTGTGGATTTTACAAGGAAGGGTAAATAGCTTTGAAAATGCAATATGGAAATATCATAATTCACCGCTTGCATCTATGTACAGGCCTGTTACATCATATGGCATAGTTTCGATTAATACAACTACAGAGATTAACCAGAGATTTTGGAATGAGATCCAAAAAAATGTATTAATTATAAATAAGGGTAGAATAAAATAGAATTTTCAATTAAAGCTACCTATCTAGTATTCACGCACTACGGTGCGTGAATACTTTATTTTAGATTAAAAGATCCGGAGAGATAACGATAGTTTTTGCTGCAAGGTAATGTCGATAAACAGTAGGTTGTATCTGCCCGTGTCCGCGGTTGACAGCCGGGGCGGGATGTGCTATAATTCACAAGGTTCATCGGAGGGTGAGCAACACTTTTGAGGTTGTGAGCCGGATAAGATGGCAGGTGAAATTCCTGCTTTCTTATCCGGCTCTGTTTTTTTGAGGGAGGAAATATAAATGTTAAAAGTCAAGGAACAAAACCTGACCGAAGGGAATATATTGAAATCGCTGATTTTATTTGCGTTTCCTGTACTGATGGCGCTGTTTTTGCAGGCGATGTACGGGGCGGCTGACCTGATAATCGTGGGACAGTTTGCCGGCACATACCAGCAGTCCGGGGTGGCCACCGGCAGTCAGCTGTTCAACCTGGTGACAATGGTCATCACCGGCCTTACCATGGGTGTGACCGTCTTTGTGGGCAGGTGTATCGGCGCAGGCAATCCGAAGAGGCCGGCAGGGGAATTGGCGCCGGCATTGCGGTTTTTGCGCTGGTGGCGCTGGTTGTCACTGCCTTTACCGTCCCCTTCAGCGGTGTGCTGGCCGGGTTTATGCACGCGCCGGCCGAAGCATTTGGCCGGACAAGCGCCTATATAAAAATATGCGGTGTTGGAACAGTGTTTATCACCGCTTACAATGTTGTGGGGGCAGTTTTCCGCGGAATAGGCGACTCAAAAACCCCGTTGCTTACAGTGGCGGTGGCCTGTGTTTTCAACATAATAGGTGACCTGGTGCTGGTGGCCGGTTTCGGCATGGGAGCCGCCGGCGCGGCGATTGCCACAGTTGCGGCTCAGGGGTCAGCGTTTTGTTTTCGCTGTATTTTATAAGCAGGAAAAACTGCCCTTTGAATTTTCAAAAAAATATATCCGCCTTGACGGGGAATATGTGGGCAAAATTCTGAAGGTGGGTGTGCCCATCGCCTTGCAGGAAATGCTGGTGCAGTTTTCTTTTTTGTTTATACAGGTGATTGTGAACAGCATGGGCGTCATGGAGTCGGCGGCTGTGGGCGTGGCCGAAAAGGTGTGCGTGTTCCTTATGCTGACCGCTTCGGCCTATATGCAGTCAATCTCCGTCTTTGTGGCCCAGAACAACGGCGCCGGCAAGATGCAGCGTTCGGTGCGGGCGCTGTCCTACGGCATAAAGACGGCGCTGGCGGCAGGTGCGGTTATGGGCGCGCTGGCCTTTTTAAAAGGGGATATGCTGGCGTCGGTGTTTTCCGGCCAGGGACAGGTTATGACCTATGCCCACCGGTATCTGAAAGCCTATGCCATCGACTGCCTGCTGACTGCCGTGCTGTTCTGCTTTGTGGGCTTTTTCAACGGCTGCGGAAAACTGTTTTTGTGATGGTTCAGGGGGTCGTGGGCGCATTTTTTGTCAGGATCCCGGTAGTATATCTCATGAGCCGCCTGCCCGGCGCCACTTTGTTTCACATCGGGCTGGGCACGCCTGTTTCTTCGGCGGCACAGATACTGCTGTGTGTCATGGCCTACCGCGCATACAGAAAAAATATACATATATAACGGCTTCAAAGCCGAAAAAACTCCGCCGGTAAAGCGGAGTTTTTGGTTTTTGAATTGTAAAAAATGTATTTTCGGCCGTAGATTTTCCCCCCGGCGTACAGGCTGCAATGGTGAGCATAAAAGTTTAATCCCGGGCGTATTTTTCAAAGTCAGCCAGCAGGGCGGCTGTAAAATCTTTCAGATAAGACTGGTCAATTTCATTTTCAAAACATAGCCTTTGGCTGTACTGATAGGCGGCGGTGGTGTAAATATCGCCTTTTACGGTGATGTGACCTCTGCCCACTGCCTCAAATTCTATAAAGCTGTGCAGGCCGTAAGTTTCTTCCAGCCTTGCGGACCCTTGCAGGTTTTTATACATTTTGTTCAGGTCCAGGGCAAAGGCGGCCAGCCTTTTTGCGTCGGTGTCAATTACGGCCCGGGCAGAAAAATTATAGCTGGTTACCTTTATATCCATGGCGGTGTTTACCGGAAATGGCAAATCCTCCGGGCAGGTTTTCGGGTTTAGAGACAAATAAAAATTTTCTGTTTCCAATGTGTACATGATATTATCCCCATTTAAAAAAATTCAAAGTTTTACGCACGCAAAAGATACCGCCGGCCGTTTGCCGCGGCAAAAACGAGGACGGCAGTTTTTAAAACCTGTTTTTCAGCGCATCATTCAAAATTTTTCGGATAAGAGGCGATGGCGCCTTTTTTCTGTACGCTTTCTGCGCAGAAGCGCAGGGAAAAGTCCAGCATTTTTTCCAGCCGGCGCCGGGTGAGACTGTCGATATTTTCCGGTGTTATGCCGGCCTTGTGCAGGCTGTACAGCAGACTGCCCACAAACCCGTCGCCGGCGCCGGTGGTGTCCACTGCCTCCACCTTTACCGCCGGGCGGCAGGCTTTGGCCCGGCGGTTGTACAGGCAGGCAGGGCCGTCGCCGGCGGTGATTGCCACCAGGCGCACATTGCCGGTGAACAGCCTGTCCAGCGACCGAGCCGTGTCGGCGGTGCCGGTGATAAATTCCAGCTCCTCCCGGGAGATTTTGAGTATATGGGCCATGGGCAAAA
>CALWZO010000042.1 GCA_944386045.1 uncultured Clostridia bacterium | reverse complement strand
TCTTTTTTACCAAATTATCAAAAATGGATAATAAAATAAAACCATAAGAAAAATTTGGTTGGCAGGATATCTGCCAAAGGAGATAATATATAATGTTTTTTGATATTTATTATTTGATTTTGGTTGTACCGGCAATAATTTTTGCCATGTATACACAAAGACAGGTACAGTCCACTTTTGATCAGTTTTCGCACACAACCACATACAGCCGTATGACCGGATACGAGGCGGCCAGGAGGATACTGGACGCCAACGGCCTGCGCCATGTGGCGATAGAGCGTGTTGCCGGCAACCTTACCGACCATTACGACCCCAGGGCAAATGTCATCAGGCTGTCCGACAGGGTGTATTCCTCACCCAGTGTTGCGGCCATAGGTGTTGCGGCCCATGAAGCGGGCCACGCGGTGCAGTATGCGGTGGGTTATGTGCCGATAAAATTAAGATCTGCCATACTTCCCGTATGCCAGATAGGTTCCGGCCTGTCCTGGCCGCTTATCATTATGGGCCTGCTTTTGAGCAGCGGCAATCTGATAAACATCGGTCTGCTGATGTTTGCCACAGTGGCCATATTCCAGTTTGCAACCCTGCCGGTGGAATTCAATGCCAGCGGACGCGCGGTGGAGGCCCTGTCCATGAGCGGCACCATAACAGACAGCGAACTTTACGGCGTCAGAAAGGTGCTTAAAGCTGCGGCGATGACCTATGTGGCCACTTTGGCTGTTTCGGTTGCCCAGCTGCTCAGGCTTATGCTGATTTTCGGCGGACGCGACAGAGATTAAAAACAGAGAGGTAATATGTCCTACGACTTGACCAGAAGGCTGGTGGTTGAAGGCTTGTTAAAGGTGGAAAGCGCCTCGTATTCAAACCTGGTGTTTTCCTCCATTGCCCAAAAACACCCAATGACTGACGCACAGCGCGCCTTTGCGGCAAAGCTGTTTTACGGCACGGTTGAAAGAATAATAACCCTTGATTACATTCTCAGCCGTTTTGTCAGCAAGCCTTTGAAAAAACTTGACAGGGAAGTTTTGGCAATAATGCAAAGCGGCCTGTATCAAATTTTATATATGGATTCCGTGCCGGTTTTCGCGGCGGTTAACCAAGCTGTCAGCCTGTGTTCTTATTTCAAAAAGACCAGCGCCAAAGGCTTGGTTAATGCTGTTTTAAGAAAAGCGGCAAATTTTGATTTAAAAAATGCACAGTTCAGGGATGAGAAAGAAAGGATAAGCGTGACTTATTCTGTCAGCGGCCAGATAGCCGAAATTCTTATGAGAGATTACCCTGACAGCTTTGAAGATATACTGGCCGGTATGTTCAACACTCCGGACCTGGTGATTGTGGTAAACACTGTAAAAACTACAGTGGAAGATTATAAAAAAAGCCTGGAGGCAGCATCTGTAAAGTGGGAGCAGACACCTATGGACAACTGCCTTAAAGTTTATTTTCGCGGTGCTGTTACAGCCTTGCCCGGCTTTGAACGGGGACATTTTTTTGTACAGGGGCTGGCCAGCAGGTATGCGGTTTACAGCGCCGGTATAAAAAACGGGCGGCATATACTGGATTTGTGCGCTGCACCCGGCGGCAAAACATTTTCCGCAGCCATAGACGCCCAAAACACAGCGCAGATTATCAGCTGCGACCCCAATCCGTCAAGGCTGCCGCTGATAGAGCAGGGTGCGGCCAGAATGGGGCTGAAAACAATACACACCCTGGAAAACAGGGGTGAGGTAAGGCGCCGGTGCCTGGGCGGCCAGGATGTGGTGCTGTGCGATGTGCCCTGCTCCGGTATAGGAATAATAGCCAAAAAGCCCGATTTGAGGTTCAAGCCTTTGGAAAAAATACGGCAGCTGTGCCGGCTTCAGCGGGATATACTGCAAACTGCCTCCGGATATCTGAACGCCGACGGCTGTCTGGTATACTCCACTTGCACACTCAACAAACAGGAAAATGAAATACAGATTGAAAAATTTCTGTCCGCCAACCCCAATTTCCGTCTGAAAGTGCAGAATTGCCCGCTGGAAGGGGCGGTTAATTGTAACAATATGGTTACATTTTTGCCCTCAAAGGCTAATTGTGACGGTTTTTTTGTGGCGGTACTGGAAAAAATGTGGT
This sequence comes from uncultured Clostridia bacterium, assembly GCA_944386045.1. Taxonomy (GTDB): domain Bacteria; phylum Bacillota; class Clostridia; order Oscillospirales; family Ruminococcaceae; genus RGIG3102. The sequence goes on along the minus strand of CALWZO010000042.1, from coordinate 104,606 downwards.
AAAATAAATGAGCATGATTGATATAAGCAGTTTACAACTGGAACAGTTAAAAGAATACATAACAGGCCTTGGGGCCAAGCCTTTTGTGGCAGGTCAGATATATCGGTGGCTGCACCAAAGGGGCGCCCAAAGCTTTGATGAGATGACAGATATTTCGAAATCTCTCAGGGAAAAGCTTTCTCAACAGCGGTATATAACCGGCCTGTCAATACGCAAAAAGCAGGTGTCAAAAGACGGCACCATAAAATATCTTTATCAGCTGTCTGACGGCAACTGTATAGAAACAGTGCTTATGCGCTATCAGCATGGAAACAGTATATGCGTGTCCAGCCAGGTGGGATGCCGAATGGGCTGTACATTCTGCGCGTCCACCCAGCACGGCAAGGTCAGGGACCTGGCAGCAGGGGAGATTTTGCGGCAGGTGTATGCCACCGAAAAAGACATAGGCGAAAGGGTAAGCAACATCGTAATGATGGGTATAGGCGAACCTTTGGACAATTTTGACAACGCCGTGGCATTTATAAAGATTATTTCTTCCCCGCAGGGCAAAAATATAAGTCAGAGGAACATAAGTCTTTCCACCTGCGGCATAGTCCCCAGGATATATCAGCTGGCGCAGCTGAAACTGGGCATTACTTTATCCATTTCCCTTCACGCAACCACAACCGAAAAACGCAAGGTGACAATGCCTATAACCAATGCCTACAGCGTGGAAGAGCTTATGCAGGCATGCAGGGATTATACAAAAACAACCAACAGAAGAATATCTTTTGAATATTCAATGATAAAGGGTGTCAACGATACCGATGAAGATGCCCAAAGGCTGGCACGGCTGCTGAAAGGCATGATAAGCCATGTAAACCTTATACCCATCAACCCGGTTGACGGCTCGCCATATACCCAGAGTGACGACGCTGTTATAAGGGCGTTTCAGAAAAAATTGCAAAATTTACATGTCAATGCTACCATACGACGCAGGCTGGGGCAGGATATTTCTGCGGCGTGCGGTCAGCTGAGAAATGAAAACAGGTGAACTATGAAAATTGTCGGTAAGACAGATAAAGGATTTAAAAGATCTGATAACCAGGACAGATTTGTGGCCGGTACGCTGGAAAACGGTATCAGCTTCGGTTTTGTATGCGACGGCATGGGCGGAGCCAACGGAGGCAGCGTGGCCAGCGGCATGCTGTGCAAAACTTTGGAAGAAATGCTGTTTTTGCAGGGCGAAAACAAGGCCATGAACGCAGAAGAAGCAGTTCTGGACGCTGTAAGCGTCGCCTGCGCACAGATATATACCAAAGCTGAAAATGACACCTCCCTCAGCGGTATGGGCACCACATTGTCCGGGGTCAGCGTCTGTGATGACACATGCAATGTGTACAATGTTGGCGACAGCCGTGTATATATAATGCGAGAAGGTGTTCTGACGCAGATAACGGAAGATCATTCTGTGGTGCGGCAGCTTTTCAGACAGGGAGCCATCAGCGAAGAGGAAATGGCCGCCCACCCGCAGAAAAACCTGATAACCAGGGCTGTGGGTGTCAGAAAAGAGGTCGAGGTCGATGTGAGCGAGATCAGGCTGAAAAAAGGCGACAGGCTGCTGTGCGCTTCTGACGGGCTGACCAACTTTGTTCCCAAACGGGAGATTGAAAGCATGATGATGCAGCGGGACCTGTATGCTGTGCCTGACATGCTGATAAAAGCAGCTTTGAAAAACGATGCCAGTGACAATATAACGGCTCTGGTGCTGGAATACTGACAGAAAGGTGAGTTGACTTATGGACAACAGCTATATTGGAAAACTTATCGATAACCGATATGAAATTATATCCCTTATAGGTGTGGGCGGCATGTCAAATGTGTACAAAGCCATTGATACTGCCTCCGGCAATACAGTTGCTATCAAATTTTTAAAGCAGGAGTTTTTCGGCAACGAAGAACTGGTAAGGCGTTTCAAAAACGAAAGCAAAGCCATATCCCTGCTGGACAATCCAAACATAATAAAGGTTATAGATGTAAATATATCTGCCGATGAAAAATATATCGTGGTGGAATATATAGACGGCATAACCCTCAAAGATTATATAGACAACCGCAAGGTGCTGACCTGGCAGGAAACAGTACGGTTTACATCCACCATACTTTCCGCCATTGGCCATGCCCATGACAACGGAATAATACACAGGGACCTCAAACCGCAGAACATAATGCTTTTGCGTGACGGAACTTTGAAAATAATGGATTTCGGCATAGCCAGGCTTTCCACTGCCAATCAGAAGACAGTGACCGACAAGGCCATCGGTTCGGTGCATTACATCAGCCCCGAGCAGGTCAAAGGCAAAAACAGCGACGGCCGCAGTGACATATACAGCATAGGTATTATGATGTATGAAATGCTTACCGGAACACTGCCGTTTGTTTCTGACACCGCAGTGTCAGTGGCCATCAAGCAGGTTTCCGATACTGCCAAACGCCCCAGCGAAATAGTTCAAAGCATACCCAAAGGGCTGGAGCAGATAGTACTTAAGGCCATAGAGAAAAATGCAGATGACAGATATCCTTCTGCACAGCGGATGCTCAAGGACCTGATGCGGTTCAAGGCCAATCCCGCAATAGAATTTAATTATGAGGACGAGGGTAAAACCCAGACTGTAATGGTGGAAAAAGTGGCAAAAAAGACGACCAAAAAGAAAAACGGTGCCAATGTCAAAAAAGGTGTAAAAATTACACTTCCGATGCTGGCCGGCGTGGCAGCGGCTTTTGCTGTCAGCGCACTTGTAGCTATATTTCTTATATTCAAACTCAGCGATAACCCGCTTCTCACCAGCCAGCGGGATGTGGAACTGCCAAACTTTATCGGTATGACCGAAGAAGAGATAAAAAATTCCGACTATAAATTTAATTTTGACATAGAGTACGCATATTCCAGTGAATATGCGGAAGGTGTTGTGTTCTCACAAAACCCGAAACCGCCCAAAACCATAAAGGAAAAAGGCACAGTAAGGCTGAAAATCAGCCAGGGCGCACAGTCCAGCCAGCTGCCTGATCTTTCGGGATATTCCAGAAGCGAAGCTTCCAAAGTGCTTTCTGAAATGGGCGTGAATGTTGAAATTCAGACAGTAAGGGACAACAATATAAAAATAGGCTATGTAATAAGGACCGAGCCTGAAAAAGGAACTATACTTACTTCTGACAGCACAGTCACTCTTTATGTGTCTTCCGGTGACGGCAGCACAGGCCTTAACATGGTGACTGTCCCCAATGTTGTCGGAGTATCATCGATGGAAGAGGCCAGCAAAATCCTGGCATCAAACAACCTCAGCCTGGGCTCTTATACTTACAGACGGGACGGTTCGCCCTCCGGCACGGTTATTGAGCAAAGCCCCGGCAACGGTGAAAAAGTACTTGCCGGCTCCGGCATAAGCATTGTTATATCCTCAGGACTTCCTACCTGTCCTGACTGCGGTGCAACAGACCATACTGTTCATCCCACATGTGAAATCTGCGGTTCAAAGAGCCATCTGAAGGGCGACCATGTCTGCGAACTGTGCGGCCAAAAAGGCCATGGCAAAGACACATGTCCCGACAAATGTCCGACACACGGCTCTGCTCACCTGGCTTCAGAATGCCCGGACAACAATCCGACCCCTTCACCCAGTCCGGACCCATCTCCTTCACCCAGCCCGGACCCGTCCCCTTCACCCAGCCCGGATCCGGTTCCTTCACCCAGCCCGGACCCATCCCTTACGGCTGACACAGGTGCCGAAGGCACAGTTGCCGCTTATGTTGCCAGGATGAATTTGTCCGCTGACAGCCTTACCTCAGACAAATTCCTCAATATGTCTTTATTTGATACATTGGCAGCTGCTTTTGACAAAGGCCGGGAGGATATGTTCAAAAAGGTTCAGTCCGTTTTATGACAGATAATATTATATTAAAAAGTGTCGGTGGATTTTACTATGTGAAATCCGGCGATGAGATAGTGGAATGTAAAGCAAAGGGAAAGTTCAGAAATCTTTCCCTTTCTCCCGTTGCAGGGGATGTGGTGGATATTGAAAAAGACGGCACAACCGCCGTTATATCAAAAATCCACCCGCGCAAAAACAAATTTCTTCGTCCGCCTTTTGCCAACCTGGATCTTTTGGTTATGATTGTTTCAACGGTGGACCCCGCCCCGAATTTCCTTGTAATAGACAAAATGTGTGCCATAGCACGGCATAAAAATGTCCAGGTGGCCATGGTTATAACAAAGACCGACTTGGCTGCCAGCGAGCAGATAGGCCGGATATACAGCCGGGCAGGTTTTCCGGTATTTTTTACAGGCCGGGATGACAGCCGGCGGCTTTCGGCTCTTAAAGAATTGATGAAAGGCAAGCTGTGTGCTTTTTCCGGCAACAGCGGAGTGGGTAAATCCACCCTGCTGAACAAGCTGTTTCCCGGCCTCAATCTGGCCACGGGCGACATAAGCAAAAAGCTGGGCCGCGGCAGGCACACCACCAGGCAGGTGGAAATATTTCAGACCGATGTGTGCATGGTTGCCGACACTCCCGGTTTTTCTTCGGTGGAGCTGGATGACGACAACCATATTCCCAAAGAAGATCTTCCCCATGCCTTTATAGAGTTTGAGAAATATCTGGGAGAGTGCAAGTTCAGTGACTGTTCCCATACCGGCGAGAAAGGCTGCCGTATAAAACAGGCAGTGGAAGAAGGGGAAATACCTTTGTCCAGATACGAAAGCTACACAGCATTGTATCAAAGACAAAAAAATATAAAGGAATGGCAGTTATGAGGAAACGCTGTGTTGTTATCGGTTCAGTGGAGCCGGACATTGAAATTAAAAACTATATCAGCCCCGGCGATTTTGTTATCTGCGCCGACAGAGGCTGGATCCATGCAAAAAATCAGGGTATACAGCCGGATATGATTGTAGGGGATTTTGACTCATCTCCGCGCCCCATGGCAGAGGACGCAGATGTGGTTGTGCTCCCGGTGGTGAAAGACGATACGGATACTTACCATATAGCCAGATATATAGTGGAAAATAACTTTACCGATGCCCTTTTCTGCTGTGTACTGGGCGGAAAGAGGATAGAGCACACCCTGGCAAATATTCAGACATTGCTGTTTTTGGCACAGAATAGGATAAACGCCACCATGATTGACAGCCGCAGCAGCCTGATAGCAGTAAGCGACGGCCAGATAACACTGCCGGATATGCCCGGAAAATATTTTTCCGTGCTGTCATTGGGAGAAAGTGCGGAAGGCGTCAGCATAAGCGGTGCAAAATATCCTTTGGACAACTACGACATGAAAAATAATTATCCCATAGGTACCAGCAACGAGTTTGACGGTACAGATGTGCATATCAGTGTAAAAAAAGGTGATATCCTTGTTGTGATAACAGACAAGGATTAAAAAAATAAAGGCTTTGCATTTGCTGCAAAGCCTTTATTTTTTGTCTTGTTTTTCCTCTTTGTCTTTTTCCAGGTTTTTAATTTCTGTTCGGTTTCGGATAATTCTGTTTATACATACCAGGGCGATAGTTACAGGTATGGCATAGATGGCATAATATCCTATATTATAAAAAATATCCTGCATTAAAAATACATACCTCCAAATCATTTGTCTATATTTTAACATAAAAAAATTATTTGGCAATATGGTTTTTGTAATAATTTTGTTACAATTTATTTTATAAAAAATACATAAATTTTATGCAAAATTTTATAAAATTTGCATATATTTTAACGGTTTATTGTAAAATTTGATTAAAAATTGTGTTGCAAAATAAAAATTCTTGATATATAATTTTAGACATAGGGGCGCGATGCCCAAATAAGTGCAAAAAGCACCAAAAATTAGGAGGATTTTCCAATGAAAAAGTTACTTGCTCTGCTCCTCGCAGGAGCTATGGCACTGTCTATGGTTGCCTGTTCCAGCGATGAGCCCCAGACAGACGGAGACGGCGAAGACAAAATGAGAGTTCAGCTGATCGTTTCCAACCTGGGTGACAAATCTTTCAATGACTCTGCTCATGCAGGCCTGCAGAAATGTGCTGAAGAATATGGCATAGACTACAAATATGTTGAATTTGGTACAGACAACTCCAAAGCAGAGCCCACATTGCTGGAAGCTGCTGAAGACGGCTATGACCTGGTTATCTGCAACAACCTTGGTTTTGGTATCGGTGCAGAATGGGTACGGAACAATGCTGCCAACTATCCTGAAACAACATTTGTTATCTACGATGAACCCAGCGTAGAAAACAGCATTGAAAATGTTCAGTATCTTTGCTACAAAGCAAACGAGTCCGACTTTATCGCCGGTGCTCTGGCAGCCAAAATGTCCGAAAGCGGCGTTATCGGCTTTGTAGGCGGACAGGAAACACCTGTTATCCACGACTTCCTGGTTGGTTACATTCAGGGTGCTCAGTATGTAAACCCCGACATTAAAGTTGTTGTTTCTTATGTAGGTAACTACACAGATACAGCCAAAGGTACAGAATTGGCAAATGCTGCCATCGATGCAGGTGCTGATGTTATCCACGCTGTAGCAGGCGGCGCAGGCAACGGCGCTTTGGAAGCTGCTCAGAAAGCTGGCGCACTGGGTATCGGTGTTGACTCTGACCAGTACGAACTGTTCAAAGAAAACAAACCCGAACTGGCTGCATCTATCGTAACATCCTCTCTGAAAAATGTTGGCGAATCTCTCTATCAGTTGATCGGCTCTATGATTGACGGTACATACACATGGCAGCCTCAGCTGTGGTACGGTATAGCAGAAAACTGTGCCGGTATCGCTGAAAACGAAAACTACACAGCTTTGGTAAGTGAAGAAGTACGCGCTGAAATCGAAGAGATCAAATCAGCTGTTGCTTCCGGTGAAGTTGAAGTTAAATCAGCTTACGGTATGACTTCTGACGAAATCAATGATATGGTAAACGCTGTTAAATAATTTTTACATTATTTTACGGTAATTAACTTGTTTTAGCCTAATCGTTATTTAATTAACAATCAAACGGGCGATACTTTATAAAGTATTGCCCGTTTATTTATGAAAATACAATTTTTTGTTTACATTTTGTATTTTTTTTAGTACAATATTATCATAAAATATCTAGCGAGGTGAGGAAAATGCCAGAAGAAATTTTGCTTATGGACAAAATAACAAAGGTATATCCCAATGGCTTTGTGGCAAACAAAGATGTTACTTTATCCATCAACAAAGGCGAAATTCACGCGCTTGTGGGTGAAAACGGCGCTGGCAAATCAACTTTAATGAAAGTCCTCTTTGGCATAGAGCAGCCTGAAGAAGGTAAAATCTATATCAAGGGCAAAGAGGTAAAAATCAACAACCCTCTCGAAGCAATAGCTAACGGTGTAGGTATGGTGCATCAGCACTTTATGCTGGTTCCCTCCCTTACTGTTGCCGAAAATGTTGTTTTGGGCATGGAGCCGAAAAAGAACGGTCTTTTTGACTTTGAGGAGGCTGTGAGGATTACCGAAGAAGCCGTAAACAAATATAACCTGAAAGTTTCCGCCCGTGCAAAGGTAGAAGATCTGCCGGTTGGCTTTAAGCAGAAGGTGGAAATAATCAAAGCCTTGGTGCGTGGTGCCGAAATACTCATCCTGGACGAGCCGACAGCTGTTCTGACTCCTCAGGAAACAGCAGAGCTTTTTGTAGAGCTTAAACATCTGCGTGACCAGGGACATACAATAGTATTTATCAGCCATAAGCTGAACGAGATAAAGGAACTTTGTGACCGCCTGACAGTTCTCCGTTTGGGCAAAAGCGTGGGCAAGGCAATAGTTGCCGATGTTACCGAGCAGGAAATATCAAAAATGATGGTTGGCCGTGATGTTGTCCTCAAGGTGGAAAAAACAAAGGCAGAGCCCAAGGAAACAGTGCTTAAAGTGCGTGATTTGCGCATAGCGTCCGATACTGGCCGCACGATCGTTGACAATATCAGCTTTTCTGTGCGCAAAGGAGAAATACTGGGCGTTGCCGGTGTTGAAGGCAACGGACAAAGCCAGATAAGCGAAGCCATAACCGGCCTGCTTGGCTTCCAGAACGGCAGTATCACCGTCAACGGAGTTGATGTCAAGGGCAAGAGCATACGCCGGATAAGGGAAATGGGCGTATCTCATGTATCCGAAGACAGAATGACCTATGGCGTTGCAGCCACCAGCGGCGTAAAAGACAATGTCATATCCGACAGATACTACAAAAAAGAATTTAACAAGGGCCTGCTGATGGACAAAAAGAAGATAGAAGATTTGTCCGACAGGCTGATAAAGGAATTCCTGATAAAATGTGATGACAGAGACCGGGCGGTAAAAATGCTTTCCGGCGGCAATATGCAGAAAGTTGTTGTTGCCCGTGAGTTTTCCAACAACCCGAAACTTGTTATTGCAAATCAGCCCACCCGCGGTATAGATGTTGGTGCGACTGAATTTATCCGTAAAAGATTGGTTGAACTGCGTGACGAAGGCACAGCAGTACTGCTGATTTCCGCAGACCTGAACGAAGTTCTGGAGCTGTCAGACAGCCTGATAGTCATGAACGAAGGTCACATTGCAGCATACATACCCGACGCTTCCTCCATAAGCGATATGGAACTTGGCGAGTATATGCTTGGCGTAAAGAAACAGACTCCGGAAGAGATTGCGAGGGTAGCTTATGACTAGTAAACAGATAGAAAGGCGTTTTGACGCTTTTAAAACTTTTATGGCGATTGCCATCGCCCTTGGCATTGCTTTCATTGTAATTTCCTTTGTAAGTGAATCTCCGGTTGAAGCTATTGCTACATTTATAACCGGTCCTTTGCAGAGAAAATCCCGTATAGGAAATATACTGGAAATGATGACACCCATCATGTTCACCGGTACTGCTATATGTATCATGTATCAGGCCAATCAGTTTAACATGATCGGTGAAGGTGCTTTCCTTATTGCTGCCAACCTGACAACATGGTTTGCAGTTACTCATGAAACCTGGTCCGGCCTTCCGCTGCAGATAGCTTGCTTGCGGGTGGGTATAGTTACAGGTGTTGTAGCAGCATTTATCCCCGCTATATTGAAGGTTAAATTTAAGGCCAATGAAGTTGTTTCATCAATTATGATGAACTATATACTGCTGAATGTATCCAACTATATTCTGTACTACAAGATGAGAGATACTGTCAGCGGTCAGCAGGCCTCATACAAAATCCCAGAACGGGCTAAATTTGCAAAAATCTGGACAGGCACCCGTGTACATACAGGTATATTTATCGCCCTGGCTGTTGCTGTATTGATGTATTTCTTCATTTACAGAACCAAATGGGGCTATGCCATAAGAATGGTGGGCGCCAACGCCAACTTTGCAAAATACTCCGGTATTTCCATAGTAAGCGTAGCTATGGCTACACAGCTGATAGGCGGTGCTATTGCCGGCCTTGGCGGTTCTGTTGAAATGCTGGGTATGTATGACAGATTTATCTGGTACGGAACTCAGCCCGGATACGGCTTTGACGGTATCATGGTAGGCGTTCTGGCCAAGAATAATCCGATTTTGGTGCCTTTGGCAGCATTTTTCCTGGCATATATGAGAATAGGTGCCGATGTTATGAACCGTATGTCTGATGTTCCGATAGAATTTGTTGATGTGGTTCAGGGCCTTATCATCATGTTTGTTGCTGCGGAAATGTTCCTGTCCAAATACAAACACAAACTTATTGTTAATAACGCTAAGAAACAACTTGAAGCAAAGGAGGCTGCTGAATAATGGGTGAAGGTTTATTTTCTCAGATTTTTGATCTTTTGTTCACAACTTCTTTTGCCGCGTCAATTCTTCGCGTAACCACACCGATTTTGTTTGCTGCCCTGGGCGGCCTTATCGCCAGAAGGTGCGGTATTATGAATCTGGCTCTGGAAGGTATGATGCTGACCAGTGCTTTGACCGGTGTTGTTGTATCTGCTTTTGTAAGAAAAGCTGTGCTGGGCGACCTTATGCCCGCTGACGCTGCTTATGAAGCCGTGTCCGGCCGTGCAGTTGCCGCAGGTGCTGCAGCAGGATTTTTGGCCGGTGTTCTGTGTTCAGTTCTTATGGGCCTCTTCCTGGCTTATATGGCTGTTCAGCTGAAGGCAAACATATATCTTTCCGGTTTGGCTATAAACACCATATCAACCGGTGGTACAGTTTTTGCACTGTATCTGGCTGCCGGCGAAAAAGGTATGTCCTCATCCCTCAACTCCTGCACAATGCCTGTTATAGACATTCCGATTATAAAGGATATTCCGATTATAGGCGAGGTTATTTCAGGACACAATATAATGGTGTATTTCGCACTGTTGTGCGTTCCGCTGGTTTATTACATAGTAATGAGAACTTCCACCGGCCTGAGAATAAGGGCTGTTGGTGAAAACCCCAATGCTGCTGAATCTGTAGGCGTAAATGTTAAAAAAGTTCAGTTCCAGGCAATGGCTTTGTCCGGTCTGTTCTGTGGCTTTGGCGGTGTATCCCTGTCAATGGGCTATGTTTCATTCTTCAGCCGCGGTATGACAGCCGGTAAAGGCTTTATCGGTATGTCTGCCATGAACCTGGGTAACGCTACACCTATCGGTACAACAATAGCTGCTTTCCTGTTTGGTATGTTTGATGCTATGGCAAATATTTTGCAGTCACTGTCTGTTCCCAGCCAGTTCATCGCGTCAATACCTTATGTGGCAACATTGATAGGTCTTATCGTTTTTGCTATCCAGACAGACAGAAAAACCAAAAGACTTAAAGAAAAACACAGCAAATAAAAATCTAAGGCAGGCTCTTTGAGCTTGCCTTTTATTTGAATTTCAGAGGTGAAATATGAGAAGAAAAGACAGGCAGATAACAGATGACAATGTTATAGATGAAATAATTTTGCAGTGCGATGTTTGCAGGCTGGGTTTTGTTTCGGATGGAATGGCCTATATATTGCCATTGAATTTCGGGTTTGAAAACAAAGACGGCAGAAGAATTTTTTATTTCCACAGCGCCACCGAAGGCAAAAAGATAAGCCTTATTAAATCAGCTCCGCCGGTAAGCTTTGAAATGGATACCGACCATCTTCTGAACAGCGCTGATGTGGCGTGCGGCTTTTCCTACCGTTTCAAAAGCGTTATGGGTACAGGCAGGATAACTGTCCTGGAAGAAGCCGACAAGCCATACGCCCTGGACAGGATAATGGAGCATTACCGGGGTGAAAAAAGCTGGAACTACAGCGAAGAAGCATTGAAATCGGTCTGTGTATACAAGCTGGAAGTGGATTTTCTCAGCTGTAAGGCACATAAATAAAATTTTTTGCGTAAAAATTGAAAAAGTACTTGCATTTTTTCTGAAAATAGTATATCATATATTAGCACCTCATTAGAGGGCTGATATCTGGGTGTGGCGCAGTTGGTAGCGCGCTACCTTGGGGTGGTAGAGGTCGCCTGTTCAAGTCAGGTCACTCAGACCAGTAAACCGTCGGATTTCCGACGGTTTATTTTTTATATATGAAAAACCGCCGGCGCAGGCGATGACTTTCTGTTTTGCGTCAGCTTTTGGAGTTTATTTTTTCTGTGAATAATAAAAAGCGGGGAAAGTGATAGCCGGCATTCGTGTGCAAAAAGCATAAGGTAAAACAAATTTAATTTTACAAACAGTAAAAAACGGATAAGATTTTACAACAAGTAAAATCTTATCCGTGCTTTTTGCTTTATATGGGTAAATAACATCAGTTATTTACAAAATTTATTTATATAATTGTCTATGCACTGCTTTACTATTTCTTTGGCTTCCCGGGCGCCCTTTACTTCGTTTACAACAGTTTCTTTGTTTTCCAGGTTTTTGTAAACTGTAAAGAAGTGACCCATTTCGTTGAATATGTGCCGTGGCAGCTCGCTTATATCTTTATATCCGTTGTATGTGGGGTCGCTGAAAGGAATTGCGATTACCTTTTCGTCCATTTTGCCGCCGTCCAGCATTGTGATTACACCTATGGGATAAACCCTTACAAGGCTCATGGGAATGATGTTCTCACTGCACAGTACCAGCACATCCAGCGGATCACCGTCATCGGCGTATGTTCTGGGGATCAGGCCATAGTTTGCCGGGTAATGGGTGGATGTATGCAGTATCCTGTCCAGGATGATATGACCTGTTTCCTTGTCCAGTTCATATTTGTTTTTGGACCCTTTTTCAATTTCTATAACCGCGATAAAATCATCGGGGGTGATGCGCTTGGGGTTGATGTCATGCCAGATATTAGACATTTCTTTTCCTCCTTGATATCTTTTGATGACATTTTACCATAAATGCCGTAAAAATAAAAGAGAAACTATTTGTCCTGTTCACTTTCTTCCAACAGCTGCAATATCTGCTTTTGCCGGCTGATTATGCTGTCCAGTTTGTAGTGCACATCCTCGATGATAATTTCGCTTTTAAGGTTTATTTTGTAATCTCCTTCGCTGCGCTTTCTGTCTTTTTCCTCCTGACGGTTTTGGCTCATCATAATAAAAGGAGCCTGCAAGGCGGATACGCAGGACAGTATCAGGTTGAGAAGTATAAACGGGAAAGGGTCAAAAGCGCGGTCTGTCATGATAAAATTTATTCCCACCCACAAAATCAGGGCGGTGCAGAAAATTATTACAAAAGCCCAGGAACCTGCAAACCTGGCCATAAGGTCTGCGGCTTTCTGCCCAAAGGTGGACTTTTCGTCCTCGTATATATTATACAGCGTGCTCTCTGCCAGCAGCCGGTGTATAAAATGTTCGTCGTCAATCTGATCCTCTGTAGAACGGATAATTTTTCTGGCCAGTCGCTGCCTTTCATCTCTTGTCATATAGCACCTGCCTGTTTTTGTTTTATTATTGGCTATAAAAATAAAAAATTTCAAAATATCCCTTGACATTATTGGCGGAATATGGTATTATTTTTTAGCAATCAGTTATGCGCTTGTAGCTCAGGTGGATAGAGCAACTGCCTTCTAAGCAGTGGGTCAGGGGTTCGAGTCCCTTCAAGCGCACCAGGCATGGTGGATGTAGCTTAGCTGGTTAAAGCGCCAGTTTGTGGCACTGGAGACCGTGGGTTCGAATCCCATCTTCCACCCCATAAAAGCACCTGTAAAAGGTGCTTTTTTCATACTGGGCTATAGCCAAGCGGTAAGGCAACGGACTTTGACTCCGTCATCCCGCTGGTTCGAATCCAGCTAGCCCAACCAAGCGCTTGCAAAAGCGCTTTTTTTATTGTCTGTAAAGGTCTACAGATTTATTTTTCAGCGAAAATAATGAATAAAATCATTGACAAAACGGTTAGTATGTAATATAATAAACAAGCGTTGTAAAGCAACCACACTTTACATAAGGGGAGGTCAATATGTCAAAAAATCTTGAAATGTCATATCTTTTGGATTTTTACGGCGAGGTTCTTACCGAAAAGCAAAGAGATATGATGCAGCAGTATTTTAATATGGACCTGTCCCTTTCAGAGATAGCGGACAATTTCAATATAACCCGACAGGGTGTCAGGGACGCTATCAAAAGAGGCGAAGGTATTTTGACCGATCTTGAGGACAAAATAGGTTTTGCCCGGAAATACCGTGATATTGTACAGGGTATAGAACAGGTCAAAACACTGGCCCAGAATATTACTTTTTACAATATTTCATCTTATTCCGTCAATGATGATATATCAAAGGCGGCCGGTAAGATAATGCAGATCTGCGAAGATTTGTCAAATGGTTAAGGAGGGTGCTTTATGGCGTTTGAATCATTAAGCCAGAAACTGGCTGACGCATTTAAGAAGCTGAGAAGCAAAGGTAAGCTGACACCGGATGATATAAAGACAGCCATGCGCGAGGTAAGAATTGCCCTGCTGGAAGCTGATGTCAACATCACAGTGGCAAAGGATTTTATCAAAACGGTAAGCGAGCGCGCAGTAGGCGCCGAGGTTATGGACAGCCTTACCCCGGCACAGCAGGTTATCAAAATTGTAAACGAAGAGCTGACCGCCCTTATGGGCAGCGAGAACAGCCGTGTCAAGTTTGCAAACCATGGACCTACAATCATTATGATGTGCGGTTTGCAGGGTGCCGGTAAAACAACCCATACTGCCAAGCTGGCCAAAATGTATAAAAAACAGGGCCACAGACCGCTGGTTGCTGCGCTGGACATATACCGTCCGGCCGCTATCGAACAGCTGGAAATTGTCGCACAGCAGGCAGGCGTACCGGTTTTTCAGCTGGGCAAGACTGACCCGGTAGAAGTGGCCAAAAAGGCGTACAATCACGCAAAAGATTACGGCAATGATATCCTTATTTTGGATACAGCCGGCCGACTGCATATAGACCGGCAGCTGATGGAGGAGCTTTCCAACATCAAAAAAGCTGTGCCCGTCAGCGAAACATTGCTGGTAATAGATGCGATGGCCGGTCAGGATTCAGTGAATGTAGCCAAAGAGTTTAACGAAACAATCGGCCTGGATGGTGTTATTGTCACCAAAATGGACGGTGACACCCGCGGCGGTGCTGCGCTCAGCGTAAAGGCTGTAACAGGCAAACCTATCAAGTTTGTGGGTACCGGTGAAAAGCTGGATGACCTGGAAGCCTTCCACCCGGACCGTATGGCCGGCAGGATACTGGGCATGGGCGATGTGCTGACACTTATAGAAAAAGCACAGGATGTCCGGGACCGGAAAGAAGCCGAAGCCGCAGCCAAAAAGATGCTGCAAAACAAGTTTGACATGAACGACATGCTGCAGCAGCTGCGCCAGGTGAAAAAGATGGGCGGTATATCATCTATGGTTTCAATGTTGCCGGGGGCCGGCAGCATCAACGAGGATGACGAGGAAAGGGCCGAAAAAGAACTGAAAAAAGTAGAGGCCATAATATCCTCTATGACCGCCAAAGAGAGGGAAAAACCCTCTATAATAGACCCCAAAAGAAAAAGAAGAATTGCACGGGGCTCCGGCACACAGGTGCAGGATGTAAACAGGCTTTTGCGTCAGTTTGAACAGATGCAGAAGATGATGAAGCAGTTCACCAAAAATCCCAAAGCCTTTGGCAGAATGCTCAGGGGCAGATAACAGTTTTTTCAGTATATTAAACGCAATGGCGTTTTAATATAAACAATTATAATATGGAGGTACAATAAGAATGGCTGTTAAAATTAGACTTCGTCGCATGGGCGCAAAAAAAGCTCCTTTTTATCGTGTGGTAGTTGCTGATTCCCGTTTCCCCAGAGACGGCAGATTTATTGAAGAAATCGGCACATACGACCCGACAAAAGAACCGGTTGTATTCACAATCGATGCAGAAAAAGCTAAAAAATGGATTGCTACAGGCGCTCAGCCCACAGATACAGTTAAAGTTCTTTTGAAGAAAAACAACATCATCTAATTTCGGAGGCTTTTGATGGAGCAATTATTGATAAATATTGCGAGAGGCCTTGTGGAAGATAAAGACGCCGTAAGAGTTTATGCTGATGAGAAAAACGAAGAAGGCGTAGTTGTATATCACCTTTCCGTGGCTGCCGAAGATACCGGCCGCGTCATCGGAAAACAGGGTAGAATTGCAAAAGCTATCCGCACAGTTGTCAAAGCCGCTGCTACACGCACCGGTGAAAAGGTGATTGTGGAAATAGACTAAAATCACCGGGTGCCTTTTAGCAAGGCGCCCGTATTTAGTATTTGTATAAAAGTTTAAAGCGAGGTCACAATGCAGTATATAGAAACAGGCGAGATAATCTCACTACACGGAATAAGGGGCGAAGTAAAGGTTTACCCCTGGGCGGATTATCCGCAGTTTTTGGAAGAATTTGATACATTTTATATACAGAAAAACAAAATGTACTACCAGCCTTTGCATGCTGTGAATGTACGCACCCATAAAAATGTTGTTATAATACAGTTTGAAGGCATAGACAACACCGAAACTGCACGCAACCTGATAGGAAAAACGCTGTACCTGGACCGCGATGAGATAGAGCTGGAAGAAAACACATATTTTGTGGCTGACCTGATAGGCTGCCGTGTGGTAAATTATCTTGACGGCACAGAAATAGGCCAGATAACAGATGTCCAGAACCTGGGCGCAGGGGATATATATTTTATACAGACAGCCCGGGGCAAACAGGTGCTTTTTCCGGCAGTGGACGAATTCCTTATGGGTACGGACATTGAAAACAAAACAGTGAAAGTCAAAGTGATAGAGGGAATGTTTGATGAGAATTAACATTGCCACACTTTTCCCGGAGATGTGCGACACTGTGTTGAACACCAGCATAATAGGCAGGGCTAAAAATGCGGGAAAGGTGGATATAAGGACATATAATATACGAGATTATTCCACCAACAAGCACCGCCATGTGGACGATACACCCTACGGCGGCGGTCACGGTATGGTAATGCAGGCGCAGCCGGTTTATGACTGCTGCAAGGCCATTGAACGGGACTGCGGCCGGAAGAATTTTATCATATTCACCACAGCCGCCGGCAAAGTTTTCAACCAGCAGATGGCCAAAGAGCTGTCCCAAATGGAAAATATAACCATAGTGTGCGGCCATTACGAAGGTATGGACGAAAGGGTTATAGAAGAATTGGCCGATATGGAAATCTCCATAGGCGACTATGTGCTGACCGGCGGCGAACTGCCGGCGCTGGTGATAACAGACGCTGTGTGCAGGATGTTGCCCGGAGTGCTGAAAAGCGAAGAGGGGTTTACCCAGGAAAGCCACTATGACGGACTGCTGGAACATGCACAGTATACACGCCCCTACGAGTGGATGGGCAGAAAAGTGCCAGATGTACTGATATCCGGACATGAAAAAAACATAAAAGAATACAGAAAACAGGATTCGCTGAAAAGAACAAAGGAAAAAAGACCGGATTTGTACGATAAATTATTTAATACCCACAAAAATGTTGAAAATTAAATAGCAATTTGCATAAATTAGCGGCAGCATTTTATCGGTTTTGATAGTTATTATAGATAAAATGAGGTTAGTTTGTTGACTATTTTTATAGATTGTTATAAAATATTTTTGTATCAGAAATTAGAAAAAATAAAAATAATTCTTTTTTTATGAGGAGATTATATAATGTTTTACAAAGATGTTACAGTTGAAAATCAGGTAGGTTTACACGCACGCCCGGCTACTTTCTTTATTCAGAAAGCAAACGAGTTCAAATCTTCCATCTGGGTTGAAAAGGAAGAGAGAAGAGTTAATGCCAAAAGCTTGCTGGGTGTTTTGTCTTTGGGTATCGTAGGCGGTACAACCATCAGAGTTATCGCTGACGGCGCCGATGAGGAAGCAGCAGTAGAAGCCTTGGTTAAACTTGTTAACTCCGGTTTCAGCAACTGATTTTATGATATTCACCGCCCACAGATGCGCCGGCATATCACCGGGTGTCTGGGCGGTATTTTTTTTATCTGATTTAACCGGCCGCACAGGCAGAATAATACAGGTAAAAAGACAGGAGAACGGATGACAAAACAGGAATTGTATGAAAAGGCCCGCAGCCTGCCCCTGCTGCCCGGCGTTTATATCATCAGGGACAAAAATGATGAAATTATATATATCGGCAAGGCCAAAAGACTGAAAATAAGGGTCAGTCAGTATTTTAAAGAGGGAAATGAGCATCTGCCCAAAGTGCAGAAAATGGTTGATAATGCCTATTCCTTTGATGTCATCGTCACAAACAGCGAATTTGAAGCCCTTACTCTGGAATGCAGTCAGATAAAACAGCACAGCCCGAAATACAACATATTGCTGAAAGATGACAAAGGGTACAATTTTATAAAAATATCAAAAGAGGAATACCCCAGGATAACCGCCGAATTCCAGGTGCTGGACGACAGCAGATACCTGGGCCCTTATATGTCCAGCTTTGCCGTCAGGGAAATGGTGTCCACAGCCCAGCAGATATTCAAACTTCCCACCTGCAACAGGTCTTTTCCCAGAGATTTCGGCAAGGAGCGTCCCTGCCTTAATTATCATATAAAAAAATGTATGGGTGTATGTACCGGCAAAATAAGCAAGGAAACATACAACGAAATAATTGACAACGCGGTAAGATTTTTAAAACAGGACACCGATAAAATTATAGATATATTGAAACAGTCGATGGAACAGGCGGCCGAAAACCTGGATTTTGAAAAGGCGGCGCTGATAAGGGATCAGATAAACGCCATACAAAAACTGTCCTCCGGGCAAAATGTGGTAAACGAAAGCCTGCAAAGCCACGACTTTATAGCGGTGGCCGGCAGCGGTAAAAACTGCTGTGTCAGTGTCCTCAGGTTCCGCCGCGGCAGATTGATGGACAAAAAAGAGCATGTGTTCTTCGGCGAGGAAAATGCCGATGATGTCAGGGACGAATTTCTGGTGCAGTTCTATTCCACCGAAACACCGCCAAAGCATGTACTGCTGGACGAAATGCCGGTGGACGAGGACATTGTGGAATATATCAACAAAAAGTCCAAAACAAAGGTAAATGTGGCAAAGGTTTTCAAAGGAGAAAACCTGAAAATAATCAAAATGGCTTACACCAACGCAGTGGAACGACTGGCAAGGGAAAGCGGCAGGCTGGACAAAAGTCGGAAGTTCCTGGACGAGCTGGCCAATATACTGGGGCTGAAAGAAGCCCCGCACACCATCGAAAGCTATGATATATCCAACTGGGGCGATGGTACAAGCGTGGCCGGCATGGTGGTTTTTGAAGACGGAAAGCCGAAAAAAAGCGGCTACCGCAAATTCAAAATCAGGACAGTAACCGGCACAGACGATTATGCGTCCATGGCGGAAACACTGTCCAGACGCGTGGCAGAGTATGAAAAAGGCGCCCAGGGCCAGTTTGGCATAAAGCCGGATGTTATATTCCTGGACGGCGGCAAAGGCCAGCTTTCCAGCGTTCTGCGGGTTGTCAAGGGCACCGCTTTTGAAGATGTGCCCATATTCGGTATGGTAAAGGACTCCAAACACCGCACAAGGGCGATGGTCAGCCCGGAGGGTGAAATAGCCATAGCCATGCACAAGGGTATATTCAAATTTATAACCGAAATACAGGACGAGGTTCATCGCTTTTCCATTGAATATCAGCGCAGGACCCAAAAGACAAAATCCTATGCAGTTACACTGACCAAAATCCCCGGCATAGGCGATAAAAAGGCGGAAAACCTTATGAAAGCTTTTAAAACCGTGGCCAATGTAAAAGCCGCAGAGATGGGCCGGCTGGCAGAAGTGCCGGGAATAAGCTACAGGGACGCCAGAAATATTTATTATTATTTTCACGATGAAGGAGAAGAACAATGAGGGTGATCAGCGGAACAGCCAGAGGCAGCAGGCTGGAAACACTGGACGGGCTTTCCACACGCCCTACCATAGACAGGGTAAAAGAGGGAATTTTTTCCTCGGTGCAGTTTCTTATACCCGGTGCAAAGGTGCTGGATCTTTTTGCCGGCAGCGGCCAGATGGGAATAGAAAGCCTGTCCCGCGGTGCGCTTTCCTGCACTTTTGTGGACAGCAATCCCCGGGCGGCGGATATAGTAAAGAAAAATCTTAAAACCTGCAACCTGTTTGACAAAAGCAGGGTGGTAAACATGCCGGCTCAGGAGTTTTTATCCTTTGCCAAAGACAGCTTTGACCTGGTTTTTCTTGACCCGCCGTACAATATGGGAATTTTAGATGAAATTTTGGAAAAAGTAAGTGCAATTACCGCATCTGGTGGTATAATAATGGCTGAAAGCGAATTGGAGTGGCAGCCCAAAGACAATATTCCCGGCCTTGTGCAGGTAAAAAGGTTTAAATACGGAAAAGTGGCTGTGACCAAGTTTATCAAGGAGTAAATTTATGAGAATTGCAATATGCCCCGGAAGTTTTGACCCGGTTACAAAAGGACATGTGGACATTCTGGAAAGAAGCAGTAAACTGTTTGACAAAGTTATTGCCGTTGTTATGGTAAACCCCAACAAGACCCCCACCTTTACAAAGGATGAAAGGGTTGAATTTATAAAAAAAGCCACACGGCACATACCTAATATAGAGGTTGACAGCTACCTTGGACTGGTGGCAGACTACGCCAGGGAAAAAAACGCCCACACGCTGATAAAGGGTCTGCGTGCGGTGACAGACTTTGAGTATGAATTTCAGCAGGCATTGACCAACAAAAAACTCAATCCCGAGCTGGAAACCCTGTTTATGGTTACAAATCAGGAATATATGTACCTGTCCTCTACAATCGTAAGGCAGATTGCCGGTTTTGGCGGAAAAATAGAGCAGTTTGTGCCAAAGCGGATAGAAGAAGAGGTATTCAGAAGATTTAACGAAAAGTAAAAAGGAGAGTAAAAATGGCAGTACCATTGGAAACATTGCTGGAAAACCTGGAAGAAGTTTTGGAAGAAGGCATGGGTGTTCCGCTGAGCGGCGGCAAAAGAATGGTGGATGTGGATGCGGCCAGAGATATAATTGACGATATCAGGGCCAACATGCCGTCAGAGATTTTGCAGGCCAAAGCAATAGTGCATGACCGCGCCTCCATCATAGCCAAAGCGAAAAAAGAAGCGGAAGAGATGGTGCGCACCGCAGAGGAAAGGGCCCGCGCCCTGCTTAACCGTGAAGAGATTGTAAAGCAGGCCCAGGCCAAGGCAAAAACAATAATCAGCGAAGCAAATCAAAGCGCCGCCGGCACAAAAATGGCAGTGATAAAGTTTTGCGACAGCACACTGGCCGAAGCCCAGGAACGGCTGCAAAAAAGCTTTTCAGAGATAAAAACAGTGCGCGACAGCTTTAAAAAATAAACGCACCTTTTCGCCTTTTTGCACATATTATATTGCAGGAGGCGATCAGTTTGAAGGTTGTTGTTTTTAAAAGTCCCAAATTTCTTAAAGGTATTTTAAAGTATATTTTTAAAATCTGATAAAAACACCCCGAAGGATTTTCTTTGGGGTGTTTTTATGTGTTTTAAAAATCGGACATCTCACATCAAAATACATATCGTGATATTATCTGCTTTTTATACATTATGTAATGTTAAACCCCATTGTCTTTCCTTTATATAAGAATATTTGTTTTTTTGGCAGAATATAATTTACAAGGCAAAAGATTACAGGCCGATAGGAAGGAGACAATGTATGGCAAATCAGTTGATCAGCGATACCATCAGCACAACCTGTAAATTTATCGATACGGCTTTTGAAATGCCTGTGGAGCAGGAATTTTTGCTGGCGGATTATGACAAAGCTATTTTCAAGATTGTTAAAACCAATGTGGAACATTCAATAACCCAGAAATACATAAACGGCAGCAAGCTGGTGCTGGAAGGATATCTGAAGATAAATATATACTACCAACCGCCGGAAGGTGAGAACCTGACCCTTGTCAGCAAAAAACTGCCGTTCCAGAAACAGTTTGACCTTTCACAGGCACCCCAGGGCCCGTACTTTATACAGGTGGACGGCCAGCTGCAATATATAAACACCAGGGCGATCAATCCCACACGAATAGACGCCAGGGGCATATACCGGATGTTTGTCAGGGGTTATACTGTGTGTCCCAAACCTGTGGGCACCGCGGTAAATACAACTTTTGCATGTTATGACAGCCGGGAGATAAACAATTTCTGCCTTTGCGGACGGGGTGCTAAACAGTTTTCTGTGGAAGATGAAATAGACCTTCCGCCGCAGCTGGAAAAAGTCCTGACAGCAGATGCCAGATGCACCAACATGACACTGACCGCCTATAAAGACAAGGTAAACCTTAAAGGTGAAATTTCGGCAGAGGTGGTGTATACAATGCCGGACAGCCGGACTGTACAGCATACAGTCAAAACATTTGTTTTCAATCAGATTGCCGAAATAGCCGGAACCGGAGAAAACTGCCTTCCTTACGGCGA
This sequence comes from uncultured Clostridia bacterium, assembly GCA_944386045.1. Taxonomy (GTDB): domain Bacteria; phylum Bacillota; class Clostridia; order Oscillospirales; family Ruminococcaceae; genus RGIG3102. Next base: position 82,727 of record CALWZO010000042.1, on the reverse strand, counting down.
GTTTACGGCGGTGAATGTGGCCATAACACAAAATCCCGATACCCACAAAATAAACTGCATAGTCACCTGCTGTGTGGATATAAAGGTTTTCAGGAAGGAAAGCGTGATAGCCCTGACAGACGCCTTTTCAAAAAAATACCGGTACTCAAAGGAAACGCGGAAAATCGTGTGCGATGACAACATCAGAACTGCCGATAAAATTTTTACCGTTGATATAGCTGATGAAATCGGACAGGGGTATACTCCGGTTTGTGCTTTTGCGGCGGCAGAATGTCCTGCGCTTCATGACGAAGAAGGCGAAACGGTACTGAAAACCAAAATAACAGTCAGCGCCATAATGCGCAGCAGTGAAAACGAGCTGGAATGTTTTGTGAAAAGCCGGGATGTCAACCTGAACATCGGCGAGGATATCAAGGCCGAAAATGAGTATATAGTGTCCTGTGTGCCGATGTCTGTTTCTGTCTCTGTGGAGTCGCAGACTCTCAATGTCAGGGTCACTGCCGCAGTGCAGGGCTTTGTTATCAACCATATGCAGGTGCAGACATTGTATTCTTTCGAGGAAAACACCGAGGAGGACTGTGCCCCTGCGCCGGATGCCCTGGTGCTGTATTACGGCAAAAAAGGCGAAAAAATCTTTGATATAGCAATGAAATACAAAACAGATACACAGCTTATCCGGATGGAAAACAGCCTGGAAGAGGCCACAACCCTGGCCGAAGACAGAATGCTGTTGATACCCGCTTATAATATGTGAGGTGCAGATATGGCAAATATATATGAAAATATTGAAAAACGCACCGGTGGAGATATATATATCGGTGTCGTGGGGCCTGTGCGCAGCGGCAAAAGCACATTTATAAAAAAATTTATGGAAGCGCTGGTGATACCCAATATAAAGGATGCCCAGAAGCGCACCCGAGCAATAGACGAACTGCCCCAGTCTGCCGCCGGCCGTACCGTTATGACCACCCAGCCCAATTTTATACCACGGCAGGGCGTTGATATAGTCCTGGGCGACAAGCAGAACCTGCGCGTGAGAATGGTAGACTGCGTGGGATATATGATAAACGGCGCCCGGGGAGATGAAGAGGAAGGCAAGCCGCGAATGGTAAAGACCCCGTGGTTTAAACAGGCGATACCTTTTGAAAAGGCGGCACGGATAGGCACCCAGAAGGTTATCAGCGAACATTCCACCATAGGTGTAGTAATAACCACAGACGGCACTATCAGCGATATACCCCGCGAAAATTATATACAGGCGGAAGAAAAGGTTATTTCCCAGCTGAAAAGCCTGGGCAAACCTTTTGTAGTGGTGCTCAACTCCATGACACCCACCCGGGCCAAAACCGAAGCAATAGCAGGCCGGATAAGCCAAAAAAACGGCGTTCCGGTGGTGTGTGCCAACTGTCTGGAACTGTCCAAAGATGATATAGAACAGATACTGCGCAGTGCCCTCACCCAGTTCCCGGTTGCAGAAATAAGGCTGGAAATACCAAAATGGCTGGTGATGCAGAGTGCTGATTTTGGGCCGAAAGAACAGATAATGGGGCAGATCAGAAATGTTTTTGCAGATGTGAGCAAAATAAGCGATATCAGCCGGTCGGCGGAAAAGCTGCTGGAAAACCCATATATCACAGCGGTGGACTGCTCCAAAATTGATTACGGAACAGGCTGTGCCACACTGACTGCAATTTTGGACAAAAACCTTTACTATGATACACTTCAGTCAATAACCGGCACCGATGTCAAGGACGATTTTGCGCTGATGCAGCTGATGAAACAGCTGATGTATGCCAAAACAGAATATGACAAACTGGCACCGGCACTGCGGCAGGTGGAAGCCACCGGCTACGGCATAGTTATGCCGTCGGCCGACAAGCTGCACCTGGAAGAGCCGCAGATGGTAAAACAGGGGGCAAAATACGGCATCAAATTTACCGCTTCTGCGCCCAGCCTGCATATATTGAAAGCCAACATCACCACAACGGTATCTCCCATTATAGGCAATGAGGCCAGCGGGGAAGAGATGGTGGCATCCCTGCTGAAAAATTACGAGGACAGCCCGCTGGACATCTGGCAGACAAATCTGCTGGGCAACTCTTTGCAGGAGCTTGTCAACCAGGGTCTTAACGCCAAACTTCTGAACATTCCGCCGGAAGCCAGGAGCAAGCTGACCGAAAGCATTGAAAAGGTGGTCAATGAAGGCTGTCAGGGTCTGGTATGTATCATCTTATAAAAAAACAATCCCCCGGACAACGGGGGATTATTTTTCTTCTGCCAGCCGCAGTTTTTTCCGTCGGCTCATTTTTTTTATCTGCGCTTCCCTTTTCAGTGCGCTGGATTTGTCCGGCAGCTCTTCCCGGTAAAACAGACTTACCGGCGTGCGGCTTTTGGTGTACTTTGCGCCTTTTTTGCTGTTGTGCGCCGCCAGCCTTTTTTCCAGGTCATTTGTCCACCCGGTATACAGGCTGCCGTCACTGCATTTCAATATGTATACATAGTTCATCTTATCACCGTTGAATATTTTATCATAATAAGCCTTTTTATACAATCTGCATAAAAGTTAAAATATACTTTTTGGAATATGTCAATGGGAATTTTGTCTGGGTTTATAGTATAATACTATTATTAAGACGAGGTGAGAAAATGAGCTATCAGAAAATAAAAAAAGACGGTTATTATATTTACAAAAACGAAAACGGTGTCACCATAGGTACAGCTTCTGACAAGGTTATACAGCAGGATGGTTTTGTTTTCCGAAACTTATCCGGTGAAGAAAAACTTTTGCCTTATGAAGACTGGCGCCTGAGCGCAGAGGAAAGGGCGAAGGACCTGGCATCCAGGCTGAGTATAGAGCAGATAAGCGGACTGATGATGTATTCTTCCCATCAGATGGTGCCCACCCGTTCAGACAGCCCGTTCAAGGCTACCTACGGCGGACAGACTTTTGAACAGGCAGGCGTTGAACGGCACAGCCTTACAGACCAGCAGAAAGCCTTTCTGTCTGATGACAACATACGCTATGTGCTGGTAATGGGCCTGGAAAACACAAAAACAGCGGTAAAATGGAGCAATAATATACAGGCGCTGGCAGAAAGCCTGCCTTTCGGCATACCGGTAAACATATCCACCGACCCCAGAAACGGGGCGTCAAAAGCCAAGGCGGAATTTAAAAGCGGTGACAATGATGTCTCCAAATGGCCGGAGGGCCTGGGCATGGCGGCCACCTTTGATCCGCAGCTGTGCAGGGAGTATGCCGACATAATATCCCGCGAATACAGGGCCCTGGGTATAGCCACCGCACTGTCACCGCAGATAGACCTGGCCTGTGAGCCCCGCTGGATGCGTTTTGAAGATACCTTCGGCAGCCATCCGCAGCTGGTCACCGACATGGCCAGGGCCTATTGCGACGGAATGCAGACCACCGACGGACGGCCCGGCGGCTGGGGCGAAAAGAGCGTGTGCGCCATGGCAAAACACTGGCCCGGCGGCGGCACAGGTGAAGGCGGCCGCGATGCCCACTATGCCTTCGGCGCCTATGCAGTTTACCCAGGAAACAATTTCCGCAAACACATGAAACCTTTCCTGGAAGGTGCTTTCCGGCTGGACGGCCCCACAAAATGTGCCGCTTCGGTTATGCCTTACTACACAGTATCGTGGAATATAGACCAGAAATACGGCAAAAATGTGGGCAACTCTTACAGCCGTTATATAATAAAAGACCTTCTCAGGGAAAAATATAATTATCAGGGGGTTGTATGCACCGACTGGGGCATAACCAAAGACCCGTCCGAAACCATGGCTGAATTTGGCAGCAGATGTTTTGGCGTAAACGAACTTACAGAGGCAGAAAGGCATTTTCTGGCCATAGAAAACGGCGTTGACCAGTTTGGCGGAAACAACGAAAAGGCCCCTATACTGGCTGCATATCAGCTGGGTGTGGAGAAATACGGCCGGCAGGCCATGGAAGAAAGGTTCAGACAGTCGGCATACAGGCTGCTGCTGAACACATTCCGCACCGGGCTGTTCGACTGCCCGTTCCTGGATGCCCGGGACAGCGAAAAAACCGCCGGCTGCCGGGATTACTGTGAAAAAGGTTATTCAGCCCAGCTGAAATCTGTTGTTATGCTGAAAAACCGGGGCGTTTTGCCTGTGGCTGCCGGGAAAAAGGTGTATATACCCACAAGATATGTAAAAAGCAAGCTGAACTTTTTCCTGGGCACCTCCCCCGAATATACTGAAGATCCGATGGATAATGACCTGTGCCGGAAATATTACGACAGGGTGGACAGTCCGGATGAGGCGGATTTTGCCATGGTATTTATCGAAAGTCCGCTGACAGACGGATACAGCCGGCAGGATGCGGAAAAGGGCGGAAACGGATATCTGCCGTTGTCCCTGCAATACCGTCCGTACACGGCACACACCGCCAGGGAGCACAGTATTGCAGGCGGCGATTTCAGGGAAAACTTTACAAACCGCAGTTACAGGGGAAAGACAAACTGTGCGGCCAATGAAAATGACCTGGATCTGGTTTTGCAGGCAAGGAAAGCCATGGGGGATAAACCGGTAATAGTTGTTATAAGAATGCACAACTCCGCTGTTCTGTCCGAGCTGGAGCCCTATGCAGATGCGATAATATGTCAGTTCGGCGTACAGCAGCAGGCCATACTGGATATAGTCAGCGGCCGGTTTGAGCCCAGCGGACTTTTGCCGATACAGCTTCCTGCCGATATGGAAACTGTGGAAGCTCATTTTGAAGACACTCCCTTTGACATGACACCTTACACAGACAGTGTGGGCAATGTGTATGATTTCGGCTTTGGACTGAACTGGCATGGTGTAATCAAGGATGACAGGGTAAAAAAATATCCGAAGAAATATTGAAAACTTTACAGGCCATTAAGAACGGATTATTGGCAAATAATAAAAGCGGCGGTAATTACCGTCGCTTTTATATGTTTTAGACAAAAAAATTATACAATAAAATTGTAAATTATTGATATTTTTACACATTTGTTATATAATTAAAGTATATTTTTAAAAAACTTATAATGGTTGTGACGCATATGGGGTTTGATATTAAAAAATACTGTTTTATCGACAGGACATTTGATGTTAAAGGCACCGACAGTTTTTCTTTAAAGTTTGACGGCGTCTGTCTGTTTTTGTTGCTTGACGGCCGGTGCAGCGCAGAAAATGAAGGGGCGGTCCTGGAAATGGAGCCCGACAGCATACTTTGTTGTCAGGGCCGGATATCCCTGCGGCTGAAAAACAGCGCCAGGGTAGTGGGTTTCAACATAAAAGGCATTATAGCCGACAAGTACGCCAAAGAGGTGGGCGGCGCCTTTGTCACAGGCGGGATATTTGCACCGTTTTTGCCCCGGCAGGTACAGCAGATTGTGGAAAGCTTTCACAATTTAAGCGATAATTATATAGCCAATATAAGTTTTGAAATATTGAACACCCTCAGCAGCGGGGATAGAAAAGCAGTTATAGCCAATCAGATTATCGTCGAGGCCCTGCGTCTTATCAAGGAAAACTATCACACGGCGTATGGCGTGGAAGAGCTGGCACAGCAACTGAATATATCCAAAAGCCATCTGGTCAGGGAGTTTTTCAAATACACCGGCACAACTCCCGGAAAATACCTTACTTCCGTCAGAATAGATGCGGTGAAGCATCTTTTGACGCAGACATCACTGCCACTTAATACAATAGCGGCCAGGACCGGCTTTTCCGGCGACAACTATCTGTGCAAGGCTTTTAAGAAGGCCACGGGAGAAACTCCCATGGCATACAAAAACAGGGTTATTTCATCCCAGTATCTGCCAAACCAGCTGACATTGCAGGTGGAACCGGATGTGTATGTGTAAAGCAAAAGGCGGCCGCAGCCGCCTTTTTGAATAAGTATAATAAAAATAAAAAAGTCCCTTTCAAAGGGACTTTTTTATTTTACTTATTTGCTTCAAGGTAATCAAAGGCGGCCTGGGCCAGAGTGGCAGCACCTGTCCACAGACAATCTTCGTCTATGTCAAATTTGGAAGTATGTCCGCCGGCGCTTATTCCTTTTTCAGCATTGCCTGAACCCAAAGAGCCGAAACAGCCGGGACGCTGCTGCAGGAAGTAGGCAAAGTCTTCGCCGCCCATGCCGGACTTTTTGCTTTCTATCACATTTTCAGCGCCTACAATTTTTGCGGCTGCCGGTATCGCATATTTATTTACAAAGTCGCCGTCATTTACCAGCACGGGGTATCCCATTTCCACTTCATATTCAACTTTACAGTTGTACATGACTTCTGTTCCGGCGCAGACTTCTTTTATTCTCTTGTGCAGCAGGTCGCGCACGCCGTCATCAAGAGAGCGCACTGTGGCCAGCATCTCCACTTCATCTGCTATTATATTCTCCTTGGAACCGCCGTGAATTGAGCCGATGGTGATAACCGCACCCTGTGTGGGTTCCACATTTCTGGAAACGATTGTCTGCAGGTTGGTTATGAAATAAGCGGCTATTACCACAGGGTCAACAGTGGCATGGGGATATGCGCCGTGTCCGCCTTTGCCGATGATTTTAAATCTGTAAGTGTCTGAAGCTGCTGCACCGGGGCCGCCGCCAAAGGCAACTTTGCCCACCGGTAAAGCGTTGCTTACATGCAGACCCATAACAGCGTCCACATAGGGGTTTTCCAGTGCGCCGTGTTCCACCATACCCTTTGCACCGCCGGGAATTTTTTCTTCAGCAGCCTGGAAGAACAGTTTTACATTGCCGTGCATCTGGTCTTTTACGCTGTTCAGCAGCAGGGCTACACCCATAAGGGCGGCTGTGTGTCCGTCGTGTCCGCAGGCGTGCATTACACCTTCGTTCTGGGATTTATAGGGCACTTCATTCAGCTCCGGCATCGGCAGAGCGTCAATGTCAGCGCGCAGGGCAAAAGTTTTGCCGGGATAAGCACCGCGTATAATGCCTACTACGGAATATCCGGAGTTGATCTCCTGTATTTCTATTCCGTTGTCCTGCAAAAATTTTCTGATTACGCTGCTGGTTCTTTCTTCGCAGAAAGACACCTCCGGGTGGGAGTGAAAATCGCGTCTGAACCGTGTCAGTTTGTCCTTCAGTTCAAAAGCCGGTTGTTTAAAATTCATTTTGCTATGCTCCTTTTCGTATTGTCTTGCCTAAATTATATATCCTGTAAATGCTTTCTTCAATACAAATACAAAAGTCTGTGAGAAAATACAAAAATGATATTTTAAAATTGTCTTTTTGTGATAAATCACAAATCTTTTTCTGTCAGGGTAGTGCCGGGATAATAGTGGCTTAAAATTTCATCAAAGGTTTTGCCCTGCTGCGACAGCTGATTGGCACCGAACTGGCTCATGCCCACGCCATGTCCGTAGCCTTTGGTGGCAACGGAAAATTCTCCGTCTTCCAAAAATACCATGACGCAGGAGGATGGAAGGCTGAGGGCTGTGCGGAACTGATCCCCCGGCACCATATCTCCGCCGATGGTCACATAGGTGGCATAGCCGCTGTCTGCATATATTATTTCGCCAAACCATTCTTCTGGTTTTTCTTCATCTATTTTCAATGTGGGAAAATTTACTTTCAGCAGGCTGTACATTTCGGACGGGGTAAAGGTTTTTATCTGCAAATAATCTTCGCTTACCGCATCAAAGGAGCTGTCAACAGTAACCAGATAGTCCAGCCGGTTTCCCCATTGCCGCCGGCTGCTTTGGGTTTTGCCGCAGGATACCGCATGATATACCGTCAGCGCCGGCCGACCCCGGTATTCCAGCACCATATTTTCCACTTCCCGGGCACATCTGGAAAATTTCCGGTAGTAATCATAAAAATCCATACCCCAAAAACCCGTCAGGGTGGTCTTGTCCGCATAGCCTGTCATGGATGAAGAGTCCACAGTTATGTATCCGTCCTCCAGATATTCCGGATGCCGGCTGCAATACAGATAATAAGAATGTATGGCTACCATCTGTGCTTTCAGGGCTTCACTTTCGTACACTGCCGGCATTTCGCAGGCCGCCGCGCCTATAAGATAGTCAGTCAGGTTTATCTCTATCAGCTTTCCGGCAGCTTTGTCCATCACCGTTACGGTGCTGCTGCTTGGGTCGGGCAGTTCCTGCCGGCTTTGATCTGTATCGGAACTGGGATTTCCTTTGGGAAGGGAAATGTCAAAGCCGGTTGAAATGTTGCAGTAAAAAACCGGCACAAAAATGTTTACAGCCACAAGAAAAATAAAAATAGCGACAAAGTTTTTCATAAAATCCTCTTTTTCATCCTTTTTGACCACAATTCCTTATTTCAGGTTGTAATTTTTGCTGTTTTGTATTAAAATATCGTTAAACCGCATTTGTGGGTTAATATATTTTATTTACGGCCGGATGAAAGTATGCCGGTTAAGGAGAAGTTATGGCAATATTTTTAAATGGCCTTATGGTTTTGATGTCTGTTTTGTTTTTTGCAGGCAGACTGTATGAAGTAAGCGTTCTGATGTATACAGACAGCGGCTTTTTGTCTTCCGATGGTATAGTTACATCCCCGCTTATGCTGACAATATTGTTTTTCATGGCTTTATGCTGCGGCATACTGATGTTTTCACCCAAAGCGGGCAAGAGAAAACCCATGAAATTCCCTGTTGGGGTTTTCGGCTTTGCCGCCGCACTGTTTCTGATTGCTTCCGCTGTAATGAACATAATAAACATCTTTAAACACGGCGGCTTTTTGGGCTATGATATAATGGTTATACTGTCTGCGCTGGGGCTGGCTGTTTTCAGCGTTATCGGAATAAAAGGCAAAAAAAGAGAAACAGTCCCGTTTTTGTTCACCATGTTGCTGCCGCTGGCTATATGCATGGACTGTATAATTCTTAATATAAAATCAATCCACAATACGGAGTTTCTGATAAGATGTCTTTGCGGTATTATCGGACTGATATTTTTTACACTGCTTTTCAAATGCGCCTATGCGCCGAAAAAATTTACATTGATGGGGCTGTATGTCTTTTCATTGATGAACTTTATGATAGGCACTGCGGCCAATCTTGCCGGGATTATAGGCTCTGTCATGAACGGCAGCGCCCGGATGGCAGATATTATGTTTAAAATGGGCCTTGCAATCCTGGGTACATATTCTTTGTTTATAGCCTTTTATATTGTCCCTGACAAGGAAAAAATTGCCGAACCGGCCCGGGAAGAGGATGAAGATGACCGGATTATGGCCGCGCCTTACCTGCGCGCTGACATGAACAGTGAAAAGGATTACCGGACAGCAGGCAAAATAAGCGCCGAAACAATATCCCGGATATTTGCGCAAAAAGAAGAACGGCAGCAGAAAGTTGCCCCTCGCAAGCAGCCGGCGACTTCAAAGGCTCCCAAAGCGGCACCGGAAAAACCGCGCCGGACACGCCGGAGCAACTCCACGGTTTATAAAAGCGGCAGTACTGCCAAAGACAGCGGTAAAAAAATAGTTTACAAGGCACCTAAATAATATAAAAAACCCGGCGGGAAATCCGTCGGGCTTTTATTTTTTTTACAGTCCGGGCAGCTGCCGGCAGTCGCAAAGCTGTATGAACAGGTCGCTGTATTTGTTGAGAAGAAAATCGGCTTTGCTGCTTTCCAAAATCTGACCGCCTGCATTATCCAGGGGCAGGGAAATGGTATATTTTACACCCTGACCAAATTTTGATGTAAGAAGTATGTTGCCGCCGGCCTGTTCAAAGGCGGCCTTTGCTATAAACAGCCCCATCCCAAGGGAAGGGTCGCTTTCGCCGTCATTGTAAGGGTCCTTGGAAAAATACGGCCGGAAAACAAACGGCAGATAATCGTCCTTTATTCCTTTGCTGTTGTCGGAATAAGTCAGCACAGCCATGCTGTCCTTTTTGGTCAGTGTCACTTTTATATGCACATCCCGGTCGTTTTTATAGTTTACGCTGTTGGATATAAGGTTTAAAAAAGCGCAGCAAATCATCTGATAATTGGCATATATATACAGATTTTTTTCTGCGGTGCATTCTATGTTGATATTTCTTACCACTAATTTTACCGATTCGCACAGCTCGCTGACCAGCTCTGAAAAATCACAGGTTTCTTTCCTGAGTACTGCGCCGGAAAAAATATTGGAAGCCATGGAGATATTGCTGACGCTGCGCAGCAGCTTGTAGGACTGGCCGTATATTGCCTGTAAATTTGCCACAGCTTTGTTGCTGTCTGATTTGTTTATGTTGTCTGCTATAACCGGCAAAAGGGCAAATATGCCCGATATGGGCTCTCTCATCTGATATTGCAGGTTTCTTTGGGCGTTTGACGGGCCATGGATTTTGTTTTTTGCCACAATGCAGTTTATGCCCTCTTCGCTGCGCACAAAAATCAGGCTAATGGGAGCACTGCCGGACAGGTCTGTATTCAGCCGTACCGGCCGCCGGAAATCTTCAGGTGAGCATCCGTGCAAAAGGTCTTTGAAAAAACCTCGGCGCAGCAGCCCCGGATAGCTTTCCCGGATTGCTGGGTGGTGATATATAACATTGAAACTTTCGTCCAAAGTAAGATGAGTCAGATCGTTGTCCATGTATTCCTCCCGAATTATTATACAAAATTCGACAAATATGCGATACATACAGTCTACAATATTTTTCTTTTAAAGTAAAGATATTATATCCTGCGCCCTGGCAAATATGTAAAAAGCACCAACAATTTGACCTTTTATTCTACTTTACTATAAAGTTAAATTGTGATATTATAATTTTGAAAAGATGGGAATAATCTTATAAAAGATTGTTGACAAATCCGGCATTTTATTTTATTATATAGACAGAAAGTTAATTTTTTAACAAAGTATCAATCCTTAATTTTTAAGGTGTAAATAAATTGGAGGTAGACTATTATGGCAATAAAAATCGGTATAAACGGTTTTGGACGCATAGGTCGTCTGGTTTTCAGGGCTGCGGTGGCAAACCCGGATGTTTATGAGATTGTGGGTGTCAATGACCCGTTTATCTCTCCTGATTATGCGGCTTATATGGTAAAATACGATACTATACACGGCAGGTTTGACGGCGAAGTGTCTTCAAAAGAAGGCAAACTGGTTGTAAACGGTAAAGAAGTGTCATTCTTTGCATTCAAAAACCCTGAGGAAATTCCGTGGGCTTCTGTAGGTGCTGATTACATTGTTGAATCCACCGGTGTTTTCACCACCACCGAAAAAGCCAGCGCCCACATCAAAGCCGGCGCCAAAAAGGTTGTTATTTCTGCGCCTGCAAAAGACAAGGAAACCCCCACATTTGTGGTTGGCGTAAACGAAGACAAATACACATCTGATATGATTGTTGTTTCCAACGCTTCCTGTACCACCAACTGTCTTGCTCCGCTGGCAAAAGTGGTCAATGACGAATTTGGTATCGTGGAAGGCCTTATGACAACAGTTCATGCCACAACAGCAACACAGAAAACAGTTGACGGCCCCTCTGCAAAAGACTGGCGCGGCGGCCGTGCGGCAGCAGGAAATATTATTCCTTCTTCCACCGGTGCTGCAAAAGCCTGTGCACTGGTTATTCCGGAACTGAAAGGAAAACTGACAGGTATGTCTTTCCGTGTTCCCACACTGGATGTTTCTGTTGTTGACCTTACAGTAAGGCTGGCAAAACCCACCACATACGACGAAATCTGTGCGGCTATGAAAAAAGCCAGCGAAGGCAGCATGAAAGGTGTGCTGGCATACTGCGACGAAGATGTTGTGTCTTCTGACTTTTACGGCGAAACAAACACCTGTGTATTTGACGCCAAAGCCGGTATCATGCTTAACGAACAGTTTGTAAAACTGGTAGCCTGGTATGACAACGAGATGGGTTACTCCTGCAAAGTACTGGACCTCATCAAACACATGGCTGAAGTAGACGGCTGATTTTACAAAATATAAAAGCGCGCGGTATATACCGCGTGCTTTTTTTGTCGGTTTGTGATAGAATTAAACTGACAATATCAAAAACGGAGTGCGAAGATGAAAGTTGTTTTAAGCAGTATAAACAGCAAGTATATACATTCATCCCTGGCTGTGTGGTACCTCTACGCAGCGGCAAAACAGGCCGGAATGGGCCGGGATGTGTTTGTTTCTGAAACCACAATAAACAATACAACAGAAGATATAGTGGCCGATATAGCCTCTTACAGCCCCGATGTGATCGGTTTTTCCACATATATATGGAACATAGAGCAGGTGCACAAGGCCGCCTATACGCTGAAGCAGATATTCCCGCAGGTAAAAATATTCCTGGGAGGGCCGGAAGCCGGCTTTGACACTGACAGGCTGCTTGAAAAAGACTATGTGGACTTTATTATAAAAGGCGAAGGGGAAGGCCCTTTTGTCCGGCTTTTGAAAAGCGGATTTGTCGATACAGACAAAAAGGTGATACAGGGCTACTGCCATGAATATGTCAATCCATATACTCCGGAGTACCTCCAAAGGCTGAAAGGGCGTATATCCTACCTGGAAACCAGCCGTGGCTGCCCGTTCAACTGCGGTTTTTGCCTGTCGGGACGCGATGAGAATGTAAGATTTTTTGATATGGAAACCGCAAAGAAAAACATACTTCTCCTGGCGTCCAGCGGCTCCAAAACTATAAAATTTGTGGACAGAACATTTAACTGCAATGACAAAAGGGCCAGGGAAATTCTGCGGTTTATAGCCCGGGAAAGGGAAAAGGGAAATATACCGGAGGATGTCACCTTTCACTGTGAAGTGGAATGTGACCTGTTTACCAAGGAAACACTTGATTTTTTGAAAACTCTGCCCAAAGGAATGGTGCAGTTTGAAGCCGGCCTGCAAAGCTTCAATATTCCCACATTGCAGGCTGTCAACCGACGTACTGATATGAACAGGCTGGTGGGCAACCTGAAAGAGATTGTCAGCGGTCACAATATACATCTTCATATAGACCTTATAGCCGGCCTGCCTTATGAAGATTTTGTCTGTTTCGGCCAGAGCTTTGACCAGGCTTATGAAATAGGAGCAAATGTGATACAGCTGGGTTTTTTGAAACTGCTCAAAGGCTCCACCCTGGAAGCAGAAAAAGAGAAGTATGGGTATAAATACCGGGAGTATGCGCCTTATCAGGTGATAAGCTGCGACAGTATAAGTTATTATGACCTGCTGGAATTGAAAAAGTGTGAAGATGCGGTTGAAAGACTGTACAACAGCGGAAAATTCCCCAACACACCGACCTTTATAATGAAAAAAACAGGCCTCAGGCCTTTTGAATTTTTTTACAGTTTTGGTAAATATGTGTTTGAACAGGGGATAAAAAGCCCGTCACTGGAAAAATACGCCGCCACCCTGTTTGAATTTTTCTCTTATACCGGCAAAGAAGAACTGCGAGATATAATGGCTGTTGACCGAATAATAACCGACAACACCGGCAGGCTGTTTGCTTTCAGCCATATACCCGATGACAATTTTAAAAAGGTCAGCGCTGCTATAAAAACAGAAAAGGTAAAGATATTTGAAAACCAGCAAAAAAAGGCCGCGGGCGGAAAAATTGGCTTTGCAATACTTTATACCACAAATCAGGTAGTGGCGGCTGATTATACAGACCTGGACCCTGTCAGCGGTATATACAATCATAAATATATAGATTTTGCAAAGTTTTTACCAGAAAATGATTTATAAACTTAAGATAATTCACAAATTTGTCACAATTTCGTAATAAAATTTTAAGTTATTCAGCTTGTTTATATTTATTAAATAAAGCGGGCAAAATAACGCCGTTTTGGCGGACAGAAGGGTGAACTTATGGCAACAGTTATAATGACCGATTCCACAAGCGATATAACAGCGGAGCATATAAAGGAGCTGGGTGTTTATGTGCTTCCGGTAATTGTAAATTTTGGAGAAAAAACATACCGCGATACAGTGGATATCAACACAAGACAGTTTTTTGATATGCTCAGGGAAAGCGATGTAAACCCGACCACCAGCCAGCCTACCCCACGGGATTTTTTGGCTGTGTTTGAACAGTTCAAACAAAAGGGAGATGAAGTGGTATATATCGGTGTGTCCTCGGCACTGAGCGGTACATTGCAGTCGGCCAGGATAGCTGCGGAAATGAGTGGATATGACAAAATATACATTGTGGACTCTCTGAGCGCCACACTGGGACTGGAAATTCTGGTGCGCTATGCCTGTATACAGAGAGATATGGGCAAAAGCGGTGCACAGGTGGCCCGGGCTGTGGAAGAAAAGGCGCCCAAAGGCAGACTGATTGCCGTTGTGGACACATTGAAATACCTGGTGCGCGGCGGGCGTATCTCCAAAGCCGCAGGCGTGATAGGCGGGGCACTGGGCATAAAGCCGCTGGTAAGCGTTGTGGACGGCAAAGTGGACAGTATAGGCAAGGCCAGGGGACAGAAAAATGCCTTTGACAAGCTGTGCGGGATACTGAAATCGACAGATATCGACAAAGATATGCCCTGTATTGTTGCCAATGCGGACGATGTGGAAAATATGAGAGTTTTTGAAAAATTCCTCAGGGAAAACGGCATAGACCTGCAGTGGACAAACAGTGAAGTAGGCAGCGTGGTGGGAACCCATGTAGGCCCCGGCTGTGTTGGCATAGCCTATTTTGAAAAATAATAAAAACGGCGGAATAATTTCCGTCGTTTTTTATTATCATATATCCGGCTCTGTAGCTCGGTGTCATTTTTCTGCATGGGCTTCTTTATGGTAAAAGAACTGTTTCATGGGTGTTTTTTGCAGTACAGTGCTGCACACAACGGCCAAAACCATGCCGACAGCAAACTGACCTATATTGAACGGGGCGCCCAGGAACCCTGCAAAGAAATTACCGGCAAAAAGCCGTCTGTCAGCGCATATCCCAAAACCATCCAGGTTCCTCCCAGCACCATGCCCATTACCTCGGCTGCTGAAGCTGCATGCTTTTTCCGGACGGTTTTTGCAGCCGAAAAATCTGCAAACCGCCCCATTATGTAAGCCATAAAAAATTTAATGACCAGTGTCCGGGGTGCATAAGCTGTATATCCACCCAGTATATCGGCCAGCCGCGATCCCACTCCGGATGCAACAGCGCCGCGGTTTTTCCCAAGCATAAGTACAGAAAGAAAAATCATAGTGTCGCCAAGGTGCACATACCCCTGTGTGAAAGGGCTGGGGATTTTTATGGTCATGGTTGTTACCAGCACCAGGCTGGTCATAAGCGCAGTCAACACCAACTGCATTGTTTTGTCCTGTTTTTTCATACTTCATACTCCCGAAATTCTTTTATAAATATAATACATTACAAATGTTAAGATATATATATTTCTGAAATATGAATAATGTTAAATTTTTGTTAATATAAAATCCCCCGGAAGACCGGGGGATTATTTTTTATTAACAATTAAAGCAGGCAAACTGTATCAGGCTTTTGCCTGTCATTTCAGACGGCTGTTTTACATCCATGATTTTCAGCATGGTGGGCGCTATATCCGCCAAAACTCCGCCCGAACGCAGGGAGCAGGGGTAGTTTACTATGCAGAACGGGACAGGGTTTGTAGTGTGTGCAGTAAAGGCACTGCCGTCGTCGGCAACCATTCTGTCGGCATTGCCGTGGTCAGCAGTTATAATAAGCACGCCGTTTTCCTGTATTATCTTGTCATACAGCCTGCCCACACATTCGTCCACAGTTTCCACCGCTTTTACCGCGGCGTCAAATATACCGGTGTGGCCTACCATATCGCAGTTGGCATAGTTCAGGATAATTACATCGTATTTGCCGCTGTCAATTCGCTTCAGCAGCTCATCTGTCACCTGCACAGCGCTCATCTGCGGCCGCAGGTCGTAGGTGCTGACCTTGGGAGAGGGAATAAGCACCCTGTCCTCATACTCACAGGCCGCTTCCACACCGCCGTTGAAGAAAAATGTGACATGGGCGTATTTTTCTGTTTCTGCAATCCTCAGCTGGCTGAATTCTTTTTCGGCGATATATTCGCCAAAGGTGTTTGTCAGGCTCTGGGGCTTGAATGCAACCTGCACATTGGGCATAGATGCGTCATACTGGGTAAAGCATACATAATCCAGCCCGGACAATTCCTTTTTCCTTACAAAACCGTCAAACTTGCCATCCACAAGGCTTCTGGTTATCTGCCTTGCGCGGTCGGGGCGGAAGTTGAAAAATATTATGCTGTCGCCGTCGTCGATCATTCCGTATTTGTCGGTTATAAATGGGGGGATAAACTCGTCTGTAATATCCTGACTGTAAAAATCATTTATCTGTGACACCGGGTCTGAGGCAATATCGGCTTTTCCCAGCACCATGGCGTCATAGGCTTTTTCTATCCTGTCCCAGCGGTTGTCCCTGTCCATGGCATAATATCTGCCGCTGACGGTGGCCAGTTTACCGACACCGGCCTTTTCCATGTGCTGCAAAAGGCGGCTGATATATTCGGCTCCGGAAGTGGGGCTGACATCGCGCCCGTCCATAAAAGCATGAACATATACTTTTTTCGCTTTCAGCCGGGCACACATATCAATCAATGCAAAACAGTGCTCTATATGGCTGTGCACTCCGCCGTCGGACATAAGGCCCATAATATGCACGGCCTTGCCGGTTTCCGCCGCATGAAGAATGGCCTGCTTCAAAGCCGGGTTTTCAAAAAAATCGCCGTCCTGTATGGATTTGGTTATCCTGGTCAGTTCCTGATATACAATTCTGCCGGCGCCGATATTGGTGTGTCCCACTTCGCTGTTGCCCATCTGGCCTTCCGGCAGGCCCACATCCATACCGCTGGCACCCAGGGTAGTGGTGGGATATTCCCGGAATATTCTGTCCAGGTTAGGCGTTTTGGCCGCTTTTATGGCATTGCCTTTTTCCCGGTCGGAAAAAGCAAAGCCGTCCAGTATACATAAAACCAAAGGTCTTTTCATATTTCACCTCACTGCGCGCTTGCTACTATTTTTTCAAAATCTTCGGCTTTCAATGACGCGCCGCCGATAAGTCCGCCGTCAATATCTTCCATGGACAGCAGTTGCTTGGCGTTTTCTGCATTCATCGAACCGCCGTATTGTATTGTCAGGCCCTCGGCTGCCTGCCGGCCGAATATTTCCGAAATCAGTTGTCTGATATATGCGCAGACCTCCTGGGCTTGCCGTGCGGTGGCTGTCTTGCCGGTGCCTATGGCCCATACCGGTTCGTACGCAATTATACAGCCGGCCATCTGCCGCTGTGTAAAGCCTTTTACAGCACCGCGAACTTGTTGCCGTATAACATCTTTTGTGGTTCCGTTTTCTCTCTGCCGAAGGTTTTCACCTACACATATAATGGGACATATACCGTTTTCAAGGCAGGCAGCAGCGCGTTTGTTCACGGTTTCATCGCTTTCGCCAAAATACTGTCTTCTTTCGCTGTGTCCTACAATAGAGTAGCCGACGCCGTAATATTTCAGCATATCGGCGCTGATTTCACCGGTAAAAGCTCCGCTTTTTTCCCAGTGGCAATTTTGTGCTCCTATGGATATTTTACTGCCGGCGGCCTCCTTTGCCGCAACGGGTATATTTATTGCAGGCACACAAAAAACCACATCAACTTTTTCCGGTACAGATATATTTTTCATCTGTTCCAGGACTGTCCGGGTTTCCCGGGCGTTTTTGTTCATTTTCCAGTTTCCTGCAATAACAACTCTTCTTTTTTCTTTGTTCATATCTGCTCCTTGTGGCTGTAAAAACAAAGCGGCATAACCGCCGCCTTGCTGTTTGTTTTTATTTGTCGTTCAATGCTGCTATACCGGGCAGTTCCAGACCTTCCAGGAATTCCAAGGAGGCACCGCCGCCGGTGGAAATATGGGTCATTTTATCCGCAAAGCCCAGCTGTTCCACTGCCGCTGCACTGTCACCGCCGCCTATTATGGAAATAGCACCGCTTTCGGCAACAGCTTTTGCTATTGCCTTTGTACCCCGGGCAAAGTCAGGCATTTCAAACACGCCCATAGGACCGTTCCAGACAACTGTTCCGGCACCTTTTATAGCCCGTGTATATTCCCGCACAGCCCTTTCGCCGATGTCCATACCCATCCAGCCGTCAGGTATTTTGTCGCTGTCAGCTGTCCGCACTTTGCAGCCTTCTTTAAATTCGTCGCCGATTACGCTGTCAGCCGGCAAAAGGAATTTGACATTCTTTTCCCGTGCTTTTTCCATAAGCCGTACAGCCAGTTCCAGTTTGTCCTCTTCGCACAGGGAAGCGCCTATCCGGCCGCCCTTTGCCTTTATAAATGTATAGGCCATACCGCCGCCGATTATCAGTGTGTCCACCTTGTCTGCCAGGTTTTCGATAACACCTATTTTGTCGCTGACTTTGGCGCCGCCCAAAATTGCCACAAACGGGCGTTTGGGGTTTTCCAGCGCTGTACCCATAATCTCGATTTCTTTTTGGATAAGGTATCCGCAGACAGCCGGCAGATAATCAGCCACACCGGCAGTGGATGCGTGGGCGCGGTGTGCTGTTCCGAAGGCGTCGTTTACATAAATTTCAGCCATGCCGGCCAGTTCTTTGGCAAAGTCCGGGTCATTTTTTTCTTCTTCCTTGTGGAAACGCAGGTTTTCCAGCAGCATTATATCGCCGTCCTTCAGTGCGGCGGCTTTTGCCTTGGCGTCAGGGCCGATAACATCTGATGCCATTATAACATCACAGTCCAGCAGTTCCCGCAGTCTCTTCTGAACAGGCTGCAAAGAGTATTTCATATTTACTTCGCCCTTTGGCCTGCCCATGTGGGAACACAAAATCTGCTTTGCTCCCTGAGCTTTCAGATATTTTATTGTTTTCAAAGCCTCTCGTATTCTTTTGTCATCAGTGATAACGCCGTCCTTTACAGGCACATTGAAATCACATCTTACCAAACAGGTTTTGCCTTTTACATCGATATCTTCAACTGTTTTTTTGCCCAATCCGGTCATAATGATTATCTCCTTTATGGTTATTAACTATATTATATATAATTGACAGGTTTAATTCAAGAAATTATTAAACTTTCGTGTCAATCACACAAAAACAGCACCGGTTGTTGTGCAATATGTTAAATTTTTAACAAAATATAAACAGCTGCAAGTGTCCTGATGACCAGGGCAGACATATAATAAGGGTAGACGCTTTTAAAGCGACTGAAATAAAATGAAAGGGTGATAAAATGGCTAAAATAATAGTTTATAATACAAGCAACGGTGTGCTGGAAACATTCTGGCGCGAGGAAAGCGAAAATATGCCTTATAATACCGGCGGAACAATGAAGGTGAGGGAATTCCGCGGTTCCTCCAACAGCCCCACATTGTGGACCACAAGGCAGGCGATGCAGTCCTGGAATTCCACCCGTTCTGCATACAATGCGCCGATACCGTTCAGGTATGCGTTCAAAAGAATATGGGAGGGCGGCCACGGCCTGATGAGCCAGCATTACGCGGGTGTGTCCTTTGATGTGGGGCAAAGCCTGACATCGGCCCAAAGGCAGAGGATACATACCATAGCCACTGACCTGGGTGTATGGGGATATGTGGAACCGCTGTCATTGACACCCACATGGGTGCACATGGATCGCAGATACGGCACCCCGGCGTGCAGCACCGGATACACCACCTTGCGCCGCGGCTCCAAAGGGGTGTATGTTCTGGTTATGCAGGACTGCCTGAACACGCTGGGTTATTCCACCGCAGGGCTGGACGGAATATTCGGCGCCGCCAGCGAAACAGCGGTAAAGAATTTCCAGGGTGACTATGGCCTTACCAGGGACGGAATATGCGGATGTGCCACCTGGAACAAACTGACAAGCCTTGTGAAAGGCAACGGAAAAACTTCCACAACAATCAACTGACAGATATAATAAAAAATCAAGCCTTTCCTGTTTCGGAAAGGCTTGATTTTATATATCGTCATTTATATAACTCATCGCAGGCAGGCAGAAAGTCCTGTCTTTGTAGCAGAAAGATATTTCTTTATCTCCGCGGTTTACCGCTGTCAGCACTTCTTCGCCGTCTTTGAAACGGACAAAGGCGACACAGTCAAAATCTGCATATACAAAATGTAAAGCTCCGTCGGCATATATGGGATGAGATGTGCGGAACCGCGCCAGCTGCTGTATGCCAGACAAGGTATATCCATCCATATCCCACCAGCGGAAATATCCGCGGTTGAATGGGTCTCGGTAGCCCTGCATGGCAATTTCATCACCGTAATATATACATGGTGTGCCGGGCAGACCAAACATCAGCGCATAGGCGCATAACAGCATTTTTTTGCCTTTTTCCAGCTGCCGGCCTTCCAGCTTCTGCCGGCTTTGCCAGTTTCGGTCAGAGTTGTCCGGGCTTTTCCCGCACAGCGCTGTAATTGCCCTGGGAGTGTCGTGGGTGGACAGGCTGTTCCAGGCACAGTCCAAAGCCGGTTTGGGATAGTTTTCGTATATGGAGAAAATCCGCTGTGAAAATTTTGCCCCGTCACCGTTTCTGACAAAATCCAGCACCGCATTGCGGAAAGGATAGTTCATAACGCTGTCCAGTTCATCACCGTATAAAAAATGACGCCTGTTTCCAAAGCTGATTTTTGTGCTTGCATCTTCCCAGACTTCGCCTATCAGCAGTTTGTCCCGGCCGCACCGCTTTACTGCGCGGCGTATTTGTCTGATAAATTCATCAGGCAGTTCGTCGGCAACATCCAGCCTTATGCCGTCGGCTCCGGCTGTCAGCCAGTGCTGTATGACACCGTTTTCGCCGCAGATGAAATTGATATAACTTTCATCGCTTTCGTTTACCTCCGGCAAGGTTTCAAAACCCCACCAGGCGCGATATCCGCAGCTGTACTTTTGGGAAAAATCATACCAGCGGCGGTAGGGACTGTCAGGATTATTGAAAGCGCCGTCATTGCCGTATCGCTTTTCTTTGTTGAAATATATGCTGTCAGAACCGGTGTGGCTGAACACGCCGTCCAGTATCACGCTGATGCCCAGGCTGTGAGACTTTTCGCACAGCAGCCTGAAGTCTTCCTCGCTGCCCAAATCGGGGTCGATTTCCATATAGTCGGCGGTGTTGTAGCGGTGGTTGGAATGGGCCCGGAAAACCGGGTTCAAATATATGCAGTTTATATTCAAAGATTTCAGGTATTCCAGTTTTTCGGCTATGCCGGCCAGGTCTCCGCCAAAGTAATCGGTGTTTATATCCTTTCCGTAAAAAGGCAGTCCGTCTTTGTCGGCGCGGTAAACACGGTCGGGAAAAGACAGAGCTTCTTTTTTTCTCCCTTCAAAAAATCTGTCGGGGAAAATCTGATACATAACACCGCCTTTGAATTTACTTGGCGTAGTAAAATCTTGAGAATATACAAATTGTATAAACCATTCGCCGCTTTCTGACACATTTCCGCTGCCGTTTTGGTCTTTATACAGGCCGTATCTTCCGTTTTCAAACTGAAAGCAGTAAAAATACAGCCCCGGACGGGTAAAGGTATATTCGGTGCCGAAAAAGCAGTGGCCTCCGCCTGCATTTTCAAATTTCAGCGGTATTCTGATTTCCTCTTCGCCGTCTTTTTTCAGGCACATTACGGCATCTGAAATCTGACCGTCACACTTTATTTTAAATACGGTGTTTTCTCCCTGTTTCACGGCACCGAAAGGATATTTGCACATTGTATCCCTGCTGTTGAAATAAAGCATGGGTTATCTCACTTTTGACAGGTGCCAGATTTTTTGGGCATAGTCATCAATGGCCCTGTCGGCAGAGAACATTCCGGCGTTGGCAATGTTCATCAGGCACATTTTTCCGAAGGTCAGCCTGTCGGTGTACAGGCTGCTGATTTTCATCTGTGCCCGGTGGTAGGCGTCAAAGTCCGCCATGACCATGTACGGGTCAACATTTATAAGGTTATCAAGTATTTCGGGGAAATAGTCGCCGGCGATACCTTTTTCCATAAAGGATATCACATCCTGCAAAGTTTTGTTGGCGGATATAAAGGACTTGGGGTTATATCCCCGTTTTCTCAGCCGGTTCACTTCTTCGGTTACCATGCCGAACTGCACAAAGTTGTCTGCTCCGCAGCTTTGTTTTATCTCTATGTTTGCGCCGTCATAGGTGCCCAGGGTAACAGCACCGTTTATCATAAATTTCATGTTTCCGGTGCCGGAAGCCTCTGTGCCGGCAAGGGAAATCTGTTCGCTTATCTCGCTGGCAGGCATCAGGCGCTCGCTTATGGACACGGAATAGTTTTCCAGGTATACCACATGCAGTTTGTCTTTGGTGTCCGGGTCGTTTTCAACCAGCTTTTTGATGGAGAAAATCAGGCGTATAATCTGCTTTGCCATATAATATCCTGCCGCTGCCTTGGCACCAAAGATATATGTCTTTGGCACAAATGGGGCATTGGGGTTCTGTTTTATATACAGATATTCGCTGATTATGTTCAGCGCGTTCAGATGCTGTCTTTTGTATTCGTGCAGGCGTTTTACCTGTACATCAAATATGGAATCGGGGTTTATGCTTTCGCCGGTTTTATCCAGTATATATTTGGCAAAATCCTGCTTGTTTTTCTGTTTTATGTCCAGCAGCTGTTCTATTGTCCGCTTGTCATCGGCGTATTTTTCCAGTTCTTTCAGCCGGAAAGCATCGGCTTTATACCCGGTGCCTATTTTTTCGTCCAGGAACCGGCACAGCCTGGGGTTGGACTGCAGCAGCCAGCGTCTGTATGCTATACCGTTGGTCACATTAGTAAATTTTTCCGGGCAGAACAGATAATAATCATGGAAAACTGTCTTTTTGATTATGTCACTGTGCAGGGCGGACACGCCGTTTATGCTGTGGCATACATAGCAGCATATATTTGCAGTGCGCACCTCGCCGTCTGCAATAAGGCTCATATAGTCCACCTTGCCCACATCTCCGGGGAATTTTTCAAACATTTCTATCCTGGCGCGGCGGTTCATCTCTGCAACAATTTCATAAATTCTGGGCAGGGTTTCCTTGAACATATTTGCGTTCCATTTTTCCAGCGCTTCGGGCAGAACTGTATGGTTGGTGTATGCAAAGGTGTTTTTCACAATGTCAAAGGCTTTTTCCCAGCCAAAACCGCAGTCATCCAGCAGTACACGCATCAGCTCCGGTATGGCCAGCGTCGGGTGGGTGTCATTTATATGGATAGCCACCTTTTCGGCCAGATTGTCCAGGCTGCCGTATTTTGCCATATGCTGGTTTACAATATCGTTGATGCTGGCGCAGCACAGGAAATACTGCTGTTTCAGCCTGAGGATTTTGCCTTCCTGATGGTTGTCGTTGGGGTACAGGACTTTGGAAATAAGTTCTGCGTCACTGCCGGACTTGATGGCCTGCAGGTAATCGCCGCGGTTAAAGCTTTCCATATCGATGGTGGGGCTTTTGGCCTTCCACAGCCTCAGCTTTGAAACACCTTTTCCGCCGTAACCGGAAACATACATGTCATAAGGCACCGCCAGCACGCTGGTGTAGTCTTTGTGTATGGTGTGGTGATAATTGTCGTACCACAGGTCTTCCACATGGCCGCCGAATTTTACTTCAACAGAATGGTTGGGGTGTGCTTTCAGCCACACACTGCCCCCGGGCAGCCAGTTGTCGGGCTCTTCTGTCTGCCAGCCGTTGACAATTTTTTGTTTGAATATACCGTATTCGTACAAAATGGAATATCCGCCGCCGGCATATCCGTCAGAGGCCATGGCGTCCAAAAAACAGGCGGCCAGTCTGCCCAGACCGCCGTTTCCCAGGCCGGCGTCCGGCTCGCACTCGTATATGTCTTCCGGGTCTATACCCATGTTCCTGAACGCCTGTTCTGCTGTTTTGTCCAGCCCCATATTGAACAGGTTGGTTTTCAGGCTGCGTCCCATAAGGAATTCTATACACAGATAATAGACCTGTTTTGCACCGCTGCCGTTGGCCCGTGCCATAAACTCCTTCTGTCTGCGGCTTAAAATCGCGCGCACATTCAGCGCGGCGGCGCGGTATACATCCCGGTAAGATGCACTTTTTATATCCGTGGAATATTCCTGTGCCAGGGTATTGGCTATCATCCTTTCAAAATCCCTGGCAGTGATATTATTGTACATTTGCAAAACCCCTTTCTGCATTGCGGTTATATAAAACCGACAAAAAATATCGTTTGCTATGAAAATTTATATCCATTATACATAATATATGCAATATTTTTCAACGGTTTTTTCAAATTGAATGTAAATTTTGTTGCCTAAAGACACAATATATAGTATTATTATAGTGGATAAATTTATGTTAAAACAACATTTTTATATAAATCAGGGGGTATAATTGTGTCTTTCAACAAAGTGAAAATAAATGTTGCCGGAACAAACTATGTGATCAACTCCATGGACAGCGAACAGCAGGTGCTGGACCTGGCAGAAAAGCTGGACAGTGATATGAGACGGATTATGGAGCAAAGCCCGTCTGCATCAATAACTGCGGCGTCCGTGCTGTGCGCTTTGACCTATCTGGACAAGCTGGAAAAATCCAACAGCAGTGTGGACAACATGCGAAATCAGCTGAAACAGTATTTTGAAGAGGCACGCCGGGCAAGGGCGGAAGCCGAAAAGGTCAAAATGGAGCTGGAAAAATTAAAGGTGGATATACAGTATCTGAAAAACCAGAGAGGAAACAATGACTGACAGGATAGAAATTTTGGCCCCGGCCGGCAATATGGAAAACCTTGTGGCGGCGGTATACAGCGGAGCCAATGCGGTGTATCTGGGTGTGCAAAGCTTCAATGCCAGGGCTTCGGCCGCCAATTTTACATTCCGGCAGCTGAAAGAGGCTGTCGAGTTCTGCCACGGGCGCAATGTAAAGGTTAATGTTACCCTGAACACAATTCTGTATGACAGGGAGCTGGAAGAGTTTGCCGAAACAGCCAGGCAGGTGGCTTTGTGCGGTGTTGACGCTGTAATAGTTCAGGACCTGGCCGCCGCGAAAATAATAAAAAGCATAGCTCCGGACCTGCCGCTGCACGCCTCTACGCAGATGGCCGTTCACAGCCTGGCAGGGGCTTTGCTGCTGAAAGAGATGGGCTATTCACGCGTTATCCTTGCCAGGGAACTTACGCTGGAACAGGTTAAATACATAACTGAAAACTGCGGCATAGAAACAGAAATCTTTGTACATGGCGCGCTGTGTATGTCCCTGTCCGGTCAGTGCTACGCCAGTGCATTTCTGGGCGGGCGCAGCGGCAACCGCGGCAGATGCGCCGGCACATGCCGCCTTCCCATGTCCGCATCCGGCCGAAAAGACGAGTACCATCTCAGCTTAAAGGACATGTGCGCCATGGATATGCTGACGCAGATAGAAAAAATAGGCGTAAAGTGCGTCAAGATTGAAGGACGCCTGCGCACGCCCGAATATGTGGCGGCCGCTGTGGACAGTGCGGTCAAGGCCCTTGACAGACAGCCTTATGATTTACAGCTTTTGCAGGATGTGTTCAGCCGTTCCGGGTTTACCAACGGTTTTTTGCAGGGCAGGCTGGATAAAAATGTCTTTGGCGTAAGAACTGCCCGGGACAGCCGGAAAACCAAACAGGCGCTTCCGAAACTGCGCGAACTGTACAGGAGAGAAAGGCAGAGCGTTCCGGTGGATTTTTCCTTTGAAATGGGCCGGCAGAAAAACCTTCTGCGTATAACAGACGGTAGTTTCAACTTTGAAAAAGAGATTGACGCGCTCCCTCAGCCGGCAGACAAGGATTTCAAAGGACGGCTTTGTGCCGCTTTGGCAAAGCTGGGCGGAACGCCGTTTTATATGAGAAATGCCGACTGCCGTATAATTGACGGTATGTACATACCTTTGCCGGAGGTCAACAAAGCAAAAAAAGAGCTGGCGCGGAAACTGCTGGAAGCCAGGGAAAATGTGAATGACTACAGACTTCAGGATTACACCCTGCCGGAGTTTTCAAAAAGAAAGTCCGCCCCGCAGCTGATAGCCAGGTTTGAAAATGTTTTACAGCGGCCTACAGAAAAGCTTGACCGGTTCAGCTATGTCATTTTCCCGCTGGAACAGGCGCGGCAGATCAGCGACCGGCTGAAAGACAAGGCTGTGCTGGAGATGTCCCGCGACATATTCGGCAGGGAAGACCGGCTGAAACAGCAGGCGGAAAATGCAAAGAGCCTGGGTTTTAACCGCTTTTGTGTGGGCAACATAGGCCACATTCCGCTGGTTGAAGGCTGCGAGATATTCTCTTCGTTCACTTTGAACATATCCAACAGCCTGGCCGCACTGGAATATAAAAAACTGGGTGTTGATGTTATGACTGTAAGCCCGGAAATAACACTGGAACAGGCCGGCAGGATAACTTCCGATGTAAAAACCGCAGTTATAGGCTATGGTCACCTGCCGCTGATGATGGTGAAGGCGTGCCCCGTGCACAATGTACATACCTGCGCCGGCTGTGACGGAAAAGGCTATCTCACCGACCGCCTGGGCAAAAAATTCCCGTTGCTGTGCCACGGAAAGATAGGCGGCTACCGCGAGATATTCAATCCTGTGCCGCTGTATATCGGCGACAAAAAGGCAGATATATCGGCAGATTATATCACACTTAATTTTACGCTGGAAAGCCGCGGCAAGGCCGGAGAAATTATAGACAGATTTTTATCCGGACAGCCTTTCGGAGAGGAATTTACCCGCGGTCTTTACTACAAGGCTTCTATATAATAAAACAGTGGCAGATATTATTATCTGCCACATAATTTTGGAGAGAGTTTATGAAAAAGCAATTTTTATTTTTATTTTATCTTCTGGCCGGTATTATAATCGGCTCGCTTCTGGGCAGCGTATGCCGGGGAATACCGTCCTTGTCATGGCTGGGTTATTCCAACACCATAGGTTTTTCACCGTCCAGCCCGGCTGTACTGGACCTGATTGTGGTGCGCATTACATTCGGTTTTGCCATGTCGGTTTCTGTGGCTCAGATTATAACAATAGCCCTGGCTATGTACATTTACGGCAAAACGAGGTGATTTTATGATATATCTGGCATCCCGGTCACCGCGCAGGGTGCAGCTGCTGTCCCGTATAACCGGCGAATTTGTGACCAGGCCCACCAACATAGAAGAAAAAGAATATCCTGACCTGCCGCCAAAGGGAAAGTGCATAAGGCGCGCAAAGGATAAATGTATCCGGGCGGTAAACCGGATAAGGGAAAATGGAATGGCTGTCATATCAGCCGATACGGTGGTGGACCTTGACGGCCGCGTTCTCGACAAGCCGAAGAATGCGGCGGAGGCTGCGGATATGATGCAGATGCTTTCCGCAAACAGCCACAAAGTTTACACTGCTGTCAGCGTATACAAAAGCGGAATTATGTACAGTTTCTGCTGTGAAACGACAGTTTATTTTGACGAAATTCCCCGGCGGTTTATAGATGAGTATGTCAGAACCGATGAAGCTTATGACAAAGCCGGAGGCTATGCCATACAGGGGTCGGCCGGCAAATATATTAAAAGCATAGAAGGGGATTATGACAATGTGGTCGGTCTCCCGGTGCAAAAACTGGAAAAACTGCTGAAATATATCAAAGCTGTATAAAATTTTTAATCAGACCCGGATTTTTTGCATCCGGGTTTTTTATTTTAGTAATTTTATCAGCATATAAAAAATCCCTGCGGAAACCCGCAGGGATTTAAAATTGATTGTTTTCAGATTATTTGTCCAAAGCTGCAAAAGCCTCTTCTTTAACTTTGTAATGCAAAGTTTCAGGCAGTGTGATAAGCAGAGGAATACGGATAAGCAGTTCGCAGGCGATGTAGATAATGAATACCCACTGACCGCCGATGTTGTCGTAGATATAGCCGGCAACAGCTGCAACAGCAGCGCTGAACAAAGCTGTGAATGCACGGTTAACACCGTTCCAGCGGCCCATAACCTTGCCGGGAACCAGCTCGAAAGATATAGAACCGGAAATGGAAGCGCCGATTTCCTGGAAGCCCTGGCAGATACCTACTGCTACCAGCAGGACTACAACTATCGGAGAGCTCCGTTTTGTTGTGATCAGTATTGTCAGACCGATCAGGTAGAATATTATGGTTGTCAGCAGCATCTTTTTGCGTCCGTATCTGTCGCTGAGAATACCGAAGAAGTAACCAAACATTATGGATGTAAAGGCTGTGGCTGTACCCATAGCAGCCAGTGTCCGGGCGCTGGCATGCCGTGCTTCAGCGGCATACAGGCTGACATAAGGAGTAACCAGAGCAACAGGCATACCGCCTACAGCAGCAATAAATATCCATTTTACACAGTTTTTGTCGGCTTTCAGTATTGCCAGACCATCTTTGATAACACTGTGTTTTTCTCTTTTGTTGCCGCTGCCCCAGTTTACGCTGGACAGTTTGAATATAACAACCAACAGTGAAATCACGGTTATGCACAATGTGATCAGGAACAGAGGACGAACCTGGTTAGGATCTGTAACTTCACCATCAACATTCATCAGGTTTACCAGAACCCAGCCGGAAATCATAGGGCCAACCATGCCCAGCACGCCGGCTGCCAGAGATTCGCATATCAGCATACCTTTGGCACGGTCGCAGTTGGCAAGGCAGTTGCCGCATACTGTGGAACAACCCTGACCGCTGATACCCTGACCTACCTGGTGAAGTATAACACCAAGGGCGGCCACCTGCCATATAGGCGCAGAGGCGAAAGCCAGATAACCGCCGATAAGAATGCTTATACCGAATATGTAAATTCTTTTAGGTCCGTAGCGGTCTATCATCTGTCCGGCGATAGGTCCGATAAATGCGCTTAAAATCAGGCCGATACTTGTAAGATAGCCTATCTGGGTTTTGGTCGCGCCCAGCAATGTTACATAAAGTGTAAGATAGGGCAAAACCATCTTATAGCCGAAACGCTCCAGGGATGTACGCACAACCGTAACTCTCCAGTCCAGCTTCTGTGCTTTCCAGAAAGCAGGAATGTTCAGCGCAGATGAGCTCTGCTCTGTTTTGTTTTCTGTTGCCATTGAAAACTTCTCCTTTCAACAATGAAAAGTGGCAAAATCATACCTACAACCATATAGATAAACATCAGCCACATTAACATTTTTTTCATTAAATTTTCATAATTTGATTATATTCCTGTAAAGTGGAGTTGTCAAGTATAGTTATCGCTTTTGTACACTTTGCATACTGTGCGCTGCTGTCGGTAAATATTATTGTATAATTTGTGAAAAATAAGTTTTCTTAAATACTGATTAGCTTTGCGGATTGTTGAAACTGTATGGCAAAAGTTAAAATTTGCTTAAAATGACAAAAAAGTAATTGCAAAAAATATAGTGTATGTGATAGAATATATCAGATATTATAAGTATATTAAATTTTTATATTTAAAATAGATTGATAATTACAGATAAAGAGAGGATTTTGATATGTTTGGAATGAACAAAAGCATAGGCATTGACCTGGGAACTGCCAACACCCTGGTGTACATGAAAGGCAAGGGCGTAATTATGCGCGAGCCCAGCGTTGTGGCCGTTGACACAAAAAACGACACAGTAAGATTTGTAGGTGATGAAGCCAAGGAAGTTATAGGCAAAACTCCCGGTTCCATCATGGTTGTAAGACCCCTTAAAGACGGCGTTATAGCTGACTTTGATGTAACAGCCGCCATGCTGAGAATTTTTATAAAAAAAGCCTGTGGTTCCTCCCTTATATTCAAACCCACTGTCATCATATGTATCCCCTCCGGCGTTACAGAGGTCGAAAGAAGGGCTGTGCGTGACGCCAGCATAAATGCAGGCGCCGGACAGGTAATGATTATTGAAGAGCCCATGGCAGCTGCCATCGGTGCAGGCCTGCCTGTACGGGAAGCCACCGGCAGCATGGTTGTTGACATAGGCGGCGGTACCAGTGAAGTTGCGGTTATATCCCTCAACGGTATCGTGGCATCCCGCAGCGTAAGAACAGGCGGCGACGAATTTGACCAGGCCATCATCAACTATATCAAGAGAAAATTCAACCTGCTGATAGGTGAACGCTCTGCCGAAAGAATAAAGATTGAAGTGGGCACTGCCTATAAGCTGGACGAAGACCTGAAACTGGAAGTAAAAGGCCGCAACCTGATAAACGGCCTGCCCAAAAACGCAGAAATTTCTTCCGAAGATGTAAGAGAAGCCCTCAGCGAAAGCCTGGAGAAAATTGTAGAGGCTGTAAAAGAAACACTGGAGAGAACTCCTCCGGAACTTGCTGCCGATATCATAGACAGAGGAATTACGCTGACAGGCGGCGGCGCTTTGCTGCGCGGCCTGGACAAGCTTATCAGCAACGAAACCGGCATCGATGTATATGTGGCTGAAAACCCGCTGGACTGCGTGGCCAACGGCACAGGTCATGTGCTGGATCACATGGATACATTGAGAGATGTTTTGCAGGAAAACAATAAAACTCTTTAATCTACAACGCGGTTTGCAAGCTCTTCCGGGGCTTGCAAATTTGCTATAGTACAGACTATTTCAAAAAGGAGTATTTTTGATGAATTTTCGCTCAAAAATCGCCAAAGGATTTCGGGTCCTTATGCTGCTTCTGGTCGGAATGATGGTTTATGCCGCTTCCACCGGACAGCTGACCAGCCTGCCGCAGAAAATCCTGGGCGCTGCGGCCGTTCCGTTCCAGAAACTGACAT
The DNA here is from genome assembly GCA_944386045.1 of uncultured Clostridia bacterium. Taxonomy (GTDB): domain Bacteria; phylum Bacillota; class Clostridia; order Oscillospirales; family Ruminococcaceae; genus RGIG3102. The sequence goes on along the minus strand of CALWZO010000042.1, from coordinate 52,069 downwards.
CGGCCATCAGCTATCAGGTAGAAGCCTGGACAGACAAGACATTTGATGTGGACAGTATACTGCGGGAAAATGAAGAGCTTAAAAGGCAGCTGGCGCTGCTGAGGGCAAAGCAGTTTGACTATGACAGGATCGCCATGGAAAATGAAGAATTTCAAAAAATTTTTGAAACCCAGGAGAAACGGTCGGAATACAAAACAGTCGGAGCCAATGTAATAGGCAGAGACGGCGTGAACATGTTCTACTCCTTTACCATAGACAAAGGCGAAGGGGACGGAGTGGAAGTGGACGATGTGGTTATTTCCTCTGAAGGCCTGGTTGGCGTCGTTGTGGAAACCGGGCCTAACTTTGCCAAAGTTTCCACTTTACTCAGCCCCAATGTCAAAGTCGGCTGCATAGCAGGAGAAGAAAGGGATGTAGGTGTTGTCAGCGGCAGCTTTGACCTGGCCGAAAGAGAGATGTGCAACATAGATTATCTCCCCAAAGAAACCAAGCTGAAAAAAGGTGATCTGGTGGGCACATCCGGTTACGGCAGCATATTCCCGCCGGACCTTGTGATAGGTACTGTTGAAGAGGTTGTCATAAACGAATCCGGAAGTTCTGCCAACGCCACACTGAAACCGGCAGCGGATATAACCAATGTAAAAGTGGTTTTGGTAATAACAGATTTTTAATGGCTGTGGAGTGTACAGATGAAAAGAAAAAATATTATCTTGAAACAGGTGGCCAGATATTTTATATTGTCACTGGCGGCGTTTTTTCTGTATATTTTGCAGTCAACACCGGGTTTTTTGCAGGTATTCGGAATAAAACCGGTTTTTTTGTTTGCCTTTGCCATAACGCTTTCTCTCATGGATGAAAACTGGCAGACCGGCCTGGTTTTTGTCATCTGCGGCCTGCTGGCCGATTTGTCCGCCGGTAAAGCGGTGGGATTTTATACATTACAGCTGATGACAGCCTGCGCATGCGGTGCAGTTGCAGCTAAATTTTTCCTGAAGGTGAACAAAACCAACTGTTTTATATTTTCATTTGCCGCCACTGCCATAATGCTGACGATAGATTTGTTTTTCAGCTTTATGATGGGAGATTTTACGGGCAAAACCATATATTTTCTGACAGGAGTCCTGATAACCGGCGCGTACAGTTCGGTTTTCAGCATCCCGTTTTATTACTTTATAGATTTCATTAACCGGCGTTTCAAACGCTTTGACGCGAGGTAACGGTGAAAAAGGTTTTAGATGCAAGATTAAATGTTCTGATACTGATGATTTTGGCGATATTTTTTGTTTTCAGTATCAGATTGGTGAAATTTCAGCTGATTGACGGCGAAAAATACTACAGTATGTCAAACGCTACCACCAGAATAAACCAGCCGGTTACGGCTGCCCGCGGCGATATAACCGATGTAAACGGTGTTCCGCTGGCTGGCGGTAAAACCGTGTTTGATGTGACGGTAAACAAAGCCTATATGCCGGACGGACAGCTGAATGAAAGGCTGGTACAGGCTGTGGAAATACTTGTGCGGCAGGGGGAAGAGCTAAATGATATACTGCCCATATCCGATTCTGCGCCGTACGAGTTTATCCAGGGTAAAGACAGCGAAATATCCAGGCTGAGGGATCTGGTAAAAGTTGCGGTGTATGCCAGTGCAGATGATGTTATGGCAAAGCTGATAGAAAGATACTCTTTGCAGGATGTAAGCAGTGACTACCAGCGCATACTGGCCGGCTTGCGCTATACGATGGAAAGGGAGGGATATTCTGCGTCCTATCCCTTTGATATCGCCAAAGATGTAAGCGTTGACACGGCTATAATCATAGAAGAAAATTCCCGTCGGCTTACAGGTATAGAAATAACAGAGGACAGCAAAAGATATTATGAGGACGGCACTTTGCTGCCGCATATACTGGGCACGGTTGGCCCGATTTATGCCGAAGAATATGAACAGCTTAAATCCCAAGGATACGGCCTTAATGACACACTGGGAAAATCCGGCCTGGAAAAAGCTTATGAAAGCTATCTGAAAGGCGAAGACGGTGTAGTGCAGATAGAGAAAAATATGTATGGCGAGATAACTGACATGACAGTTATCCAGCGGCCGGACCCGGGGGACACTGTAAAGCTGACAATAGATGCAGAGTTTCAGAAAAGAGTGAATGAAATTCTGGAAAATCAGGTAAAAACCCTCCAAAGCCACGAGGCCGGCTGGGGTAAAGAGTGCGACGGGGCCACAATGGTGGTCCTGGATGTAAAGACCGGCGGCGTGCTGGCTATAAGCAATTACCCTAACTATGACCTCAATCTTTATTCCAGCAATTACAGTGAATACAGCGCGGATCCGGCGACACCGCTGTTCAACCGCGCGTTGCAGGGGCTGTATCGTCCGGGCTCCATTTTCAAGGTGAATGTGGCGGTTGCTGCGCTGGAAGCAGGTATTATAGATGAGGAATTTACCTATACATGCCATGGTGTTTATGATTATTACACCAGCGAACAGTGGGGCGGCTCCCTGCCCGGCTGTGCCAACTACACAGCCCACGGCACCATAAACCTGCGGCAGGCATTGCAGGTCAGCTGCAACTGTTTCTTTTACGATCTTGGCCGAAGACTGGGCGTGGATGCAATAAATGAATCCGCCCATAACATGGGCCTGGGTGTGCTGACAGGCATGGAAATAAATGAATCACAGGGCGTGCTTTCCAGCCCGCGGTACACCGAGCGGCTGGGCGGAACATGGCAGGCCGGTAATGTTATTCAGCTGGCCATCGGACAGCTGGACACAGCCCTTACCCCGATACAGCTGGCCACTTATGCGGCCACTGTGGCAAACCGCGGCACCAGATATTCCACCCATATAGTAGACAGCATAACCACCTATGACGGCAGTGAAGTGATATACGAAACTCCGGTGACGGTATTGTCCGAAACACCGGGAATGGAAGAGCATTATAATATTGTGGAAGAAGGTATGGTTTTGGCCTCCACAGAAGGAAATGCTGCCATATACCTTAAAGATCTGCCCTATACAATAGCCAGCAAAACCGGTACCGCCCAGGTGCCGGGAGGTTATTACAACGCCACCATGATAGCCTACGGCCCGGTGCCCAATCCTGAAATAGCCATAGCCATAGTGACGGAAAAAGGCGGTAACGGATACAACCTGGCCCAGAGCGTAAGGGATGTTTTCAACGCATATTACGAAATCAAACGGGCAAGACAAGGCTGACAGGGCTTTTCCTTATGGTTTTGGTGCCCATGGTAAATCTATTGTATATTAAAAATAATTGTGGTATAATTTAACTTGTTAAATTAAAGCGGTTTTTGTAAACCTGCCGGGCGATTTTATAATCGGCAAAAGTGCTTTGCCCGGTTTGAGGGCAAAGGCCGCGGCATCTGACAAACGGGAGATTTTATGGCAAAAGTCATGATGATAGCGTCCGGCAAAGGCGGGACGGGCAAAAGTACAGTGGCTGTTTTCATGGCAAGCGAGCTGGCGCTGAGCGGAAGCAAAACCTTGCTGATAGAACTGGATGCCGGGCTGCGCAGTGTTGATGTGATATCCGGCACAGGGCGGCAGGCGGTGTATGACATTTCAGATGTGCTGAAAGGCAGATGTGATCCACGGAAAGCTACCCTCACCAGCCCCCACACGGACAATCTTCATATTATTGCGGCACCGTATAAAAGTTCGGATACGGATTTTACCGGTTTTAAGCGGCTGACCGACAGCCTTTATGAGGATTATGACTACATACTGATAGACACAGCTGCAGGTTTGGCCGATGCTTTTTATGCCGCCTGCGAGGCCGCCACATTGGGTGTAATAGTGGCTACTGCTGATGTTATAAGCGTCAGGGACGGCAGACTGGTATCTGACGAAATGTATGACGCCGGCCTGAGGGATATACGACTGATAATCAACAAATTTTCCCGTGATAACTTTAAATATTCCGGCTTTGAAGATCTGGACCGGATTATAGACGGCGTGTGTGCCAGACTGTTGGGTGTTATACCGGCTTCGGCGGCAATATCCAAATGCGCAATCAACGGCAGCCTGCTTGCTCCCCTTTCGCCGGAAAGACAGATTTTCAGGGCTATATGCCGAAGAATACAGGGGCAGGATGTACAGATAATTATTTGATTTAATACGGAGGTTAAAATGAACATTGCACTGATCGCACATGATAAAAAGAAAGAGCTGATGGTACAATTTTGCATAGCTTACAGCGGAATTTTGGCAAAGCACAATCTTCTTGCGACAGGCGTAACAGGCAAAATGGTTGCCGAGGCCACCGGATTAAAGGTCCATCGTTTTTACAGCGGCTCCCAGGGCGGCGACCAGCAGATTGCAGCAAGGCTGCAATACAACGAAATTGACATGCTGCTGTTTTTCCGCGACCCGATAACCGCAAAGCAGGGCGAACCCAGCGACAGAAATCTTCTGCGCCTTTGCGATGAAAACAACATTCCGGTAGCCACAAATATTGCCACAGCCGAAGTTTTGATACACGGCCTGGAAAGGGGCGACCTGGACTGGCGCAATATCGTCAACCCCAAAAACGCAATAAGATAGGTAAAAAATCCCAGAGCTTTACGGCTTTGGGCTTTTTGCTTTTACAGGTAAAATCCTGTTAAAGCAGGCCCTTGTGTATGGTGGCATACGGCCCGTTTTCGGTTGACGATATGTCAATATTGTGGTAGTATATTTAGATAGAAAAAACATTTTTCGCAATGATTTTTGCGTGAACAGGAGATATTTATGGCACAAAAAGTAAGCGGCCCCCGCGGCACGCAGGATGTTTCTCCATACGAAAGCTACAAGTGGCTTTTGCTGGAAAAAAAGCTGCGCGAAGTGGTGGATCAGTATGGTTTTAAAGAGATCAGAACCCCGACTTTTGAACACACAGAGCTGTTTTTAAGAGGTGTGGGTGATACAACGGATATAGTCAACAAAGAGATGTACACCTTCGAGGATAAGGGTAAAAGAAGCATTACCCTGCGTCCGGAAGGTACTGCTTCAACCGTGCGCTCGGTACTGGAAAAAGGTATTCTCAACGAAGGCCTGCCGCTGAAAGCATATTATATCCTCAGCTGTTTCAGATATGAGAAGCCCCAGGCCGGCCGCCTGAGAGAGTTTCACCAGCTGGGTATAGAGCTTTTCGGTGCCCGGGATTATACTGCCGATGCGGAAGTTATCGCGGTTGCCGCAAAAATTTTGCGCGATCTGGGACTTGACAATGTCAAGCTGTACATCAACTCCATCGGCTGTCCCAACTGCCGCCCGGCATACCACGACAAGCTGAAAGCCTATTTTGCCGGTCATAAAGACCAGCTGTGCGAAGACTGCAAAAACAGGCTGGAGAAAAACCCGCTGAGAATTCTGGACTGCAAAGAGGAAAAATGCGCCCGGATAGCCAAAGATGCTCCGGTGGGCCTGGACAACCTGTGCGACGAGTGCAAGGAGCATTTTGAAGGTCTGCAGAGAACTTTGCAGGCGATGGGCATAGAATATCAGATCAATACCAAGATTGTACGCGGCCTGGACTACTACACAAAGACAGTATTTGAGTTTGTTTACGACGGCATAGGCGCACAGGGCACTGTATGCGGCGGCGGAAGATACGACGGACTGTTTGAAGAGCTGGGCGGAAACCACACTCCGGCCGTTGGATTTGGTATGGGTATTGAAAGGCTGTTGCTGACTTTGGAGGCAGAGGGTAAGAGCCTGGGCGAGGACAGCCGCCCGGATATATTCTTTGCCGGAATAGGCGAACAAGCCAAAATCTTTGCTTTTGCCATGGCTGAAAAGGCCAGGTCAGAGGGCCTGAAAGCCCAGAGCGACCTTATGAACCGCAGCCTGAAAGCCCAGATGAAATATGCTGACAAGATAGGCGCGCGCTATACAGTGGTACTGGGCGATGATGAGATGCAAAGCAAAAAAGCGGTGGCCAAAAATATGCAGACCAAAGAACAACTGTCACTGGATTTGTCACAGCCGGTCAGAAATCAACTGATATAAATAAATCAAGAGGTAATTTATTATGGAAACAATGGGAAATATGAGGCGCACCCACTATTCGGCTGCCCTCAATGAAACAATGGCCGGCCAGCAGGTTGTAGTGGCCGGATATATAGCCAAAGCCAGGGACCTGGGCGCAGTTATTTTTTGTGATTTGAGAGATACAAAGGGTATAATCCAGCTGAATTTCAACGACGAGTGCCCCAGGGAAACCTTTGAAAAAGCCAAAAGCCTGCGCACAGAATATGTTGTTATGGCAAAAGGTACAGTAGCGCTGAGAGAAAGTGCAAACGAACATATCGCCACAGGCAAAATAGAAGTAAAAGTACAGGAACTGAAAATACTTTCCGAGGCTCGGACCACTCCTTTTGAAATAAAGGATGATGTAAATGTAAAAGATGAGCTGAGGCTGAAATACCGTTATCTGGACCTGAGAAGAAGCACCGCACACGATGCACTGGTTGTTCGTCACCGCTTGGCAAAAATAGCCAGGGACTATTTTGACGAAAATGACTTTGTGGAAATAGAAACACCTGTCCTGGTAAAATCCACACCGGAGGGCGCCCGCGACTATATCGTGCCCAGCCGCGTTCAGCCGGGCAGATTTTTCGCCCTGCCCCAAAGCCCCCAGCTGTACAAACAGCTTTTGATGCTGTCCGGCTATGACAGATATATGCAGATAGCCAGATGTTTCCGTGACGAAGACCTGCGTGCTGACCGTCAGCCGGAGTTTACACAGATAGACATCGAGATGGCTTATGTGGACGAAATTGACATACAGACAATGAACGAAGGCTTCATTAAGCGCGCCTTTAAAGAAGTTCTGGATGTGGATGTGCCCACACCTTTTGCCAGAATGACATACAAACAGGCAATGGAAGAATACGGCGTGGACAAGCCGGACACCCGTTTTGAAATGAAGCTGTGCGACATTTCAGACTGTGTGAAAAACAGCGGATTTTCCGTGTTTACCAACGCCATCAACGCCGGCGGCAGTGTAAGATGTATAGTTGCCAAAGACCTGGCGGACAAAATGAGCCGCAAAGAGATAGACAAGCTGGCTGATGTGGTAAAAACCTATGGTGCAAAAGGCCTGGCTTACACCAGAATAACAGAGGAATCAACTACATCCAGCTTTGAAAAATTCCTGACAGAAGAAGAAATTCAGGCTATCAGGCAGAAGGCAAACGCCGGCACAAACGATGTCATCCTGGCAGTTGCCGATGCGGAAAACAGCGTGGTATTTGCAGCTTTGGGCGCACTGCGTCTGGCAGTTGCAAAAAAATACAACCTGTTTGACCCTGACGCTTTCAATTTCCTGTGGGTTACAGATTTCCCGCTGTTTGAATTTGACAAGGAAGAAAACAGATATGTTGCTGTTCATCACCCCTTTACTATGCCTAAAGAAGAGGACATAGACAAGGTTGAAACCGACCCGGGTGCCTGCCGTGCCAAAGCCTATGACATGGTGCTGAACGGCGTAGAGCTGGGCGGCGGTTCCATCAGAATTTCCAACCCGGAACTGCAGCAGAAGATGTTCAGGGTTCTGGGTTTTACCGAAGAAAGAATGCAAAACAGCTTTGGCTTCCTTATCGAAGCGTACAAATACGGCGCGCCGCCGCACGGTGGTATGGCTTACGGCTTTGACAGACTGTGCATGCTGATGGGCAAAAAGGACTCCATCAGAGATGTTATAGCCTTCCCGAAAGTGCAGAACGCCAGCGAGCTGATGACAGGTTGCCCGGATGTGGTAGAACAGAAACAGCTGGACGAGCTGTATATTGACTTGATTGAGAAAAAGTAGTATACTTATTAAGTAGCTATTTTGCGTATTTACAGAAAGAGGTAATGTGGAATGTTTTATTCACTGTTGTGCAACCTTTGCGAAGGTTCTGTAACTGTAAATCATAACAACTGGCTGGGATATATCGGCTTTGCTGTTGTTGTGGTTATGCTTATTCAGGAAGAAGTCAGAAAAGCAAAAGCAAAGAAAAACAAATAATATAAAGGGCTGCTTATGCAGCCCTTTTCTGACTTTCAGATAAAATTTTTGCAGATAAAAAAGCGGCCCGAGGGCCGCTTTTGTTTTGCGTTTTTTCAGGAAAATACCACCTGTACCAGCACCATATACAGCAGTGTGCCGCCGGCAATGCTTATCAGGTTGTTGCGTTTCCACAGGTGAAGCAAAAGCACCGCCAGAGAAGATGCCAGCAAAGGGATAAAACCGGATGCAGACGAAAAACTGATGCCCTTAAGGCAATAAACCACCAGCACCGCCATCACGCATGGGGGCAGATACCTGCCCAGATATAAGGCAAAGTCAGGCAGTTTTTCACTTTTTGAAAACATTATAAAAGGAAATGCCCTGGTAAAAAGATTGCATGCGGCAGCTGCCAGCACTGCACATACAAAATATATTGTCGGATTATTCATCTGTGCCGGCCTCCTTCACTTTGTTTTTTATTGTCAGCAGTACAGCCATGCTCAGGATCATTGCGGGCAGAATAAAAGATGACCGGCCGAAAACCGCCAGGCACAGGCAGGCGCATACACCGCCCACAACCGCCGGCAGACGGTTGGCCTTTGACATCCACTGTTCGGTACATATTACAATAAAAAGTGCAGTCATGGCAAAATCCACACCGGTGGTGTCTATTGTTATCAGCTGACCGAATAAATTTCCTATTGCACCGCCTGCAATCCAGTATATGTAGTTTAGAACAGCGGCATAAAAGTCAAATTTGTCCCTGTCTGCATCGGCAGGAGGGTCAGAGCACAGCACGGAATAGGTTTCATCACACAGTGTGTATATTATGAACAGCGCACGCCTGCCCATTTTCCTGAATCTCTCTATAAAAGAAAGCCCGTAAAACATCTGCCTTGATGATACAGAAAGGCTGATCAGTATTATTGTGGCAAAACTGCCCGCGCCGCCTATAATCGGAAGCAGGGCAAACTGCAGGCTGCCGGCGTAAATAACGGCGCTCATAAATACTGTTTGCGCCAGCCCAAATCCCATCTCGTTTGCTAGAAGCCCAAAGGCTGCACCGATAAAAATAAATCCCACAAGTATGGGCAAAGTCCGCACAAAAGTGTATTTCAGATTTTTGTCCATAATATACCTCCCCAAATATTTAATGAAAATTATATCACCGAAACTGAATTTTAACAACAAAAAAGGCGGAAATAATCCGCCTTTTGTCATTTTCAGTTGTTGGCCCGGTTAAGTTTTTCCACCAGCCGGCCCACTGTGTCCAGACTGTCTACAAATCCGAAAAGTGCAGACCGCGCAGAGGCATATATCTGAGCATTGCGGCCATCATTTCGCCGGAAATCCGGCCCCGTGTGTCACCGCCGCCACCAAGGCGGGAATTGGCACTGGCTGCCATTATCTGTTCAACTATCTGCCTGTTGGCAGGATTAGCTGCCACATCGCCGAATGTGCTGTCGGCGGTGTATACCATTTTCTTCCGTTTCAGCCCTTTGACAGCCACCACAGCGCAAAGACGCAGGTCACGGGAGGAAGAGCCCAGGCTGATTTCATAATCCTTGCTTTCCACAAACCAGTCGTTTATACCCATGTCAAAATAGGAAAACGCGCGTTTGTCCAGTATGAATATGACAGTTTTGGTCTGTCCGGGTTCCAGGTATACCTTTTCAAAAGCTATCAGTTCTCTTACAGGCCTTATCACATCGCTGTCCTTTGTGCCCACATACAGCTGTACCACTTCTTTTCCGGCCACTTTTCCGGTGTTGGTTATTTCGGTTGTTACGGTGAGCAGGTCATTTTCGGTGATTGACTGCCGGCTGAGTTTTATGCCGGAATACCGGAATTCTGTATAGCTCAGCCCATGTCCGAAGGGGAACAGCACCGGCATTTTCTTTTTGTCGTAATAGCGATAACCCACAAACACGCCTTCACGATATTCGGTGACATCGCCTTCTCCGGTGTAGTACAGGTAGGAGGGATTGTCCTCCAGCTTCAGCGGGAATGTTTCGGCAAGGTGTCCCGACGGATTGGCTTTTCCGAAAAGCAGGTTTACGGTTGCGCCGCCGACAGCCTGGCCGCCAAGGTACATTTCCAGCACCGCTGACACATCATCTATCCACGGCATTTCCAGGTCCATGCCGGCGGCAAGATCGGCAGGGCGGTTGTTCAGTGCGCCCCAGTCGCTCATTACAAAACCGTCAAATCCCCATTCGTCCCTCAGTATATCAGTGAGGAATTTTTTGTTTTCAGCGGCGTAGATGCCGTTTATTTTGTTGTAAGAGCACATGACTGTCCACGGCTTTGCCTTTTTCACCGCGCCTTCAAATGCTGCAAGGTAAATTTCGCGCAGTGTCCTTTCGTCTACCTGTGATGAGGATGACATCCTTCTGTGTTCCTGGTTGTTGGCCAGAAAATGCTTTATGTTTGTGCCCACATTCTGGCTTTGAACGCCATTTATAAAAGCTGCGGCTATTTCAGAAGACACCAAAGGATCTTCCGAATAATATTCAAAATTTCTGCCGCACAGCGGGGAGCGCTTTATATTTACAGCCGGGCCAGGTATGACCCCGACTCCTTCCGCCTGGCATTCATTGCCCAGGGCCTGACCCATATTGAAAATCAGCTGTTTGTCAAAGGAAGACGCTCCTGCACAGCCGGCCGGAAAACCTACGGCTTTGATGCTTTCGTTTACACCCAGGTGGTCGGCTTTTTCGTCCTGTTTTCGCAGTCCGTGAGGGCCGTCGCTTACCATCATTGGTTTAATTCCCAGCCTGTCTACGGCCTTTGTGTGCCAGAAGTCCATGCCGGAACACAGACCGGCTTTTTCTTCAAGTGTCATGGCCGATATCAGCTCTTTTATTTTCATTTTACTCCCCCTGATGATATAAATATATATGCTATTATTACATCATCAGTTTTATGGGAGCTGTTATGGTAATTTATAATGAAAAAATTTTTGAAAAATTGTATAAATTTACAATATTATCCTTCAACAATCTCTTTCAGTCTGGGATTTGACTGTATAACTTTTACCAGTATAAGACCCAGTACAAGGCAGCTGACTGTCTGTCCCAGCCCTACAGATATGGCCTGGGCGATAAACACAGGCATGTTGAATCCGCCGCTGATCATCACACAAAGTTCCATGCCCACAACAACGGCATTGAAAATGATGGGAGGTATGGCGGAGGCTACCGGCAAGCCTTTGAAACGGATATTTCTCAGCCGGTAAGAAGCCAGGGCGGCGGCAAATGTGGCCAGTGTTCCGAAAATTATGTCCAGTGAACCCAGGATGTTGGCGCCTGTGAAAAATCCGATAAGGTTTGTCAGGAAACATCCGATGGTTACACCCCAGATATTGGCGATGCCGAATACCGGCATAAGGGTCAGCGCTTCACTTACCCTGGCCTGAACGGTGCCGAAAGTTATCGGGGCCAGAACAAGGCCCACAACTGTGTACATGGCCGCAATCATGGCCTGTTTGGCAATAATACTTGATTTTTTCATTTCTATTAACCTCTTTTTTAAATATAATCTATGTAAACCGGGTAAACCGATTATACCAAAATAAAAAGTACGGCAAGAACCGCAAGCAATTCTAACCGTACTTTATGTTTTATAGTTTGAAAAGCTTTGGAGTCGCGCGAAAGAAAAGCTCGAAGTCTTTCGCGATCGTTACTGGCCCGTGTAAGCTATGGCAACACAATGGTTGCCGGCGTTGGTTGCCACCGCGCTGCCCAGTTCAAAGGACAGGACAGGAGGATAACCAATTTCCTTTACACAGGCTGAATACAGCTCTTTACCGTATTCTTCGTCTGTATATCCTATTATATAATTTTTTTCTTCGCCGTGGCGTTTTTTGAACTGCTGTACAATAGCGGGAATAACCGCTTTGTCCCCACGGACCTTCTGAACCACTTCTGTATCGCCGTGCTTCATGGTTATTATGGGTTTCAGCCCCATAACCTCGCCGGCAAAGGCAGCGGCCGCCGAAATCCTGCCGGATTTTTTCATAAATCGCAGGGTATATGCCGAAAGCAGTATTTCAGCTTTTTCAAATTTGGAATTCAGAAAGCTGATAATCTGCTGTACGCCGACGCCGTCTTCTATCATTTTATCGCACTGCATTATGGGCCATCCGTAAGCCATGGAATAACATCCGCTGTCTATTATATGGATGTTTACATTGCAGTCCGGGTTTTCTTCCATAAACATCTGTTTTGCCATAACGGCAGCATCGTATGTGGCGCTGGCGCCTTTGTTTATGGTAACCACTATGATATCCGTAGCCCCTTGTCGCATCAGCGTTTCAAACTTCTCGCCGTAGCGCATCATTGTTATATGGGCAGTGGTAGGAATTTTGGCACATGTTTCCAGCACTTTGTAATATTCGCGGAAAGATATGTCCTTTCGTTCTTCATAAGTTTTGCCGTCCACATTGATAAAAAAGCTCAGAATTTCCACATTCTTCAGCTTTGTTTTCAACGGGATGTCACATCCTGAGTCGGTGACTATTTTTATATTACTCAATTTATGTTACTCCCAATCATATTTTGTCAGGTGACCGCTGACCTCGAACCCTTCAAAATCCCACTGTCGCAATATTTCATAGGTAGCTATGGCAACAGTGTTGGAAAGGTTCAGGCTGCGCAGGTGCGGCAGCATAGGCATACGCAGACAGGTTTCTTTGTTGTGAAACAAAATTTCCTCGTCTATGCCTTTGTCCTCTCGTCCGAAAACTATATAGCAGTTGTCGGGGTAGGTCACATCTGTGTATTTATTTTGCCCCTTTGTGGTGAAATAATAAAATTTACCGTCAGGGTTTTTCCGGTAAAACTCCCGGATACTGTCATAATATTTTACACTAAGTTTGTCCCAATAGTCAAGCCCTGCGCGTTTTAACTTTTTGTCGTCCAGCACAAAGCCCAACGGCCCCACCAGATGAAGGTGAGCTCCGGTAGCCGCACAGGTCCTGGCAATATTGCCGGTGTTCTGCGGTATCTGCGGCTGAAAAAGAACTATATTTATACTTTTCATAAATCTGCGCTTTCCTGAAATTAAAGATATTTAAGCATCGGTTCCAGATGAACGCCGTACTTTGTGGGGGTGCCTGCCTCGAAAGTGTAAGCCACACATTTTTCAATAAATCTTGCCGATTTTTCGCAGGCAGCTTGCAGGCTGTGGCCGTTCATCATATATCCGGCCAGGCATGCGCCGAACAGGTCGCCGGTGCCGGGGTATGAAACCGGCAGATAGTTCAGTTCTGTAAAAAATATCTGCTGCCGCTTTTTCTCATAGCCCACGCATACGGTGCTGCCGTCCTCCAGCTTGGTGCCTGTGATGACTACATCGGAATACTTATCAGCCAGGCGCCTGGCTATATCTTCGGCTTCCTGTCTGGAAAAAACACTTTTGGTGCAGTCTTCGTCCAGCAATATCAGCGCTTCTGTGGGGTTGGGGGTTATTATGTCGCTGTGCCGGCACAGCTCCTTGAAACCCTGTACCAGATCTTCGGTTATGGAGGAGTACAGCTTGCCGTGGTCTGCCATTACGGGGTCACACAGCTTTATTCCGCCGTCAGCCATCTCAAAAGCCTGGCGCACCAGCTCCATCTGTTGTGCAGATGACAAAAAGCCGCTGTAAACACAGTCAAATGACAGCCCGATTGTCCTGTAATGCTCCAATGTTCTGCGGCAAAAATCTGTCAGGTCTTCCATAGCTACCGGACCAAAGCCGCCAAAATGGGTTGACAGTACGGCTGTCGGCAGGCTGACTGCCTGAATTCCCAGGGAGGATATAACCGGTGTTATCACAGCCAGGCTGCACCTTCCCACAGTGGACATGTCATGTATGCACAATGCTTTTTTCGGTGTCATAATTTACCTCTTGCTAAAAATATTGTTGATCTTTCTTATACTGATATATTTATACACGAAATTACACTTAAATAATAATACCTTAAAGTAAAAAGTTAGTCAAGACAGACCGAAAGCCGGCCTTTGCCGGCTTTCAGTATGAAGTTCTATTTTTTAGCGGCTGCATAATTTTTTATTATACCTGCGCGTTTAAGGGGGGCAGCCAGCAGGTTATACAGCAGGATGGAAGCAATTATATTCAACACCATGCTGATGATGCTGATAAGATTTGTGGAAACTATTACGCCGAGAACAGTTTCCCACGGGCTTTTTAAAATAAAGTAGTGCAGGATAATCTCTTTAAGGGTATATATGATTTTATAACCTACTATACCGGCGATTGAAGCAGCCACAATTTTGCCCTGGGTCATCTTCTGTCCGCTGTGGGCGATTTTGCCGGCCAGGTATGCCATAAGAAATTTCATTATGAATGTTATCCAGAATTCCGGCGCAAATATGGGGTCGGTCAGGTCAAATATCGCACTGCCTATGCCTGCGGACAGTCCGCCGTACAGGCCGCCGAACAACAGCCCGGCCAAAACACATATCACATTTCCGCAGTGGACCATGGTTTTGCCCAAAGGTGTGGGAATGTCTATTTTTATGTATGTGGCCACAAATACCAGAGCAGCCATCAGCGCTATGGTGGTTATGTCTTTTACCGTAAATTTCTTGCTTTTCATAATTATCGCCTCGTACTTATGTATTTGCCTATATTATACATTTGCATCAAGGTTTTTTAATTTATTTTGTGTTAAAAGTGAGAAATGCACTGAAGAATTTGTTAATAGTTTGTTCATAATTTTTAAGATTTTTTTGGTATAATCGGCAAAAAAAGCGGCAGAATAATAACAGCAATAAAGGAGGTCAAAGAGATGGAAAACAAAATGATGAATTCAATAAAAAATATGGCGCTGGGCGCAGCCATAGGTGCAGCAGCCCTCACAGCCGGCGCGGTATATGTCAGTGAAAACAGAAACCGGACAGAAAAGGCCATGAAAAAGGTAAAAAAGACCGGCCGGAAGATAGCCAAAGCCGGCGAAAGCTATATGAGAGATATGATGGAATAATAAAAAGCGCAAAGGAAACCCTTTGCGCTTTTGATTTGAATAAAAATATCTTGTCAACGAAAAAACTATCCGTTGATTTCGGCGTTGTATTTGTCCACCAGTTTCTGCAAGGTTTCTGCTTTCCGGGGATCCAGAGGGCAGAAGGCCTGTTCCTTGTCTGTAACTGCATGAACATTTTCTTTGTACAAAGCCCTGGCTTTTTCTGCCAGTTCCTTGTTGTTGGGGTCTTTGGACAGGGCTGCAAAGGCCTCCCGGATATTCCGCCAGGCCTGTTCGCTTACCGGGTATGTTTCATAGCTGTTTGGCGCCAGGCCCTGTACGCTTTCGCCGAATATGGCGGCATAAGCTGCCATGGCTATGGTGTAGGAGCCGTAAGGTGAGGCGTGTTCGCCGTCGCGCCAGTACATATTTATTTCCGGATGATTGTAGAATACATCCTCAAAGACATTTCCGGCGCAGGTCAGTTTTACACCGTATTCTTTGCTGAGTGTATTGAATATGTCATACATGCCTTTCTGATGGTCAGGATCTCTTTTTTCTGCCCACGGCATTGTCTGTATGGGTGTGACATTGAATTTTCGTGCCAGGTCGATTATTTTCTTTGCATCTGCCAGTGTTTCTTCCTTGCTGGGGCAGGGGGAGTGGGCAGCCTGCTGCATTACTATGTAGTCATATCCGCCCCACATCAGGGCAAATCTCAGTTCTGTAAGCTGTGAATAATGCCAGCCGTATGTAACGCCCGGATGGGCCTGCATTGCAACCTGCACATCTTTGCCTTTTTCCTTGCATATATCAGCAAAAATCTGCGGCATATCATTGTAAAATGTGTGGCTGTTTCCCAAAAATAATACTTTCATAAATTGCCTCCTTGCGCAAAATAAAATATTTTAACCCTGCGGGTTTGATCACTGTTTCCTGAACACCAGTTTTCCGTTTTCCATGCTGTCAACAATTGCCAGGCTGTGCAGGTTGTATCCTTGCCGGCGCAGGTTTTTGCCGCCCTCCTGGAAACCTTTTTCCACAACAATGCCGATACCTTCCACTGTGGCGCCGGCCTGTGCGGCAATGTCCAGCAGTCCGTTAAGAGCTTTGCCCACCGCCAGAAAATCATCTATTATCAATATATGTTCCCGGGGTGAAAGAAATTTTTTGGCAACGGTAATTGTGTAATCCTTGCCGTATGTATATGAGTGGACAACGCTGGTGTACAGTTCACCGTCCAGGTTCTGGCTTTTGGATTTTTTGGCAAACAGCACCGGCACGCCAAAATACTGCGCGGCCACACTGGCAATGGCTATGCCGGAAGCTTCGATTGTAAGTATTTTGGTTATTTTTTTGTCCGCAAACAGGCGTTTGAACTCTTTGCCTATTTCATTGAGCAGTTCCACATCCAGCTGATGGTTCAAAAAGCTGTCCACCTTTAAAATATTGCCCTCTTTGACGGTGCCGTCCTGTAAAATTCTTTTTTCCAACAGTTCCATAAATTACCCTCATATATGCTTTTTTACATTATACAACATTTTCCTGACCCTTGCAAAGATATTTTGAATAATAAAACATCAGGCGGAATAATATTGAACAAGAGGTGATAGGCGTGAAGAAAAGAATGGCCGTTATGGCTGTATATCTGACACTGGCGGCCGTATGTATTATGTTTGCCGCCAAAGATGATACCACAGACGGGCAAAGCTTTCAGGATACCATAAATATGCTGGAATACCAGCTGGATTATCCGCGGCTGTACTGCCGGCAGTACTCTCCGCATATTGAAGAAGTCACCAAGGCGGTGCAGTCCGGGGAAAGCCTGGAGGAGAAAAATGAAGTGAAAACAGTTTATCTTACATTTGACGACGGCCCCAGCCCCAGAACAGAGGAAATTCTGGAGATACTGGAAAAACACGATGTAAAAGCCACTTTTTTTGTTATCAAAAACGAAAAATATACAGAATATATGAAAATGACTGCACGGAAAGGCCATACAATAGGCATACATTCAGCCAGCCACAAATACAGGGAAATCTATGAAAGCGTAGACGCTTACCTGCGGGATTTTCAGCGGTGTTACGATTTTGTTTACGAGAACATCGGGGTACAGCCGGCAGTTTTCCGCTTTCCGGGGGGAAGTGTGAACAATTACAATGCAAGCACCCGAAAAGATATTGTTGCAGAGATGACCCGCAGGGGGTTTGTATATTTTGACTGGAATGTGGAAAGCTCTGACGGCACCGGCAAGCTGAGCGCCGACACCATATACAACAATGTCATAAACGGCTGCAAAGGCAAAAGCAGGGCAGTGGTAATAATGCATGACTCCATAGATAAAAAGACCACAGTACAGGCACTGGACAGGATAATAACCCACCTGAAAGAGGACGGCTGGACATTTGCCGCCATAAGTGCCGATGTAAAACCTGTAATATTCCGCATGAAATAACCGGCGGTGTTGATAAAATTGCCGGCCTGTGATAGTATTATAAAAAAAATACTGCTGGAGGCTTATATGATCAATATAGCTCTTTTGGGACATGGCGTGGTAGGCAGCGGAACGGCGGCTGTGCTGAATGAAAAGGCAAGTCAGCTGAAACGGGTAACCGGGCAGGATGTGGCGCTGAAGTATGTGCTGGTGCGCCATGACTACGATGTGGACTACAAAGAAAAATTTGTTTACGATTTTTCCGTTATAGAAAATGATGAGGATGTCCGGATAGTGGTGGAAGCCATGGGCGGCATAAACCCGGCACTGGATTATGTGACAAGGGCACTGAACAAAGGCAAAAGCGTGGTGACCAGCAACAAAGAACTGGTGGCGCAGCACGGCCGGCGGCTTATGGAACTGGCGAAGGAAAAAGGCGTTAATTTTATGTTTGAAGCGGCCGTTGGAGGTGCCGTCCCGGTGATACACGCTGTGCGCAACTGTCTGAAAGCCAATAGCGTATATGCCGTAGCCGGAATACTGAACGGCACAACAAACTATATCCTTACAAAAATGATAGACGAGGGTATGAGCTTTGACCGGGCACTGAAACAGGCGCAGGAACTGGGCTATGCCGAGGCAGACCCGTCAGCTGATGTGGACGGCATAGATACCTGCCGTAAAATTTGTATTCTTTCAGATATTATATTCAAAAATCATGTGTATCCGGAAGATGTTGCTGTGGAAGGCATCAGGAGTGTACATATAGAAGATGTAAACATACTGAAAAAACACGGCGGCTGTGTAAAACTGCTGGGAGTGGCCAGAAAAGCAGGAGAAAAACTGATGGTTACGGTAGCGCCTTTTGCCGTTCTGGACAAAGGTGTGATAGGTGCAACGGATGATGTTTTCAATTCGGTTCAGGTGGAAACAGACAATGCAGGCACAATGGCTTTTTACGGCCGCGGTGCCGGCAGCCTGCCTACAGCCAGTGCGGTGGTAAATGATATATGCGAATGTGTTACTGCCGGCGGCCCGGCTTATGAAGGTTGGAACGGCCCGAAGGAAGGTTTCCT
Source organism: uncultured Clostridia bacterium (assembly GCA_944386045.1). Classification (GTDB taxonomy): domain Bacteria; phylum Bacillota; class Clostridia; order Oscillospirales; family Ruminococcaceae; genus RGIG3102. The sequence goes on along the minus strand of CALWZO010000042.1, from coordinate 33,589 downwards.
GGCAGATGTGCGGCAGGTACCGATGCGTTACTATCTGCGTGTTGAAGCAGACGCCGATAAACTCCGGGCAGATTTTGAAGGTGCACAGGTTTTGCACTCCGGCAGTGAAACCGCCATGATAACAGCGGATATATGCGGCCGGGAGCTGGAAGAAAAGCTGTCGGGTTACAGCGTGAAAGCGGTTTTGAAAGTATTCTGATATAATAAATGAAAGCGGGCAGCCGGTTTGCTGCCCGCTTTTGATGTTTTATGTTTAATTTATACAACCTCGTTGAAACCGTTGGTCAGTTTGCTCCATGTGTCGCGTCCCACAACACCGTCAGCAGTCAGCTGATATTTTGTCTGGAACAGGCGCACAACCTGTTTGGTTGACCGGCCGAACACACCGTCTACTGCCAAAGGTGCCCAGCCGTAGGAGTAAAACTTGCTTATCCGGTTGAGGTAACTCTGAATGGAGCGCACCTCGTCACCCCGGGAGCCGCTGGCGTAGTTTTTGCCTGTGTATGCGGTGCTGACTTTCAGCGGAGAAGAGTTTATAACACCATTGTAAACAGCTATTATTTTGTTCCAGGTGTTCTGACCGATTTCCCCGTCAGCGGTCAGTCCAAACTGTTTCTGGAAACGGCGCACGGCATTTGTCATGTTCTGTCCGTACTTTCCGTCCACTGTCTGACCGTTTATATCCATATAAAGGGTGGCAATTTTGTTCAGTTTGTTCTGCATTGTCATTACATGTGGTCCGCTGCTGCCGCTTTTCAGCACATATCCGGGGTATTTGTCCGGGTCAGGCACCGGCAGGCTTTCGTAGTCGGCAACAATGGAGTTCCATGTGATGGAGCCTATCATTCCGTCTGCTTTCAGCCCGCTGAGATTTTGGTACTGCATGACGGTGTTTTTTGTGCCGTTTCCGTATTTCCCGTCCACTGTCAGATGTGTAAGGGAGGGGTACATGCCCTGCTTTATTGCGTTTAAGTATGACTGCATTATGGCAACACTGCTGCCGCTGCTTCCCACTTTCAAGACATATCCGGGATAAACCGGGCTGGAAGCCATGGCACTGCCTGTATTTGTTTGTGATGTATTTTGACTCATAGTAAAAAACCTCCTTGTGAAGTTATATTATTCCTGAAAAGGTTTTTTTGTGTAAAATACAGGTGCAATGTATTGAATTTTTGAAGCGGATGATGTAAAATAAAAACAAATTATAAAATTTGTATTTATTTTACAGAGGTGGAGCGTATGCCGCGAGTAGCTTATTCACAGCAGGACAGGCAGAAAGTAAAGGAAAACTTACAGGCAGCTGCGCTGGAACTTGTGACAGAGCAGGGGGTAAGGGCCACAACGGTAGAACAGATTTACAGGAGAGCCGGTATATCACGCACATTTTTTTATTCTTTCTATTCCTGCAAAGAGGACCTGATTGTGGAAGCAATTTATATGCAGCAGCCAAAATTGCTGGAAAAAGCCCGGGATTTTATGAGTGAAAGGGGACAAAGCTGGCGCGAAAAGGTAATGGGGTTTTTCCTTTGGTGCAGCAGCGGTGTTAAAAACAATATATTTGTGATGAGCATAGAAGAGCAGCAGATTATATTCAGCCGCCTGTCCCGGTCAGGGTTGGATATGTTCAGGAAAAAGCAGTACGGGCTGTTTGCTTCATTGTTGGAAATTTTTGGCGTGCGGCCGGTATGTGACAGAGTGAACATATTTATAAATCTGCTTTTGTCTGTCATAGTGATAAAAAAAGCTGTTCCGGGTTCAATACCTTTTATGGTGGAAGAGTATTCCGACAAGGCAATGGAAATACAGCTGGAATACATAACGGATTTTTTGGAAAATTGTAAAAAACAGGATAAAATTGCCTGTAAAGGTGATTAAAATACTTTATATATTAAACAGGAGGGCAATATGGGATTATTCGGAAAACTTTTCAAAGGACCGCAGGTAGACATGGAGAAAAGCCGGGCAAACTACCGGAAAATGAGACGGCTGTTTGACCGGAAAGTTGAAAACGGCCGGGATTATCAGATAATATTTGGCTATACCGAAGATGTCAGCAGGTTCAACTATGGTTTTGTACACGGCAGTAAAACCAAAATAGGAAACCTTATAGTGGGCTGGAATGAAAAAGACAATGTGATAGCCGTCGTGCCGACTGTTCCGGATTTGTCGGAAAGTTCCGATGCAGTTTTTTATTACCACGACAGCATACTGAAAGCTTACAGGAATAAATATCCGACTGATGCCTTTATAATTTATCCGGATAAAAAAGGCTATATAGGGATAAATGCGTACGACTGGCTGGATGATGAGTCGTTATATGTATATGTATCCCAGGAGGAAAACCTGGCGGCTTTTACAGAATTTTTTATGACCAGATTTATGAAAAAATAGCGCATAAACAAAAAACCAAAGACAATTTTGTCTTTGGTTTTTTTATCTCATTATCCTTGTGCTGTATTACAGTTTCAAATGTCCCAGGCTGGTTTTGCCCACAACCTGTGCTTTCAGTATATTGGTGGAGCCGGAAACGCCAACGGGAACACCGGCGGTTACAACTACCAGGTCGCCTTCTTTAAGCAGTTTTTCCCTTTGGGCGGCGGCGATGGACAGGTCTATCAGTTCGTCTGTGGACCTTACTGTTGTCATCAGTACCGGAGTAACACCCCATGACAATGCCAGCTGGCGGCAGGTCTGCTCGGTGTCTGTGCATCCTATTATGGGCAGGCCGGGGCGGTATTTGGATATATTCCTGGCTGTGAAACCGGACTGGGTTACAGTTACGATAGCCTGTGCGTTTATGTCCATGGCTATGGCGCAGGCGGCGTGGGCCACACTGTCAGTAATGGACAGGCCGGCGCCGTAATCCCTTTCGCGCAGCTGCTTGTTGTAGTCGATATTGCTTTCGGTTGCCTCGGCTATAGCCGCCATGGTTTTTACTGCTTCCACAGGATATTTGCCGGCGGCGGTTTCACCTGAAAGCATTATGGCGCTGGTGCCGTCATAGATGGAGTTGGCCACATCGGTAACTTCCGCCCTGGTCGGACGGGGTTTTTCTATCATTGAATCCAGCATCTGTGTGGCGGTTATGGCCGGCTTGCCTGATTTGTAGCATTTATCAATTATATCTTTCTGAATTTTGGGTATTTCGGTGAAATCTATCTCCACACCCATATCACCCCTGGCAACCATTACCGCGTCGGCAACTTCCAGTATTTCGTCGATGTTGTCAACACCTTCGCCGTTTTCCAGCTTGGCGATAAGGCGAATAGATGTGCCGTTGTTTTCTTCCAGTATCTTCCTTACTTCCAGGATGTCTTCCTTGCTTCTGGTAAAGGACAACGCCATAAAGTCAAATTCGTTTTCTATGGCGAACAGTATATCCTGTCTGTCCTTTTCGCTGACAAAAGGCATGGAAGATTTTACCCCCGGCAGGTTTATGGATTTGTTGTTGGACAGCTTGCCGTTGTTCATGACGGTAAGGTAAACTTCCTCTCCGTCCACTTTGTCCACAGTCATTTCCACCAGACCGTCGTCAAACAGCACCCTTGTGCCCCGTTTGACATCGGCAGGGAAGTTTTTGTACAGCACACTGACCATTTCCTGTGTGCCTTCCACATCTTTGGTAGTCAGGACAAATTTGTCCCCCTGTTTGAAATAAACAGGGCTTTCTTTAAAACGGCCTATTCTTATTTCAGGCCCTTTTGTGTCCATCATTGTGGCTACAAACAGCCCCAGTTCTGTTCTGGTTCTTTTGACTGCCTTCAGGCGGTCCAGATGTTCCCGGTGTGTGCCGTGAGAAAAGTTGAAACGGGCTACATCCATACCTGCCAGCATCAGCTGCTTCAATACTTTCGGGTCGTCGGTGGACGGTCCCAAAGTGCAGACAATCTTTGTTTTTCTCATAATAAATTCCTCCGGATGTATAGTAACAGCTAAGTGTTATTTCCTTAATTAAATTATAATGATATTATCCTTTTTACTCAATGGAAAATAGTTGTAAAATGAACAAAATATGTATTTTTCAGCCAAAAGCCTGATTTTATTTTACTCAACTTAATACTATGCAAAACAGGAAAAAAAGGATATAATATATTATATATCAAAAATGATAAATAATAATCAGAAAAGAGGTAACACCATGTCTGATAACAAAAGAGTATTTTTAATTGTACTGGACAGTTTTGGCATAGGAAATGCCCCTGATGCGGACAAGTTCGGCGATGAGGGCAGCAACACCCTTTTGTCTATATCAAAAAGCGAAAAATTTGATATGCCCACCATGGCGTCACTGGGCTTTTTCAATATAGACGGTGTGGATTATCTTCCTTCCAGCCGGCGGCCCAAAGCCAGCTTTGCCAGGCTGATAGAGGCTTCCAACGGCAAGGATACCACAATAGGCCACTGGGAAATTGCCGGTGTTGAAAGCGAAAATCCGCTGCCTGTTTATCCTGACGGCTTTCCGCCGGAGGTCGTAGAGCAGTATGAAAAGCTGACCGGCAGAAAGGTTTTGTGCAACAAGCCCTATTCCGGCACACAGGTAATTGACGATTACGGCGAAGAGCATATGAAAACCGGCGACCTGATTGTATACACATCTGCTGACAGCGTTTTCCAGGTGGCGGCCCATGAAGAGGTTGTTTCTGTGGAACAGCTGTATGAATACTGCCAGATGGCCCGCGATATGCTGACAGGAAAACACGCTGTGGGCAGGGTAATTGCCCGTCCGTTTGTCGGCAGCGGAAAAGGCAGCTTTACCAGGACCAAAAACCGCCATGACTATTCACTGAAACCGCCGAAGAAAACATCCCTGGATTATATCAAGGAAGCCGGCCTGGATGTGATAGGCGTGGGCAAAATTTATGATATATTTGACGGCGAAGGCATCAGCGAAAAAATCAAGACTGCCAACAACGATGAGGGTATGAAAGTTGCGATAGACCTTGCAAAAAGGGATTTCAACGGCCTGGCATTTATAAACCTGGTGGATTTTGATATGGTTTACGGCCACAGGAACAATGTGGAAGGCTATGCACAGGCAGCCACCGACTTTGACAAAGCATTGGCTGAAATGCTACCGCTGCTGCGCGAAGATGACCTGCTGATAATAACCGCTGACCACGGCTGCGACCCGGGTACTCCGTCCACCGACCATTCAAGGGAATGTGTACCGCTGATAATGTACGGCAAAAACATACCGGGCGGCAAAAACCTGGGAACAATAAAATCCTTTGCGCATATAGGCGCTACAGTGGCGGATTACCTTGGAGTAAACGCACAGCTGGATGCAGACAGCCTTTTGCCGGAGCTCAAATAAATTTTTATACAGGCTTCTGTAAAAAGAAGCCTGTTTTTATGTAAATTGAATGTGAGAAAAAAGTAATCTCTATTGCCCGCACCGGCAGCTTGTGATAAAATATAAGCGCCAATAAATTAAAAACGGAGAAGTACAAATGAAATTTGCAATATTTGATCTTGACGGAACAATAGTTGACTCCATGGGTTACTGGCGCGGTTTTGCCCAGGCTTTTCTGCGGGAAAAGGGCTACCGTCCGGACGAAGAAATTGAACAGATAAACAGCGTCAAATGGGTGGAAAAAATATGCGAGCTGTTTGAAAGAAAGTATGGTTTGTCCGTAACCCCCGACCGGCTGCGTGCATGGGGCATAGAATATGTCATGGACCGGTACGCCAATAAAATCGATTTTAAACCCGGCGCACGCCGGCTGCTGGAAAAGCTGAAATCCATGGGCGTAAAAATGTGCATATGTTCTTCTACTGACAGATATATGATGGAACCGGTTATCAAAAAACTGGATTTGGACAAGTACTTTATTTTCACCCAGCATTGCCGCCGGTTTGGCAAAGAAAAAGATCAGCCGGATATTTTCTTTGACTGTATGCAAAGACTGGGGGCCCAAAGCCCGCGGCAGGTGGCTGTTTTTGAAGATGCACTGTACTCTGCCTCCACTGCCAAAAAGGCCGGCTTTTATCTGGTTGGCATGTATGACAAAACGGAAAAAAACACAGACAAGCTGGAAGAGATAGCCGACCAGTATGTGACCGATTACAGCCGACTGGACTACCGGTTGCTGCCGGAATAAATCAGCCGAGCCATTCTGAAAAACAGATTTAGTGTATAATATTACATACAACCGGGAGAAAAATGATAGAAACAGAAGAAGTTTTGAATTCGCTTAATATAACAACAAACTATAAAGGATATAAAATGATAGTGCAGGCTGTGGACATAATGTTTGCCGCTGAGGGCAAAAGTCTGACTGCCCAGGCCATATATCACCGGCTGGCAGATGCAAATTCAGTCAGTCCGTCTTCGGCCGAAAGAAATATCAACACCGCAGTTGTACGCGCATGGGGCGTAGCGCCCCAAAGATTTGAAAAAGTTTTTGGCTTCAAAGAAGCTTCGGCTCCGAAAACCGCCGAGTTTCTCAGGCTTGTTTATGAAAAAGTCAAAAGGATGAGAGGATAGCCCTCCCATCCTTTTTTTGTGCAAAATGCACATCTGCAGATAATTTTAGTTCATTAAATTTTATACATCAAAGCTGCAATAATATTTACAAAACTATTGAATTTTATGAATTACGGGTTTATAATAATACAAAAACGAAGGAGGACAAAATGAAAACATACAGTTTTGACCACTATTATGTGTATGATGAGCTGACAGAAGTTTTGCACCAGTTGCAAGAGGACTATCCTCATTTGATAAAAGTTTCTTCTATATGCACAACAGAAGAAAACAGGCAGGTATGGGCCTGCGAAATTACCAACAGTGCCACAGGCGATGTGCTGTCCAAACCGGCATATTATGTTGACGGCAACCACCATGCCGGCGAGGTTACAGGTTCAATGGCCGCTCTTCATCTTGTAGTCACCCTGGTACAGGGATACGGCAAAGATGACAAAATCACAAAGCTTCTGGATGAAAAAGCGGTGTATGTAATACCCAGGATATCTCCCGACGGCGCCGAGATTTATCTGACCACCAGCGAGAAACTGCGCAGTGTAAACCGTCCTTATCCTTTTGACAAGCCGGCCCCCGGCCTGCATCCGAAGGACATGGACGGCGACGGAGTTATCAGACTGATGCGTATAGAAAGCCCCAACGGTGTATGGAAAGAATCCCCCAGGGACAAACGCATTATGACAAAGCGTGCTCCTTCCGATTTCGGCGGAACATATTACAATGTATATCCCGAGGGTTACATTGTAGATTTTGACGGTGTAAACATTCAGCCGGCAGAAGGCAAGTGGAACCTGGACTTCAACAGAAACTATCCTCTGGGCTGGTTCCCGGAAGTAAGACAGCCGGGCGCGGGCAAATATCCTTTGTCCAATCCGGAAAACAAGGCAGTGGCAGATTTTGTTTTGTCACACCCCAACATCTGCTGCGGTGTTACATACCATACAAGCGGCGGCTGCTACATCTATCCGCCCGGAACAAAACATGAAAAAGATGCCGATGCACGCGATATGAGAATGTTCCGCGAAATAGGCGCCATGGCCACAGAAGAAACCGGCTACGGCTGCTTTAATATTTTTGACGCGTTCCTCACAGATACAGTCAACTATTCTTCCGGCGCTTTTGATGACTGGATGTACCAGGCTCAGGGCATACCTACATACACAGCGGAATTGTGGGATCTGGCCATAAGGGCTGGCGTTCCCGATGTATATCCGCGCACCACACCCAAAACCCCGGCCCAGCAGGAAGAGCAGATGCACATTTGCTATCGGTGGATAGACAAAAATGTTCCTGAGGTAAAATCCGGCAAGCCGATCAAGGAATGGGAAGCTTTTGACCATCCCCAGTTGGGTAAGGTGGAGATAGGCTCCCTTGACTTCAAATATACATGGCAGAACTGTCCTCCCGGTTACTTGGAACAGGAAGTTGAGAAAAACACCAATTTCTGCCTGAGAATGGCTGCAACTCTGCCTCAGCTGAATATAGACAGCTTTGTCAGCGAAAAAGTGGGTGAAGATGTATATAAAATTACCGCACAGGTTTCCAACATCGGTTATCTGCCCACATTTGTATGCAACGAGGCAAAGGCACTTAAAGTGGACCAGCCGCTGAAAGTCAGCCTGGACCTGGAAGGTGAGATGGTTATGGGCGCCAAAGAGAGCAGCCTGGGCCATATCGAAGGTTTCTCCGGCGTAAATTCCAGCTACAGCTATGACAATATCAATACCTATGCCCACGACCCGTTTACCAAAAAGGTAAGCTGGATTGTGAAGGCAAAGGCAGGAGAAAATGTAACTGTCAAAGTAAGCGGGGCCAAAGCAGGTACAGCTTGCGCCACACTGACTTTGTAATGCAAACAGAAAAATACCGGTTTTCAGCAGAAAACCGGTATTTTTATATGCCGTATTTTATTTTTATTCTGTTCAGTTTTTTTGTTATTGGGCCGAACAGCACCAACAAAAATACTGCGGTTGCACCTCCGCCGGTGAGATTTACCGGAAATCCTGCCGCCAGTGTTGCGACAAGGGCGGTTTTGGTGGGGGCAGTATATATAAACAGACCGCTTAAATCCAGTATGGGCCCGGCAAAGAATACATAAAAAACAAAACCGAAAACAGCAACAGGAAGCTTTTTTTGCCATTTGGGCCTGGAGTAAAAAATCAGGCCCGAAACATATCCCGGCAGTCCGAAAGCCAGCATCTGCCATATTGTCCACGGCCCCTGGCCGAACATAAAATTTGATACCAGCATCGCACAGCTTCCGCACACAAACCCCGGTAAGGCCCCAAGGGATATGCCGCATATTATAACCAGTGCCGCCACAGGCTTTACAAATGGTACCGCGGCAAACACAATCCTGCCGGCGACAGCTCCGGCGGACAGAACTGCAATCAGCGAAATTTTCAGTGTGCTCTGCCGGCCTTTTTCAAAGGAAAACACCAGTGCGGCCATTGTTATGACAGCATAAATCAGTGCTGTTACATAATATCCGCGTATGCCCAGCACCTTCGGAAAGGTCACTGTCAGGGCAACACACATTATCACTGCCAGTACCTGCCGCAGTTTTTTTAAACCAGGTTTTCTTTGCAAAGCTCTGTCACATCCTTTACGCTTACAACTCCGTCAAGAATTCCCCTGGTCATTCTTGCGGCGGCCGTTGTATAAAAATTATTGGCGGAAAAAAATTCCCTGGGACTGTAGCCTTTTGTCAGCTGTCCGTTGAACATCATTGCCACAAGGTCGCTGTGTTCGGCACAGAACTCTATATCATGGCTGACCAGCACGATGGTTTTGCCCATGGCTGTCAGCCGGCGAAGTATGCCGCCCAGTTCCTTTTTGAAAATTCCGTCCATCCCGGCGGTTACTTCATCCAGCAGTAATATATCAGCGCCGCAGAGCATCACTTTGGCCAGGGCTGTGCGCTGTCGCTGGCCGGCAGACAGGTCGTATGGGTTTCTGTCGGTCAGCCTGTCAATGCGGCACAGGCGGACAGCCTGATCTATTGCGGTTTCATCATCTGTCATATCCTGCAGCTCCTGCATTACACTGTCAAAGGAAAACAGCAGGCTGGCCTCCTGGGGCAAAAGGGCACAGCGGCTTTTGTCATCAAGCTTTATTTTTCCGTAATAGGCCTTTGATGCACCGGCTAAAACCTTCAGCAGTGTGCTTTTTCCGCTTCCGTTGCCGCCGATGACAGATAAAATACATCCTTTCGGTATGCTGATACTGCAATCAGACAAGATATCCTTTCCGTTTTTTCCATATCTGAAAAACAGGTTTTTTGCCTCTATTGCGGCAGTCTGATTGGTAAAGTGCTGTTTTTCCGGCAGGCAGGTGGAAGAAAAGCTGTTTTTATCCGCAAAGTCTTTCAGCCAGTTTCTGCCTTGTTTTACGGTTACAGGTGCCCGGCCTGACTGTTCAAGCATACGGAAAACCGCAGTTGGCGTTGGCAGAAACTCGGTGGGGATAATTTTTTCTCGCCCTGTTTCACCGGGGGTACACTGTGCGGCTATCTTTCCGTCTTGCATAAATATCACTCTGTCAGCCAGGGCAAAAACCTGTTCCGTGCGCTGCTCCGTCATTATCACGGTGGTGCCTGTTTCACTGTTCAGCCTGGACAGGGCGTTTAAAAATTCCGATGCCGCTATAGGGTCCAGCTGGGATGTGGGTTCGTCCAGCACCAGCACCTGTGGCTGACATACCATTACCGCCGCCAGGTTGAGCAGTTGTTTCTGTCCCCCGGACAGTGTGGATATATCCCTTTCAAACCAATCTTCAATGCCGAAAAAATTGGCGCTTTCGGCAATCAGCCTTGCCATTTTGTCCCTGTCCATTCCCAGGTTTTCCGGCCCGAAGGCCATTTCGCGCCACACCTTATCACTTACAATCTGCCGTGACGGGTCCTGAAAAACATATCCTATCTGCCGGCTTTGCCGTGTATAAGGGAGCGTCTCCAGTTTCTGTCCGTCAAAAAAAATCTGCCCCTGTCGCTGGCCGTGAGGGGTGACCGCCGGTTTAAGGTGACTTAAAAGGGTGCTTTTGCCGCTGCCGGACGGGCCGGTTATAAGAACAAAATCCCCCGGCTGTATGGTCAGATTTATATTTTCCAGCGCAGGAGCTGACATCATCGGATATGTAAAAGTCAGATTTTTGATTTCAAAAATTGCCATTGTATCTCCTTTAATACTTTTAAAATAACCGGCATCATGAGAAAAAATACATAACATACTGCGCCGGCAAACTGCCTTGGCCCCATTGGCGCAATCTGCAAAACCGGGGTGAAAGATGCTCCGCAGGCATCTGAAAAAGCCAGAACTACCGTACCGGCTGACCGCATAAGGCAAAACAGAAACACAGCGGCATCCCGGACTTTAAACGGGTATGTGCGGTACCTGGATACCTTTGCGGCACCCCATCCGCGGTTTTTCATGGCAAATGACAGCCGTACGGCGTGTTCAAATGCGTATCCGAAAGCTGTATTCAACGCGCCCAACGACATTTTCAGCCTGCTTTTTTCATTTTTAACAGTGCACTGAACCTGCCTTATTTCTTCCATTTTGCTTTGAAAAAACGGCACAAGGCCTATTACCATTGACAGCATCCGGCACACCGACGGAAATTTCCCGCCGAATAAAAACAATATTTTATCACTGTCCAGGACTTTTCCCAGGCAGGTAAACCAGTTTATGCTGCAAATAAAAATACCGGCCAGCACAGCGCCGTATATAAGGGCCTGCAAAGTGTAATTTCGCCCGAAAAAGGTGAAAAGGACAGTTTCACCCCGGCTGTTAAGCAGCGGGTTTATCAATATTATGGCGGCGCCAAAACCCAGGGTGTAAGGGGTGCTGGCTGACATTTCTTTTTTACAGTAGCACAGGCAGGCGGCAAAGGAAACGACAACATTTAAAAGAACAAATGCCGGGTGCACAAAAAGCGCGGTAAAAATTATAACGGCGGTAAAATATACACCGGCCACAGCCGGATGCGAAGAGTATATATCAAACATATTTAAAACCATTATTTCCTGATTGTGTATATAATAGATAAATATATCATAAAGGCCGGCATATAACAAGCACGGCAGTGCATGGAAGTGTTTTGCAATTGTATAAATTTTAATTCAACTGTTTACAGCAAGTAGCTTGAAAAATGAATAAACAAGGCTGAATTTTAGCAATAATATGTATATTTATTATAATAACAAGTATTTTTAACGATAAAATGACATCAAATGGTTGAAAAACCATAAAAACGGTGAAAAAAGCTGACAATATCAATAAAAATAATTTGTAATGGAAAAAGTAATTATGCAAAGTTACAAATTTACAGATTTTTATAAATATACATTGACAACGAATAAAAATAAGAGTACAATACAGTCATACAAATTAAACAACAAATTAAAATATATAATCACAGGAGAGGTTTTATTATGAAAAAGTTATTTGCTTTTGCATTGGCGGCGCTGATGTCATTGTCAATGGTCGCCTGCTCATCAGAGGAAAATTCCGAAAACCAGGCTGCAAACAAGCTGGAAGAGGTCATGCAGAAAGGTTACATCACAGTGGCCGTAAGCCCGGACTTCGCCCCCAACGAGTTCCTTGACCCCAACAAAGAAGGTCAGGAAGCAGTTGTCGGATGCGACATAGAACTGGCCAAATACATAGCCGAATACATTGGCGTTGAATTGAAAATAGAACAGATGGATTTCCAGACATGCCAGGCTGCGGCCTCCACCGGTAAAGTGGACTTTTCACTTAACGGTTACGCCAAACTGCCGGAGCGTGAAGAAAACATGGAATGTTCCGTATACTACAACTGGGATGCACCGGATGTAGACGACGGTCTGCCGGAACACATTGTTATCGTTCCTGCCGGCACAGAGGAAAACTACAAAACAGCCGAAGATTTTGCAGGTAAGACACTGGCTGTACAGAACGGCTCTTTGCAGTACAACCTGGCTGTTGAACAGCTGCCTTCCGATGTACAGCTGGAATACATCACTTCCCTCAACGACGGTATTATGATGGTTGCCACCGGCAAAGTGGATGGTCTGGTATGTGCTTATGATACAGCTATCGGATACTGCGACAACTATGACGAAATAGGCATTTCCGTATTTGAGTTTGAATACGGATCAGAGGGTACTATAGCAATCGCCCAGAAAGGCCAGACAGAACTGATGGCCAAAATCAACGAAGCTATCGAAAAAGCCACAGCCGAAGGCCTGTTCCCCCAGTGGAAAGCCGACGCAATGGAATACGCCAAATCATTGGGTATTGATGTAGAAGAATAATAAATAAAATAAACTGACAGTCCGGCAGGGCGCGCAAGCGGCCCTGCCGTCTGCAGGAAGGAGATATTGTGTTTTCTGATATAGTTAGCAATACATTTGCCGTATTAAACAAATATGGTAATATTTTCATCGAAGGTACTTTTGTCACATTGCAGTATTCTGCAGTGGCTGTGGCCGGTGGTGTAATATTCGGCCTTTTGCTGGCACTGATGAGAAGGAGTAAATTCAAACCGCTGTCATTTCTGGCCGGCGCTTACATAGAGTTTGTCCGCGGCACACCTATACTTTTGCAGCTGTACTTTTTCTATTTCTGGGTTGCTGAACAGATACCCATGCTGGGCGAGTCAAAATTCTGGCAGATAGCGGTGGCGCTGATATGCAACAGTGCGGCCTATGTGTCCGAAATTTTCCGCGCCGGTATCGACGCAGTTGACCATGGTCAGATGGAGGCGGCCAGATGTCTGGGCCTCAGCGAAAGACAGGCCATGTTCAAGGTTGTTATTCCCCAGGCGGTAAAAAATATCCTGCCGGCATTGTGCAACGAGTTTATCATGATGATAAAGGAAACCTCACTGGCTTCCACATTCTTTGCACATGAGATAATGACAAAATATAAAATTATCAACGGCGCCACATATCTGGTTATCGAGCCGCTTATCATAATAGCCGTAATTTACTTTGTGCTGACATTTACCCTCAGCAAGCTGGTTGCGGTTATTGAAAGGAGAATGAGTACAAGTGATTAAGGTAGAGAATTTACATAAATCCTTCGGCGACCTGGAAGTGCTGAAGGGGGTAAACGAACATATCAAAAAAGGTGAAGTTGTGGCTGTTATCGGCCCTTCCGGCGGCGGCAAGAGCACATTCCTGCGCTGTCTTAACCTGCTGGAAACCCCCACAGAGGGCAGCATAATATTTGAAGGTGTTGACATTACCAAAGAAAAAACCAACCTGGACAAACACCGTCAGAAAATGGGCATGGTGTTCCAGCATTTCAATGTTTTTCCTCACATGACAGTGCTGGAAAACATAACAATGGCCCCTGTCCTGCTGAAAAAGAAGACCAAGCGGGAAGCAGAGGAAATGGCCTGCAAACTGCTGGAAAGGGTTGGCCTGCTGGATAAAAAGTACGAATATCCCCGCCGTCTTTCCGGCGGACAGAAACAGCGTCTTGCTATAGTAAGGGCCCTGGCCATGGAGCCGGATGTGATGCTGTTTGATGAACCCACCAGCGCGCTGGACCCTGAAATGGTGGGCGAGGTGCTGCAGGTTATAAAAGACCTGGTAAACGAAGGTATCACCGCTGTTATAGTTACCCACGAAATGGGCTTTGCCAAAGAGGTGGCCGACAGGGTGCTGTTTATGGAAGGCGGCATAATAGCCGAATCCGGCACACCTGACCAGGTGTTCAACCATCCGCAGAACCCCAGGACAAAAGAATTTTTGGGAAAAGTTCTTTACTGATACAAAACAAAAAACCGGCATTGTCAATGCCGGTTTTTTTTATGGTAATTTTACTGATGATATTATTCAAACAGTTCTTTTGCCTTTGCGGCTACTCTCTGGCCCAAAGCTTTGAAAACTTCGCGTCTGTCTTCTATTCTGTCAGAGAAGCCGTTGGCGCCCAGGTGTGTGAAAGGCTGACCCAAAGCGGTGCCGCCGGAATAGCACAGCATTCCTTTGGACATCATAAATGAAATTATGTCGCTGAGAACAACTTCACTGCCGCCCTGTTCATAGCCTGCGGTGGAGAATGCGGCGCCCAGTTTGCCGGCAAAGGGAATTTTGGTTTCGTGGAAGAATTTTACCAGCTGCCATGCAACACCGGCATAGTATGTAGGTGCACCGAAAAGCACTGCGTCGCTGGCGGCAACATACTCTTCATCAATGGCGTCCAGGCCAAACAGCTTTACCTCTGTGCCTTCAACCTTCATCATGCCGTCTTTGATGATTTCGGCAGCTTTGGCGGTGTTTCCGCTTTCAGTAAAATAGATGATGGAAACTTTCATAAAAATTACCTCCGTAAAATTATTTTAATTAAATTATATCACCAAAAAAAATGCCGGTGCAATTTATTTTGCAAATCCGGCGTATTTTTTTATTTAATTCGGTACACCCTTTTTGCGTTTTCCATGGATACCTTTGCCACGAACTCTTCGCTTACGCCGCGCAGGCGGGCTATTTCTTTTACCACCCTGGCCACATCGGTGGCTTCGCACCTGTCATTTTCCCTTTCAAAGGGCGGGGCATAGGGGCAGTCGGTTTCTATCAGCAGCCTGTCCCACGGGGTAATTTTCAGACATTCTATGGGGGCTTTGTTCCAGGCAGGGTATGTCAGGTCGTTGTTGAAGCTGACATACATGCCAAAATCAAAGGCTCTTTGCAGTATGTTTACCGGGCCGGAATAACGGTGGAGTATACCCCGGGGTTTGTACTGCTCCAATATTTCTATGGTGTCTTCGTGGGCGTCGCGGTCGTGGATTATCACCGGCATATCCAGTTTTTGGGCCAGCTCCAGCTGCTGTACAAAAATCTTCTTCTGCAAATCTTTCGGCTCGTTCCAGAAATAATCCAGGCCGATTTCACCTATGGCCACAACTTTGGGGTGGGTGGCCAGCTTTTCCACCTTTTCCAGATAATTTTCCGGTGTCTGTGCTGTCCAGTGGGGGTGCACTCCGATACTGCCGTAGGCAAAGTCAAACTTTTCTATTATATCAATAACAGTGTCCATAACCTCCACATCGCTGCAGCAGTTGAGAATGTATTTTATATCACTGTCCTTTATCCGCCGCAGTCTTTCGTATCTGTCGGCGGCAAACATGGCGTCTTCATAGTGGGCGTGGCTGTCAAATAGTTGCATAAATATCTCCTTTCAAAAAACAAAAGCAGGCGGCCGCCTGCTTTCGGATTATTTTTCTTCTATGGTGTAGGTGAATTCGTATACTTCCTGCAAGGCCTTTACTTTGTCTTCGTTGTCTTCTATAAAAGTTTTGGTAAAAATGTTTTTGCCTTCTTTTTCATAGTCTTTGACAATCTGCTGAAGCCGTGCCCAGCATTCTTCTGCCTTTTCGTAATCTTCTTCCATTGATATTACAAATTCTCTGTGTTTGGGAATTCTTGCTTTCATAACTGACCTCTTTTTAATTTTATTGATAATATTCTATAATCAATCGGACAAAAAGTCAATTACTTTGATAATGTGTTCAGGTATCCAGTTTGCAATAGTACAGCAGCTGCCTGTCGGTGTCGTACAAGGCGATGGTGAGATTGAAAGAGCCGCGTTCAAGAATATTTCCGGACAAGCTGTGCCTGTCTATAAGAATGTAGTACCCGTTGTCGGCGTACTTTACCAGCGGCTGCTCGTTTTCATCAAAAAGATAAGGGCCGGTTTTACTGCTTTCATCACTCATTCCCCACAGCAGTGTATGCACTGTATCATCTGCTGGCAGCGGTGACCATTTTCCGCTTTGGACTATCTGCCTGTTTATATCAGTGTCTTTTGTATCATATATTGAGCAGGACACCCCGTCGCCGTTTCCGCTGTGGGTGTCGTATTCCGAAATCAGGTTTGCACCGGATAAGTCAACTCCGGTCCGGCGTTTTATCTGCTTTTCCCGGCGGCTGAAACCAAAATAAACAAAGCACAGGATAACCAGTATCAGCGGCAGTACAGCTTTTTTCATGATATTCTCCTTTCGTATTAAAAACCGAAAATGAGGTTGTAGCTTTGGCTGATTGCATACAGGTCCAGACAGAACAGCATACAGTACATGGCTGCGCCTGTCATCAGCGCCGCTTTTGTCAGGTTAAACCGCTTTTTCAGCCTTATTATGCACATGACAAAGACAACGGCCAGCCAGATGAGGAAAACAGTACTGATTATTCTTTTTTCGGTCAGTCCGTAAGCGCTGATATACATTATCATTTTTGCTGTGGCGGTGGACAGCAGTGCCAGGGACAGCAGGCACAAAAGGAAAGCCGGCTTTTCAATTTCTTTTTCCCGGTCTTTTTTGCTCAGCAGAAAAGCGGCTGTCAACAGGGCAAGGTTTACGGCACACACCTGGCAAAGTTCAAAAAATCCGCTGCGTGCATATTGGGCGTAGGTCATTCCGGGATACAGCCTGCCGGCAAACACACCCAGCAGATAATCTGCCTGTAACATTATGAACAACAGGTAAACTGCACATACGGTGTACAGCGCAATTTTCAAAGATATTCCGTGGGCAAGGCGCAGGCTGCGGCGCATCTGCAATGCGCTTTCAGCGCTGAAGGTGCTCAGGTTTTCTCTGCTGGCAGAGCCGTAGAGCAGACCGAAAAGATAACAGGCCACAGGTACTGAAAACACCGCGTAAAATACAATCTGCACCATCTCCAGCCTGCCGAAAAGGAAATCTAACACACCTCGGATGAACAATACGGGCCCGCTGAGAAAATTTTCATCGGCTTTTTGCAGCAGCGGAAGTATAACTGCCAAAGCAATGGCCGCCATTACGCCTCCGGTAATAACCGGCATAAAGTTTTTGACTTTTTTCGGATTGGCTGATGACAGCCTTGTTTTTGCCGCCGCCGCAAAACTTTTCAAATTTGCAAAAAAGTTTTCAAAGGGTAGAAGTATAAAACAGTTCACGGCATCGGCCGCCAGAAAAGCGGAGGTGTTCTTTGCACACAGTCCGCCGCATGCGGTGACGGTAAAATATGCCGCCAGCGCTATCTGCGTAAACATTTTAAAATAGTCCTGAGTTTTGAAAAACAGCACAAACACCATCATCAGAAGCCAAAACAGGCTTTCGGATACCGGTTTTATGTTTTTCAGCCTGATATATAAAAGTACGGCAGATACATATACAGCGGTATAAAACAAAAGTGAAGTGTTGAAATTGCTGTATGCAGATACCATAAACAGCCTTACAAACAGGTAACCTAAAAACATATACACAATGCTGAATATTAAATCAACTTTATCGTATTGTTTGACAGGTTTGGGCTGTTTTTGGCTGACTTTAATTCCACCTGCGCCGAAAGGCACAGATGTGTTTGTATATTCATTCATTTTCAGTTCTCCTTTTTAATACGCCGTCAGTCAGGAATATATTCCAGAATATCTGCCGGCTGACAGTCCAGCGCTCTGCACAGCGCTTCCAGTGTGGAAAAGCGGATGGCTTTGGCCTTGTTGTTTTTTAAAATGGAAAGATTGGCCGGTGTTATGCCTATTTTATCCGCCAGCTCTCCGGCACTGATTTTTCTTTTTGCCATCATCACATCAATATTTACATTTATAGCCACAGTTTCACCGCCTAAATAGTAAAGTCATTGTCGTTTTTGATTTCCACCGCCTGGGCAAACACATTTTTTACCACGCGTAAAATTAGACCCACAAACCCGGCAGCCACGGCCAGTATCAAAAAAGGCAGATAGTATGTTGCGCTGACAAGACATATTGCCGCGGCCAGTATACATGCCCAGGACAGCATGCGAAGGATCTTTACATTGGTCTGTATAAACACATCGCCTTTTTCAATGTTGTCCAGCAGCCTGTACAGCCCGTAAAGGGCCATGATGGCAGGTATGCAGGCTGTGTATGTGCTGACCAGAAAGTACGGCAGGGTCCCGCCCAGATAGGAAGCGCGCTTTTCTATCAGAAGGGCGAAAATCCTGGGTGCCCCGACTGCCACAATCACCATTGTGGCGGTGAAAATATACACACAGGCTTTTGAAAGTTTCAGGCTTTTACTTTTGTTCCATTGCATTGCAGATACCTCTCTGTGGATTTTCTGATTATATTATATCCACAAAAATATCGAAAATCAAGTATAATTTATTGAAAAACAATAAAATTTTGTTAATAAACAATTAAAAATAGTTGAATTTTATATTTTTGCATAAAAGATGGGGTTATGGTACAATACATTATATATAACAGCGGAGGTGCACAATGACAAAAGAAGAATTGCTTTATCAGTACGGACAGATGGCCGTAAAGGCCGGTGTAAATATTCAGAAAGGGCAGACACTTATAATAAATGCTCCCATATCGGCGCGGCAGCTGGTGCGCAACTGCGCCCTGGCGGCATACGAGGCCGGTGCCAGGGAAGTGGTGGTGCACTATTCTGATGAACAGCTGTCCAGGATAAAGATGGAAAAAACAGACATAGAGGTTCTGTGTGATGTCAAAGACTGGATACAGAATTCTTACCTGGAGTATATAAAAGGCGAGGGCAGCCGGGCGATACTGTCCATAACCGGCTCTGACCCGCAGCTGTACAAAGGCATAGACCGGGAAAAGATAAACCGCGCTTCGGCCGCGAAAATGAAGGCCATGGCAGAATACCGCGACTACACAATGGCTTCGCGCATACAGTGGTGCATAGTGGCGGTCCCCACCGAAAACTGGGCCAAAAAAGTGTTTCCGGACCTTGAACGGGACCGGGCGGTGGAAAAACTGTGGCAGACCATATTTGATGTCAGCCGTGTGGAAGGAGATGCGGTGAAAAACTGGAAAGAGTACGCACGGCAGCGGCGGGTAAGACGCGACAAGGTGAATGCAATGAAACTGAAAGAACTGCATTTCACCTCTTCCAACGGAACGGATTTGTATATAGGCCTGGCCGATGACCGCCTGTGGGGCGGCGTAAGCGAGTACAGCGAAGCCGGAGTTGAGTTTATTCCAAATATGCCCACGGAAGAACTGTTCACAGCACCGCACAAAGACAGGGTAAACGGTGTTGTACATTCCACAAAGCCGTATGTGTACAACGGCGATTTGATAGAGGATTTCACCCTGGTGTTCAAAGACGGTGTTGTTGTGGACTATGATGCAAAAAAAGGCAAAGAACTGCTGAAACAGCTGCTGGAAACAGACGAAGGCGCAAAGCGCATCGGCGAAGTTGCGCTGGTGCCGGCCTCCAGCCCCATAAACCAGAAAAATATTCTTTTTTACAACACGCTGTTTGATGAAAATGCCTCCTGTCATATTGCCCTGGGCCAGGGTTATCCCGGAACAGTGGTAGGCGGAGAGAAGATGAGCGTGCGGAAGTTGCTGGAAAAAGGTGTAAACGATTCGATAGTGCATGAGGATATAATGATAGGCGCCCGGGACACCGACATAGTGGGCCTGTGCGAAGATGGCAGCACAGTTCAGCTGTTCAAAAACGGACAGTGGGCTTTTTAGGCTGAACACAGTGCAAAATTTGACATTTTGCTATTGCATTTTAAAAAAAGATGTGATATCATAATTAAGGTAAGTTATTTTAAAGTAAAGGAGAGTGGGGCAACCCACTCTCTTGTTTTTAACAAATAAACGGAGGTAACGCTGCTTGGCAAAAGGTAAAAAAGCGACGGAAATAGTCGAAGAGATAGTACAGCCCGTATGTGACAGGATGGGCCTGATATTATGGGATGTAAGGTTTGAAAAAGAAGGTCCGGACTGGTTTTTGAGGGTATTTATAGACAAAGACAACGAAGGCGTTTACATCGAGGAGTGCGAAAACCTCTCCCGCGAGGTGGATCCGCTTATTGATGAGGCGGACCCCATAAGCCAGAACTATTATTTCGAGGTTTCTTCTGCCGGTCTTGGCAGAAAGCTGACAAAGCCGCTGCATTTTGAGAAAAAGGCCGGCCAGGAAGTTTGCGCCCGCCTTATACGCGCAATAGACGGCCAGAAAGAAATCAGGGGTATACTGAAAGGCTATGACGACGGCGTTGTTTCCATCGAGAAAGAAGACGGAAGCCTGCGGCAGATAAACTTTAAAGACACATCTTATATAAAGTTGTGCGATGACGAAAACTTATTTTAGGGGGATACAGGAAAATGAATAAAGAGCTTTTTGAAGCATTGGAGATAATCGAAAAGGAACGCGGCATAAAAAAGGAAGTTTTGCTGGAAAAGATAACAAAAGCCATGGAGGTGGCCGTTGAAAAAGACCTGGGCATCGAAGGCAATGTCAGCGTGTTGATAGACACCGAAAAGCAGAACTTTGCCGTTTCTGTAGTAAAGACAGTTGTGGAAGAAGTGTACGATCCGGATACGGAAATCACACTGGAAGAAGCCAAAAAGATTAAACCCAGGATAAAGCTGGGCGCTGAGGTGGGCGTACCGCTGAAGACAAAGGACTTTGGCTATATCGCCATAGGCGCGGCAAAAAATGTTATCCGTCAGGGTATAAAAGAGGCGGAAAAAGCACAGTTGTTTGAGGATATGCAGGGTAAAAACCACGAGATTGTAACAGGTGTTGTCCAGAGAATAAGCGAAAAAAGCGGCGCAGCTATTCTGCAGATAGGCTCCAACGAGTTTGTGCTGCCCAAAGACGAGCAGATCCCCGGCGAAAACATTGCCGTGGGCGACCATGTAAAGGTTTATGTGGTGGATGTTATCTCCACAGACCGCGGCCCGAGAATAATGCTCAGCAGAACTCATCCGGGTTTTGTCAGCAGAATGTTTGAAATAGAGGTGCCGGAAATATACGACGGCACGGTGGAAATAAAGGCAATCAGCCGTGAAGCCGGCGCCAGAACCAAAATTGCCGTGTGGTCAAAGGACGAAAATGTGGACCCCATCGGCGCCTGCATAGGAACAAAAAGAAGCCGTATAGATAATATAATCAACCAGCTGAACGGCGAAAAGATAGACATAATCAAATACAGCGAAGACCCGGCCGAATTTATTCGCGCCGCCCTTTCTCCTTCCGCTGTTACAAATGTGGAAATACTGGCCGAGCCGCCCAAATCCTGCCGAGTTACTGTTCCGGACGAACAGCTGTCCCTGGCCATCGGCGCCAAAGGTCAGAACGCCAGATTGGCTGTGCGCCTGACAGGCTACAACATAGATATCCACCCCGAAAGCGGTTACTTCGGTGAATAATTCCGGCAAGGAGTGATAATTATGGCAATAAGGAAAATACCTCAGCGCAGATGTGTCGGCTGCAACATATCAAAAGATAAGCGCGACCTGATAAGGGTTGTCAGAAACGCCGAAGGCGAAATATCCATTGATACCACCGGAAAAAAGCCCGGCCGCGGCGCATATATCTGCAAAGATGTGAAATGTCTGAAACTGGCCCAGAAAGGCAAAAAGCTGGAAAAAGCCTTTGATACGGCCATAAGCGAGGATATATACGCCCGCCTGGAACGGGAGATCATGCGGGATGAATAAAATTTTATTTGCGCTGTCCCTGGCCAGAAAGTCCGGCAAGCTTGTCAGCGGCTATGAACGGGTGAAAACATCCGTGCTGAAAGGCGAAAGCCGTATGGTGGTGCTGGCCGCGGATTTAAGCAAAAAAACAGCAAAAAGAGTAAAATACTTCTGCGAAGACCTTGCGGAAGTTTATACCATAAGCCTGACCCAGCATGACATCTCCCGGGTGTCCGGCAGGCTGAGCGGCGTTTTTGCGCTGGCGGACGAAAATATGGCCCGGCTGTGCAAAAAGGCTATATCACAAGAAAAAGGAGAGTTGTAAATGGTTATAAAATACAAAGCAAGCGATCTTATATCCGATTTTAATCTCAACGCCAAAAACACACTGGCACAGCTCAGTGAAATGTTTGGCACTGAAATAAAAAAATCCACAGTCCTGACAGAGGAACAGGCTAACGCAGCCTTTGAACTGTATACAAAGCAAAGCAAAACAGACGATTTTGCAAATTATCTTTCACCCAAAGCGGAAAAACAGCCGAAGGCGGAAAAACCGGCGGATAAAAAAGCTGACAGGCCGGCCGACAAAAAAGAAAAAAATGCAGCGGCAAAGCCTGCCCGCGATGATAAAAAACAGCCTTCAAAGGCAAAACAGCCTGTAAAGCAGCCTGAAGCCGCAAAGCCCGCCGAACCGCTGAAACGCGCTGACGGAACCATTGTGGAAGCTGCCAAAAAGCCCAAGCAGAAATCTGAAAAACAGGAACAGGTCAAAAAAGAAAGAGTTACCATAACAGTTGATACCCGTCAGTCGGAAAGCAACATAAATATGGACAAATTCAACGAAAAGTATGACCGGCTGGCACAGACAAAATCTTACGGCGGCGGCCAGAGAAAAAATCAGACCGGCGGAAAACAGAAATTCGGCAAAAATAAAAACAACCGGAAACAGAACCCTTACGCCAAGAAAAAGATGGAAACAGAGGCTCAGCGCCTGGAGCGTATGCACCTGGAAAAAGCCAGAAAAGCACAGCTTAAAGTGCAGATACCGGAAGAAATCACCGTCGGCGAACTGGCTCAGCGCCTGAAAGTAACCGCCAGCGAAGTTATCAAAAGACTGATGATGCTGGGCGTTATGGCTTCTATCAGCCAGGTTGTTGACTTTGACACCGCCAGCATTGTGGCGGAAGAGCTGGGCGCAAAGGTTGAAAAAGAAGTAGTGGTTACAATAGAGGAAAGGCTGTTTGAAGAGGTGGAAGACACTGCCGAAAACACCCAGGAACGCCCGCCTGTTGTAGTTGTAATGGGCCATGTTGACCACGGTAAAACCAGTTTGCTGGACGCCATAAGAAAAACAAATGTAACCAAAGGCGAAGCCGGCGGTATCACACAGCATATCGGTGCCTATCAGGTTGTAGCCGGCGGCAAGACCATCACTTTCCTGGACACCCCCGGCCACGAGGCATTTACATCAATGCGTCAGCGCGGCGCAATGGTAACTGATATCGCCATACTGGTTGTTGCGGCGGACGACGGTATCATGCCCCAGACAATAGAGTCCATCAACCACGCAAAAGCGGCAGAAATTCCGATTATAGTTGCGATAAACAAAATAGACAAACCCACAGCCAACCCCGAAAAGGTAAAACAGGAGCTGACAGAGTACGGCCTTGTTCCGGAAGAATGGGGCGGCGATACAATATGTGTTCCCGTATCTGCCCTCACCGGCCAGGGACTGGACGACCTGCTGGAAATGATAAACCTGACCAGCGAAGTGTCTGAATTCAAGGCAAACCCCAACCGCCGTGCAAAAGGTGCTGTTATCGAAGCCCGTCTGGACAAAGGTCTGGGCCCGGTGGCTACCATACTGGTACAGAACGGTACGCTGCATAAAGGCGATGTGCTGATAGCAGGTACAGCTGTCGGCAGGGTAAGGGTAATGACCAACGACAAAGGCCAGAGAATTGAAAGCGCCGGCCCGTCCACACCTGTGGAAATCACCGGCCTTACAGAAGTGCCCAGCGCAGGCGATTTGTTTGACGCCGTAGAGGACGAAAGACTGGCCAGGGAACTGGCTGAAAAACGCAGCCGGGCACGGAAAGAAGAACGCTTCAACAGCTATCAGAAAGTTACTCTGGATAACCTGTTCAGTCAGATTGCCCAGGGCGAGATGAAGGAACTGGCCATAATAGTAAAGGCCGATGTTCAGGGTTCTGCCGAAGCGGTTAAACAGTCTTTGGAAAAAATATCCAACGATGAAGTAAGGGTAAAGGTAATCCACAGCGCAGTAGGCGCCATCAACAAGAGCGATGTCATGCTGGCAGCGGCTTCCAATGCCATCATCATCGGTTTCAATGTGCGTCCTGACTCAACAGCCAAACAGGATGCCGCCCAGAGCAATGTTGAAATGCGCATGTACCGCGTAATTTACGATGCTATAAACGATGTAAAAGACGCCATGAAAGGTATGCTGGCACCCAAATACAGAGAGGTTGAACTGGGTCAGGCCGAAGTCCGTACAGTTTACAAAATTTCTTCTGCCGGTACCATTGCCGGATGTTATGTAAAAGACGGCAAGGTTGCACGCCATGCCAAAATCAGGGTTGTGCGCGACGGTATTGTTGTGGCAGAAGATGAAATATCTTCACTGCGCCGCTTTAAAGACGATGTGCGTGAAGTTGCCGAAGGCTATGAATGCGGTATAGGCCTGGAAAAATTCTCTGACATAAAAGAAGGAGATATATTCGAGTCCTTCATTATGGAAGAATACCGCGAATAAAAGACAGACAGGCAGGGCACAAGCCTTGCCTGTTATAAAAAGGAGGTAATCAAATGGCTTCTGCTAAAATCGAAAGACTTAACGAAGACATAAAAAGAGAGCTTATCTCTATAATATCCCGTATGAAGGACCCCCGTCTGGACTGTTTCCTCACCGTTATGCGTGTGGAAACCAGCCCGGACCTGACCAACGCCAAAGTGCATATAAGTGTTCTGGAAGGGGACGAGGCCTGCGACAACGCCATAAAGGCGCTGAAAAACGGACAGGGCTTCATCAGAGGGGAATTGTCCAAAAAACTGCATATAAAACGCAGTCCTGAGTTTGTTTTTGTAAAAGATGAAGGCGCAGCCTATGCCCAGAAGATAAACGAGATATTAAAGGATATAAACAACAATGACAAATAGAGTGGATATAAAACGGACAGCGCAGATATTGCTTGGCCGTGATGATATATTGCTTTTATGCCATAAAAATCCGGACGGCGACACACTGGGCAGTGCTGCCGCCCTCTGCCACGGGCTGATAAGCCTGGGCAAAAGATGTGCTGTATGCTGCCATAACACCATACCGGAAAAATATGACCATCTGCGTATACCGGTTTATGACGGCAGTTTCCCTGTACGGTATACAGTAAGTGTTGATGTGGCCGGCGAAAACCTTTTGGGTGACAGCCTGTCCTGTTATGCCGGCAAGATAGATTTGTGTGTTGACCACCACGCTTCCAACAGCCGGTATGCCCAAAACCTGTGCCTGTATTCAGACAGGCCGGCGGCGGCGC
Source organism: uncultured Clostridia bacterium (assembly GCA_944386045.1). GTDB lineage: Bacteria > Bacillota > Clostridia > Oscillospirales > Ruminococcaceae > RGIG3102. The sequence goes on along the minus strand of CALWZO010000042.1, from coordinate 8,129 downwards.
AGATAATTTACGAACTGCTGAAAGAAATGCAGGTGGAAATAACCCCGTTTATAGCCGACTGCATATACACCGGCCTTATAACGGATACCGGTTGCTTCAGATATTCGTCCACCACACCGGAAACGCTGGAAACCGGCGCCCGGCTGATGCGCCTCGGTGCCGACCATAAAGGCCTTGTGGAAAAATTCTTCATGTCAAAAAGCCGCAAAAGCGTACAGCTGGAACAGTACGCCCTGAACAATCTGGAATATTATTTCGACGGCAAGTTTGCTTTTCTGCCCCTTACCTCACAGGCGCTGGAAACCATACAGCCGCTTCCCACCGACATTGACGGCCTGTCATCCATGGCGCGAGATTTTGAGGGTGTCCAGGTGTCGGTGCTGGCAAAACAGACAGGGGAAAACAGGTACAAAATTTCTGTGCGCACAGGCGAGGAGGCAGATGCCTGTCGGATTGCCGCGGCCTTTGGCGGCGGCGGCCATCTGCGCGCTGCCGGATGCGAAATATGCGGCGACATGGAATATGTCAGACAGTCTATAATAAAGGAAGTTGAGCGCAGTCTATGCAGATAGAACGCAACGGTATAATAGTTTTATACAAACCACAGGGCTGGACCAGCTTTGATGTAATAGCAAAGGCCAGGGGAATACTGTCCACAAGGAAAGTCGGACATTCCGGCACACTGGACCCGATGGCCACCGGCGTGCTGCCCATTTTTATGGGACGCGCCACAAAAGCTGTGGATATGCAGATTGTAAAAGATAAAGAATACATCGCCACATTTCAGCTGGGCATAACCACAGACACCGGCGATATCACCGGCGAGGTAACCGGACGCTGGCCGGTAAACTGCACGCCTCAGCAGGTGAAAGAAACTGCCGCCTCATTTCTGGGGACAATCACTCAGCTGCCGCCCATGTATTCGGCTGTAAAGGTAAACGGCCAGCCGCTGTACAAGCTGGCGAGAAAAGGCGAAGTGGTGGAAAGAAAGCCGCGAACGGCACAGATAAAATCCATAGAATTTATGGACAGCGATGAAAATGAAAATATGTACACCATAAAGGTGCTGTGCAGTGAAGGCACATATATACGCACCCTGGCGGAGGATATCGGCAAAAAGCTGGGCTGCGGTGCGGCCCTGGCAGGGCTTGTGCGCACATCCGCCTGCGGTTATACGCTGGACCAGGCTGTAACGCTGGAACAGCTGCAGCAGGCCAGGCAGGAGGATAAAATAGACAGCATGATTGTCAGTGTGGACATTGTTTTCAGTCATCTGCCGTCCATAGACCTGTCCAGGGAGCTGGCTGTCAGAGTTCTTAACGGTGCCAGAAGCCGCATATCAAAGCCGGATGGCGATTACAGGGTTTATTACAACAAAAAGTTTTATGCAGTGGCCAATGTAACCGACAAAAAAATGAGCGTTGTAAAACTTTTTGTGGAGAAAGAGAAGGAAAATTTGGATGCTTGAAGTTTATAATATAAACTGGACGGGGGAAAAGGATACGGCGGTTGCGCTGGGATATTTTGACGGCGTGCATACGGCCCATCAGTACCTTATAAGGCAGATGTGTGATTATGCCGCACGGCACTCTCTTGACAAAGCGGTGTTTACATTTACAAAATCAATAAAGCTGGGCCACAAGGGCAAGGATATACTGACCCAAAGCCAAAAGCTGGACTGCATGAGGCGGATGGGAATTGACCTGTTTTACTCACCGGATTTTTTTGATTTTTCTTCCCTTACTCCGGAAGAGTTTGTCTGCGATATATTGATAAAATCCATGAGGGCAAAGGCTGTTTTCTGCGGGGAAAATTTTTTCTTCGGTAAAGACAGGCGGGGAAATGTGCAGGTGCTGAAACAGCTGTGCGAAAAATACAACCTGGAATTTGTACAGGCGCAGACTTTCTGTATGAACGGAGAGGTTGTCAGCAGTACGGCCATACGCGCCGCCCTGGCTGACGGAAATATAGAAAAAGCCAACGCAATGCTGGGAAGGCCCTACGGCGTGAACCTTAATGTTGTGCACGGCAAAAAAATCGGCCGAACAATAGGAACGCCGACCATAAACCAGATTTATCCGGCAGGTATGTGTACCCCGAAAGACGGCGTGTACATAACCTGCACCACCGTAAACGGTAAAAAATACCCTTCGGCCACAGGTTTTGGCAGCCGCCCTACGGTAAACGGGGTGGGGAAAACCTGCGAAACTTACATATTGGGCTTTGAAGGTGATTTGTACTATCAGAACATACAGGTGGATTTTTATTCCTACCTGTTTGAAACACGGAAATTTGACAGTCTGGAACAGCTGGGCGCAATGATAAGGGACAGCGCCGAAAAAGCAAAAATTTACCTGCATAAGCTGGGTGTTATAAAATAAAATATCTTTACAAAATTATATTTTAATGATATAATTCTATGGTGACCTATGAATCGGTTTATGGGCAACAGCTTTGTCAAAAGCACTCACCGGCCATATACTGAGTCATGGGCAATAAAAAGAAAGGTGAAAGAAAATGATTAACAAACAGGAAATTATCGCAAAATATCGGACACATGAAGGCGACACAGGTTCTCCGGAAGTTCAGATTGCTATTCTCACAGAGAGAATTAACCACCTGACAGAGCACCTGAAATCCAACAAGCAGGACCATCATTCCCGTCGCGGTCTGTTCAAAATGGTTGGCCGCCGCAGAAACCTGCTGGGCTACCTGCAGAAAACAGATATCGAAAGATATCGTGCAATCGTTGCCAAATTGGGCTTGCGTAAATAATTTTACAAGATATAAGGCAGATGGCAACATCTGCCTTTCAGTCTATATTTAAAGCGATAAGGCAGGAGAGCGAATTTATATTTAGCAGTAAATTGAGCGCTTATCCATGGGTAAACGCTGAACTAATTGCTAAAATATAACTCTCTCCTGTCCAGAAAAAACAAAGGAGAAACAAATGAGTTACAGAGTATTTGAAACTATGTTTGCCGGCAGAAAACTGACTGTCGAAACCGGCAAAATGTGCGCTTTGTCCAACGGTTCATGTATGGTAAGATACGGTGAAACAGCCGTTTTGGCCAATGTTACCATGAGCGCCAAACCCAGGGACGGGATTGACTTTTTCCCGCTTTCTGTTGATTTTGAAGAAAAAATCTATTCAGTGGGCAGAATTCCCGGTTCTTTCCTGAGAAGAGAAGGACGCCCGGCGGAAAGCGCCATACTGTCCTCCCGTGTGGTTGACAGACCTATGCGTCCGCTGTTCCCCAAGGATATGAGAAACGATGTTTCCATAGTTATGACAGTTATGTCTGTTGACCCTGACTGCGACCCGGAAATCGTCGGTATGCTGGGTGCAATAATAGCCACCTGCATTTCCGATGTGCCGTTCAACGGCCCGATAGGCGGCATTTCCGTGGGTCTGGTGGACGATGAAATTGTCCTGATGCCAAACGCAAAACAGAAAGAGACCAACAAACTGGACCTGACACTGGTTTGCAGCAGAGAAAAGGTTGTTATGATCGAAGCCGGCGCAGCAGAGGTTGATGAAACCACAATGCTGAACGCCATCAAGACAGGTCACGAAGAGATAAAGAAATTTATCGATTTTGTTGACAGCATCGTAGCCGAAATAGGCAAACCCAAATACGAATTCCAGCATATCGAAGTTGACCATGATATGTTTGAGGCAATCAAGGATTTTGCCATTGACAAGGTGAAATTTGCGCTGGATACAGATGATAAAAATGTACGCGAAGCCAGACTGAACCCCATCTACACAGAGGTGCATGAAAAATTTGATGAGGTTTACCCGGAGCAGGCTGCCATGATTGATGAATGTATGTACAAGCTGCAGAAATTCATCGTCCGCCGCTGGCTGCTGGATGAAGGCAAGCGTGTTGACGGCCGTGGAATTGATGAAATCCGTCCCCTGTCCGCAGAGGTTGGCCTGCTGCCCAGAGCACACGGCAGTGGCTTGTTTACACGCGGACAGACACAGGTACTGTCTGTCGCCACACTGGGTACAATAAAAGATGCACAGCTGATAGACGGCTTGCAGGACATCTATGAGAAAAAATATATGCACCAGTACAACTTCCCGCCCTATTCTGTCGGCGAAGCCAGGGCTCCCAGAAGTCCCGGCAGGCGTGAGATAGGCCATGGTGCCTTGGCTGAAAGAGCTTTGGTTCCTGTTCTGCCCAGCCAGGAAGAGTTCCCCTATGTAATCAGGGTTGTATCAGAGGTGCTGTCCTCCAACGGTTCCACCAGCCAGGCTTCTATCTGCGGTTCCACATTGGCTTTGATGGATGCCGGTGTTCCGATCAAAACACCTGTTGCAGGTATTTCCGTTGGCCTTATAACCGAAGGCGACCGCTGGATGACAATGCTGGATATTCAGGGCCTGGAAGACTTTTTCGGCGATATGGACTTTAAAGTAGGCGGTACACACAAAGGTATCACTGCCATTCAGGTTGATATCAAGGTTGACGGTCTGACCTATGAAATCATAGCAGAGGCATTTGAAAAATGCCGCAAGGCCAGAATACACATTCTGGATGATATAATGGCTCCCGTTATAGCACAGCCTCGCCGGGAACTGTCAAAATATGCGCCTAAGATGAAGAACATGAAAATTGATCCGGACAAGATCAAGGATGTTATCGGCAAAGGCGGCAAAGTTATACAGAAAATCTGCGCAGAATGCAATGTACAGATTGACATTGAAGATGACGGCAGTGTATTTATCAGCGGCCTGGATACAGACAATATCAACAAAGCATACCAGATTGTAAAGACAATAGTGGAAGACCCGGAAGTTGGCGCAATTTACAAAGGTGTTGTAACCCGCCTTATGAACTTCGGCGCTTTTGTTGAAATCGCTCCCGGCAAAGAAGGCATGGTTCATATATCCAAGCTGGACGAAAAGAGAGTAGCCAAAGTTGAAGATGTAGTAAATGTAGGCGACGAAATTCTGGTAATGGTAACAGAAATTGACGAACAGAACAGAATTAACCTCTCAAGAAAAGACGCCATAGCAAAACTGAACGCCAAAAAAGAAGGCTGATGTGAATAAATAGAAAAAGCGGTATAATTTTTATACCGCTTTTTGTTTTTTATTGACAGGTTACTGTATATTTATGATATAGTTAAATAAAGAGGTGACTTGTTGATAAAATGAGAAAAAGGAAGAAGAAAGGAAAAAGGGATAGCAGCCGCTTATTGAAAATGCTGCTGTTTTTTGTGTTGTCAGGTTGTGTATTTACAGTTTTGCTTAGCTGGGAACTGCCGCGGGGAGCTCCGTCGCTGACGAATGCACAGGACAGCAACAGTAAATCGAACTTATACAATCGGTCACCGGAGGTGAGTTTTACTGTAGATGATACCACCGGTATGCTGGACCGGCGGCAAAAACAGCTGCTGGAGGAGTACGCAGAAATATATGCCGGAACACTGGCAACCCTTGAGGCGGGTGATATATCACGGCTGTATGCTGAACATGGCGAAGGCTATTACACCAACCTTACGGCTTTGAAGCTGCTGGTGAAAGTAAGACAGATGAGCCGGCTGGATCTGAAACTTCAGTCTGTTCAGGTCAACTATACAGTGGAAAGCGTGGAAGAAAGCGGCAGCGGCATAGCGGTGTATTTGACCGAGGATAACCGGCAGAAATTCCGGCACTTGTCCGAGCCGTCATACAGTTATAATATAAGGCATATTTTCCGGCTGAAGGAACAGGACGGACAATGGTATATTGACGAGCACGGACAGGAAGAAGATTTTTACCTGCTGGCCGGTGAAGTCTGGCGGGACGCCGGCGGCTCTGATCTGGCAGAAAGGGCAGACCGGGCGCTGGAACTCCTTGTTGCTGACGCAGAAGAAAACCTGTCAGACCTGTCCCAGTTCCGACAGGGAAGTACACAGGTGCCGCGGGTAAATGATGCCTCTTATGACAGGCAGGCGGCTGTCGATTATGCACAGCAGTGGGTAAGCCAAAGAAATGATAATGGAGTATATCTCATTTATGACGACTTTGGCGGTAACTGTCAGAATTTTGTCAGCCAGTGCATATATGCAGGCGGCATAGATATGGATTACACAGGTTACAGCGAGCAGCAATGGAAATTTTATTCCGGCGCGCTTAATGAAAGAGCCACTCCATCAGGGTGTTCTTACTCCTGGATAGGTGTGGATGAATTTTACACCTATGCCTGTGAAAATACCGGCACCGGTATGATATGTATGCCGGATGTAGGCTTTGAGCTGGCGGAAAAAAGGTGATGTGGTGCATGTGGGGGCCTATTATAAGTGGCGTCATATACTGCTGGTAACAGATGTTATAAAAGATGAAAACGGCAATGTGCTGGATCTTACGGTAGCTTCCAACACGGCCGACAGATGGAATTACCCTTTAAGCGCTTATATATATACAGCACCCAGACTTATTCATATTGTGGGCCAAAATTAAAAAAATCCCCCCTTGGCATCAGATGCCAAGGAGGACTTTTTAGTTTTTATCTTTGGTCAGTCCAAGCCTGGCCTGCCTTTCCAGTTCTTCTTTGCGGTACTCGCTCAGGTCCGCCCAGCAGGGATGCGGACATCCGGCACAGGCACCTGTACATATATTTTGCTGATCACATGGAGTAAGACATATACTGCACACATGACAGCAGTTATTATTGCCTTTTGGCAGATTATATTTTTCAGACATTATATCACCTTTATATTTTAATTGAAATTACAGCATTAACAGTATATAATAAAAAATTGGATAAATCAATATTTTTTTGTTGAAAAGGAGCAGTTGCTTTGGACAAAGAAAAATTGCTGGATATAGCCTGTAAGCTGGGCAGGGGACTGCTGGAAAACGGCGGGGAAATTTACAGGGTAGAAGAATCTATAAAATTTTTTCTGGCCTCCTATGGTGTTGACAATCCGCAGGTGTTCGCTATTCCGGCTACAATAATTGTAACTGTAACAGGCGATGACGGCAGGCCTGTAACACAGATAGAGCGAATAACCGGAATAAGCCAGAATATGAACAGAATGCACAAATTCAACGACCTGTGCCGCCGGGCCTGCAGGGTTCGTCCGGAGCTGGATGAATTGTACAAAAGGCTTGAGGAAGTAAACAATTCTATCCCTTATCCGCACTGGGCTGTGATTGTGGCTTATGGTGTGGCGTCGCTGTTCTTTTGTTTGTTCTGGGGCGGAACTGCCGCAGATGCGGCAGTTGCTTTTGCTGCCGGAATAGCCACGGAATATTGCCTGGCGTTTATGAGAAAAATAAAAACAAATATATTTTTTTCCAATCTTGTGGCCAGCGCGGTGATAGCGCTGATTGCGTTTGCCGGTATAAGGCTGGGGCTGGGCAGCAATATGGATAAAATTATAATCGGTGCAATAATGACTTTGGTGCCGGGAGTGGCCATTACAAATATAATGCGCGATATCATCAGCGGTGATATAATTACAGGTACCACAAAGCTGGCGGAAGTTTTGCTGGTGGCTACATCTATAGCCATTGGCATAGCTCTGATGCTGTCTGCATTGCAAATGATGTTCGGAGGTGTAATATGACTGAATACATAATGCCTTGCATCTATGCTTTTATGGCTTGCGCCGGTTTTTGTGTCATGTTTAATCTCAAAAACCCGAAAATTGCCATTGCGGCCTGTGCCGGAGGCGGTATAGCCTGGATGGTCTACCTTTTAAGCGCTCCTTACGGAAACGATATTTTTCAGAATTTTATGGCGGCAATAGCTGCGGCTGCTTTCAGCGAACTGATGGCAAGAGTTTTTAAAACACCGGCTACTGTATTTCTTATAATAGGCATTTTGCCCATGGTTCCCGGCGGAGGCATATATTACACAATGGAATATTGTATAAAAGGCAATACCGCTATGTTTATTGAGCAGGGGCTGCACACCCTGGCAGTGGCAGGTGCCATAGCCGTAGGAGTCAGCCTGGTATCATCGGCTGTAAGGGCTTATACAGTTTATAAAAGTTATAAATAAAAAACGACCGTTACCTTGTTGCAGGTAACGGTCAAATTGTTATCAGACCCATATTATTCTTTTTCAGAATAAGCCTGAGCGGATACTGCCATAAATCTGGCTATTTTGGAAAATACAGTCATA
>CALWZO010000041.1 GCA_944386045.1 uncultured Clostridia bacterium | reverse complement strand
GCAAATTTGGCAATTTCAGAAGGCTGGAATGTACCCACGCCTTTTATTGTAATCCAGCGGTGACATCCTTTGTAGGCAGGCATAAACAGCACTATCACCAGCAGGATGTACACCAGTATCAGCAGTGTAAAAGCATACCTGCGGTAAACATGATAATCAACCTTTGAGGCAAAAAGCATTGCAGCAACGCCCAGGACGGCAAAATTAACCTGGTCCTTTATATAATGAAGGCTGTCGCCGGAAAAACGGTATATTCCCACCACATAACTGGCCGAGTACAGCATTATCAGGCCAAACACCAGTATTGTCATGGTTATAAGGAAGATGGGCATATCAATCTTTGCGCCTTTTTCCGTAAACTTGAAATACCTCTGTATATTGAATTTTGGTTTAACTTTTGATTTGCTTGCCAAAACAAAGTCCCCTTTTCATTTTTTAAAAGCTTATATAAGCCAGCAGGGCAAACACCGCCCGGATTGTGCTGAAAACAGTTACAATCTTTATTTCGCTCCAGCCGGACATTTCAAAATGGTGATGTATCGGGCTCATTTTAAATATTCTTTTGCCGTGGGTCAGTTTGAAATAAGTCACCTGTATAACAACGCTCAGCGCTTCGCAGGTATATACAATGCCCATGAGCAAAATCACCTCAGGACGGTTGACGGCCCAGGCCATTGCAACCACGGCACCGCCCAGAAACATGCTTCCGGTATCGCCCATAAACACTTTGGCCGGATAAAAATTCCACACCAGAAAACCTGCGCAGGCTCCGGCAATGGCTATGGCAAAAACAGCGTTGGTGTAATATCCGTAAGCCGCCGATATCATCATAAAACCCAGGGCAACTATAAATGTGACAGAAGAGCACAGGCCATCTATACCATCTGTCAAGTTTACAGCATTGACCATGAAAATTATGCCTAAAAAGGCGATGGGATAATAAAGATACCCCAGGTCAAAGGTGCCGATCAGAGGCAGGCTTATGATTGTTGATATATGTCCGATATAACTCTGTCCCAACAGGAACAGTGTTGTCGCAACCACCTGCCCGGCTATCTTGTACCTGGCTTTCAGGCCGAGGTTGCGCTTTTTAACGACTTTTATGTAGTCGTCAACAAAACCTATCAGACCAAAGGCCAAAGCGGTAAGCATGCTGATACACAGGCTGATGACCTGCTGGCCGTAGGACAGCTGCGCTATATCTTTAATCTCTCCGGACAGCATGGACAGTCCTGCACATATGGCAACAAAACTGCCGAAATAAAACATAAGTCCGCCCATGGTTGGAGTTCCCTGCTTTGACTGATGCCAGGTGGGGCCAATCTCTTTGATAGTCTGGCCGAATTTTACCTTTCTTAACCACGGAATAAGAACAATTCCTTCGGCTGCGCTGACGGCAAAGGCCAGTATACCTGTAACCAAAAAAGAAATCCTAAACATTATACTCTCCTATATTTCATATATCTTTTGCAGCAGCATATCAAATCTCATCATAAAACTGGCTTTGAAAACTATTGTATCACCGGGGCGCAGAATTTCCTTTACATGCGCAGCCAGCCGCCGCTGGTCATCAAAGCACACAGCGCCGCTGCCAAAACCGGCAGCGATATCTTTTGCCCTTTCGCCGCAGGTAATCAGTATATCCACACCTTTTTCGCGGGCGTATTCTCCCACCTGTCTGTGCAGCCGGCGGCTGCCATCCCCCAATTCCAGCATATCGCCCAGCACCGCTATGGTCCTGCCTCCCGCAACACTTTTCAATGTGTCTATGGAGGCTTTCATAGAGTCCGGAGCCGCATTGTAGCAGTCCTCGATAAACAGAACACCGTTTTTTTCCACCATGTTCTGTCTCATGCCGGAAACTGTGTAGCCGGCCAGGTTTTCAGCGGTTTTCCGCGGAGAAAAGCCCAGCCTTGTGACCAGCGCATAGGCGGAAATGGCGTCCAGCACATTATGGTTGCCCACTGTGGGTATATGACAGGGTATATCGCCGTATTCTTTGTCCTTTATGATAAAATCAGTGGCTCGGCCGTTTTGCACAATATCTGCCGCCCTGACATCGGCGTCAGGGTTTTCTATGGAGAAATAAACCGTCCTGTACGGCTTGTCAAAATGTACGCCGGGCAGGTAATCGTCATCGCCGTTCAGCACCAGTATGCCATCATCGGGCATGCCGTCGCATATTTCCAGCTTGGCTTTCAGTATATTCTCCCTGGTTTTCAGCCTTTCCAGGTGAGATATTCCGATGCCTGTTATGATTGCGCCCACCGGCTTTGCCGCCAGGGACAGCTTGTGTATATCACCCAGGCTTTGCATACCCATTTCCAGCACTGCATATCTGTCCCGGTGGGTAAATTTGTATATGGTGTTGGGCATACCCAGCTCGTTGTTTTGATTTCCTGTGTTTTTTACAGTCTTTGCGAAGGGCGACAGGGCTGCGTAGACAAAATCTTTGGTGGTGGTTTTGCCGACGCTGCCTGTAACACCCACAATTTTTATATCATATTTTGCCCTGACATTTGCGCCCATCTGTATGCTGGCATCCAGAATGTCCGGGACAACCGCCTGCATATCCTGCGGAATGTCCGGTATAAAATTTTCCGTCAGCACAAACACGGCGCCGCGGCTCACTGCCCCGGCGGCGTAGTCTTCGCCGTTTACCCTTTCTCCGCGTATTGCCAGGAACAGGCTGTTTTCTCCGGCGTCGCGGGAGTCTGTTGTAACCTGTGTTATTATCTGCTCATTTTTGACCGCCGCAATGCCTTGCAGCAATTCGGAAAGCTTTATCGCGTCCATTGTCAATTTCCTCTGTTGTATTTATTCATAAATTTTTCCACTATCTCATGCTCGTCAAGATAAACTGTTATTCCGTTTAAAACCTGATAATCCTCATGGCCTTTGCCGCACATGATAAGTGTATCATTATATTGTAGCATATTTAAAGCCATATTGATAGCTTTTCTTCTGTCAACTTCAGCAGTATACGGGATATTTCCCTGTTCAAAATAAACCTTCACACTGTCTATAATGCTCTGCGGGTCTTCTTTTCTGGGGTTGTCGCTGGTGAGTATCACCCAGTCCGCATATTTGGCCACCGCCTGGGCCATAAACACCCTTTTTGCCTTATCCCTTTCCCCGGCACAGCCGAAAAGTACAAAAAATCTGCCTTTTATAAACGGACGCAGGCTGGAAAGTACATTTTCCAGGCCGTCACCGGTGTGGGCATAGTCGCATATAACCGTAAATGGTTCCTTTACCAGTATTTCGCATCTGCCCCTGACGCCTTTCACCTGTGACAGCGACCGGCAGACTTGCTCCGGGTCAAAGCCGCAGGCTATACAGGCCAGTGCCGCGCCCATGGCATTGTGCACGGAGTACTCACCGGGCATCGGGAAATTCACCCTGCTGATACTGCCTTTGCCCACCATAAGAAATTTTACGCTGTTCCGTGTATAATCGATATTTTTGGCCGTGTAGTCAGCGGTATCGTTTTTGGCCGAAAATGTAGTTATATTTTTATGAGAATACATATCTGCGGCTTTTGCGCCGTATTCGTCATCTGTGTTCAGGATTATGTTTTCGCTGTTTTCAAACAGAAGGCACTTGGCCGCAAAATAATTTTCCATTGTCTTGTGGTAATCCAGGTGGTCCTGGGTCAGGTTGGTAAACACCGCCACATCATATTTGATGCCGTACAGTCTGTTTTGTGCCAGCGCCTGGCTGGACACCTCCATTACCACATACTGACATCCGGCGCGCCACATCTGGTTCAGCAAGGCGTTCAGCTCGTAAGCCGGAGGTGTTGTGAATTTGGCCGGGATAACCTGGTCGGCTATCATGTTCTGAACTGTACCCATCAGGCCCACTTTTTTGCCCTGCTGTTCCAGCAGGTCTTTGATGAGAAATGCCGATGTGGTTTTTCCGTTGGTGCCGGTTATGCCTATCATCTTCATCTTTCTGGAAGGGTTATCAAAAAGGTTTGCACACATAAGGGAATAAGCCTGGCGGGAATTTTCCACTATAATCCGGTCTTCCAGACCCATATCCCTTTCACACACCACCAGCTTTGCACCCAGCTCAATGGCTTTTGCCGCAAAGGTGTGTCCGTCAAAACTGTTTCCCTTTCCCGCAACGAACACGCAGCCTGCCCTGACTTTGCGGGAATCGTCAGTGACAAAATCAGTGTCAAAATCTTTAACATTTCCCTGATATTTCACATCTTTAAGTATGGACTGAATGTTCATAAAACCTCCGATTATTCCAATGATGATTTATCCATATATGTGACGGTAACAACCGTGCCCATGGGCACTTTGTCGCCCGCTGCCGGGCTTTGGGCACTGACGGTAACACCGCTGTTTCCTGAATAAGCGCCCTCTTCCTTTATATTCAGCCCCAGGGCAGTAAGGGCGCTATATGTTGCTGAAGGGTTTTTGCCCACAAGGTCCGGAACTGTTACCATGGAACTGGCGCCCTCTTCTGTATAGGCTATTATGGTGCTGCCTGCGGCAACACTGGTTCCATAGGCCGGATACTGTGATATTACCGTATCGCCTGAACCAACTGTTTTCACCTTCAGGCCGGCTCTTTGCAGTTTTACCGCTGCATCTGTAATGTTATAGCCGGTTATTGATGATACTATAACATTTGCCCGTGACTGCTCGTCGGCAGAATAAACCGGCTCGATGCCAAGATACGGGAGAACTTCACCCATAAGGCCGCCTACAACCGGACCGGCCAGCTGGCCGCCGTAATATCCGCTTTCGCCCATAGGTGTATCGAAAAGTATCAGAATTGCTATTTCCGGGTCATCGCACGGGGCAACGCCTACAAAAGAAGCAATATAGTCATCTTCCCTTTCGGTGTCCAGCTTCTGGCTGGTACCACTCTTGCCGCCAATTCTGTAACCGGCAACATACGCATTTTTACCGTTTCCGTTTTTTACATTTTCCTGCAATATGGAGCATATTGTCCGGCTGACATCTTCGCTGATTACCTGTCTGCGCACCGGAGGGGTCAGCTCTTCCACCACATTCCCTTCGCTGTCCAGCAGGTTGGACACCAGGTGGGGTGTCACCAGGTTGCCGCCGTTTACCGCTGTGGCAACCGCTGTTATCATCTGTATAGGTGTGATTTTGTTTGACTGGCCGAAAGCACAGCTGGCCAGGCTTACATTTGTGTGGGTTTTATCGGTGTAGTAGATACTCTTCTGCTCCCCGGGCAGGTCGATACCTGTTTTTTCCGCCAGGCCGAAGGAGTAAAAGTAATCATAAAAAGTTTCTTTTCCCATTGTAAGGCCTATATCTATAAACGCCGGGTTGCAGGAGTTTATCAGCGCCTGGGAAAAGGTTTCAAATCCGTGGCCGTATGTCTGTGAACAGCGCATCACCGTATCTTCCACCTTTACAGAACCTGTACAGTTGAATGTGGAAGCCAGAGAGGAACTGCCGCTGTCCAACGCTGCGGAGGCTGTAACTATTTTGAAAACCGAGCCCGGTTCGTACAAATCGTTTACCGCCTTGTTGCGCCACTGCTTCTGCCTTGCCCGGGAAATTGCCCGGGTTCTTTCCTCATCATTTTCTATGGACATCAGGCTTTCATACAGCCGGCTGTCCACCAGGGTGTAAGGGTCGTTGGGGTCAAAAGCCGGATAAACCGCCATGGCCAGAATAGCGCCTGTTTTCACATTCATCACTATCCCCACGGAGCCTTCCTCAACCTTGTGCTCTTCTGCGGCCAGTTTCAGCCTTTTTTCCAGGTAGTGCTGTATTGTTTCATCTATGGTTGTCTGCAGGCTGTAACCGTCTTTGGACTCGTTCATTATTTCATAGTCAACACCCATATCCAGACCCAGGCCGTTTTTGGCAGAAATAATCCTGCCTTTTTCACCGGTAAGCTCTTCATCATAGTAGCTTTCCAGGCCTGCCAGGCCCTGGTTATCGCTGCCGCAGAAACCCAATATGGTGGCGGCAAAATTTCCGTAAGGGTAATATCTCTTATAATCTTCCGCTATATTTACGCCCACTATGTCATTTTCGTTGCAGAACTCGCTTACCTTGTCGGCAACAGGTTTGTCTACCTTCTGTTTGACAACCTCGTAATAACTGGCGGTTTTCTGCAATTTTTTCAATACGGTTTCCTTGTCAACTTCCAGAATTTCACTCAGCCCACGGGCAATCAGTTCGTGCTGTTCCTCGTCGCTTTCGGCAGGAGATACAAAAATCGTCCACACGGTAGCACTCTGGGCCAGAACTTTCATATTGGCATCATAGATAACGCCCCTTTTGGCAGAAAGCTCTGTTTCACGCAGCTGAATCTGCGTAGCCAGTGTTTTGTATTTTTCATAGTTCAAAATCTGTATTCTGAACATATTCGCCACAACGACGGCAAAGCACAGCATGGCAACCCCGGCCAGCACTATCGTGCGCTGCCTGATGCTGTTTGTAACCGCTGTCTGATTTCTTTTATTATTATCCATTACACTCTCTTTCAGTATTATCCGTATTACCGACGATAGGCGAAGAATAACCCAGACTTATTCCGTCCTTTACTCTCCGC
>CALWZO010000040.1 GCA_944386045.1 uncultured Clostridia bacterium | reverse complement strand
CATAGTCCATATTACTATTGACGCAAGAATAAAATGGATACCTTTCTTTTGTTTTTTTATGCAATCTTTTTTTAATTGTTCTAAATTCATTTTCTAATCCTCTCTACACATTACTATTTAACGATTTGTTTGTTGTGCTAATTATATCATTAAAACAAAAAATAATCTATACTATTGGAGAATATCGAAATTATAATATTGAAAATATATTATTTTTAATATGTAATATTTTCAGAAAGAGAACTAAGTTCGTAACTTGTATGTGACTCGCTCCATATAAATTAAAAATACGGACTGTAAAAGTCCGTATTTTTGTTTGCAAAAAAAGAACGGGCAGTCTGCACTGTCCGTTCTTTTTTATAATTATACTTTATTGAAATTTGAACGAGTAAATTTCGGCGTCATTCAGTGTAAATTGTATTTTGATATTTTTACCTGAAAGCCGGGACAGATCATTGTCGAAAATCACTTTTCTGTCGGCGTTGTCGCCTATGAGTTTGGCACTGTACCCATCCGGTTTCTTTCCGTTTTCGTCCAGGATATCCACGATAACACTTCCGGCAGCAGATGTTTTAAAGTTTAAATACAGGTCACTGCCCCGGAAAGTCAAGGTTTTTGTGGTTACTTTCCGGCTGTCCGTTCCTTTGTATGATGTGAAGCCGTCCAGACGCATAACATATCTGTACAGCACAGAGGGCCGGTCATAGAATTTGCCTTCAAAAAGATAGGTTGATATTTCGTTGTCGGCGCCCGGTGTGTCTGACGGTGTTTCTATAAGTCCGTATGCCGGATAGCAGTTTCCGTATATCCAGTTGGCCTGGTATTCGGGCCCGGGAGTGATGAAGGCTTCGTTTTGCCTGTTCCAGATATATCCGTCTCGGCTGGTCATAAACATTGTATCGGTCATGGAAAGGGATTTGGTAGCCTGCCCGGAATTGTAATTTTCCAGCCTTATCTGCGGGTCGGACAGATAATCGTAGTTTTTCTCCCACACAGAATTTCGGCTGAAACGGGTTGGAAATCCTATAAAAAGCTGAGGGGCACGGTAGTATTTACTTATATTGTTGGTGTACATTTCAAAAATCGGGCTGCCTTCGCCGTAATCCAGCCGGAAAACAGTGTCGGTGTCAAAAGGCTCAAATTCGCCGGCGGTGGCGCCGTATATCTTGCGAAAATCCACATAATCCACACCGTCTATAACCTGGCTTTCCCTGACGCGGAAATAGGTGAAAAACTGTTCAGTTTCCCGGTCCCACACAAGGCTGTTTACAGAGTCAAAAGCGCCGAACCATTCTTCCTGCTGCGGCAGTACACGACGGGTTTTGGTCCAGTGAATGCCGTCGGCCGACTGCCATGCCCACAGGCCGAAGCTGGGATAGCCCAGCTGGTCATAACGCCCCTGGCATATAGCTTTGTATCGCCGGCTGTCCGGCACGCCCGGGCGGTCATCTTTGAACACGAAGAAGTTGTCAAAAATCTCTTCCTCTGTGTACAGCATTATGTTTGTCCGGGTGTAGGTTTGTCCGGTTTCTTTGTCTGTAAAGGAATGCAGGCCCAGGTTGGGTTTTATCCATTGTGTGCCGTCATAGCTGTAGGCATAGCACACCCTTATATCCGTCCGGTTGCTGGTGTCCCAGCCCAGGTAGTACATTCTGTAGTATGGTATACCGTCGCTGTCCGTATCATCAATTATCACATAGAAATCGCAGCTGTTACCTTCCCAGGGAAGGTCGGTTTTGAATATCTCTTCTTTCATTACCGGCGAATGGGATGTAAGCTGTGCATCTGTATTTTCGGTATCTATAATGTAATCGTCCACAAACAGCTGGCGGTCTGTTCCGATATCTATGACTTCCCGGCTTTCAGAGTATGTAACGGGTTCAAAGCTGCGTATATCAATTTCTTCCGGCTGCCATTGGGTGTCGGTTTCGTACTCTTTGTCGTCAAAGGCAAAGGAATATATGTCAGCATCGCTGAGATAAAATTCCAGTATTACACTTTTGCCGGAAAGCCGGGAAAGATCCGCGTTAAAAACCACTTTGCGGTCAATCCTGTCACCCAGCATTTTGTATGAAGTGTACGCGGGTACAGTGTATTCTTCTCCCTGCCGGTCAGTATAAGTTATATCGTCAAAAGGCTGACCGTTTTTATCAAGTATCCTGACATATACATAGCCGTCAGTAGATGTGGAAAAATTCAGCGTCATGCGGCTTCCGTCAAATACAATCGGTTTTGTCACCACTTTTTTGGTGCTGTACGGAGCACTGTAGGAATAAAACCCGTCTATCCTTGTGGTGTAGCGCACCAGCTGAGCAGATGTTTCGGACAGGACATTTTCGGCAACATACACAGATATCTCCTCGTCCTGCCCCTGCCGGGAGTGCAAAGAAGGTGTCTGTATCAGCCCGGACGCTGCAAAACAATCGCCGTAAATCCAGTTTTTGTCGGTTTGGGGACCGGCAGACAGCCATGCCCGCTGTGAAATGTCAAAGTTTTCAGCGTCCGCGGAATAGGCGAAAACGCAGTCGGTTATGCTGCCCGGAACAGGGTTTTCTGAAGCAAAATTATCGGCGGCCTCCTTGTCGCTGACATTTACCCGGCGCACCGGAAGACCTATCAGCATATTTTCGTTTCTGTAATAGGGAAATATATTGGCGCTGGCAAAGCCGTATTCTTTGTCCGAAAGGGCAACTCCGGATTTTTTCCAGTTGACAAAGTCTTTTGATGATAACATCATTATGACCTGCTTTCCGCTTTTTTCGGCTGTGTAAAAGCACTGGTATTCTTCCCGGGATTTGTTCCAAAACACGCTGGTCAGGTTTAAGGGATGATATTCATCATTTGAGATTTTTTTATCGGCGTTTCCTTTATATTCCCAGTGAAGTCCGTCGGCTGATGTATATAGCTGGAAATATCCGTCACTTGTTATACCTATGGCTTTGTACTGCTGCCGGCTTTCGCTGTCGGCATTTGTATCTCTGAATGCAAAAAAGCCGCCGGTAAGGCCCCGGTCAGCGTCAAATATGATATTGTTGTCTGTACTGCCATTAAAGGTTGTCATTCCCAAAGACGGCTTTTCCCAGGATATGCCGTCACGGCTGCTGGCAAAGCAAATTCTTACGCTGTCGCCGGTATCATATGTGGAATAGTACAGCCCGTAGCCGTCATCCAGCTTTACTATGTTAAAACCTTCGGATATACTGCCTTCCCACGGACTGTTAAAGGTAAGGATGATGTCCTGTTTTACCGGCCGGTGTCCCGTAAGCGCCGCAGTTGTCTGTGAACTGTCTATTATCTCGCTGTTCCAGAAAAACTGTCTTTGGGAGCCTATTTCAATCTTGTTTTTGAACAGCACCGAAAGCCGCAAGATGGCAGCGGCAGCCCCGATGGCGCAGACCGTGCAGGCCCTGGCAAATTTTCTCTTGTCAACGGTATGTTTTTTCATCTTTTTTCCTCAAACTTATGCATAGTAAATAATATTTTATAATAACTGTTTTTTATTATCAAGGGTAAATTTTTTACGCTTAAATATTAAACCCCACAAAGAGGTAAATCAATGTGGGGTAAATTTATTTATACTGTAATCTGATGCTACACCGGCTGAATGTTGACTGCTTTTGCCGCGCCTCCAACCTCTATAAATGAAATGCGGTAGTGGGACGGATATACCTTGTTTATATTCCAGAGGGCCTGTTTTATTCTGTAATCAAAGGTTATCTCTGCGCTGAAAGCGCTGTCGGAATATTCGCAGTAGTTGAAAATATTGATATTTTCTGCGGCTGCGCTGTCGTGCTCCACATACCAGAAATTGGAAAAGTTTTTCAGTGACTTGTAAAACTCTGTGTTCGGGTACAGATATTGGGATAGCTGTATAAAAGTGGCGTCATTTGATACAAAATTTGCATAAGTGCCGGCAGTGTTTTTTATCAGGTCAGTGCGGGCCGCAGGTATTTCGTCAGAAAAGACTGTAATAACCGCCGTATGTGTCGTCCGGTCTGCCTGTACCGTTCCTGTGTCGGCGGTGATTTCAGGGGCAAGGTAAATACCCGGTAAAGTGTACGAGTCAAGGCTGGGGATGACATCTTCGTTTAAAATGACGGAAAATCCCGGAGGAACCACCTTTTTGTTGGCCGAATGCTCCGCAGACAGTTTTACGCCGTTTGCATAAACAACTGTATTTTGCGGCGCGGCTATATCCCAGTCGTTGAAATCAGCCGGATCGGCAACGGTTGTATACTCATTAAATCCAAAAAATGTCCTCTTTCCGCTGGGTTGTGCAATCAGGGATATCTCTCCATTTTCACCTTTTATTTTGTAAGAATATCTGCCGTCGCCCAGGTTTTTCTCGTTGGTTTTCAGGCTGTCGGTGTTGCCTATTGTATGCTGCAAAGCTTTGGCGGTATACTCACGGCTGTTAAACCGGTCATAATCTATTCCAATCATATCAGCGGCTGAAAGGTAATCGCCGTTTTGCAGCAGCTGTACTATCTGTCCGGTTTTGTGTGACGGGTAAGATTTTTCATAGGCGGAAAGAAATGCCCATAGCCGGCATAGCCCGCTTACAGAAAGAAATGCCATAAAAATGGCAAATATCTTTACAGTTTTGCCGAAGGACCGGCTTTTTTTGCTGTTTTCTGCTTTATATACTATCATTTCCGGCATCCTCCGTCACTAAGATTGCTGTGGGTATCCGCCTTGGCCCGTAAAGGGAGGCGCATACATTGAGCAATTCACCTTCATGGTACATCATCGAAGAAGAACCGCCGTCCAGATTACCGGCATTCACTGCGCCGAAATTTTCCATTATTTCAATAAGGTCTTTGAAATTTGCGCCAAGGCTGTGAGGCTGTCTTCCGTCCACAACCAGTATCAGGACTGCACCGTCTTCACGCTGGCCGATGGCTGTGCGGGGATTAAGGCCGCCGCCGCTGCCGCTGACTTCCATCGGAACGCCGTCGACAATCAGGGAAGGGCCAAAGCTGACAGCATCGCGCAGCTTTTTGTCAACCGCCTGCTGTCCGGTCATGGAACCTACATGAAGCATATTTTTGTCATCAAATCCTATTACGGAGTATGTGCCGTTAAGTGAGCCGGCCATCATTTTGCCGTTTTTAATTACAAGACCAAGGGGCATACCGCCATTGCCGACACCGCCTTCATCTGCAAATCCTCCGGCGTTGACCCCTGCCACGGCTTTGGCATCCCGTATTATTTTGTCAAGTTTTTTGCCCGGCTTGTCTTCGGAAAAAATTTCGGCGCTTGTGCCGACCACAACGCGTGACGGGTCCTTTACAATCATCATTTTGCCTTTGTATGTGGGGCCGGTTACATCGTGTATTTCTATATCTTCACCCTGTGTATTGCCTGATACATCCGAAAAATCCAGCTGTGTTTCACTGGAATGGCCGCTGTCTATTATGGAGTTGGCCTTTTGTATATCGGCTATTGCCTGTTTTGACAGCACCAGTGGCGGAAAATATTTGGCAAAGCTGGTTTCCATGCAGGTGGTGACAAACAAGTCCCTGGCGTGTTTTGAAGGGCCATTGCATATTATGTACATGGCAAGATATAAAAATATTACCAGTGACAGCAGAAAAATGCCAAGTATAGTGAAAAACTTTGAAGCTATACCCGGTTTTCTATTTTTTGCTTTTTCCATTTTTATCTGCGCCTTTCAGTTTTATTATTATAAAAATCAGCACTGCCGCCAAAGCTCCGGCTGCAAGATAAAGATTTACACCTGTTTTGCTTTCGGGCTGTGACTGCGTCTGACTCTGGCTTTCCGGCCGGGGTTCCGGCTCGGGTTTATCGTCCGAAAAAACTGTTATGTTTTCAAACATGTCTGTGCCTTGAATATCCGGCCCGACCCGGGAAGAGTAAAGACCGAAAAGCCTGCAGTCATAGGGACCGCTTTTTTCAACAGAAAACCACTGCTGCTGGGATTTGTGCCGGGCAAAGGCCTCCTGCGCTGTTTCGTAGGCTGTTTTGCCGTTAAAGGATTTTAATGGTGTATCCACATCCAGCACAATGCTGTTTTCCGGGTAAAGATGTATGTAAGTTTTGGATACGGAAAAGGTACCGTATTCTTCGGCAGATTCGGGAAAAGCTGTTTTGTCAGCTGCCATAGGCAGTGCCCTGATAAGGCAGTCGGTATTCAGCATATGGGTACCGTGCCCGTATTCTCCGTTTATATCATGGGCTATTACAACTTCCGGCTTAAATCGGCGGATAAGTTCCACCTGATATTCTTCTATCCGCCGCCGGTCATATATTGTTTTGGCGTGTTCCAGCGAAGAAGAATACATGTCGCTGAACTGCGGTATGATTGGATATGCGGTGATGCCTGCCGTCCACAGACCGTTCAGCAGCTCGTGGGGGCGGTAGGGCTCGCCCCAGTGATTATTCAGGTAAGCTACCTGCAATTTATAGCCTTTGTCCACATAGATTGGCATAATCGGGCCGAAATACAGGTGCTCATCATCGGCATGGGTGGGCAGCAACAGCATATCACAGTCTTCATACGGTTCCTGCCACTGCTGTACAAAGACGGGCAAATCACCCTGCCCGAAGATATATATATCACATAAAATACCCCGTGGCAGGTCTATTTCAACTTTTGTCTGTGGGCTGTCCAGGCGGATAAATTCGTGTATAAAACCGTAGGTTCCGCAGGTTTGATAAAGGCTTTCGCCGCGTATGACATACGGGCTGACAGGCTGGTCAAAAATTATATACAGGCTGTGCATTTCTGCTGCTGTTTCGACAGTCATGACATCTGTATCGGCAGTGTTGATTTTGGTGGTATAATAGCCGTCGGTCAGGGATGACGGTACCGGCTGACCATTGATGCGAATATCCGCAGCGTCAGTCAACTGTGCGTCAGACCGGGCAAAAACCGGCAAAGAACAACTGAATATAATCAGAACCGCGACCAGAAATTTTTTCATTATTACACTTCCAAACTAAAATTATTTTCCGATATGTGTGACACTATTTTAACGAATTAAATATACAGGTGTCAATAAAATTAAGGATTTTGTAATATTTAAAAACTGTCACAGGCATTTCTGTTGGTTGACAAAGAACGCTACATCTATATAATATATATAAGAAATAATAATGAAAGAGTACCTGAAAGTATGACAAATTGTGCTGTAATAATACCGGCCTTAAACCCTGACCAGACACTGGTGAACTATATAAACCGGCTTAAAGAGGCAGGGCTGGATAAAATTATAGTGGTAAATGATGGCAGCGGCCCGGAAAGCGCGCCTGTATTTGAAACAGTAAAAGAAACACCGGGATGTTTTCTTTTGGAACATGAGGTAAATAAAGGCAAAGGACAGGCGTTGAGGACTGCGTTCGGATTTTTCCTTGATGAGCCCGAGTTTGAAGGTTTTACAGGGGTGGTTACTGCCGACGCAGACGGCCAGCACCTTCCGCGGGACACTTTAAAGGTTGCCATGGAGCTGGAAAAACATCCTGACTGCCTGATTTTGGGTTGCAGGGACTTTGACAGTGAAAATGTGCCTTTCAAAAGTAAAAAAGGCAACAAGATAACCAGCGCAGTTATGAAAATTCTTTTTTCACGGGATGTAAGGGATACGCAGACAGGCCTGCGCGGTCTGGGAAGGCGGTTTTGCCGCCGCTGTCTTGATATAAAAGGCGACAGGTTTGAATTTGAAATGAATATGCTGATAGAAGCGGTGCTGTGTCACAGTGTGGTGCAGGTGCCTATACGGACGGTTTATTTTCATCAGAACCGTGCCACCAGCTTTAAAGCTGTCAAAGATTCGGCCAAAATATACAGTGTTATATTTGCACAGTTTTTCAAATTCTGCTTTGCCAGCATCTCTTCGTCCGTACTGGATATTGCGCTGTTCAGCGTCATTTCCGGACGGCTTTCCGCCGGACTTCCCCAGGCAAAAGCCATATTCTGGGCCGGTATAGGGGCCAGGCTTGTTTCGGCGGTATATAACTATCTGATAAACAGAAAAATTGTTTTCAGGTCCGGACGGAAGGTTACATACTCCGTAGCCAAATACGCAGCACTTGCAGCATGTATAATGTTTGTGTCAGCTTTCAGCGTTCGGTGGCTGTACACAGTGCTGGGTATACATGAAACGATTATAAAAATCTGCGTGGATGTGATACTGTTTATTTTCAGCTTTAAAATTCAGCAGATTTGGGTCTTTGAAAAATAAAAAATTCGGCCGCCGGCGGGGTACAGCAGAATTTGTTGCCCGGGCAATAGCTCATTATACAAAATAATAAAACAAAGCACCTGATTTAATCAGGTGCTTTGCTGTTATTTGGCTTTTTTAAGTTTTATGCTTCTGCGGTTTTTGACCTCGTCAGACATCGGCTGTATATCTCCGGCGGCTGTCAGGGCGGTCCTTGTGGCCAGAGGACCAACCAGCTCATAAACAAGTATTGCAAACAGTGTGATATTTCTTATCAGGCTGCCTTGCTCGCCCAGCTGCATGGCTGTTGTACACATACCCAGCGCAACACCGGCCTGAGGGAACAGGGTAATGCCCAGATATTTGCTTATCTGAGGAGCGCATTTTGTGGCCTTTGCGCTGATAAATGCACCGCAATATTTGCCAAGACAGCGGGAAATAATATAAACAATACCTATGAATACAATGGCGTAATCTGCAAAAACACCCATATCCAGTTCAGCGCCGCTGATGACAAAGAACAAGGCCAGCAGGGGGGAAGTCCACTTGTCGCAGGCGTTCATCAGATCTTCTGACAGCGGGCAGGTGTTGCAGAAAACTGTTCCCAGCATCATACATACCAGCAATGAGGAAAAACCCACATGGACAGGACCTATGTCAAAGCTGAGCATCGAAATTGACACCGTCAGAAAAACAAAGGCTATGGTCATATTAAGACGGTTTGTATTGGAGTTGAACATCTTTTCCAGCTGTGTAAGCAGAAAACCCATTACAGCGCCCAAAGCCAGCGAACCGACAATTTCAATAACAGGATTTACAATTATTGAAATCAGGTCCAGATTTCCGCTGACCATTGTTTTGGCTATACCGAAAGAAACGGCAAACACGATAAGGCCGACGGCGTCATCCAGGGCAACTATTGGCAGAAGCAGGTCTGTAAGGGGGCCTTTGGCTTTGTACTGTCTTACGACCATAAGGGTTGCAGCAGGGGCGGTGGCCGCTGCTATTGCGCCCAGGGTCAGAAGCTGTGCCAGGGACAGTTTGTCAGGCATAAAGAAATGTACAGCCAGCAAAGCCAGGTCCACAAAAACCGTTGCGGTTATCGCCTGGAAAATACCTACGGTAAATGCCTGGCGGCCGATTTTTTTCAGCTCGCTCAGACGGAATTCGTTTCCGATGGAAAGGGCTATAAATCCCAGTGCAACATCGGACACCAGCGACAGCCGGCTGACCTGCCGCCGGGATGTAAATCCCAAAAAGCTGATGTTCAGTGCGCCAAGGCAAAAAGGCCCTATCAGTACGCCGGCTATCAGGTATGCGGTAACATCCGGAAGTTTGAAAGGCTTGAATGCCCTTGTCATCAAAAGCCCTGCCAAAAGGGCTACAGATACAGTTAGCAATGTATTCATAAAGTACCTCGGTTTTTAATTTTTTAAGCGGTCTACAGTATAGACCTGTATTACATAAAAATCAAGATTAAAGTTATACAAATGCTGTGTTTTTTTTAGCGTCTGATTTGTACAATAATAAAAAAAGAGGCCCGGGGCCTCTTTTTATTTATTGTTTTTCAGCATAGTGCCTGCACATATCTTTCAGCATGTCGGCAAACAAAGGCTGGTTTACTTTCATGGCGACATAGCAGTTGGCTTTTTTGCCGCTTTCGCCTTTAAGGTCTATAACTGTTTCACCTTCATTTTCTGCCTGCGGGTCATCCTCCACATATACATAATAATTTTCGTATGTAACCACATCCGGATTTATCATGGATGCTATTGCCAGGGCGTCATGGATTATATTGTTGTCATGCCCCTTTTCCATGCTGTTGAATTTGGAGAATTTTGAAAGCTCGCGCACAAGGTATGCACTTTCTGAACTGCCGCATATTTCAATCATCTCGTCAAAATCCTGTGCGCTGAGGGCAGCGGCATGTGTGGCGTTAAGACCCACCATATATACCGTCATTTTTTCAAACACTTCTTTGGCGGCAGTGGGGTCTATCCAGATGTTGAATTCAGCTTTTGCGCCGGTGGCAGTAACATTGCCGAAAGTACCTCCGCCCATAATGCAGAATTTGCTGATATGCTGCGGCAGGTCCGGGTGTTCGTGCAGGGCTATGGCTATATTGGTCAGCGGTCCGATGGCGAAAAGTATCAGCTTGCCTTCGCTTTTTACTGCCTCTTCGTATATCACATCCCAGGCCGGCTTTTCATCAGGCTGTTTTTGCGGTTCGGGAAATTTTACCGTGCCCACACCGGACTGACCATGGGTACCGGAAGCGTCGCGTTTGTAGGGGCGCACCAGGGGTTTTTCGGCGCCAAAGCCCACACGGCAATTTATTCCCAGCATATCCGTCAGGCACAGGGCGTTCTTCCTGGTTATTTCGGCGGATACATTGCCTTCAACGGCGGTTATTGCAACAATTTCAAAATCCGGGCAGGAATTGGCCAGTGCTATGGCATAGCTGTCGTCCACTCCCGGGTCACAGTCGATTATTATGGGTGTTTTGTTCATAAATCAAAGCTCCTTTGTTTTATTTATAATATAATACTATTATTTTGCAGGTTTTACAACATTTTATTTCCGGATAAAAAATAAAAATACTGTGATATGGCATAAAAACTATTGTTTGATGTGGAAAACTATGTTACAATATTGTTAAGAAAATATTAAATAAGGAGAAAAACTATGGCTACAGTTGATAAACCGTTATTGCTTGTTGACAACAACAATATTTTGACAATCATTAATGAAGGCGAGTTTAAATGCTTTAACCTTACATTTGAAGAAGTGCATGCCATGCTGGACACATATCCGGAAGATGCCGTAGTTAAGTGCTTTTCCAGCTATGACCTGGAAGAAATTGTGTTTGATTACATAGGCGCGGAGAGAAAGAATTATCGGCAGCTGTGTATGACCAATCTGCAGGTGGATCAGTATGCTATTGCTTTTAAACTGTACAAGGCGCCTTCTGAATCCCAGCCGGTAATTACCACAGCCGGTGGTGCCCACGCGAAGAAAATTCAGAATGTGTATGTATACTGCCAGTTAATCACAAGAACAAAATAAGTCAGACATGCAAAAACAGACGACGCTTTATGCGCCGTCTGTTTTTTTCATATTCCAGATTGTATTTATATATTGTATATAATACCATTTGTTATTTTTTAGGTGCAATTGACCTGGGTTTTACTCCGTCCGGAATAGGGCAAACATAGCCGTCGCCCACCCTGCCGTCAAACTCTTCCTTTGCCCGGCGGAGTATGTCCGGGTTTTCATAAAGCTGTATCACAGCGTCGGCCATAACCTGTGCGGCGTACAGCATACCCTTGTGGGCTGTATCTGCCAGGCCCTGGGCTACCAGCTGCCAGGAATGTCCGGGAGTGTTGGCCGCATAGCATACGGTATTTATCTGTGCTGTGGGGCATATCCAGCTGACATCGCCCACATCGGAGGAGCCGGGGCTGGCCTCTTCCGAAGGAATATATGGCATGACCAGATCCAGCAGGGGTTTATCCTTGTATTCCAGCACTTTCTTTTTCAGCTGCGGATCGCTGATTTTATCTGCAATCTTTTCAACAGTGGAGGCAGAATTTTCAAAACTTTCCTGCATTTTTGCGGCAAATTCTATATCTTTCCGGCTGTACCGCGGCAGCGGGACAGTTTCCAGGCTGTGCTGCAAAACTTTTTCCAGGGTGTTGTTGGGGATTATATTGGAGCAGGCTTTGACAAAGTCTATCTCCACTTCGGTTTCCGTCATCATCGCTGCGCCCTGGGCAATTTTGTTTACCCTTTTGTAGATTTCCTGCACCTGGCTGTTTTTGGGTGCGCGCAGCAGATACAGCACCTCTGCTTCGGCCTGTACCACATTGGGGGAGTAACCGCCCGGGTTGGTTATGGAATAATGCATACGGGCTTCGGGAATTACATGTTCGCGCAGAAAGTTTACACCCACATTCATCAGCTCCACTGCATCCAGCGCGCTTCTGCCCAGATGGGGAACAGCTGCTGCATGGGCCGCAATACCTTTAAATTTATAGCTCACCTGAACATTTGCCAGTGTAGAGCCTGCGCTGACCCCATTCACATCCGACGGGTGCCATGTGATAGCGGCATCAAGACCATCAAACACGCCGTCCCTGGCCATAAAGGCCTTGCCGCTGCCGCCCTCTTCACCGGGGCAGCCGTAGTATATTACAGTTCCGCTTTTTCCGCTTTTTGTAAGGTATTCCTTTATGGCTATCACCGCACCTATGCCGGCGACACCCAGCAGATGATGGCCGCAGCCGTGGCCGTTGCCGCCGGGGACTATCGGGTCTTTGATGTTTAGCCCTGCTTTCTGGCTGAGGCCGGACAGCGCATCAAATTCGCCCAGGATGCCTATCACCGGCTTGCCGCTGCCGAATCTGGCTGAAAAAGCTGTGTCAATACCGGCTTCTTTTTCCCTGATTTCAAAACCTTCTGCCGCCAGTGCCTCTATAAGGGCTTTTACAGAGTTGTACTCCGTAAAGGCCGTTTCGGCACAGTTCCACACTCTGTCTGCGGTTTTTTCCAG
This sequence comes from uncultured Clostridia bacterium, assembly GCA_944386045.1. GTDB lineage: Bacteria > Bacillota > Clostridia > Oscillospirales > Ruminococcaceae > RGIG3102. The sequence goes on along the minus strand of CALWZO010000040.1, from coordinate 17,854 downwards.
CATGGCAGATTTTTCTGCAATAATTTTTGTGCAATCCATTTGATTGTACCTCCGATTTGCTGTTTTATAGTTAAATTATATCACTGTTTTAATTTATTGCTATATTTTTACGGCGCCTTTTACTTCTTTTTTTACCGTTATTTTTTCGCTGGCTTTGGCGCCGAAGGCAATGAGAAAATATACACACGCTATAACAAGGCTGAGTGCAAAGTTTTCAAATGTAGACCCGCCGGCCAGGAATGATATTGTAAGGGGAGTGGTGACCAGACCCGAAAGGGAAAGCAGGGAAAATCCCACGGAAAAATCTGCAAGGGCCGGTGTTTCATAATCCGGGTCGCATATTTTCAGCAGCATCATACCGGTTATCATAACACCGGTGGCACAGCCCCAGGCTATTATGCTGCGCTCAAAGGCACAGTCGTCCTTGTACAAAGCGCCCTGAAAAACAAATATCAGCAGGTATGTGATAACAAAACCGACGGCGCACATAACAGCGATGGGCACTGCATACTCCATAACCGCCTGTACGGGCAGGCTGGCTATGGCACAGGTTATGGCAAAATCGGACATAGCACCGGAAATTTTAGATTTAACCTTTGTATCAACAGCCCAGTCCAGTTTAATCGCTATAAGTATTCTGTTTATGGCAAACATAATCACCATTGCGTATATCCATACCGGCAGGCTGGAAAAGGCGCTGATGCCGGTGGCTTTAAGCCGGTTCATCACAAAATACGCAATTCCGCAGGCACCCAGCATAAGAGCCAGATGAAAAGATGTGGTTTCTATGGAGGAGTTTACAAAACTGTCCCTGCCCATGGAAGCCTGGGCTGATATATCCCTGATACATCCGGTGGCCATGTGGGCCGGTATGTCCTCAGCTTTTTTCAGCACTGATGTTTTGCCTTTTCTTGCGGCTATGTTTATAAATACTATGCCGCTGAGCATGCCGCCTATTATGCCTACTGTGGCTGTGGTTGTGGCCACGCCCTGGGCAGTGGCCCAGTAGTCCAGCCCCAGGTCTTCCATTATTCTGCCCACTGCACCTGCTGTGCCGTGTCCGCCGCAAAATCCCTGGCTGAGCTCATATCCGAAAGTGCGGTAAAGCCCGGAATTTCCTCCGGCAGAAAACAAAAGGTTGGTGCCAAAACCTATGGCCGACTGCACGGAACTGACCGCCGCAAAAATTGCAAAGGCTATCAGGACTTTTGACAGCGCAGATCCGCTTTTCTTTTTTGCCTGGCCGCTGCCGCCGTTCATGAACATGCCCAAAGGCACACTGGCAAAAATGGGAACAATCAGTATACCGGGAATAAGCGTCCAGTTGTTTATATACTCCCGCGGAAATTTGAAAATGGCATTTTCGCCCATTACAACGGGTCCCAGCAAAAGTCCGATAAAACCGCCTATAACAGAAGCGGGCAAAAACAACTTTTGGAATATTTTTACCTTTGCTCTTAAAAATGTGCCCAGCAGCAGTAACCCACCGATGGCGGCCAGGCTGCACAGCAGCTCGCTTAACATAGCCGAAGTCAACATAATAAATCCTCCTGAAAAAAATAAAATCCGCACCCTGCTTTGCATTGCAAGATGCGGTAAAATCCGTGTATATCTTGTGTTGTCAAAGTCTTTGTACAATGACAAAAGACTTTGTAAAGGTTATACCAAAGAAAGCCTTAAATCATTGGAGCTATTAAGTTTGTATATCAAGTTCTGTTCATTATTGCAGTTATTTTCATTTTCCTGCAATTCAACCTGGCAGGCCAACTGCTGGTTGCCCTGCTGATTGTTGTTTTGTTCATATACAAACAGACCGATAAACAAACCTGAAGCCAATGACATAAGTTTTCTCCTTTCCCCTGAATTTCCTAACCATGGTTTATGTTTTTATTATATTCTCCGCAAAAATTTTTGCAATAGCCGGATAGTCTTTGTGTTTTCAGGCGTCTGAAAATCTGTACAAACACCAAGCAAAATAATTTTTTTAATTTGGGCATGTTAAATAAACTGATTATTCGCCTGCAAAAACTTTGTTTGCAGACTGCATGTCAAAATGGCAAATTTATATAATATTTTTTGTGCCGGTTTATCTGTTTTTACAAATATTTAAATCTATATGTATAAAAGTGTATGCAATTCAAAAACACTTTCAGGCCGGAAAGAAGGTTTTTTATAAGTATTTTTTAAATTGGAAAAATTTTTACGGCTGTTTATGGGCGGGTAAGGCTTTGCGCGGCGATAAAAAGTGTATGTGCATACAGGACAAAATAAAAAAGCGGCTGATGCCGCTTTTTATTTCATAAGGCCGATGGCCTTGTTTATAACAGATATCTGCGCGCTGGAAACCTCGCCGCCAAATTCGCCGTCCAAAGTCCAGGAGGTTGGGCTGGCAAATTCCAGTTTTACGCTTCGGCTTTTGAAATAATCCACATAGGGGCTGTCAAAATTCTGCATAAGTATGGAAGCTATTATGTTCTGCACCTCCAGCACATTTTTGGGCGCTTTTATCAACAAAACCTCAAAAAGTCCGTCATTCATTGATATATCCCGGCTGTTGCCCAGGCTTACACCCCCGATGCTGGTGGAATTTGATACCGAACCGTAAACATAATCTCCTTTGTAAACTTTTTCCTCACTGGTTACAGTCACATTATAGTACTGTCCTATGGGCAGATGCCTGAGACCTTCTATGATGTAGGCGGCGTGTCCCAGATAGTTTTTGGAATTCTGGGGCGTGGAGTATGACACCTGGGTAAAGGCGCCGAATGCCGCTATATAATTGAAATACAGGTCATTGAATTTGCCGATATCATAGTAAAAAGGCTTTCCGTGAACCAGCGCCTGACAGCTTTTTACAATGTCTGTACTGATGCCCATAGATGCGGCAAAATCATTGGTGGAACCGGAAGGAATGTATGTCAGAAGCGGGCGGTTTTCCATTCTCATCAGTCCGTTGATGGTGTGGTTTAAAGAGCCGTCCCCTCCGCAGCACACCACATGCTCGCACTTGCCATCTTCTGCGGCCAGTATCTCTTCCGCGCCGAAGCTGCTCAGAATAGGGTACACAGTCACGCGGCAGTCGCGAGCGCACAGGCCGTTGACAACTTTTGGCAACATGGCATTGGCGCCGTTTTTGCCTGATTTGGGGTTGTATATAACCAAAACTTCTTTTCTCATGATGCCTCCGGTATATTTCAGATGTCATTGTAAAAATAATAACATTTAATTGTGAAAAATTTATATACCCCAAAGTTATTTATTTTTACTGTCTGCTTTAAATATTGAAACAGTAAATCGCCTGTATTTTTGTACAAAACGGAGAAATCTATATATTGCTGTATATTTTGTTGCCAAACACAAGATATGGTGTTACAATATATCAAGGCAAATTTTTAATACTAAAATAACAATAAGAGGATTTTTGATGAGTAATATAACAGTTATAAAAAGAGACGGCAGGCATGCCGAATTTGACCGGACAAAAATAGAACAGGCTATATTGAAGGCCATGAAATACGGCAGCGGCATAGTGAACGAAAAACTGGCAAAGGATATCAGCCTGGGCTTTGAAAGTGAAAAAACCGTTGTTTCCATAAAGGAAATAGAAGATTATGTATACAAAGCCCTCACCGACTGCGGCGACATGCTGACAGCCAAATGCTATGAAGCATACAGGGCCGTAAGGGAATATCAGCGTCAGCGCAATACAATAGACAACAAGGTTTTGGGAGTGGTAAACGGAGAGGATAAGGATATTCTTTCATCCAACTCCAACAAAAACTCCGCCCTTATCTCCACCATGAGAGACCTGGTGGCGGAAGAGGTTTCCAAAGATATTGCACTGAGAATGATGCTGCCGCCTCATCTGGCACAGGCTCACAGGGACGGACTTATTTACATACATGACCTGGGACATTATCTCAACCCGTCATTTAACTGCTGCCTGGTAAACCTGCGGGATATGCTGGAAAACGGCACGGTTATCAACGGCAAGCTGGTGGAAAAAGCACATACATTTAAAACAGCATGTACAATAGCCACACAGATTATTGCCCAGGTGGCTTCCGGGCAGTTCGGCGGACAGACAATCACTTTGGGACACCTAGCACCTTTTGTTAGAATTTCCAAAGAAAAGTTTATCCGTGACACAAGAAGAGAATGGGACAGAATGGGCTTTACCTACACCGAAGAACAGCTGATGGACGCTGTCCAGGTCAAGCTGGCGGAAGAGGTAAGAGGCGGTATACAGACATTCCAGTACCAGATAAACACTTTGCAGACCTCCAACGGTCAGGCGCCTTTCCTGTCTGTGTTTATGTACATCAGCGAATATCCGGAGTATGAAGAAGAAACGGTAATGCTGATAAAGGAAATGCTGGAACAGCGTATACAGGGTATGAAAAACGAAGTGGGCGCCTGGATAACACCGGCTTTCCCGAAACTGCTGTATGTAACAGATGAAAACAACATACACGAGGACAGCAAGTATTACTGGCTGACAAAGCTGGCGGCTGTATGTGTTTCCAAGCGTATGATGCCTGACTTTATCAGCGCAAAACACATGAGACAGAACTATGAGGGCAATGTGTTCGGCTGCATGGGCTGCCGCGCCTGGCTGTCCCCCTACAAAGGACCTATAAACAACAAAGAGGGCGAATACAAATGGTACGGCCGTTTCAATATGGGCCTGACTTCACTGAACCTGGCTGATGTGGGTCTGTCTGCCCAGGGCGATACAAAGAAATTCTGGAACATACTGGAAGACAGGCTGGAGCTGTGCAAAGAAAGCCTTATGCTGCGTTATGACAAGCTGAAAAATGTCACCAGCGATGTTTCACCGATACACTGGCAGTACGGCGCCATCGCCCGCCTGGGCAAGCACGAGCCGATTTATCCGCTGCTGCAGGACGGCTATGCCACAATCACACTGGGATATATCGGCCTGTATGAATGTGTAAAGGCTCTTACAGGCAAAAGCCATACCACCCCCGAAGGCGAAAAGCTGGCGCTGGAAATAATGACACATCTGAAAAACAAAATTTTGCTGTGGAAAAAACAGACCGGCCTGGGATTTGCACTGTACGGCACACCCAGCGAAAGCTTGACAGAATACTTTGCCCACACATTGCAGAAACGCTTTGGCGTTGTGGAAGGCATAACAGACAGAAATTACCTGACAAACTCATACCATGTTTTTGTACAGGAAGAGATAAACGCTTTTGATAAGCTGAAATTTGAAGCTCAGTTCCACCCCATTTCCTCCGGCGGTGCAATCAGCTATGTGGAGCTGCCCAACCTGGCCAACAATCCGGAAGTTATTGAAACATTGATCAAATATATGTACGAAAATGTTCAGTACGCCGAGATGAACACCAAGCTGGACTATTGCATGGAGTGCGGATACGAAGGGGAGATATTGTGCGACGATAACCTGCAATGGTATTGCCCCAACTGCGGTAACCGCGACAAAGACCGAATGAATGTGGTCAGAAGAACCTGCGGATACCTGGGTGAAAACTTCTGGAACGAAGGCAGAACACAGGAAATAAAAGAAAGAGTGCTTCACCTGTAAAAATCAACCCCCCTTTGATTTCAAAGGGGGGTTTTGTTTGACAAAAATCGCGCATTATAGTATTTTATTTAAGTAACTATATAATTTATATAAATTATTTATTGGAGTTTGGTGATGATAAAAAAAGTTGCGCTTTTTGCCCGGTCATTGATAACTCTTATTCGGATTGTAATGTACGGTTTATACGATGACAGCCGGAAAATTATGGGTGTCCGCGTCATATCCCAGCAGCAGGCCGACAGCATGACGGCACAGAAAACCTTATCCGTTACATCGGAACAGTTGTTTATCGAAGGGTGCGCTGTGCCTTACGATGCAGACAGTGAAAGGTATTATCTTTCGCAGTCAATGGATTACCGGCTGTGGCAGGGTGTACTTACATGTGATTCAAATTATGACATATACATTGTCCGCTCTTCAACCTGGTGCAGACGGCTTTTTCCAAATATTATCTTTCAAGACTTGCATTAAGAGGAGATTATTATGACTTTTAAGGATATTTTAAAAAATTCTTTTTTGGAAGGGTTTCGGAGTGATATAGGTACTGTTGAAATAGTCCTCACAATGATTATAGCTACCATAGTAGGCTTTTACATCTATTGTGTGTACAAAATGAAAACAAAAACTTCTTTTTATTCCGGGGATTTCAATAACGCACTGGCGACGCTGCCTGTTATAACTGCCGGAATTGTCCTTGCCATGCAGTCAAGCATTGTTATATCATTGGGCATGGTTGGCGCTTTGTCCATAGTTAGATTCAGAAATGCGGTAAAAAGCAGCCTGGACCTGACATTTTTGTTCTGGTCAATAAGTGCGGGCATAATAACCGGCGCCGGCTTGTATGAAATCATTGTGATACTTTCTGTTATTGTTACTATGATACTGTTTGGACTGGACTTTTTGCCGGCCGGAAAAGCTCCGTACACGATTGTGTTGAACAGCGGCAATATGGATGTTAAAACTCAGCTTGATCCGGTTTTGAAAAAACTGTTTCATGGTATAAAATAAGGTCAGTCAGCAAAAGCAAGCACCGGACGGACATAGTCGTCCGGTTCAGAAGCAAAAATGTGGATATGCTGATAAATGAGCTGTCAGCTCAGCAGTTCGTGGATAATTTCAACATACTGGCCATGGACGGGGAAGCACAGTTTTGACAAAAAAGGGGGAATTATTGTTGGCAAAGACTATTTCTGTAATTGTCCCCTGCTTTAACGAGCAGGAGGTGCTGCCGATTTTCTATAAAGAGATAACAAAAGTCGCGGCGGATATGGCCGGATATGATTTTGAATTCATATTTGTGGACGATGGTTCAAAGGATGAAACATTGAATGAATGCAAAAAACTGGCCGAAAGTGATGACAGGGTAAAATATATATCATTTTCCCGCAATTTTGGCAAGGAAGCGGCAATGTATGCCGGGCTGGAAAAATCCACCGGAGATATGGTGGTGATAATGGATGTTGACTTACAGGATCCGCCCGCCTTGCTGCCGCAGATGGTATATGCGATAGAAACGGAAGGCTATGACAGTGTGGCAACACGCCGAGTAACCCGCAAAGGTGAGCCTGTTATAAGAAGTTTTTTTGCAAGGATGTTTTATAAAATTATAAATAAAATTTCCAAGACCGAAATTGTGGACGGAGCCAGGGATTATCGCCTGATGAGCAGGCAGTTTGTAAATTCACTGCTGGAGCTGTCAGAGCGAAACCGCTTTTCCAAAGGTCTGTTCGGCTGGGTCGGTTATAAAACCAAATGGCTGGAATACGAAAATGTGGAAAGGGCTGCCGGCCAGACAAAATGGTCATTCTGGAAGCTTTTCCTGTACAGCATCGAAGGGATAATGGCGTTTTCCACAGCACCGCTGGCCATAAGTGCCGTGGTGGGATTTATAATGTGTGCAGTGGCCGCTGTGGCCATAATATTTATCGTGTTCAGGACGCTGATGTTCGGCGACCCTGTTTCCGGCTGGCCCAGTATGGTATGTATAATATTGTTTATAGGGGGCATTCAGCTGTTCTGCCTGGGCATAGTGGGCGAATATCTGGCAAAAACTTATACAGAAATAAAAAACAGGCCTATTTATATATGCCGCGAAACGAACACAGACAAGGAGAAAACTAAATGAAATATGCGCAGATGAGACAGTTTGATGTGGCCAACGGAGTGGGCATACGCTCCAGCCTGTTTGTCAGCGGCTGTCATTTCCACTGCAAAAACTGCTTCAACCGGGAATACTGGCCTTTTGAATACGGAAATGATTACACCGATGAGCAGATGCAGAAATTTATAGACATGGGCAAGAATGAAAATGTAACAGGTTATTCAATCCTTGGCGGCGAGCCGATGGACCAGCTTATGGATGATATGCTGCTGAAAACTGTTCAGCAGATAAAACGGCAGACGGGCAAAAGTATATGGATGTGGACAGGCTTTACCTTTGAAACGCTCAACGAAAAGCAAAAGGAAATTTTGCAGTATGTGGATGTTTTGGTAGACGGGCAGTTTGTGGACGAAAAGAAAAACCTGACTTTGCTGTTCCGCGGCAGTGAAAACCAGCGTATACTGGATGCGCAGAAAAGCCTGGCCGCCGGCAAAGCAATACCCTGGGAGAGATAAAATGAAAATCAAAATAAAATATCTGGATGATTCCATTGAAAAAATATCAGTCATATCAAAAGGAGACTGGACAGACCTGCGCGCGGCAGAAACGGTAACCATGAAGAAGGGGGAATTCAGACTGATACCCCTGGGTGTGGCCATGCAGCTGCCGGCAGGATGGGAAGCACATGTGCTGCCCCGTTCCTCCACATTTAAAAATTTCGGCATAATCCAGGCCAACTCAATGGGAGTTATCGACAACAGCTACTGCGGCGACAACGACTGGTGGTTTTATCCGGCCATTGCCCTGCGCGATACTGTGATAAACAAAAATGACAGGATATGTCAGTTCAGGATAATGGAAAATCAGCCGCAGATAGAGTTTGAAACCGTTGAGGTGCTGGAAGGAGCAGACAGAGGCGGTTTTGGCTCCACGGGCGTCAAATAAACAGTTGACATATTACGGTAAAATATGTTATTATCCTTTTGAAAATAATTTAATATTTGTTTAACAGATGAAAGGTCGGCGGAGGGGCGCAGAAATGCGTAATACAGCGTCTTTTAAACAGAAGCGCTTAAAGCGGGCTTGTGTTTTGTTGTTCATCGGTTATCTTTATGCAACTCACTTTAAGTGAGTTGCATTTTTTGTTTTATGGAGGTAATTATGAGCAAAACAAAAGACTTGACCCAGGGACATCCGTCAAAAATACTGCTGATGTTTTCGTTGCCCATATTTATGGGGAATATTCTTCAGCAGCTTTATTCCACTGTGGACTCGGTTATAGTAGGCCAGTTTGTTGGTGCCTATTCGCTGGGCGCGATAGGCACGACATTTCCCATAACATTCATGGTGGTGTCCATAGCCACCGGCCTTTCCAACGGTGCGGCCATACTTATAGGCCAGAGTTTTGGCGGCGGTCAGGTCAAAAATCTGAAAAAAATGATATCGGTGTGTGTAATCAGCACCATAGTCCTTTCGGCTGTGCTGACAGTGATATGCTTTTTTACCGCACCGTATATGCTGAATGTCATAAAGGTGTCGCGGCGGATATATGATGAGGCACTGATATATTTGCAGGTGTATTTTACAGGCCTGGTGTTTACATTTACATACAACATGATATCCTCGGTTTTCCGTGCGCTGGGCGACAGCAAAACACCGCTTGTTTTCCTTGCCGTGTCATCGGTGCTGAATGTCATTCTGGATTTGTATTTTGTCCTCAGCCTTTCCATGGGTGTTTTCGGCGTTGCGGTGGCAACCGTTATTTCCCAGGGTATTTCCTTTGTTTTGCAGATAGTTTTGCTTTTGAAAAGAATGAAACATCTGTCTGCAAATGGCAGCGGTGTGCAGGAAAAGGATTTTGCAAAAAAGATTTTGCTGTCCCTGGCCCGCCTGGCGGTGCCCGGCACATTGCAGGAAATGACCATAGGTATCAATATCTTTATAACTCAGGCTTTTATCAATTCATTCGGGCCCAATGCGTCCACCGCTTACACAGCCTGCGGCAAGATAGAAAATTTTGCCATGATGCCGATGATAAGCATGATGATAGCTGCCACGGTTTTTATAGCGCAGAATACCGGTGCAAAACAGTATGAAAGGGCATACACCGGCTTTAAATGGGCGCTGGCTATCAATAGCATAATAGCTTTTATAATAGCGGTGATTATATTTGCCGCACCCAGACAGCTTATGTATATATTCCTGGCAAAGGACGCCGCACGGGAGGTTTTCACCATAGGCTCTGACTATCTTGTGGCCATGATGATTTATGTGTTTTTTATGGGTGTGCTGTTTGCCGGCGACGCACTGCTGAAAGGCAGCGGTGATGTAAAGGCTATGGTGTGGTTTGCCGCCGCCAGCACTATAACAAAAATTGCAGCTTCCTATATAGGTATACAGTTTTGGGGCGTAAATGGCATTTTCTTCGGAGGTGTATGCTCCTGGCTGGTGGAAATGCGGTGTGTGATGGCCAGGGTCCTGTCCGGCAAATGGAGAAAACGGGCACGGAAAAACTGAATTACAAGTTGACTTGATTACAAAAGCGAATTATACTGTTTGTAACAAAATAAAAAACGGACGGTGATAATTATGATACAAGCATTAAACCTGGCAAAAGAAATCCGAGACGAAATAACAAACTGGCGCCGCAGCCTGCACAAAATGCCGGAGCTGGGCCTGTTTTTGCCCAAAACAGCAGAATTTGTAAAGCGGAAACTGGACCGGTGGGGGATAGAATATATAACCTATCGGGACAACAGCGGCATTGTTGCCCACATAGGTAAAGAGGGCGGCAAGGTGCTGGCACTGAGGGCGGATATGGACGCTTTGCCCATAAAAGAGGAAACAGGCCTTGACTATGCGTCGGAAAATGAAAATATGCACGCCTGCGGTCACGATTGCCACACCGCTATGCTGCTGGGTGTTGCAAAAATTCTGAAAGAACATGAAGACCAGCTGAACGGCTATGTCAAACTGTTTTTCCAGCCCGGCGAAGAGGGCCCCGGCGGACGGCCTGTCATGATAGCCGACGGCTGTATGGAAAATCCGAAGGTTGACGCCATATATGCACTGCATGTGGGCGGTGTCGGCGAAGGTATGAAACCCGGTGACATAACCTTGATGTACGGCCCTTACAGCGCCGCTGACGACCAGTTTGATCTGTATGTAAAAGGCCGCGGAGGCCACGGCGCGTCACCCCATCTGTGTGTTGACCCGGTTGTGGTAGCCACTACAATAATCCAGACATTCCAGACCATCGTCAGCAGGGAAATTGACCCCACAGAACCCTGTGTAATAACCGTAGCCACATTGCAGGCGGGCAGGGGTGCGGAAAATATTATAAGTGATACCTGCTATATGCGCGGTACTGTGCGCAATTCCACCATGGAAAACAGGAACTATGTCCTGAGCCGTATGGAAGAAGTGGTGAAAGGCATATGTATGGCAATGCGTGCCGACTATGACTTCAAGCTGGATTACGGATATGTTCCTGTGGTAAATGAAAAACACATGACAGATATGCTGATTGCATCCGCACAGAAGGTTTTGGGCGAAGATGGCGTCCATGTGGGCGGCAGGCAGGGAATGGGCGGCGAGGACGCCGGTTTTTACTATCAGCTGGTGCCCGGCTGCTTCTTTAACCTCTGCTGTACAACAGCCCACTCTGACGGCAATGTATACCCGGCACACAACAGTAAATTTACTGTTGATGACAGCCTGCTGTACAAAGGAACAGCGGTGTTTGTCCAGGCGGTATTCGATTACTTTGAAGAATAAAACAAAAAGCGCAGGCTATTGCCTGCGCTTTTATCATCTTCTGGCATCTTTTCTGATAAAAGGCTCCTGCACATCTTCACTGACAAGCAGGCGGTATTTTGACGGATGTCTGTACGCGTTGCCGTGTACTTCATTTTGTCGGTAAGCCCTCATCCGGGTGATGGGGAAATCAGCGTAATATATGCCTTCCTCTTCGCCGGCAAGGGTTATCAGCGTGTCACGCCCCATCCGGTCTGTCACACCCTCGATATAGGCCATCCCGTCAAAAGCACTGGAATAACCGTTGCAGTCCGGCACACCGGCAGGGTAATTTGCAGTGGCTATACCCACCATATTCTCATACGCACGGCCCCTCAGCTGTGAAATGCGGTTGATTTCCATCGGGCAGGCGTTGGGCACAAGTATTATTTCGGCGCCTTTCAGCATAAGAATTCGTGCGCTTTCGGGAAATTCCCTGTCATAACATATCATTGCGCCTATTTTTAGCTTTTGTTCACCGGTGTCAAGTTCGGATACATAAAAATCATCCCCGGGCTGTAAAAATTTTTCCCTGTCAAAATCACAGGTGTGCACCTTGGAATATTTCAGCACTATATTGCCGTGGCGGTCGGCCAGGAAAAAGGAATTTTGCGGCAGACCGTCGGTCTTTCTCAGAAGCGTGAAACCTATCGCCATGTCCAGCCGGGCAGCCTTGCGGCAAAAAGCCTTTACATATTCCGAATTGTCGCAAATCGCCGCGGCTTTCATTTTTTCCGGGTTATCGTACAGTGCGTAACCGCAGCTGAACATTTCCGGAAACAGCGCTATGTGAGCACCGTTCCGTTTTGCTTTTTCACAGGCGGCCAGGCCTTTCCGGGTGTTTTCCCGTATGCTTCCCAAAGGCCGTATCTGCACAAGGGCCACGCGGACAATATCTTTCATATTCTGCCTCCTCACTTTTTGAAAAACATTTTCCTGAAACGGATTACATAAATTATCAGCAATTTTTCCACCGCTTTGTCGTACAGCAGAAAAACTGCATTGAACATTACCAGCATTACAGCCACAAAGGGCAGCCCGTAGCTGTCAAACTCCTGCACAAGTATCTGAATGGGAAAAACAAACAGCAGTATGCCGTAGCTGAATATCACTGCGGCGTTGAAAAATGCAATTTTCAATGTCAGCCTCAGCGGTGCCGGCTTTATACGGTCAAAGGAAAATTTGGCCGCGGTATACGGCCCGAATATAAAAATAAACATAAAAACCAGCTCTTTATCTGCCACGATAAACAACGCCAGCAAGCTGACAGCAAAATAAAGGACAAAAGCAGTCTTTTGCTTGTATTCATAGGCCACCGGCAGCAGCAGACAGGCAGCCGCCGCAGGGCAGGCATAGGTGGCAAAGGGAAACAGACCGCCCATCATCAGCATGGCTGCGCACAAAGCGCCGGTAAGGCCGCAGAACGCCGTTTTTCTGCTGTTGTATCTCATTATCAGTGATGACAGCAGCAGTCCATGCAGATAAGGCACTGGCATACAGTGCACGGGTCACAGCAAAAACCGCCCATCTGATAGGTCTGCTCGTTTGAGTAAGGAGAAGAATAAATGTTTCCCTGTCTGTTCTGTCTCATTCTGCTGAAAGTGGCATTGTATTCCTTGTTGGACGGTTCCATCTGTGCGGCCTTTTCAAAATATGGGAAAGACTGGCTGATATAGCCGCCGTAGTACAGCGCGCTGCCCATAAGAAACTGCCACTCCGCCTCAAATTCGTTGTTGTAGGCGGACAGCTGATTTATTGCCCTGTCGTATTCGCCGTTCTGTATAAGGCGTCGGATATAAATGTAAAATTCGTCTCTGTCGCTGTTTCCGTATCCGCCTTTTCCGGTTCTCAGATTGTTCATTATCTCATCAAAAGCGCGGTTTATCTGCTCCATTTTTGTCCGGTAATATTCCCTGTCGCGGTAATCGGTGCAGTTGTCCGGGTTATATTGATAGGCCAGCCTTCTGTAAGCTTGTTTTACTGCTTCTTCGTCTGCTCCGGGTTCCAGCCCCAGTATCCTGTAATTTTCATCCATTTTCTACCTCTTTCTCACCGGCAAACTTTATCTTTCTGGCCAGCGACATATAAATTGTATTATCCAAAATCTCCTTGTTGGGCCCAAAATCCAGCTGCCTGTACCAGAAGGCCAGCTCTCCCAGGGCCATAAAACATTCTTCTTTTGCCTGCCGGGCATTTATGCCTGACGCGGTAAAAGGATTAAATCTTCCTTCCGCTTCGTCCTGCGGCCTGTCCAGCAGTGCGTCCAGCAGATAGATAACTCTCCCAAGAAAAAAGCCAAACTGCCCGGCCGCGGCCTTGTTTCCGCTTTCGGCGGCACATTCCAGCATTATCCGTCTGGTCATATTGGAAGTGGGTCGCCGCAGGCTGTCTATATCCGCACCGGATTTTTCCAGCCGCAGCTGTTTCTTACATTCGCTTTCTATGCACCGGGCCAGCGTCGGCTGACGCTTTTTTGCCCTTGAATATTTCATGCGAAAATACGGATACAGGCAGATACAGGCCGCTTTTTTTAAAAGTTTTTCATCATTGATGTTGTCAGCCAGCTTGTGATAAGCCAGCAGAAACATGACATCAGCGGCAAAAGCTGCCCCGGGGCTGTTTTTGGCCACGGTTTTCTTTTTAAAAGGGTTTGCAAAACAGCCCTCGTTGTTCCACCTGGCCTGAAAACCGTTTATCCCGTCATATACCATTGCCGTAAAGGCCATATCATAGCTGAGCAGAAATCTTGAAAACACGCCGTATCTTTTTCCCAGCGTCTTGCACAGGCCACAGTAAAATGCGCTGTACCTGTCCTTTTCCCGCCGGCTCAGTGCCGGTGTGAAAGGCGCAATATTTCCCAGCATATGCCCACCTCCTTTTATCAACAAATAATAGTATAAATTATTGAAAGAAATATGTAAATATATTTATGCTGTAATTAAGGATAAATATATGCTATAATATAGAATAAATATTTGAACTGGAGGAAAGTATGAACAAAATTCCTGTGATAATCGATACCGACCCCGGCATTGACGATACCATTGCCATTATAATGGCGGCCGGCAGCGAAAAAATTGATATTAAAGCCATAACCACAACCCACGGCAATGTAGGCCTGGAAGGCACCACAAAAAATGCCATGGCGCTGAAAGAATTTCTGGGCCTGGAATGTCCCGTTGCCAAAGGCGCTGCAAAGCCTATGATTGTCAGCCTGAAGGATGCCAGCTATGTCCACGGCGAAAACGGGCTGGCCGGTTTTGAACTGCCGCGGCCCAAAGGAACAGTTTGTGAAAAAGCTGCCTGGGATGTGATGTATGATATGGCCAAAGCTGCCGGGGGACAGATGCGCCTTCTGGTGCTGGGACCTATGACCAATGTGGCTCTGGCTGTGTTGAAATATCCGGATTTTAAAAATTACATAAAAAGAATATATATGATGGGCGGCTCCCGCAGTTACGGCAACCATTCCCAGTATGCAGAATTCAACATCTGGGGCGACCCCCATGCCTGTCAGGTTGTATTGCAAAGCGGAATACCGATCACAATGGCAGACTTGCAGTTTGGCAGTGATTACGGCATAAGCGTAAAAGAGTTAAGGCAGATTTATTCCCATGCAAAAAAACTGAAACCCATGATGGATGCCTTCATTGCCCACGATATAAAACGGGTGGAAAGAAAAGGCAAAAAATACGGTTGCCGGTATGATGTGGAAAGTTTTGAATTTGCCATATACGATGCCACAGCGGCAGCGGCAATGCTGCTGGAAGACGACAGCCTGGAAACAGAAGATTATTATGTGGTTTGTGAAACCCAGGGCAGTCAGACAGAGGGCCGGACAATTTTTGACTACAAAAATCATATGAAAAAGCGGCCCAATGTACAGTTGGCGGTAAAGATGGACAGACAGAAGTATATCCGGCTGATTGAGAATGCGCTGGCACATTTTGAATAAGGGGAACAGATATGGAAAAGATTAAAATTATAATGGATGTGGACACAGGCATAGATGATGCCATTGCCATCTGCCTTGCCTGCGGAAATGAAGCCTTTGATGTGCTGGGTATCACCACCACATACGGCAACAGAAAACTGGAACAAACAACAGAAAACACGCTGAAAATCCTGGAACTTATCGGCAGGACAGATATACCGGTGGCCAAAGGCGCTGAAAAACCGATAATCAAGGTATACGAACCGGAAGATTACAGCGTTGTCCACGGCTATGACGGACTGGGAGATATGCCCGATCCGCTGCCAACACCGGAAAAGAAACCGCTGGACATCAGCGCGGTGGAATTTATGGCAAGGACACTGGCGGCCAGCGAGGAACCCATAACCCTGGTGCCAGTGGGCCCCATGACAAATGTGGCCACGCTGATACTTACACATCCGGAACTTATGCCCAAAATAAAGCAGGTTATGCTGATGGGTGGTTCAACTTTGAAAGGCAACGCCAGCCCGGTGGCCGAAGCGAACATAATGCAGGACCCGGAGGCGGCGCATATCCTTTTCAAAAGCGGGCTGAAAATCTCCATGGCATGCCTTGATGCCACTTGGAAAGGATACATAGGTTTTGATGAACTGGAAGACTTCAAAAATGACAACTGGCTTTCTGCAACAATTTATGACATGTGCGGTATATATGCCGAGCATTATAAGCTGAGAATGAAAAATCCCGGTCTTGCAATGCACGACAGCCTTACACTGGCATGGCTGGCAAAACCCGAGCTGGTAAAAAGCAAAGACTGTTATGTGACAGTTGATATAGACGGCCGCTATACTTACGGTATGACGGTTACCGATGTGCGAAATGTTCTTTGCCATCGGCCAAACGCCACGGTGTCACTGGATGTGGACAGAGTGCCTTTTATCAACATGATAAAAGAAGCAATGGCAAACCTTGCCGCGCAGAAAAAAGGCAGATAATAAGCAGGCCGTCTTTTACAGGCGGCCAAATTTTATAAAAGGAAAATATCTATATGGAATATATTATTGCAGGGCTTTTGTTTGTAAACATAATCATCGGCCTGGTAAATTTGTTTTCCAGCCAAAAGGGCGGAAATTTTTCACGGCAGTTCAATTCTTTTGAAAGGGATATAAGAAATCAGCTGGAAAAAAATCAGAAAGATACGCTGGATTTTGTGGGCAGACAGATGGACACCCTGCGCAAAACCGTAAACGAACAATCGGACGGATTGGACAAGCGCTTTACCTCTTTTCAGGTGCAGACTGCCCGGCAGATGGAAAATATAAGACAGACCACCGAAAGCAAAATGACACAGATGCAGCTGTCAAATGAAAATAAGCTGGAGCAGATGCGCCGGACAGTTGATGAAAAATTGCAGAAAACCCTGGAAGACAGAATAAGCCAAAGCTTTAAGCAGGTCAGCGAAAGGCTGGAGCGGGTGTACAAATCTTTGGGGGAAATGCAGAAAATAGGCACCGGTGTTGAAGATTTGAAAAAAGTTTTGTCCAATGTTAAAAACAGAGGTATACTGGGCGAGGTGCAGTTGGGTGCAATTTTGCAGGATATTCTGGGCCCTGACCAGTACGAAAGCAACATAGTCACCAAAAAAGGCTCTTCCGAAAGGGTAGAATTTGCGGTAAAACTGCCCGGCGACGGTGAGAAACCTGTATATCTCCCCATAGATGCCAAATTTCCGCTGGATGCCTATCAAAAACTGCTTGAAGCCTATGACAGCGGCGACAAGTTACTGATTGACAGTGCCGTCAAGGAGCTGAAACAAAGGCTGAAATCCTTTGCAAAGGATATAAACAGCAAATATATCGATGTGCCCAACACCACCGAATTTGCCGTTATGTTCCTGCCCACAGAAGGCCTGTATGCAGAGGCGGTAAGGTGCGGAATGGTGGAAGAACTGCAAAAAGAAAAGGTGAACATCGCCGGCCCCACAACCATGGCCGCACTGCTTAACAGCCTGCAAATGGGCTTCAGGACGCTGGCAATACAAAAAAGTACAGGACAGGTGTGGGAAGTTCTGGCCGGGGTCAAAAACGAGTTTGAAAAATTCGGGGATGTGCTGGCAAAAACACAGCAGAGAATGCGACAGGCCGGTGACGAGCTGGACAAGCTGGTGGGCACCAGAACCAATGCCATACGCAGAAAACTGCGAGATGTATCGGATTATTCATCCCGGCTTAAAAGCCGGGATATGGATGCTGCCCTTAATGAAGAAAAAGATGTTGACATCTTATAAACGGTGTGGTAAAATAATTCTTGCACTGATAAGTGTCGGAATAAATGCGGATATGGTGGAATCGGCAGACACGTCAGCTTGAGGGGCTGATGGTAGCAATATCGTGCAAGTTCAAGTCTTGTTATCCGCACCAAAAGAGAAAAATTCCCTTATTTTTAAGGGAAT
>CALWZO010000039.1 GCA_944386045.1 uncultured Clostridia bacterium | reverse complement strand
AATCCCTCTAGTCCAGTTAATATAACTTTATGATTATATTATAATTTTGTAACTTTTTCAATCTTTTTGTTTTTTTTTGTTGAACTTTGTCCGACAATAATGTAAAATATATTAAAATATTTTTTGCGAGGATCTTGTTATGAAAAAAAGTTTGTCGAGGAAAATCCTGGCGGCAGTGCTTTCTGTTTTTATGCTTATAGCCGCAGGCTGTGTCAAGGGCGGAGATCTTCCCGTAGTGGCAACACCATCCCCATCTCCCACCCCTGCGCCTCCGGATACAGTGAGATTTGTGGCGGCGGGAGACAATTTGATACATGGTTCTATCTACCTGCAGGCGGCACGCAGAAGTACAGACGGCGGATATGACTTTGACTATGCCTATGAAAATATAGAGGATTACTTCAAGGATTTTGATGTGAAGTTTATCAACCAGGAAACCTTGGTAAACTCTGCTTTTGCACCGTCCACATATCCTCAGTTTTCTTCACCGACCCGGCTGGGAGATAAAGTGCTGGAAATGGGATTTAATGTTATAGGTACATCCAATAACCATTCCTATGACAAAGGCGCTCGGGGCGTGCGTTCATCTTTGGAATACTGGAACAGCAAAGATGTGGTAAATGTGGGCTTTTACACCGGTGATGACAGTCAGGATATAAAATATATGACCGTAAACAATATAAAGATGGCTTTCCTGGCATATACATACGGAACAAACGGCCTGTCAATATACGATGAAACCTGCCCATATGTAATTCGTCCGGATGATTTTGAAACGGTTGAAAGACAGGTGAAAATTGCCAAAGAAAATGCAGATATAGTCATTGTGTCCTGCCATTGGGGCTACGAGGATACCAACCAGGTAAATGATTATCAGCGCATGGTGGCAGAAAAACTGAATATAATGGGCGTTGATGTTATTATAGGTACTCACCCTCATGTTATACAGACTGTCGAATGGCAGACAAATGAAGAGAACGACAACAAAACTTTGATTTGCTATTCCCTGGGCAATTTTATTTCTGCGCAGTCAAAAGGAAACAATATGCTGGGAGGTCTGTTTCAGTTCAATATTGTAAAAACTTACGATGAAAACGGCGGGTATGAAATAAGTATAGAAGAGCCTTATTTTGTGTCTACGATAACCCATTTCGACTATGAATTTTCCAATATAAGAAACTATCTGCTGTCAGACTACACCCCGGAACTGGCCGCAAAGCATGGCGTAAAAGGGTATGACTCCAGGTTTTCCTATGATTACATACATAATATAGTATCTGATGTCATTCCCCGGGAATTTCTTATGAATAAATAACATATATAAATAAAAGCCACCGCAATGGTGGCTTTTATTTATTCAAATGCATTTTCTATGATGTTTATAGTAGGATTTGATGAGGGGCTGTAAACTTCTGCCACATCAAAGCGGACAAATTCATCATCGAATTTGTTGGAAGAAATATACATAAGCGCCGTTGATTTCAGCCTTTGCTGTTTTGCCGGGGTCACTGCATCTTTGGCAGTGTAGTCCGTCTGTTTTTCCCTGGTTTTCACCTCGATAAAAACAATGGTATCTTCTTTTTTGGCAACTATGTCTATCTCTCCGAAACGGCAGCGGTAATTTGTGTCCAGAATAGCATATCCGTTTTTCAAGTAGTGACGGCATACCAGGATTTCCCCTGTTTTTCCGGTCAGTCTTTTTTCCATAGCAGCTCCGGTCTGTTTTTGAAAAAGCTTTTTCGGTAAAAATCCTGTATGCCGTATTTTTCTATCAGTTCATAATGCAGTTTTGTGGGGTAGCCTTTATGCTTTGCCAACCGGTACTGCGGATATTCCTTGTCCAGTTGTAACATATATCTGTCCCTGGATACTTTGGCCAGGATAGAAGCTGCAGCAATACTCATGCTTGTTCCGTCACCTTTGACCACGCTTTCCACTGCACAAGGCATATTCGGAGGGACTTTATTGCCGTCCACAAGTGCTAAATCAACTGTTAAGCCAAGTGACTTTACAGCTTCTGCCATACCGTTCAAAGAGGCATTGAGTATATTTACCTTGTCTATTTCCTGCGGCGGCACCATTACAATGGAATATGCAACGGCATTTTCCTTTATAATGTCATAAAGTTTTTCTCTTTTTTTCTCTGACAGTTTTTTACTGTCATTGATTTCATCACAGACAAAATCCGGTTTCAGGACGACAGCGGCACAGCACACAGGCCCACACAGCGGTCCCCTGCCAGCTTCATCAACACCGCATATAACAGGATTGGACTGCCTTATCTGCCGGTCGTAATCGAACAGTTTATTCATATTCAGCCGGCCTTTCCAGTGAGATTTTGCCCAGCTTGGAAGAGCGGAATTCATCACACAGCATCACGGCTGCCCTTTCGGTGTTTTCCACACCGCCCGGCAGCAGCATTCCCCTTTTGCGGGCAATCCTGCACAGTATATCGTAATTGTCCAGCAGCATGTCGTCTTCTGACAGCTTATATCTCTGGGGCAGAATATCGGGATAGATTTTTTTCAGCTGGTCTATAAGAGATACGGCCAGAGTTTCGATATCCAGTATTTCGTCTTTTATAGAGCCGATAAATGCCAGGTTTGCGGCCACATTCTGATTTTCAAACTTACGCCACAGCACGCCGGGCATGTCCAGCAGGTCAAAATTGTCAACAGTAATCCACTGCTTTCCCCTGGTTACGCCGGGGCGGTCCCGGGCTTTTGCCCTTTGGGTACCGGCAAAGGAATTGATAAAAGTGGATTTGCCGACATTTGGTATGCCTACCATCATAACCCTTATCCTTGCCCCGTCTATGCCGCGGTTCTGCCTGTATTCCAAAAGTTCTTTAAGTTCCCGGTTTATCTGATTTTTTATCAGTTTGTTGTTTTTGCCGGTTTTGGAATTTATGGCAAGGGCTCCCATGCCTTTGGATTTGAAATATTTTATCCATTGGTCAGTAATTGAGCTGTCTGCCAGGTCCCGCTTGTTTAAAATATAGATTTTGGGTTTGTTTTTTATTATTTCTTCGATTTCAGGGTTCTGGCTGGAGTAAGGGATCCTTGCGTCCAGCAAAACCAAAACCACATCCACATTTTTTATTTCCCGGGCCATCAGGCGCAGGGTCTTCATCATATGGCCCGGAAACCAATGAATGCTTTTGCTGTTTACATTATTGGCTGCGGCCTGTTCAAAAGTTTGTTCAAAATTTTTCATTCAACAAATCCTACCTTTGAAAATGGTGATATTCTAAAAGCGGCTTTGCCCAGCACATCTTTTTCATTTATTGCGCCGATCTCCTCTACCCTGGAATCATAAGAGTTGTTTCTGTTGTCTCCCATGACAAACAGGTAACCCTCCGGCACTGTCATTTCCAGCGTGGAAGCCGGCGGCGTCATTTCTTCTTTTATGTAATTTTCTGTCAGAAGCTGACCGTTGAGGTATACATCACCTGTCTGCGCTTCTATTTTTACGGTATCTCCGCCGGTTGCAATAACGCGTTTTATCAGCGGTTTGTTATAGCTGTTGTTGGAGTCAGTGACAACAATATCTCCTCTTTCCGGAGTGTATAAGAAGTTGGTGATTATAATTTTTTCACCGCCGTGCAGGGTGTTCTCCATAGAAACACCTTCCACAATAATCACTCTGAAAAAGAACAAAATGGCTATAGTGATAAATATAACCGCGATAAAAACTGTTTCGGCCGCTTCAAATATCTTCTTCATAATTAAAAGCCTTTCGTAGAAAACAAAAAAGAGGACAATATGTGTCCTCTTAGATGCATTATTTGATTTTTTCTTTAACTTTGGCTGCTTTACCAACTCTGTCTCTGAGGTAGAACAGTTTAGCGCGACGAACACGACCGCTTCTAACAATTTCAACCTTTTCAACGAAGGGTGAGTTGATGGGGAATACCCTTTCAACGCCTACGCCGTAAGCTGTTTTTCTAACTGTGAAAGTTTCGGAAACACCACCGTGTTTTTTGGCGATAACGATACCTTCAAAAACCTGAATTCTTTCTTTTTCGCCTTCTTTGATACGAACATGTACCTTTACAGTGTCACCGATGTTAACAACCGGCTTTTCGGCTTTCAGCATGCCTTCTGTCATCAATTTAATTGCGTCCATTTCTTTTTCCTCCATGTTTTTATCAGACATTCATACTCGCTATATAACGACAGAGGACTGCCCGCTTAATGTAATACATTAACCCTGTTGATGGCTCAACAGATACTAACGCCTAAATATAATACCACAAACAGATGCCAAATGCAAGCATTTTATTGCAAAACAGAGATATTTTCTCCAAAGATATTCAGTCTTTTTATGTCGGCAGAGTTGGCGTCGATACCGTATTTTTCGGCAAAATATCCCACCAGCAGAGCCGGGTTTATGTTGTTTGTCTGTCCGGCAGAAAAAATGGCGGTAAAAGAAACTTTTCCGTCAACAGGCTTGCCGGCGCAAAAGTCTGTTATAAAATCTTTAAGATTTATTTCTTCTGTCCTTTTTTTGCTTGTTTTTGTCACATTTATGCTCGCAGACCGGATGAAGTCATTTATACAGCCCTGCAAAATCTCGTCGTCACCATAAAGGTTTATTTCATATTTTGCATACCTTATGTCCTTGGCTTCATAGGTGGGCCGACCGGCAGCGGTAAGTTCTATTCCCCGGGGCAGCTTGTCCGCCAGGGCGTTTAAAATTTCTTCCTCGCTTTTTTCTTCTGTAAGGCGGAAATCAAAGCTTTCGCAAAAACTCTCCTGCCCCAGTGACAAAGGCAGCGGAAATGTCATATAAATGTGCGGATTATAGCCCATGGAGTACCATACGGGCAGTCCGGACATTTTAAGCGCTCGCATCATCACCCTCTGCAAATCCAGATGGGAAAAATATATTGCAAGGCCGACCTTGTTAAATTTAACCCTTATTGTATTCAAAGCAAGCCCTCCCCAGCAGTTTATTTGCTCCGCAGTTGTAACATTGCTTGTTGCAGGGCTTTGATGTTATAGCCTGCTGTGAGCGTTTATAATCCTCAATCAAAAACTGTTTTGTTACACCATAGTTTATATGATCCCATGGGTTTATTTCGTCGTATTCGCGGAAGCGGTTGGCGTAAAAGTGCATATCCACACCGCAGTCAGCAAAGGATTGTACCCACAGTTGCCAGTCAAAGCTTTCATACCAGCCGTCAAATACAGCACCGTTTTTATAGGCATGGGCTATAACCTTGGCCAGGCGCCTGTCTCCCCTGGCAAATACTGCCTCCAGTAAGCTGGTATTGGCATCTGAATAGCTGACTTTTATCTTTTTGTTGGATTTGCAGCATTCCAGAAGATAGTCCTGCTTTTTCTTTATAAGTTCCAGGTCGTTCTGACCGAAGAACTGGAATGGTGTAAATGGCTTGGGTACAAAGCTGGCAACGCTTATAGATACCTCCACCTTTCCCTTGGGCCTGTTTGGCATGGAATAATATATATCTATTATTTTCTGCGCAGTGTCTGCAATGCCTTTTATATCTTCCATTGTTTCGCCGGGCAGACCCATCATAAAGTACAGTTTTACATGGCTGTATCCGCCGGCAAAGGCCAGTTTTGCCGTTTTTTCTATCTCTTCTTCCGTGACATTTTTATTTATAATGTCGCGCAGGCGCTGTGTGCCGGCCTCCGGAGCAAATGTAAGCCCGCTTTTGCGCACTTTGGTGGTTTTTTCTATCAGGGATTCACTGAAATTATCAATACGCAGTGACGGCAAGGCTATATTAACCTTTTCCCGCTGTGTCCAGGGCTCCATTTTATCCAGCAGCTCTTCCAGCTGGGGATGGTCGCTTGTGGAAAGTGATGTCAGGGACACCTCTTCGTATCCGGTGTTTTTACACAGCTGTCGGGCACTGCTGTTAATCAGGTCTATATCCCTTTCCCTGAAAGGACGATAAATAAACCCGGCCTGACAAAACCTGCATCCTCTTATACAACCGCGCAGCACCTCTACCATAGCTCTGTCATGAACAGCACCTATGACAGGAACAACTGTATTTTCCAGTGCCGGCAGATGAGCAAAGTCTTTTATTATGGCTTTGTTGCAGGGTATCGGGGCATTGTACAGGGGCCTTACCTCTGTTATTATTCCGTCACTGCCATATTCAAATTCATAGAAAGACGGAACATAAACCCCCTCCAGCTTGCTGAGCTCTTTCAAGGTTTCCAGTTTGGACAGGCCTTTGCTTTTACAGTCGGCATACACATTGCACAGAATTGTATCGGCTACCTCCCCTTCACCCAAAACCATAACATCAAAAAAGTCTGCCATCGGCTCGGCGTTGCAGGTGCAGGGGCCGCCGGCTATAATCAGCGGATAGCTTTCATCACGGTCTTTTGCCATAAGCGGTATTCCCGCCAGGTCCAGCATTGCCAGCACATTGGTGTAGGACAATTCATATTGCAGTGTAAATCCGATTATATCCATTTCACCCAGCGGGGTTTTGCTTTCCAGTGTGTACAGCGGAATGTTGTGCTCACGCATTTTCTGCATCATATCCAGCCATGGGGTAAAGCATCTTTCGCACCATATATCCGGCTGACTGTTTAAAGTTTCATACAATACTTTCATACCCAGATGAGACATTCCAACCTCATAGGTATCCGGAAAGCAAAAAGCAAATCTCACTTTGACTTCGTCGGGGTTTTTAATAATGCAGCCGGGTTCGCCGCCTGTATATCTTGCAGGCTTTTGAACTGACAGCAAAATCGATTTAAGTTTATTATCTATCATTTTATCCTCCGGTCGATTATTAAAATAATGATAGCATAAACACGAAGTTTTTTCAAATGTCATTTGACATATTGATAAAAAAATACAGCAGCGTTGCCAGAACCGGCCGCAAGGAAAATTTTTCCGATGAAACAAGCATAACAGCGGCGGCCATAACTGCCATGGCCATGCCGCTTATAATACGGTAATATCTTTGATACCAGGCAAATTTATCATACAGAATATGTCCGCCGTCAAGATAATACACAGGTAGCATATTGAAAGCAAAAATAACTGCATTCACCCACATAAATACATATAGATTCAATGTAAATTTGCTTTGGAGCAGCAGAAAGCTTATACAGCAGGCGGTTATATTCACCAGCGGGCCGCACAATGTCACCAGCCACAGATTTTTGCTGTTTGCCCTGGGGTATTGCATTACAAAACCGAAGATTGTTATTTTAATCTTCGGCATTTGTTTTAAAATTATTATATAGGCTGCAACATGGCCTGCCTCGTGCAGAATGCTGGACAGGATGCAGAATTTAAATATATTGAGAGTGTCGAAATAAAGGCCGAAAAACACGGCCGTAAAAAATACAAACCGGCTTTTCATAGGTCAAGGGCATAAATCGGGTTGTACCTTATTCCGTCTGCAATAAATTCAAAGTGCAGGTGCGGACCGGTAGCCAGGCCGGTGTCGCCCATTGTGGCAATAACCTGACCGGCCAGCACTTTGTCCCCTTCCTTTACAAACAGAAACTGATTGTGGGCATACAAAGTGGATATGCCGTCTTCGGATTGTATCCTTATATAATTTCCGGCGGTGTCAGAACTGCCGGCAACGCTGACTGTGCCTGAAAAAGCTGCCCTTATAAAGGTGCCTTTGGCAGCGGCGATATCCATGCCGGTGTGAAATTCTTTTTCCTTTGAGTTAAAAGGATTTGTTCTTATTCCGTAAGGTGATGATATATAACCATCTGCCGGGCTCACCCCTTTTTCTTCCAGCTCATATTTATCCAGGCTCACATTTGACGGGTAGATATCTGCCGAGCCTTTACCGGATATATTGTTAAAAACAGCTGTAAGCTGTCCATATCTCAGCCGCAGTTCCTCTTTCATTTTTTTCATAAATGTGTTGTAGGAAAATTTGCTTTCCAGGTATGTATCGGTTTCAAAATATTGATTATAGTTTTCCTGTACATATTCAAAAGTTTTGCTGTCGGTATTTCTCAACATAAAGGCTGTAACAATAATTATAGCCGTAAAAACAAATTGTATATAAAGATAAATGTTGTTGTCTTTTTTCTTCTTTTGCTCTGCGCCGTGCCGTCCTTTTGCCGGTGAAGCCGGCTGTGATGTTTTTACAGTCCTGCGTTTTTCTGTCTGCCGCATAATTTATCGCCCCCTTTTTATAAAATATATGACAAAAGCCGCGGAGGTATGCAGATACCCCGCGGCTTAAAAAAGATATTTTATTTTAAGTACTCCAATATCGAAGTGGCTGCTTTCTGGCCTGCGCCCATGGCTTCGATAACAGTTGCAGCACCTGTGACCGCATCTCCTCCGGCCCAGATGTTGTTTATGCTTGTGCGCATATTTTCATCTGTTACAAAGCCTCCCTTTCTGCTCACTTCTATTCCGGGAATAGAATTTTTCAAAAGCGGATTGGGGCTGGTTCCCAGCGCCATTATAACTCCGTCGGCAGGTATTGTAAAATTACTGCCTTCCACAACCTTTACGCCCCGCCTACCGGAAGCATCCGGCCGTGTAAGCTCCATTTTTACACATTCCACTTCTTTTACAAAGCCGTTTTCATCGCCTGTGATTTTTACCGGGTTGTTCAAAGTCAGAAAATTTATGCCTTCTTCCATGGCGTGGTGGATTTCTTCTTTCCTGGCCGGCATCTGCTCAACGCCGCGGCGGTATACAATGCTTACATCGCTTCCCAGCCTTTTTGCCACCCTTGCGGCGTCCATGGCCACATTTCCTCCGCCGACCACAATAACTTTTGACAGTTTTGCAATGGGAGTGTCTTTATCAGCTTTATAGCCTTCCATCAGGTTGGCTCTGGTCAGAAATTCGTTGGCTGAAAATACACCGGCCAGCTCTTCCCCTTCAATTCCCATAAAGGATGGCAGTCCGGCACCGCTTCCGATAAAAAACGCACAAAAGCCCATATCTTCCAGCTGTTTTATGGTAACTGTCTTGCCTACTATCACATCTGTATGAATAACAACTCCCAGTTGTTTAAGGTTGTCAACTTCATATCTGACTATATTTTTCGGCAGGCGAAACTCCGGTATGCCATAGCTTAAAACACCGCCGGCTTTGTTCAGGGACTCAAAGATTTCCACATGAACTCCCCGCTGTGCCAATACTCCGGCACATGTAAGTCCGGCAGGACCGGCGCCTATAACAGCCACCTTTTTATCTGTGGCCTTCGCTTCTGTGGATTTTTCTGACTTTATATCATTTTCCCTGGCCCAATCGGCACAAAACCTTTCCAGTCTGCCGATGGCTACGCTTTCGCCCTTTATCGCTCTTACACAATGCTTTTCGCACTGGTTTTCCTGGGGACAAACCCTGCCGCACACTGCCGGCAAAAAGTTCTTTTCTTTTATTTTGTTGTATGCGCCTTCCACATCACCGTTTTTCAGCAGGTCAATAAATGCAGGTATCTGCACATTAACAGGACATCCGCTGACACAAGGGCTGTTTTTGCAGTTGATGCAGCGGGAAGCTTCGTTCAGTGCCTCTTCATATGTATATCCCAGGTTGACTTCCTCAAAATTTTTATTGCGGACATCCGGGTCCTGGCAGGGCATTTTTGTTTTATACCGTTGTTTGTTATACATTTTCAGCACCTCCAAAAAGTCTGCACATATGTTCCATATCATGTTTTTCCTGATTGTGGTACATTCTGTTTCTTATGGTCAGCTCGTCAAAATCCACCTGGTGAGCGTCAAAGTCAGGGCCGTCAACACAGGCAAATTTCACCTGACCTCCCACAGTAACCCTGCATCCTCCGCACATGCCGGTGCCGTCTATCATAATCGGATTAAGGCTTACAATGGTTTTTATTCCGTATTCTTTTGTAAGCCGGCTGACGGCTTTCATCATTGGGATGGGGCCGATGGCTATTACACAGTCATAACCGGTGCCTTTTAAAATATTTTCTTTCAGGGCATCGGTTACAAAACCTTTTTTGCCAAAGCTGCCGTCATCGGTGCATATGGTGCAATTGTGAGAGCAGCTTTCCATATCATCTTTCAAAATTATCAGTTCTTTGTTGCGGAAACCGGCAATTATATCCACATTTGCACCATGCTCTTTCAGCCATTTGGCTTCCGGCAATGCGATGGCGCATCCCACGCCGCCGCCGATTACACAGGCGTTTTTTATACCGTCCAGATGTGTGGGCGTGCCCAGCGGACCGGCAAAATGGGCAAGGTAGTCCCCCTCATTCTTTTTACTCAGTTTCAATGTTGAAGCTCCCACAGCCTGGAACACAACAGTCACTTCCCCTTTTTCTTTATCAAAGGAAGAAATGGTCAGCGGTATCCTCTCGCTGTCTTCATCGCACATAACCATTACAAACTGTCCGGGCAATATATTCTGAGCTGTCAGCGGTGCATATACCGTCATTGAAAATGTGGTGCTGTTCAGCTGTTTTTTTTCGGTAATCTTAAACACTTTCTTCTCCTTAAAACCCGATATTTCAGAAAATCAGCAAATATAAAAACTATACTTGCTGATTTTTTGATAAAATTATTTAATGTTTTCCAAAACTTTGTTTACTATATTTTCAGCGTTCAGTCCGTAAACATCCAGCAGTTCTGCTGCCGGGCCGGATTTGCCGAAAGTATCCATAACTGCCACCGGAACAACCTTGCAGGGGGCGCTTTGTGAAACAACTTCACACACGGCGCTGTACAGTCCGCCTATAACGCTGTGCTCTTCACAGGTTACAATAAAGTCTGTTTCCTTAGCGGCTTTTATAATTATATCCCGGTCTATGGGTTTTATTGTGTGTATGTTGATTACCCTTGCATCAATTCCTTTTTCTTTCAGGGTTTCAGCGGCTTCCAATGCTCTGGCAACCATAAGACCTGTGGCAATGATGGAAACTTTGTTGCCGTCTTTCAGCTGTACGCCTTTGCCCAGCTGGAATTTATAGTTTTCGTCATTGACCGCCGGAACAGCCAGACGGCCGAAACGAAGGTATACAGGGCCGTTGTATTCTGCCGCGGCAAAAACAGCCTGTCTTGCCTCGATATCATCACACGGGTTTATAACAACCATGCCCGGGATGCTTCTCATAAGGGCTATGTCCTCATTGCACTGATGAGTTGCACCGTCTTCGCCTACTGATATACCGGCATGGGTAGCGCCGATTTTTACATTGAGGTGAGGGTATCCGACAGAGTTTCTGACCTGCTCAAAAGCTCTTCCGGCAACGAACATGGCAAAAGATGAAACAAAAGGAATTTTTCCGGTTGTGGAAATACCTGCGGCTGCACCTACCATGTTGGCTTCTGCTATACCAAAATCGAAAAATCTGTCGGGAAATTCTTTTTTGAATGTTCCGGTTTTTGTTGCACCGGCCAGGTCGGCATCAAACACAACAACATCCGGATTGACTTTACCCAGTTCTGCCAAAGCTTTACCGTAGCTTTCTCTGGTGGCTATTTTTACATCTGCCATATTATCTTTCCTCCAACTCTTTTTCTATTTTGTCCAAATCAGCCATAGCCTGGGCATACTGCTCGTCATTGGGTGCAGTTCCATGCCATGCTGCATTATCTTCCATAAAGGACACGCCTTTGCCTTTTACAGATTTCTGTACAATTACCCACGGTTTGCCGTTTTTCTCTTTTGTCTGTTCAAAAGCGGCATCAATGCTGTCAAAGTCATGGGCATCACATGTGGCCACATTCCAGCCAAAAGCGGCAAATTTGTCGGTTATCGGGTAAACTGACATAACATCGCTTACCTTGCCGTCTATCTGCAAATTGTTGTTGTCAACTATTGCAACCAGGTTATCCAGTTTGTAATGAGCAGCTGCCATTGCAGCTTCCCATACCTGTCCTTCCTGAATTTCACCGTCACCCAAAGCCGCATAAACAGTAAAGTTTTTGTCGCCCAGCTTTCCGCCCAGGGCCATGCCTACAGCGGCGGATATACCCTGTCCCAGGGATCCGGTGGTCATATCGATGCCGGGGATGTGTTTCATATCCGGGTGTCCCTGCAGCATTGCGCCGGTTTTGCGCAGCTTCAGCAGTTCATCTGTGGAAAAGAAACCTTTTTCGGCCAGAACAGAATACAGTGCAGGAGCAGTGTGCCCTTTGGAAAGTACAAATCTGTCCCTGTCAGGGTCTGATGGGTTTTTGCTGTCAACATTCATCTTATAAAAATAAAGATATGTCAGGGTATCTGCCAATGACAAGGATCCGCCGGGATGTCCGCTTTTAGCGCTGTGAACGGCTGTTATAATATCTTTCCTTATTTTTACCGCCTGCTTTTCAAGCGCCAGTTTGGTTTTTGCGTCCATGTGTTATCCTCCTTTAAAGATAAGAATTTATTATATGTGCCAGAAGGTGGCCCACGCCGCCGTCAGCGCAGCTGGGAACAACCATGCGGCACAAACTTTTTATGTCGTCCGGCGCATTGTCTACGCAGACGCCCAGTCCGGCTGTCTGCAATATTTCTATATCGTTGTAGTAGTCGCCGATAAAAATGGTATTTTTCAATTTGATGTTGCAAAGGCTGCAAAGCTTTTTAAGTCCTTCCCCTTTTGCTATACCCTGGGGCATAATTTCAAGGTACATGGAATTTGTCAGAACAAATCCCAGCCCGCAGTCTCCGAAATTCTGCCGGCAAAGCTCTTTTATTTTCATAAGCTTTTCGTTTTCGTCAGCCAGCACAACTTTAATCCAGTTGTTGGTCACATTTTCCAGGTGTGTGCATACATAGCTTAAATTTTCCTGCTGTATATGCTGCTGGGTGTAATAGTTGGAGTTGATTATGTAAGTTCTGAAATTATCACACATAATTTCACAGCCTACATCCGGAAAATTTTCCAGTATAAACTTTACAGCTTCTTTTGCTTTTTCAGGAAGTGTATTTCTGTAAATCGCCTTCGATGTGTCAAAGTCATAAATCACCGCGCCGTTATAACAAATAAGCGGAAAATTCAGCTTTATCTGCCCAAGATATTTGCTTACCGAATCCAGGCTTCTTCCCGTAGCCAGTGTAAAGTTGCCGCCCAGGGACTGAAATTTTTTTATCATCTCCACATTATAAGTCGGAATGCTTTTGCCGGGCTGTAAAAGAGTGTTGTCTATATCGCTGACAACCAGTATATCGCTTATGTTTTTCTTCATATATCTCCAAATTATCTCAACTTATGTTTGTCGTAAAATTTCTGGAACTGTGTCCGCCAAGGTGATGAAAATTCCAGGTATTGTCCACTGCGCGGATGTATAAAGCCAAGGACGCCTGCATGCAGTGCCTGTCCTTCCAGCTCTCTGATGACATTTCTGGGCCCGTATACCGGATCTCCCGCCAGCGGATGCCCTATACTTTGCATGTGCACCCTTATCTGGTGCGTTCTTCCGGTTTTAAGCCTTGCTTCTATAAGTGTAAAGTCGCTCAGCTTTTCAAGCGCTTTATAATGAGTAAACGCATTTTTGGAGTTAAGATTTGTCACACAAAACTTTTTCCTGTCGTTTTTATCTCTGCCTATGGGTGCATCTATGTCGCCTTCATCATTTTTCAGGTATCCGTAAACAATCGCATTGTAGACTCTTGTGATATTGTGGTCTTTAAATTGGACTGACAGTTTTTCATGGGCAAAATCGTTTTTTGCCACAAGCAAAAGGCCTGAAGTATCTTTGTCAATCCTGTGCACTATGCCCGGTCTTATCTGACCGTTTATACCGGAAAGACTGTCTTTGCAGTGATACAGCAAAGCGTTTACCAGCGTGCCGTCCTCATTGCCGTTGGCAGGGTGCACCACCATTCCTTTGGGTTTGTTCACTACCAGCACATCGCTGTCTTCGTAATAAATATCCAAAGGGATGTTCTGTGCTTTTACTTCTGTTTCTTTTGGAGGAGGTATGCAGACAACAACATTGTCACCGGCTTTCAGTTTATAGCTTTTGCCGGCCGGTTTGCCGTTTACTGTTATCTGATTGTCCTCCCGCAAAATCTGCACAGAATTTCTGGAAAGCTGTGAGTTCTGAGAAACAAATAAATCCAGCCTTTTCCCTTCGTCTTCTGTGTTGGATATAAGTAATATCTCCATTAACTTTCTCTGCTTTTTTTATAAAATTCCGTGTAAAAAACATACCGAGCATAAAGACCCACACCCAGGCAAACATATACATCTGCCATGTTGAATACGGCAAAGTCCATAAACAGAAATTCAAAATAGTCGATTACATAACCTTGTGCCACCCTGTCAATCAAGTTTCCGATTCCGCCGGAAAAAATCAGCAGAAGGCAGGCTTTTTCTGCATTGTTTTCGCACTTTCCCGCAAATATGTAGTAAGCCAGCGCAGCCAGCGCCACAGATGTAACCGCTATCAGAATTTCCGTTTTCCCGGAAAGAATACTGAAAGCCGCGCCGGTATTCTGTACATAGCGCAGGCCCAACAAACCCGGGACAATGACAATCCCGCCGTTGCCGGCCAGGTATGTGGCAGCCAGATACTTGCTCACACGGTCAACAATAATCAAAATTGCAGTTATCAGAATATTAAACACTGTAATTTTTTCTCCTGTATAATGATAACCGCAAAAGATTAGCGCAAAAGCGCTAATCTCTGCTGTCATTCTTCATTGAAAAGTGAGGAAACACTTTTAAATTTGTCCTCTTTTACTTCCTCTTCTGCTTCAAAAGCCTGTACCCGAGGGGCAGGTTCCTGCACGGATGCGCTCACAGTTTCTTCCTGAACGGGCTGTGTCTCCTGCTGTATTATTTCTTCGGTCTGCACAGGTTCTTTTTCCTGTTTTTCTTCCGGAAGGGTGCTCAAAGCCTCTATATGAGCTTTGTAAAGGCTTAAAATATTGCGTTTAAAATCGCTTACTTCCTTTTTCAGCCTTTTTATGGTTTCTTCGCTGCCTTCTATTTCAGAATAGGCGGAAGAAATTATATCATTCTTTTTGATTGTTGCTTCCCTGATAATTGTTTCGGCCTTTGTGCGGGCATCGGAAATAATGCTTTCACCCAGTCGCTGCGCGTTTATCAGCGTTGTTTTTATGCTTTCCTCTTCTGTTTTATACTGTTCAACTTTCTCAGCCAGAAGGTACAGTTTTTCTTCCAGGTCGGATTTTTCCTTTTCCAGTGTTTCAAACTCATCGGCTATCCTTTCCATGAAAGATTCCACATCTTCCGGTCTGTAACCGCGCATTACTTTTTCAAAAGTTATTTGACGAATTTCATCAGATGTAAACATGATTTCCTCCTAATATTTATAATAAGTGATGAAAAATCTGTCTTTTCGGCTTTTTGTCCCTTCAAAGCCAATCAGATATTTACCGTGATGCCTTACACTGAGGACATCTTTATCCATTATTTCAAAATCTGTTCTTTTTACAAGCAGGTGATTTATATGGACCAGTCCCTGTTTTACCAGTGAAGCTGACTCGCTTCTGCTTATATTGAGAACAGCACCCAG
Source organism: uncultured Clostridia bacterium (assembly GCA_944386045.1). Taxonomy (GTDB): domain Bacteria; phylum Bacillota; class Clostridia; order Oscillospirales; family Ruminococcaceae; genus RGIG3102. The sequence continues at coordinate 15,914 of CALWZO010000039.1, read as the reverse complement.
GACTGCGTCAATCCTCATGGAAGCAACAGTGACGTTTTTACTGGCTGAAATCTGTCGTTTGTAGCTGAGGTTGCCGGAATAATATTCAAAACTGACTCCCCCACGCCTGACTTTTTTCAGCTCTGATATAATTATTGACGCCATATTTTCATGGCATACGATATAACATACATCATCCTGCACTATAATATCGCCTATGTACTCCCTTTTTATCATAAGCCCCATCAAAGAGCCCAGAAAATCCCTGTGAGTCAGCTTGTCTTCGCTGTTTACAGGCGATACCAGCACGCTTACTGGATACTCATAGTCATACACTTCGTCATACTCAGTGTAAATACATGCGACGCATCTTTCGCTGTCACCTTCGTATCCGGCGTAAAAATCAACTTTCAGTCCCGGATATTTATTGACCTGTGCCTGAAACAGTTCCTTTTGTCGCAGGTCTAGAAAAGAAGAGAAGCTTTTTACCCCTGTTTTATCTGTTTTTTCGCACAGAGAACAGGCCTTTTTGCAAAAGACCGTTTCTTCCTGATTTTGCGGTGGTATAAAACCTCTCACTTAATAAAGAGTCCCCCGGTTGTCAATGTCATCCAAAAGGCCGATACCGGAAATGTCAACATTGAATGGTGTGATCAAAAATGTTGAGTTGGCAATTTTCTGCACATTTCCGTGGTTTGCATAAGCAACACCGGAAAGAAAATCCACCAGTCTTCTGGCTATGTCCTTATTGGCGTTTTCGAGGTTAAGCACAACTGTTTTCTTTTCATTCAGCCTGTCAGCTATATCGCTGGCGTCTTCGAAACGCTCCGGCTTTACAAGAACAACCCGCAGCTGTGGCAGTGATGAAAGAGAAACATTTCTTTCTTTTTTGGCTGCAGCCTGTGAAAAATCAGCCCTGAAAGTATTTTCTGCAACTTCTTCCTCTTCTTCTACTTCCAGCTCATCATCTTCGTATTCGTCTTCATCAATGCCGAATGCGCCTTTTACTTTATCAAAAATACCCATAACGGTCTCCTTTATTTCTTTTTAGTATAGTCTCTTTCTCCGAAAATACCGCGGCCAACCCTTACCAGAGTGCTGCCTTCGGCAATGGCCCAGGGATAATCTCCGGACATACCCATAGATAATATGGACATATCTATATTATCTATTTTTTTATCTGATATGTCAACAAATAATTTGCGCATTTGGGCAAAATACTTCCTCACCTGCTTGTCTTCGCTGATGGGCGGAACACACATCAGACCCTTTATTTTTATGTTGTTCAGCCGGGAAATTTCGTAAGCCAGGTCCATTGCCTGATCATACGGGATGCCGCCTTTACTTTCTTCCATTCCGATGTTAATTTCCAGGAGAATGTTGGCGGTTTTTCCAAATTTTGTATATTGCTTTTCTATCTCTTTTGCCAGTTTCAGGCTGTCAACGCTTTGTATTGTGTCGGTCAGCTCCGGCAGATATTTTACCTTGTTGGTCTGCAGCTGTCCTATTATGTGGCATGACACATTGTGAGATGTGAAAAAGTCGGCTTTCTGTACCAGTTCCTGCACTCTATTTTCTCCGAACAGGGTTATTCCGGCGTTATAAGCCATTTCGATTTTTTCCACAGGTTGAGTTTTGGAAACGCCCATAAGAACCACATCTTCGGGGTTGCGGCCGTATTTTATACATGCCTGGGCTATTTCCTCTTTGACGCGCTTGACATTTTCTGCCACATTACAAATATTTTCCATCATACAAATTCCTTCCTTTCACAATGATAGAATCATATAGTTTTACCTGATTATCACTGCTTTGTGTAGTAGGGATAATCACATAATTTTCGTCTTCATATATGGGTGAAATTTTCTTGAACTGAACAATATTGGAAAAATTTACATATACCCCTATGTTCCCGTCTTCAAATCTTATGGCGGTTTTTGGAATTTTAATTCCTTTATACTGCTTGAACAGAAGTTCACAGTCCGTTATACGCACGGTGGCTGATGTGAAATCCATCATCGAGCATTCTGCCACGACCAGAGTCTTTTCTCCAAGGTCCACAACATTTGTTATGGTTGCCTTTTGGAAATTATTGTCAGGAACAGACAAGGAAACGCTTATGCTTTTTCCTTCGTACAGCTGTTCGGCCTGTGTGCTGTCCACATATGTGCACACACTCCATTTGTAGTCGGTTATTATTTTGCCGTATTCCCCCCGCGCCGGCTGTGCCGCAGGAGCGGAGTTTATCAGGACTATGCCGTCTTCATAGGACAAAGAAAGAAAATTATCCACTGTCGCCACACCTTCCCAGCCGTCGGAAGCACTTAAAAAATAACCGGTGTACGGAGATGTTAGGCTGTCAAGCTTGGCCGGTATAAGCGACTGCAAAGAACTTATCTCGCTTTGAATTTGCTGCTGTGCCGCGGAAAAGTCCGTTGTTTTGCCTGTGGCAACGCTTATTTTGTTTATGCTTAAAGTTATGTCCGTAAGGCTGTCATATACCTCTTTGTATGCGTTTTCGGAAGATATTAAAGAAAGCCGTGCCAGCTGGTTATCCAGTTGTTTTTTGGTCAGTGACATATCCAGCACACTGCCTTCCAGGTATGATGCTGCCGAGTTTATATCATCCAGAGCTTTCTGCTTGTCGCGCAGCTTTTCCACATTGACCACATCAGAATAGCTGGGATAAACATCGGCAATAAGCCGTCCCTTGGACACCCTTTGTCCGTCAGATACCTGGTAATCCAGAGAGCCCTGTATATTGCCGGTGAGTATCTGCTCATCACGGCAGACAACAGCGGGGGCAATTATACTGTCATTTATATAACCTTCCACAGCCTTGACAGTATCCACACTGTTTGTGTTCATCAAATATATCTGCAACGCTGTGTAAAGCAGGATACCAACGGCGATAAACGGAAGCCAGTTTGTCTTTTTCTTTCGGCGTGTCGGCCTTTCACTGGTTTTCTGACTTTCCATTTATACACCTCCCTGTAAATCGATTTACCATATCAACAGCCGCCTGGCGGCAGTCTGTTTCATCTGCAAACAGCCAGTTTACATCATCCATACGGTTAAACCAGGTCATTTGCCTTTTTGCGTAGTTTCTGGAAGCCTGTTTCAGCTTTTCCACACATTCTTCCAGTGTGGAGGTGCCGTCAAAATACCCAAAAAACTCCTTGTAACCTATGGCATTGACACAAGTTTTGAATTTATCTTTGTTTTTGTAGACATATTCGGCTTCCGGTAAAATACCCAGGCTCATCATAATGTCGACGCGCCTGTTTATATTTTCATACAGCTTGTTTCTGTCTTTAAAGCCAAGTCCTATAATCAGGCTGTCATAAGGTTTACTGACCGGGCGCGAATTGGCAATCTGGTAAGACATATTGCGGCCGGTCAGGTGATAAATTTCTATGGCGCGCATAACACGGATTACATTGTTGGGATGTACCTTTGCGGCGTAATCCGGGTCGATTTCCTGTAAAAGCGAATAGAGGTACTGTCCGCCTTTTTCCTCGTAAATTTTTTGGATTTTTTCCTTCACAGCGGTATTGTCCGGCTGCCGGGAAAACTTTATTCCGTTTAAAAGGCTTTCAATATAAAGTCCGGTTCCGCCTGCTATTATCGGCAGTTTTCCGCGGGAGGATATATCTTCAATGGCCCGGGAAGCCATCTGCACAAACAACTGTGCGTTGTATGGCTGTTCCGGGGACAGTATGTCAACAAGGTGATGCCTGGCAATCCGCTGTTCCTGCCGTGTGGCCTTGGCTGTACCGATATCCAGACCTTTGTATATCTGCATGGAGTCAGCAGAGATAATTTCTCCGTCAAACCTTTTTGCAATTTCCAGTGCCAGGCCGGTTTTGCCGCTGGCAGTGGGACCGCAGATTACAACAATTTTTTTCTTATCTGCCAAACTGCTTTTCAATCTCCTTTTTGCTTATTGTTATTATAACCGGTCTGCCATGGGGGCAATAAAGCGGGATGCGTTTTTGGCGTATGTCTTTTACAAGACGGGTAAGCCGTGTTATTTCCGCCTTGTCACCGGCTTTGATTGCGCTGCGGCATGCCACAGAATGGAATATCCAGTCCATTTTTTCGCTCATCCGGGCTTTCCGGCCGTTGGACAGGTTATAAGCTATTTCGCTTACCAGCCGCCGCGGGTCTTCCTGTGTTATGTACATAGGAATTGCCCTGACTATTACTCCGCCGCCAAAATCTTCCACTTCAAATCCCCGGTCTTCCAGCAGGTTGATATTTTCCAAAACTGCGCTTTTTTCTTCGGCGGATAATTTCACAGTAGCAGGAACCAGCAACATCTGTTTTTCGGATTTTGCATTGGCTTTCAGTTGCTCATACAACATTCTTTCATGTGCCGCGTGTTTATCTATGATAATCATTTCTTCACCGACCCGGCACAAAATATAAGTGGAAAATATCTGACCGATAACCTGTACATCTTCTTCCGGTATATCAAAAAATGAAGTGTCCTGCACAGTCCGGTTTGTTTGTGCCATTTCCACGACTTTTTCCGGATGTTCAGCTTCGTCATTTTTGTCAAAATCTGATGAAGACAAGTTGTAATTTACAAAAGAACTGCTTTCAAAATAATCCGGCTGGCCGCTGTCTGCCTTAATCTGAGGAACAATATACTTTTCAATGTATTCATCAGTTTTCTCATTTGTTTTTAAAGCATCCGGCAAAGAGAAGCTTTGATATTTCGGCTCTGTGTATTTCACAGCAGGTGCTTTAATATCTGTAAAGGATTGTTGCTTTACATTATTTTCTTCCTTGCAAACAGTTTCGTTTTTGAAAGTAAACTGCTTCAGTTTTTCCTGCCCGCTGACAGCCAGTTTTATCGCCCTGTAAACAGCCGAAAATACTTCTGAGTCGTTTGCAAATCTTACCTCTGTTTTGGCCGGGTGCACATTTACATCAACACAGTCAAAAGGCATTGAAATGTTTAAAATGTACCCCGGGAATTTTCCGACCATTACAGTTCCCTTGTAGGCCTGTTCAACAGCGGAAATAACAGTTTTGTTTTTTACAAATCTTGAATTTATGAACGAAAACTGCATATTCCTGGACTGCCTGGAACTGTGGGGAGCGGTGGTAAATCCGGTTATGCTGTATTTTCCGTCAGAGTAATCCACCGGCATCAAAGTCCGGGCATATTCGGTGCCGAACAGTGAAGCCGCTGTGTTCAGCAGATTGCCGTCACCGAAAGTTGAGAAAATTTCTTTTCCGTCTTTTATAAATGTAAAGGCAATATCCGGCTTTGAAAGCGCCAGGTTTGTGATAATGTCCTGCACATATCCGGCTTCGGTAGCGTCTTTTTTCAGAAATTTCATCCTTGCCGGGGTATTGTAAAACAGATCCCTGACAATAAATCTGGAACCGGTTACAAAAGGCTTAAACTCAAAGGAAGTTTCCCGGCCTGCGGAAAGCTGTATTTCAACAGCAAAATCCTGTATTTCTGTTTTGGTTATCAGGTCTATATGGGAAACGCTGGCTATGGAAGCCAGGGCCTCGCCCCTGAAGCCCAGGCTGGCAATATGCCGCAAATCATCACTGTTTTTTATCTTGCTGGTGGCATGGCGTATAAATGCGGTTTTGACATATTCCCCGTCTATACCGCTGCCGTTGTCCTGCACCAGTATTTTCTTTACACCGCCTCGCTCTATATCCACAAGTATTTTGTCAGCTTTGGCATCTATGGAATTTTCCACCAGTTCTTTTACCACTGACGCCGGTCTTTCAACCACTTCGCCGGCGGCTATCAGCTCGGCCGTCTGCTTGTCCAGCACATTTATAACAGCCATTTTTTCACCTGCCTTTATAACATTGATTTCAATTTATTCAGAATATTCAGTGCTTCTATGGGAGTAAGCACATTGACATCCACTTTTTCCAGTTCTTTCACCAGGTCGTCATAAGATTTTTCGTTTTCCTCGACCGGTCGGTAATTCAAAAATCCTTCGTCAAAGGACAGCTGTCTTACCGCCATTTTCTCTTTTTCGGCATTGGAAACCAGCTCTTGCAGAATATCCTTTGCGCGTTCTATAACCTTTTCCGGCACGCCGGCCAGCTTTGCAACCTGTATGCCGTAGCTGTCATCGGCGCCGCCGCGCACAATTTTACGCAAAAATGTGATGTCATCGCCGCGTTTTTTTACAGCGATATTGTAATTTACAACACCGTACATTTTGCTTTCCATTTCGGTAAGTTCATGATAGTGGGTGGCGAACAATGTTTTACAGCCGATATTGTTTTTGTCGTGTATGTACTCAACCACAGCCTTGGCTATGCTCATGCCGTCGAAAGTGGATGTTCCCCTACCGATTTCATCAAGGATAACAAGGCTTCTGGATGTGGCATTTTTCAGTATCTCGCTGACTTCGCTCATTTCCACCATAAAGGTACTGCGTCCGCTGGCCAGGTCATCAGAAGCACCAACCCTGGTAAATATAGCGTCGCATATTGGAATTTCGGCAACCTTTGCCGGAACAAAGCAGCCTATCTGCGCCATTATACAAATTATTGCCACCTGGCGCATAAATGTGGATTTGCCGGCCATGTTCGGGCCGGTTATGATATTTATCCTGTTTCCGTCACAGTCAAGCAGTGCGTCGTTGGGTATGAATATATCTTCCCTCTGCATTGCCTCAACCACCGGGTGTCTGCCGTCTTTTATGTAAAGTTTATCTCCTTCGGCCACAGTTGGTTTTACATAGTTGTTTTTCCGGCTGATCTGTGAAAAGGCCGCCAGTACATCTATATATGCCATTGCATTTGCTGTTTTCAGGATATTGTCTGTCTCATTGCTTATGGATTTCAGCAGTGATGAGAAAATCTCTTTTTCTCTGGCCAAAAGTTTTTCGTTGGCGGACAGTATCTCCTGTTCCAGGTTTTTCAGCTCTTCTGTGACAAACCTTTCAGCTCCGGCCAATGTCTGTTTTCTGATGAAATTATCAGGAACCAGGTCCAGATAAGATTTGGTAACTTCTATATAATAGCCGAAAACCCTGTTGTAGCCCACTTTCAGCTTGGGGATATTTGTCTGTTGTCTCAGGCGGGTTTCTATCTCGGCCAGAATATCCATACTGTCATTTACAAGATGACGGTTGTGGTCTACTTCTTCATCGTATCCGTCTTTTATGATACCGCCGTCTTTTGTGGTTACGGGCGGATTTTCAACTATTGCGCTGTCAAGAAGACTGCCCAGCCGGCTGAGCGGGTCTATCTGACTGTTTAAATTTGATATCAGGCTGTCATCACTGCGCGCGAGAACTTCTTTCAGCGGTGCAATGGCTTTTATGGACTGGGAAAGGGAGAAAACATCCCTGGGGCCGGCACTTCCGAAAGTGGCGCGGGTACACAGCCTTTCGATATCCTGGATATTTTTAAGGTGTGTCTGGGCATCCATACGGATTATCGGATTTTTGTTGAAAAATTCAACGGCGTTCAGCCTGGCGTTTATCTCGTTAATGTTCATCAACGGAGCTGACAGAATTTTTCTCAGCATTCTTTTGCCAAAGCTGGTGGAAGTTGAGTCCAGCACCCACAGCAGACTTCCCCTTTTTTCTTTTGTCCTGATTGTTTCAAACAGTTCCAGGTTGGATGTGGTGGTGTAGGACAGTTTCATAAAGCTGTCCTGGGAATAACTGGTCACATTGTCCAGCTTTTCCACACCCACCTTCTGTGTCTTTGACAGGTAGTCCAGCAGCTGCCACAGACAGCGTGACATATCTATATCAAAACTTTTGCCTGGAAATTGCTTTTTTACTGTTTCGTCAACGGCAAAATCGTTGTATTCGCCGTCGTCTATAAGCTCTACCGAACAATGGACAACATTTTTAAGATAGTCGGTCAGCCATTTCAGCTTTAAAATCCGGGAATTTATGATTATTTCTTTCGGCATATATTTGAAAATTTCAGATTTCAGGTCATTTTCAAAATTTTCGTCGGATATCACCGTGGACTGCATTGTGCCGGTGGATATATCGCAGAAACACACCCAGGCTTTGCCGTCGCGGATAAAAATACTGGAAATATAGTTGTTTTTATCTTCGCTCAGCATGCTGTTTTCCATAACTGTTCCAGGGGTGACAACCCTTATAACATCTCTGTTTACAAGGGCTTTTCCTTTTTGGGGCAGTTCTGTCTGTTCGCATATAGCCACTTTATATCCCTTTTCCAGCAGACGCTGAATATATGCTTCGCTGGAATGATAAGGTACGCCGCACATAGGCGCCCTTTCTTCCAGGCCGCAGTCCCTGCCTGTAAGGGTCAGTTCCAATTCTTTTGAAGCAAGCAAAGCATCATCAAAGAACATCTCATAAAAATCGCCCAGCCTGAAAAACAATATGTGATCTTTATGGGCTTCTTTGATTGCAAAGTACTGCTGCATCATCGGTGAAAGATTAGCCAAAATATTACCGTCCTGTCTTAAAAATTTATAATGTGTCTATCAGTTGCCGCAGCCGGAACATCCGGAGCAGTTGCCGCTGCAGCCGCCGGCAGGCAGCTCTACAGCCATAGGGTCACCGCCGTTGATTGCGGCTGATATTATAGCCTGAATATGCTGTGTCAGCCTGTCAACTTCTGTCTTGCATTCGTTGTATTCTTTCATGCTGTCATTTTCCATTATCTGTGCATACAGATCTGTTATCTCTGAATACAGCTGTGACAGTTTTGCTTCGTCTTTGTCTTTTTTGGCGTCTTCTGTTCTGTAATTATACTGGCACAGGTTGAATTTACCGATAAGTTCCTGCAATTCCTGATCCATATCGTTCATTTTCTTTGCCTGTTCAAGATAGATAATTCTGTCATCCTGCTGCAATTTTTTTGCCAAAAGTTTAAATTCATAAATAATGTCAAAATTTTCCATTGTACCTATTCTCCTTATTTTATAAGTTCGGCGGTCAAAGCCGTGCCTCTTTTACCTGTTATTTTTAAATTTACAAATTCTCCGGAAAAATCTGTGTCGGACGCAAACTTTGCCAGAAAAGTGTTTTCCAGCCTGGCGGTATACATATCACCGTGTTTTTCCTCCACCAGGGCCTTTACTGTTTTGCCGGTGTAGCTGTCCAGATGCTCAAAAACTATATCCTGCTGAATTTTGATCAGCCTGTTCAGCCATTTTGCCTTTTCCTCGTGGGATATATTATCTTCCATTTCGGCGGCTTTTGTGCCGTTTCTTTTGGAATAAATATATGTGAAAAGCTGGGTGAACCTTACCTTTTTTACCAGTTCCTCTGTGTCAAGGTATTCCTCAAAAGTTTCGCCGGGGAAGCCGACAATTATATCACTGGAAAAAGTGACGCCGGGTATCTGCTGTTTTGCATAATCAATTATATCAAGGTATTGCCGGATTGTATAGCGTCGGTTCATCAGTTTTAAAATTCTGTCGTTGCCGGACTGTACCGGAAGGTGTATTTGCCTGGATATTTTGGGGTTGTCCCTTATGGTGTCGATAACTTTTTTATTTATATCTTTTGGGTGACTGGACATAAAGTGTATCACATAATCCCCTGGAACGGTGCAAAGCAGTGCCAGCAGGTCGGCAAAGTCCACTTTTTCTTCCAGGTTTTTACCGTAAGAGTTTACATTCTGCCCCAAAAGGGTTATATCCTTGTACCCTTCTGCCACCAGCTGTCTGAACTCCCGGAGGATATTTTCCGGTTTTCTGCTTCTTTCCCTGCCCCTTACATATGGTACTATGCAGTAAGAACAAAAATTGTCGCATCCGAACATGATTGATATGGATGCCTTTGGTTTGGCCGAGCGCAGCATTGGTGTGTTTTCCACTATTTGTGTTCTTTCCTGCGGCGAAAGTATCTGTTTTTTGTTTTCGCTGTAACAGGAGTATATAAGCTGCGGCAAAAGTTCCAGGGCGTTTACGCCAAAAACAATATCAACAAAAGGATAGCTCTTCTTGATTTTGTCCACTATGTGGGGCTGCATGACCATACAGCCGCACACTGCCACTATCATGTATGGATTGGCCGCTTTCAGCGCTTTCAGTTTGCCGATATTGCCAAAAATTTTCAGCTCTGCGTTTTCCCTTATGGCGCAGGTGTTGTATATGACAATATCGCTTTTTTCAAGGCTGTCTGTCATGGAGTAGCCCAGCTTGTACAAAAGGCCGCGTATTTTTTCAGAATCATTTTCGTTTTGGGCACAGCCGAAAGTAACCACATTGGCAAGGGGTATTTCGTCAAATTTTTCCGCCAGCATTTCGCTGACTTTCTGCATATAATCCAACACAAAACCTCCTTACTCGAAATATTTTTTCAAAAACATACCGGTGTATGATTTTTTGTTTTTGCTTACCTGCCTGGGAGTGCCTGTGGCAACAACCCTGCCGCCCTCATCGCCGCCTTCGGGACCGATATCGATTATATGGTCGCATACTTTGATAAGGTCAAGGTTATGTTCGATAACCACTATTGTATTGCCGGCATCAGCCAGTTTCTGCAAAACATCTATCAGACGGTGTACATCTGCTGTGTGCAGCCCTGTAGTGGGCTCGTCCAGGATATACAATGTTTTGCCGGTCTGAATTTTTGAAAGTTCCAAAGCCAGCTTTACCCTCTGGGCCTCGCCGCCGGAAAGTGTGGTGGCGCTCTGTCCCAGCTTGATATAGCCCAGACCCACATCGTAAAGTGTTTTTATTTTGCGGTAAATTTTGGGCTGATTTTCAAAAAATGCCATCGCCTGTTCCACTGTCATTTCCAGTACATCGGCAATGCTTTTGCCTTTGTATTTTACTTCCAGGGTCTCGCGGTTGTACCTTTTGCCTTTGCACACTTCACAGGGTACATATATATCCGGCAAAAAGTGCATTTCTATCTGTATAATACCGTCACCTTCACAAGCTTCGCATCTGCCGCCCTTCACATTAAAGGAGAAGCGTCCCGCGTTGTAACCGCGCATTTTGGCTTCGTTTGTCTGGGCAAACAGTGTCCTTATATCTGTGAAAACGCCGGTGTATGTGGCCGGGTTGGAGCGTGGTGTGCGTCCTATGGCGTTCTGGTCTATGCATATAACTTTGTCGATATTTTCCAGCCCCAGCACATCTTCGTGCTTACCGGGTTTTGCCTTGGACCCGTTGAGCACCGCCGCCGCTTTTTTATAAAGAATTTCGTTTACAAGACTGGATTTACCTGAGCCGGAAACACCGGTTACGCAGATAAATTTGCCCAGCGGAAATTCCACATCTATATTTTTCAGGTTGTTCTGCGCAGCGCCGATTACTTTGATAAACTTGCCGTTGCCCTCGCGCAGTTTTTCAGGCAGAGGTATAAATTTTCTGCCGCTGAGATACCGGCCGGTTATACTTTCGGGACAGTTTTCAATATCCTGCAAACTGCCGCTGGCCACAACATTTCCGCCGTGGTCGCCGGCACCGGGGCCGATATCAACTATAAAATCTGCTGCGCGTATGGTGTCTTCGTCATGCTCAACCACAATAAGTGTATTTCCCAGGTCACGCAGGTGTTTAAGAGTATCTATCAGTTTTTCGTTGTCGCGCTGGTGCAGGCCTATGCTGGGCTCGTCCAGGACATACAGGACACCCACCAGCGAAGATCCTATCTGCGTTGCCAGGCGTATACGCTGGCTTTCACCGCCGGACAGGGATGACGCACTGCGCGCAAGGGTCAGATACTCCAGACCAACGCTTTTAAGAAAGTCAAGACGCGCCCTGACTTCTTTCAGTATGCTGTGGGCAATCATCTCTTCCCTTTCGGTCAGCTTCAGCTTGTCAAGGAATACAATCGCATCCCTGACGGACATTTTGGTAAAGTCGCTGATGTTTATTCCGCCTACGGTAACGGCCAGTATTATCGGTTTCAGTCTGTCACCGTGACATTCGGGACATTCGATACCGCTCATTATGCCGGATATTTCTTCTTTCACCCAGTTGGAGCTTGTTTCGCGGAAGCGGCGCTCCAGATTGGGGATTATACCTTCAAAATCGGTCTGGTATTTGCTCATGCCCCTGTCAGTTTCGCGGTAAAGGTCCATCTTTTCGCCGTTTGTGCCGTATAACAGCGCTTTGACCGCCTCTTTGGGCATATCTTTTATCGGGGTGGACAGGCTGAAGCCGTATTTGTCCGCCAGGCCTTTGTAATACATCCGCGACACAGAGCCTTCGGCGTAGTACCAGCCGCTGGCTTTTATGGCACCCTGGTCGATTGAAAGCTTTTTGTTTGGTATCACCAGGTCGGGGTCAACGCGCATAAACACGCCCAGACCGGTACATTTTTCGCATGCACCGAAGGGGTTGTTGAAGGAGAACATTCTCGGCGAAAGCTCGTCGATGCTGATGCCGTGTTCCGGACAGGCAAAATTCTGTGAGAACAGCATTTCCTCGCCGCCTGTCACATCTATGATAACAGTGCCGCCGGTCAGGGAAATTGCTGTTTCTATGCTTCCGGCCAGTCTGCTGGCGATATCCGGTTTTATCACAAGGCGGTCAACCACTATTTCAATATTGTGCTTTTTGTTCTTTTCCAGGGAAATATCCTCTTCCAGGTCATATATAATTCCGTCTGCCCTTACGCGCACAAACCCCTGCCTTTTGGCGGCGTCAAATTCTTTTACATGGGTGCCTTTCTGCCCCTTGACCACCGGAGCCAGCACCTGTATCCTGGTGCCTTCTTCCAGCTCCATAACCGCGTCCACCATCTGGTCCACAGTCTGCTGTTTTATCTCCTTGCCGCATATCGGGCAGTGAGGTATGCCTATCCTGGCATACAGCAGCCTGAGGTAGTCGTAAATTTCGGTAACTGTACCCACAGTGGAACGGGGGTTTTTTGATGTGGTTTTCTGGTCGATGGAAATTGCCGGGGACAGGCCCTCTATGGACTCCACATTGGGCTTTTCCATCTGTCCCAGGAACATTCTGGCATAAGAGGAAAGGCTTTCCATATATCTCCTCTGCCCGTCTGCATATATGGTGTCAAAGGCAAGGCTGGATTTGCCGCTGCCGGACAGGCCGGTCATAACCACCATCTTGTCCCTGGGGATTGTAAGATCTATATTTTTAAGGTTGTTTTCTTTTGCACCTTTTATAACAATGCTGTCGCTGTTCATATTTCACCTACTTCATTTTTCTCAGTTTTTCTATCCTGTCACGCAGGAATGCAGCGTGCTCGAACTCCAGGATTTTTGCCGCCTGTTTCATCTCTTTTGTCAGGCGCTCAATAAGCTGTTCCCTTTCGGCTTTGGACATTCGCCTTGCCTGTTTTTTCGGGGAGTCCTCTTTGGAGGATATTTCTATTATGCCCCTGATGTCTTTCTTGACAGTCTGTGGGATTATATTGTGCTCTTCGTTGTATTTTATCTGCATCCGGCGTCGGCGGTATGTTTCCGTTATGGCCCTTTCCATGGAGTTTGTCACGGTGTCCGCATACATTATAACCTGGCCGTTTACATTTCTGGCGGCGCGGCCGATAGTCTGTATCAGGCTGGTTTCGCTGCGCAAAAAGCCCTCCTTATCCGCGTCCAGTATCGCAATAAGGCTGACTTCCGGCAGGTCCAGGCCTTCACGCAGAAGGTTGATACCCACCAGGACATCTATGGTGCCTATACGCAGGTCCCTGATAAGTTCCATTCTTTCAAAGGTATCCACCTCGTGGTGCATATATTTCACCTTGATTTTCTTGGAGGCCAGGTAATCTGTCAGGTCCTCTGCCATTTTTTTGGTCAGGGTTGTTATCAGCACCCTTTCGTCTTTCTGTATACGCAGGTATATTTCTCCCAGCAAATCTTCAATCTGGCCTTCCACAGGCTTTACTATAATTTCCGGGTCTATAAGGCCGGTGGGCCTGATTATCAGCTGCGCTGTCTGCCGTGCGTGCTCTTTTTCGTATTTTCCGGGCGTGGCGCTGACAAATACCAGCTGGTTTACCTTTTTTTCAAATTCTTCAAATTTCAAAGGACGGTTGTCATAGGCGCTGGGCAGGCGGAAACCGTACTCTACCAGATTTTTCTTTCTGGCATAGTCACCGCCGTACATGGCGCCTATCTGCGGTATGGTCACATGGCTTTCGTCAATAAACATGACAAAGTCATCCGGAAAATAGTCCAGCAGTGTGGTGCCGGTCTCTCCCGGTTTTCTGCCGGAAAATACGCTGGAATAGTTTTCTATGCCCTTGCACATTCCCACCTCGGACAGCATTTCCATGTCATACTGGGTGCGCTGGGAAATTCTTTGCGCTTCTATAAGCTTGCCCTGGGAGGTGAACATCTTCACCTGCTCGTCCATCTCGTTGCGTATTTTTTCCAGCGCAATCTTCATCTTTTCTTCCGATACGATATAATGGCTGGCCGGGAAAATAGCCACATGGTTGAGGGTGGCTTTCACTTCACCGGTAAGGGCATTTATCTCCCTTATCCTGTCTATCTCGTCGCCGAAAAATTCTACCCTTATGGCATTTTCCTGTGAATAGGCGGGATATATCTCTACAATATCCCCCCTTACGCGGAACTTGTTACGGATAAAATTCATATCGTTTCTTTCGTATTGCAGCCTTACAAGAGAGCGCATCAGCTCGTCCCTGCTCATAGGGTTGCCGGGGCGCAGGGATATAACCATTTCGCGGTAGTTGATAGGGTCGCCCAAAGAATAGATACAGGAAACACTGGCCACGATAATGACATCTCGCCTTTCGGACAGCGCGGCAGTGGCACTGTGGCGCAGGCGGTCAATCTCTTCGTTTATGGCACTGTCTTTTTCTATATAAACATCCTTGGCCGGTATATACGCCTCCGGCTGATAATAATCGTAATAAGACACAAAGTATTCCACCGCATTGTCCGGAAAAAACTCTTTAAACTCTGTGCACAGCTGTGCGGCCAGTGTCTTGTTGTGAGCCAGCACCAGTGTGGGCTTGTTCACTTTCTGTATTATCTGCGCCATGGTATAGGTTTTGCCTGTACCGGTAGCGCCCAGCAAAATCTGGCTTTTCATGCCTTTCAATATACCGTCGCTGATTTTTTCTATGGCCTGGGGCTGGTCGCCGGAAGGCACATAATCGCTTTTTAAAACAAATTTATCCATTTAATATCTGAACCTTTCAAAATTGCCGCTGTCCGCCAATGAAACAAAATCGTCATCGGCAACAATAATATGGTCACATAGCTGTATGTTGATAAGCTCCAGGGCCCTGTAAATCTTTTCAGTGGCGCGCAAATCGCTTTTGGACGGCAGCGCTATCCCACCGGGGTGATTGTGGGCCAGTATCACGCCAGTGGCATTGCTGTTCACCGCCATGGCGACAACTTTTTTAACCGTTATAGGTGTTGAATTTACAGTGCCTTCAAAAACCTTTTCGCATTTTATGACCTTTTTCTTGTCGTCCAGCAGCATGACATGCACTTCTTCATTTTGTTTTCCGTAAAATCTCGGCACAAAAAATTTGCCCGCTGCATTGGTAGAACTGATAATCTTGATATCCTTTGACTTATCTGTATGATAAGCGGAAGTCAGCCGCGGTATCAATTTTATCAGGGTTGCGGAATGTTCGCTGATACCCTTTATTTTGCACAATTCTTCCAGCGGAGCATCAAACACACCGGACAGGCTTTTGAACTGTTCCAGCAGCCGGTGCGCAATCTCGTTTGTATCACTTCTGGGCAAAGCGTAAAACAACAGCAGTTCCAGAATGTTGTGGTCTTCAAAACTGTCCAGTCCCTCTGACAGAAAACGCCGTTTCAAACGCTTCCTGTGGCCGTCATGAACGCCCATAATGCCCCGCCTTTCAAAGTTTTTATTTACTAAAAATCCAAAATAGGATATACTAATTTATTATACTACATATTATGTGAAAATTAAAGTAGGTACATGAAAAAATGAAAAGTTTTACAGCGGGAAAAAACGAGGACGGAATAAAGCTGATAAAGTTTTGTGAAAAGGTATGCCC
>CALWZO010000038.1 GCA_944386045.1 uncultured Clostridia bacterium | reverse complement strand
AAATTATGCGATTTTTTAGTCTCTGCACCGTTTTTAGCACCGATTGGTGTAAATTTGGTGTAAAGAGGTAAATTTATTTGATTTTGAAAGTCCCGAAACCCGCATAACTACTGGGTTTTTCTGAAATTTGTTAGTCCAAAGGCTTCATTGTGGGGAACAGCAGTACATCGCGTATGGAGGCAGAGTCTGTCAGCAGCATTACCAGCCTGTCAAGACCGAAGCCCAGACCGCCGGTAGGAGCCAGACCATATTCCAGCGCTGTTACATAGTCGTAGTCAACCTGCGCTTTGCAGTTGGGTTCCAGGGCTCTTCTTTCGGCAACCTGTCTTTCAAAGCGGCCTTTCTGATCGATGGGGTCGTTCAGTTCGCTGAAAGCGTTGCCAAATTCCATGCAGTTGATGAAATATTCAAAACGCTCGGTATAAGCCGGGTCTTCCGGTTTGCGTTTGGCCAGCGGGCTGATTTCCACCGGATAATCATAAATGAATGTAGGCTGTACCAGCTTGTCCTCTACAAAAGCGTCAAAGAATTCGGCCAGGATAGCTCCTTTGCTGGGCACTTCCGGCAGTTCCACCTTGTGTTCTTTTGCAACGGCAATGGCTTCTTCGTCAGAGTTTATCAGGTTAAAGTCAACACCGGAATATTTCTTTACAGCTTCCAGCATTGTCATCCTTTCCCAATGTCCCAGGTTGATGACTTTGTCCTGGTAAGGCACTTCCAGCGTGCCGCATACCTTCATGGCAACGGTTTTCATCATCTCTTCAACCAGATCCATCATATCAAAGTAGTTTGCATAGGCCTGGTAAAGTTCTATTGTTGTAAATTCGGGGTTGTGCTTTGTGTCCATGCCTTCGTTACGGAAGATACGGCCCACTTCATAAACTTTGTCAAAGCCGCCGACGATAAGGCGCTTGAGATAAAGTTCTGTCTCGATGCGCAAAACCATGTCCATATCCAGTGTGTTGTGATGTGTGATAAACGGACGGGCAGAAGCGCCGATTTCAAAAGGTGTCAGTATAGGTGTGTCAACCTCGATAAATCCTTTGGAATCCAGGAAGTGACGCACTTCACGGACAATCAGGCTGCGTTTTACAAATGTTTCCTTTACATCGGGGTTTACGATAAGGTCAACATATCTCTGACGGTAACGGGTATCTGTGTCTGTCAGACCGTGCCATTTTTCCGGCAGGGGAATGAGGGACTTGCTCAAAAGCTCGATGTGTTTTACCCTGATGGAAATTTCACCGTGCTTTGTTTTAAATATTTCGCCCTGTACACCTGCGATATCGCCGATATCCCAGGAACATACCTCTTTGAAATAGTCTTTTCCCAAAGAATCCCGGCGCAGATACAGCTGTATTCTGCCGGAATGATCCATAATATCCATAAATGCGGCTTTACCCATTATGCGTTTGGACATAATACGGCCGGCCAGGCTGGCTGTGCCGTGGTCCTCTTCCTCGTCTTTAAAGGCGTCTACCACATCTTTTGCGTAATCTGTAACATCATATTTTGTCTTTTCGTAAGGGTTGGCTCCCTTTTCCTGCAAGGCTTTCAGCTTGGCGCGGCGGATTTGCATCTGCTCGCTCAGGTTTTCTTCACCGGTTTCGGGCATAATGTTTGTATTTTCCATTGTCCTGCTCCTTAATCTATAAAATTAAATTTAATTCAGTGTATCAATTTATTCTATCATAAAATTATTGGATATACAAGCCGATATACCGGCAGTTTTCCAGGAAAAAATGCACAAAAAGTCTGATATTGATTGAATATCGGTAAAAAAATATTATAATGTAGCCAATGTGCAAATATATTCAGCAGGCGTTTTATGTGGCCGGTATATGCGCCTATGTATGACGCGGGCAGGGGCCGGCACATTGTTCATGGTTTTGTAATTTTATTTCTGTTTACAACTTCTTTTTTGTATAATATAATGAAGGTAAAGAAAAACGAAGCGGAGTAAAAATTATGAAATGGTTATTTAAAAGCGCGGACAACTATTTAAAACAAAGCGACTGGAAAGACCTGGCACTGATAAAAATCTGTCTTTTTGCCATGGGTGTTTTTGTGGGACTGCAAATTCCAAAAAAGTTCAAAACACCGGCAGCCTTTGCTGCATTCAGTGCTTTTCTGGCCACATATGTTCCGATTATGACAAAATATTTCAAAATTGTGGGCAGAATGATTAAAAACAGGTAAAAAACAAAAGCAGGGCAAAAGCCCTGCTTTTTTCTTATCTGTGTATTGTAACCTTTTTGATGGTCAGGTGTATTGTTTTGCCGGTGGGAAGATCAACAGACACTGTTTCACCTGTTTTGTGTCCTTTCAGCGCGGCGCCTACAGGTGAATCTTCGCTGATTTTGCCGTGCAGAGGGTCAAACTCTGTGCTGCCGACAATGTCATAGGCGCTTTCAACACCTGCTTCATTTTCAACAACAACATGAACACCAACACCCACAACATTTTTTGCCATGTTGCTTTTGTCAACAATTTTTGCATTTTTTATTGTGACTTCCAGCTCCATGATGCGCTGTTCAACCAGACCCTGTTCGTTTTTGGCTTCGTCATATTCGCTGTTTTCGGACAGGTCGCCAAATCCACGGGCAACTTTTATTTTCTCCGCCAGTTCCCGGCGTTTTTCTGTTTTAAGATATTCCAATTCCTTAACCAGGTCGTCATAACCCGACTGTGTAAGCAATACTTCTTTTGCCAATTTGATAATCTCCTTTTCAACAAGCAATGCTATTATTATATATATAAACAAAAGTAATGTCAATATTACCCGAGGTCAAAAAAGGGCGTATTTGCCCGTATAAAGCCGCAAAACATACCAAAACCTCCCGGCAAGGGAGGTTTTGGATGAGAAAAAGAGGAATAGATAATGATTTTATTCTTCGTCGTATTTTGCAACAATAAACTTTTTGGCTTCTTCAATTACCTTGGGTTCCAGGTTGGCCGGAAGCTGTTCGTATCTGGCAAAATCCAGAGAGAAACTGCCTCTGCCCGCGGTAAGGGAGCGTATATAAGTTGTAAAGTCTGACATTTCGCTCATGGGACATTCGGCCATTACTTTCTGCATTCCGTCTCCGGCAGGCTCTATGCCCAGTACGCGTCCGCGGCGTTTGTTTACTTCGCCCATAACATCACCGGCATTTGCATCGGGAACCAGCGCATTCAGGGTGCCTATGGGTTCCAGCAGGCAGGGAGAAGCCTCTTTCAGACCGGCTTTATAAGCCAGTGTGGCAGCCAGTTTAAAGGCCATTTCGGAAGAGTCAACCGGATGATAAGAACCGTCCAGCAATGTGGCTTTCAGTCCCACTACCGGGTAACCGGCCAGCACGCCGTATTTCTTGGCATCCTGCAGGCCTTTTTCAACGGCAGGGAAATAGTTTTTCGGAACAGCTCCGCCGAATACCTTTTCTTCAAATACCAGCTCGTCGCTGTCGCAGGGTGAAAATTCAATCCATACATGGCCGTACTGTCCGTGTCCGCCGGATTGTTTCTTGTGCTTGCCTTCGGCTTTTACTGTTTTTCTTATGGTTTCTCTGTAAGCAACCCTCGGTTTGGACAGTTCGGCATCAACACCGAATTTGCCCTTCATCTTGGCCAGAACAACATCCAGGTGCTGTTCGCCCAGGCCTTTGATAAGCTGCTGTGAAGTTTCGGCATCCTGGCGATAGCTTACGGTGCAGTCTTCTTCCATTATCCTTTGCAGTGCAGAGGATATCTTTGCCTCGTCGCCTTTGTTCTTGGGGCGTATGGCCATTTCCATTGTGGGAGCCGGGAATTCGTTGTCAACTGCTTTGTACTCGTTCTGCGGGTCGCACAGAATATCGCCGGTCTTGGTGTTGGCCAGCTTTGTGACGGCGCCTATGTCGCCGGCTTTTATGTAATCTGCATCAAACTGTTTTTTGCCGCGTACAAACAGAAGTTTGCCCATTTTTTCCGGTGCGCCCACTGTGGTGTTTACAACGGCAGAGTCTGCTTTCAGGTTGCCGCTGAGCACCTTTACATAGCTCAGCTTGCCAACAAACGGGTCGGCAACTGTTTTGAAAACCAAGGCCGCAACCTGGCTGTTTTCATTGAAGGGAAGAACCACATCGGCCGAACCTATCATCAGAGGTGTGCCGTCTGTATCTTCCGGGCTGGGCAGCAGGTCGTTGACAGCGTCCAGCAGCATATCAATGCCTTCCAGTTTTGTTGTTGCGCCGCATACAACAGGGGTGATTGTACCGGCTTTTATACCGGCTTTTATGCCGGTGACGATTTCAGCTTTGGTAAACTGTTCGCCGGAGAAATATTTTTCAAACAGTTCTTCATCTGTTTCTGCAACAGCTTCGTTGATACTTGTTACCAGACCGTCCAGACGGTGACCGGTGGCTGGCATAACAACCTCTTCCGCTTTGCCGGATTTATAGGAGTATGCCTTGAATTCCATCAGATTTATATAAACAGTTTCGTCGCCTTTGGCTACCGGTACGATAATCGGACATACCTGCGGGCCGAATTCTGTTTTCAGCTCTTCAAATACTTTATAGAAGTCAGCGTGTTCCACATCAACTTTGGACACATAAATCATTGTGCTGCGTCCGTGTTTGGCGCTCAGTTTGTAGGCTTTGTGTGTTCCTACTTCCACACCGTCCTTTGCGCTGACGGTGATAATTGTGTTTTCGCAGGCTTTTACGCCTTCGTACATACCAAGTTCAAAATCAAACAGTCCCGGAACATCAACCAGGTTTACCTTTGTTCCGTTGTATTCATAATAGGCCACGGAACTGGAGAGAGAACATTTTCTCTTGATTTCTTCGTTGTCAAAGTCTGACACTGTGTTTCCGTCTTCAACTTTTCCCATGCGGTCGATTGTCTTTGTGGCGTACAGCAACGCCTCTACCAGACTGGTTTTCCCGCTGCCGGCATGGCCGGCAACCATTATGTTTTTGATTTTCATTTGCTTGTAGTCCATAATGAAATGAACCCCCTTTGTAAAAAAATTTCGTCGTTATACCAAAAACAATACACGATATACAAACATTACAAAAATTTTAACACATAATAGAAAATTTTTAAATGATTTTCACATATTTTTTTTATTTTGAATGTAGAAATTGATATGGGTCAATTGTCTAAATTTACTAAAACTATGTAAAAATCAACAGTAAAAAAGGAATAAAAACAGTGAAAAACATAAAAAACACCCTGTCGGCCTGACAGGGTGTCAAGATTTGGATATAGATTAGATTTTGGCCAGCATTTCGTCAACTGTGGGCATATCCATAATTGTTTTGGCGTAGTGGGCTTCTTTCACAGTCATATCGCCGTCAACAAAGAAGAATGCGGGCAGCTGTTCTTCAATGCCTTCGTAGTCGCCGTGTTTAAATCCGGCCCGGGCAGCTTTGGCGCCTTTTTCCTGCAATTTTGCCATGTCTTCGCCAACCAGTGAAGGCATATCGGAAGCGGCGTTGATTTCCAGTGTTTTGTATATCTCCTGCTTGGAGTCGCAGATGAGATAGAAGGGCAGTGTGCCGCCGGCCAGGTCTCTCTGAACAATTTCAGGTGTGGACTGCATAACAACTGCAACATTTACACCTTTGTCAACAAATTCCTGATATCTTTCTGTCAGGCAGTGTACATCATAGCGGCATACTGTGCAGCCGATATAGCGCAGAACCATGAACATTGTAGGTTTGCCGTCAACTATTTTTTCGATTGTAACGCCGTTTTCAAAAGCGGTGTCAACTGTAAAATTCGGGAATTTATCTCCCTTTACCAATTTTGCCATTGATAATTACCTCCAAAAATTTATATTTAATCGTTTTATATCCGAAAGGATTATTTGATTTTTTCCAGAACTTCTGTTGCCAGAGGCATGTCGGCAATATTTCTTGCATAGTGTGCCACTTCAACTGTCATGTCGGGTGCCAGTGCGAAGAATGCGGGCAGCTGCTGTTCGTTGCCTTCGTAATCGCCGTGTTCAAAACCGTTGGCTTTCATGCCTTCAATCTTGAATGCCATCTTTTTCTGTTCTTCTTCGGTCATTTCCGGTCTGTTTTCGGGGTCAAAAGAACCTATTTCCAGCTCTTTGTACATGGACTCGGTGGGGTCGCAGATAAGGTGGAAAGGCAGTGTCTGTCCGTTCATGTCGCGCAGTACAATTTCCGGTTTGGACTGCATTACAACCAGCACATTGCAGCCTTTTTCTTCAAACTGAGGATAGGCCTGTGTCAGCAGGTGTACATCAAGTCTGCACGGAGGGCAGCCGATGTAACGCTGGAACCAGATGAATGTGGGTTTGCCGTCAACCAGTTTTTCCATTGTCAGACCTTTCACCACATCGGTTCCGTATACGGAATCAACGGCGAAGTTGGGGAATTTGTCCCCTTTAACCAATTTTGCCATAGTAGTTTCTCCTTAAAAATTATATTTTAGCCAGCATCTCGTCAACGGAAGGCATATCCGCCAGATTTTTGGCATAGTGACTGTATTTTATGACGCCGTTTTCGTCCACCAGCACAACAGCGGGCAGCTGCTGCTCGTCGCCTTCAAAAGCACCGTGTTCAAAACCGAACTTTTTGGCGGCTTTCATTTTTTTGACCAGCTGGAAAATTCCGCTGCCGGCCAGGGCCAGCTTGCTTTTGGCGGGCATAATTTCAAATTCTTTGTACAGCGACTGGCTGGGGTTGCACGCAATTTCAAAGGGGAATGTGCCCCGGGGCGCCTCGTCCTTTACAACAGCCGGGTCAGACTGCAAAACTACCATAAGTTTTGCGCCTTTTGCCTCAAACTCTTTCATCCTCTGGGCATATATATGCAGGTCCAGACGGCATACGGTGCATCCGAAATAGCGCAGGAAAACCACATAGGTTTTCTGTCCTTCCATATAGGAATAGAGTGTCTGCTCTTCGTCTTTATAAGGGCTCAGATAAGTAAAATCAGGCATTTGCAAGCCTTTGTTCAGTTTCATTACAGCCTCCTGTACAGTTGAAAAAATAATCGATTTCAGTATAATATAAATGATAAAAATATTATGTGACTTTATCACATTTACATTTTTGATTGTACACTTATAAAATGTAAATATTGTGTACAGCAGGAGGTTTGTATGGATTTTGACGCAAAGCTGATCGAAAAAACTATTGAAAATCTGAAAAAAAGACAGTTCAACGCCGTTTATGTCCCGGACGGACAGCGGGCGATGGAACTGATAAAAACAATGGTAAAATCCGGTGACCTGGTGGCCAGAAGCGGCTCTGTGACTTTGAGCCGGATTGGCCTTGACAATTTTTTGAAAAGCGGGGAATTTGATTACCGGGACCAGGCCCGGGCAAAGGACGAGGCGGACAAAAAGCGGATTGTGCGCCGCAGGTTTTTTGCAGATGTGTTTTTCTCCTCCGCCAATGCCATAATCTCCGACGGCAGGATTTACAACGAGGACGGCGCGTCCACCAGGGTTTCTGCGCTGATATACGGGCCGGAAAAGGTGGTTATAGTGGCCGGCGCAAACAAAATAGTCGAAAGCCAGGCCCGGGCGGCAGCCAGGGTAAAAAAGGTTGCGCCGCAAAACTGCAAAAACAACAATTTTGACACCCCGTGTGCGGTTGACGGTGTGTGCCACGACTGCTTTGTGCCCGGAAGAAGCTGCTGCACCACTGCAATTCTGAACTTTTCCCGCATACCCGGCAGGATAAATGTCATAATAGTAGGTCAGGAACTGGGAATATAAAAACGAGGGGAATACCCCCTCGTTTTATTATGTATATTTTATATTATATCCAAAATCAGCTTTATAAATATGCCGGCCAGCACCAGTATAAGCATCTTCCTTATGGCTGCGGAACCTTTGTTTATTGCGTATGCAGACCCCAGGTAATTTCCGGCCAGATTGGCTGCCGCCGCAGGTATTGCAATGGCCCACAGCACCTTGCCTGCCAGTATATAGCTGACGGCCGCGGTGATGTTGGACGCCAGGTTTACTATCTTGGCATTGCCGCTGGAGGTTATATAGTCAAAACCTATTATTGTGGTGTATGCAAATATCAGGAATGTGCCGGTTCCGGGGCCTATCAGTCCGTCATACAAACCGATAAGCACACCTATAAAGGCTGCCGCGGCATACAGGCTTCGTCCGAACAGCTTTTGTCCCATTCCGGCACTTTTTTTGTTCATAAGCACAAATATGGCTATAAAGGGCAATACTAAAGTAAAAGCTGTTTTAAGCATGGTCTGGTCTATTCTGAGGGCCAGCTGGCTGCCCAGAAAACTGCCGCTGGCGCTGAAAAACAGGCTGACAATGGCGGTTTTCCAATGGACATGACCGCTTTTGGAAAATTTTACGGCGGCCATGCCGGTGCCCACAGATGACATGACTTTGTTGGTGGCCAGCACATTGTGCATGGGCAGTCCGGCCAGCATATACGCAGGCGTGGAAATCAGCCCGCCGCCACCGGCGACAGAATCTATAAACCCGGCCAGAAAAACCAGCGGACATATAATCAGAAGCTGAACACCAAAACTCATAATTGCACCTCTCTGCATTTTTCCATAAAGTATATCACTATATTACTTTGTTTACAAGCGACTATGGGTGTGATATAATTTTTTTGTCTTAGAAATCGTTTATGTTAAAGCAGGATGTGTAAGATGACAAAATTTGCAGACGCTTTGTACAGCAGGTTCAAAACATTCAAAACAGCGGTATCGCTGTTTATGATAATAATATATTGTGCGGCAGTTCACCTGGCAGGCGGCAGCGTCATCCGGCTGGGACTGTTCTGGCTGGTATGCCGGTTTTATATCTTTCTTCCGGGGGCCGTGATATGCAAGGCCGTGGGACTGGAGAGATTTGACGGGGATGAAAACTCTTATTTCAGCCTTTATTTTCTGATAGGTACAGGCCTGCTGATGGCCGTTTTTCTGCCTTGTGCATATTTTAACTTTTGGATACCTTTGCAGGTGTTTTCGCCGATGGTAGGCCTGGCGGGCCTGTTTTTCAGCAAATATTATGTTTTTTCCGATGTTAAAAGGGACGGGCGGAAGCTGGACAGCCAGACATTGTTTATGCTGATGGTTTTTGCATTTCTGCTGTTTATATATGCTTTTTTGGGGGTGGCCAAGCATGCCCATCCCTCAAAGGTCGGGCAGATAATTTTAAGCCAGGATTTTATGTGGACTGTGGGCAATGCGGAAAGTTTTAAAATTTCCTTTCCGCCGCAGGACATAAGATTTTCCGGTGTACAGCTGAAATATCATTACCTCACGGAGATGATTTCCTGCGCTGTCAGCGTTATCAGCGGCATTTCCAACTATGATATAATCGGGTTTTATCTTCAGGGCTTTATGGCCTTGTTTTTAATAACAGCCCTTTATGATTTTGCCAGGGTGTATTTCGGCAAAAACACATTCAAAATAAATATGTTCCTGGTGTCTTTTTTCGCATTGTCCTGCCTCAGTTTGTGGAAAGCTTTGCCGGGCGGGGCCAGCGTCTTTGGCAACAGCCTGCTGGAAGCGCTGGTGGGAAATGCCAACAGCATGACAGGCGCTTTTGCCTTTTTGGCTGTTTTCGCAATGCTTGTTGTGGGGCTTACCAGGCGTTCTTTTGGGTTTAACCCCTGGCGGATTGCAGCGGCGGCAGCGGCTTTTCTGATGCTTTCTTTTTCCAAATCTCCCATTGCGGCGATAGCGGCCATAGCAATAGCCATGGCGGCGCTGATAAATCTGTTTACACGCAACGAAAAAATCATGCCGGTGCTGACGGCTTTGGCAGCCTGCGGGGTTTTTGGCGCGGTTTATGTTTTAATTATGCGTTTCGGGGCCGGACGGTCCACATCATTCAGCCTTACAGGGACGCTGAAGCTGGGATATTTCCGAAATTTCCTCCGGCTGTTCAGCAATACAAACATCTGGCTGTACAGGCTGTCAATCCCTGTGTTCATGGTGTTGCAGACGGTGTGTATAGCGCCGTTCCAGTCGGTTGTGGTGCTGCCGAAAATGCTGTCAGATGCCTTTAAAATAACCAGGCTTTCCTTTGAAAAGCTTTGGTTTTATGCCTGTATAGCCGGCGGAATACTGGGCTTCTTCCTGACAGAGCACGAAGCATTCAGTCAGGTTTACTTTGTATACACGGCCATATTCTTTTTAAACCTGCTGGCTGTTGATTATTTCCCCTTTGACAGGATAAAACCCAAAAATATTATCACTTACGGATTGCTGGTCCTCAGCTGTGCCACGGCTGTATTTATGTATACAAATTTCGGCGGCAGCGGAATAAGGCAGTTTTTGTTCCATTACAATGTGCTGGAAAAATATGATTATCCCTTTGTGGTCAAGGCAGAAGATGAAGCCGCCGGAATGTACCTCAGGGAGAATATGCAGGTGGGAGAGCTGTTTATAACCAACCGCACCCACACCGGCGCAGGGGAAGGGCTTTCAAATGTATACACCTGTTTTTCAGGCAGGCCGTCCTACATGGAAGGCTTTAAATACACCGTGTCAAACATGGGTGTAGAATGGCGGCAGGTTGACCGGAGACTGCAGCTGGTGGGCAAGGTTTTCGGCATTTATGACCAGCAGGCCGCGTCACTGGATGAGATAATCCGACTGTGCAAAAAGCATAATATAAGGTATGTGGTGTACTCCTCACAGTTTGAGGGCGATATATCAGCTTTTTCCGGCCTTGAACCGGTATTTTCGGACAACAGTGCAGTTATATATAAAATTTACTGATGTATCATAATTAACGGAGGAAAAGATGGATAAATCTTTATATATTGTTATACCCTGTTATAACGAGCAGGAGGTTCTGCCGATAACATCCGGCATGTTTTTGGAAAAGCTGGAAAGCCTTATAGCTAAAGGACTGTGCAGCGAACAGTCAAAAATACTTTTTGTCAATGACGGTTCCAAAGATGATACATGGCAGATTATTCAAAACCTGGCAAAAAGCAACGACAGGTTTGTCGGCCTTACCCTCAGCCGCAACCGCGGCCATCAGAACGCACTGCTGGCCGGACTGATGTGGGCAAAGGACAGGTGTGATGTGACCATTTCCATAGACTGTGACGGTCAGGACGATGTCAACGCAATGGACGAATTTCTGAAAAATTATCACGAAGGCTGCCATGTGGTATATGGTGTCAGAAGCAAGCGTGATACAGATACATTTTTCAAAAGATTTACAGCCGAAGGCTTTTACAAATTCATGGAGATGATGGGCGCCCAGACAGTGTTCAACCACGCAGACTACCGCCTGATGAGCAAGCAGGCGCTGGAAGGCCTGGCGCAGTTCAAAGAGGTCAACCTGTTCCTGCGCGGCCTTGTCCCGATGGTAGGTTACAAATCCACAGCTGTTTATTATGAAAGACACGAAAGAATAGCCGGCGAAAGCCATTATCCTTTTTCCAAAATGCTCAACCTGGCTTTGAACGGTATAACCAGCCTGTCCGTGAAGCCGCTGAGGTATATCACAGGGTTGGGCTTTGTAATGAGCCTTGTCAGCTTTGTGGTGGTAATCTATGCGGTGTTCACACACTTTTTCGGCACCACTGTTACCGGCTGGACCAGTCTGGTGGGAATAATGGGATTTATAGGCGGCATACAGCTGCTTTGCCTGGGAATAATAGGCGAATACATCGGAAAGATATATTCCGAAACAAAACAGCGCCCCAGATACATTATTGAAAAAACTACCGTTGACGATGAAAATAAATAATAATTCAAAAGCCGGAGCTTAAAAAGCCCCGGCTTTTGAAATCTATGGAGAGAGGAGGTATTATTCGGGTAAAAGCAGGCCGTATTTACCGTCCTTGCGTTTGTACACAACATTTATCTCTTCGGTTACTATATCTTTGAACATAAAGAATGTGTGCCCCAGCATATTCATTTCCAGAATAGCATCGTCTACGCTTTGCGGCTGCAAGGCGAAAACTTTTTTGCGTACAATCTCGTAATCTTCGTCCTCGTCTGTGGACGGAAGATCGTCAAAATAAGCATAACCGTTAAATTTTCTGTGGATTTTTTCTTTGTTTTTGATTATCTGAGCTTCAAGGTTTTCTACTGCGTCATCAAGAGCCAGCTCCATGCTGTCAGCGCTTTTCTCGCTGCGGAACATCAGTTTGCGGTCTTTGATTGCAATTTCCACCGTCTGCCACTTTTTTTCTACCGTGACGGTTACGGTGGCGACAGCATTGTCCGAGAAGAATTTGTCCAGCTTTGCCAGCTTGTTGTCTACTCTTTCCAAAAATGCGTCTTTCAGTGAAACTTTTCTGCCTATTGTCGTAACTTTCATATTGAAGCCTCCTTGTTTTAAGGACAGGTAATTATATGTCAATTACCTTTACTTCATTATAGCAATATATATAAAAGTTTTCAATATATTTCACTCAAATTTTGCATTTCAACGGATTTTGCACAATAAAATTTTCACCAAACCACCCCTCTTTTTTGACAAAATTTTTGCAATTCGGGATGTATAATACAGTTAAAGAATTTAACGCATATAGGCTGGCGTTATATTCTTGCATTTCCTCATATACTTTTTCTCTTGCAAAGACCCGCCGTAAGGCGGGTTCTTTGTTTGTATGTTTTGCATATAAAAAAGCTATGTATAAAGAGAAAGTTTGTTTATATAATATATTGATATTTTTTTAACAATTGAATATAATAATATCGCAGTCAACAACTGCCACTTAAAAGCTAACTTCGGAAAATCCTTCTAATAAAGATGGCCCTTCTCAATTTTTTGAGCAGGGTTGTTCTTTTTTGTAACATATTTTTGTTTATTTTTTCATAAAGTGGTGTTATTATGAAATCAAACAAAGCAAGGTGAAAGGGAGGATATTTATGAAATTTAAACTTTTGGCTTGTGTTTTATGTCTTGCAATGCTGGCCGGGTGCACGCAGTCGCCCTCTTCCCAAAGCGGACAGACATCTTCCGGGACTTCTTCTGCAACATCCCGGACGCAGTCAAGCTCGCAGGTGCTAAAGCGCAACTATGAGACAGAAAGTCTGAACCGGCTTTTGTCTTCCATAAACAATGCAGAGGCCGGCTCGGCCGGAAGCACGCTGAAAGCGGCGGCTGTAGCTGCTGATTTTGTGGAATTTTCCGTCGAATATGCCAACGCAGACAATGAAGAATTTATGCTGGAGGACATACAGGCCTGGTATGACCGGCTGGAGCCGGAAACAAAAGAAATGATAGGCGAAAACTGGCCTTGGGTTTACAGCAATGTGAAAAACCTGGTGCGGGACCCGCGGGGCATGGCGCCTTTGCTGGCGGATACCGGTGTTGAAACAGACTTTGCTTCCATGGATCTGACAAACGGACTTCTGCTTGCTGAAAGGGTACAGCGGACTATCGGAGAATAAACAAAAGCCCTGCTTTTGCAGGGCTTTTTATTTTATTCAAATGTTTTTGCTACATTTTTCAGCTCGTCTATTACTTTTATATGCTGCGGGCAGGATTTTTCGCATTTTCCGCAGGCGATACATTCGCTGGCCTTTGTCATTGTCTGGGTCATGTTGGAGTAATAGATTTTCTGTGTGGAAAATCCTTTGTTCAGCGCCTGGAGTTCGGCGTTGTACAGGGCAAAGTATTTTGGGATCGGGATATGTTTGGGGCATCCGTCAACACAGTACTGGCAGGCGGTGCAGGGCACTGTCTTTGACTGATAAATTATATCCACAACCTTGTTTATAACTTTGTATTCTTCTTCCTTCAGCGGCACGAAATCTTCCATGTATGCCACATTGTCCTGAACCTGTTCCAGGTTGCTCATACCGGACAGAACCATCATTACATTGTCCAGGCTGGCCGCATACCTTACAGCCCAGCTGGCGGCGGACATTTTGTCATCCAGACCTTTCAGCAGCTGTACGGCCTCTTCCGGCAGGTTGGCCAGACTGCCGCCTTTTATGGGTTCCATAACTATAACCGGCACATTGTGTTTTACAGCCACTTCATAGCATGCGCGGGACTGTATGCTGGGGTTTTCCCAGTCCAGATAGTTTATCTGCAACTGCACAAAATCTACTTCCGGCCACCGGGTCAGCATTTCGTCCAGCAGCTGTGCTGTGTCATGGAATGAAAAACCGATGTTTCTGATTTTTCCCCGGGCTTTTTTCTCCTTGATAAACTCGAAACAGCCCAGATTTTTGGCCTGTTCAAACCTTTCGGCGTTCATTGCGTGCAGCAGGTAATAGTCAAAGTAATCAACACCGCATTTTTCCAGTTCCTCGTTGAAAATCCTTTCATTGTCCCGGGCTGTTTTCACAAAGGGCATGGGCAGCTTTGTGGCAATGGTGAACTTGTCGCGGGGGTATCTGTCAACCAGCGCCTGTTTCAAAAATCTTTCACTTTGCTGCTGGTGATAGACATAAGCTGTATCAAAATATGTAAACCCTTTTTCCATAAAGGTGTCCACCATCTTGTACAGAAGCTCCATATCAACGCTGGTGGCGTCGTTGGAATCTTTCAGGGGCAGGCGCATAAAGCCAAAACCTAATTTTTTCATTTTCACTTCTCCTAACAGTAGTTGTTGTATAAATTATACCACTTAAACTTTACTTTAAGTCAATAATCAGAAAAAAATTTTATCCTTGATTTTTGCCGCGATTTAATGTAAAATAATATGGCAGTATAAAATTGCATATGTTTCCGTAGCTCAGCCGGATAGAGCGACCGCCTCCTAAGCGGTAGGTCGGGTGTTCGAATCACCTCGGGAACACCAACGCACCGGGAACTGTTTTTACACAGTTTCCGGCGTTTTTATATAAAGAGTGACAGCTTGTATGGGAGAAATTGTTATGGGTATATATAATTTGTCCTGCGGGTGTCAGGTGTCTGCGCCGGATTTGTGGAAACATCAATATGATGATATCAGCGGACAATATATTTTTTGGCAGGACAAAAGCAGTCTGACTGTAAGAATTACCCCATTCCACGCATCAAAAAACGGTGTGCCGGCCCCCGGTGATGTTATGGAAAAAGCCTTTAGATCTTCTGTGCCGAAATCGGCAGAGTTATTTGTTCAGCATCCATACGGCTTGCAGGGCTTTAAATGTATTGTGTTCAAAGATGTATACAAGGACAGGGGCAAATCAGTTTATACAATTTATATAGGTTATTGGCGAGAGGGCGACCTTCTGAGCATAAGCCTATGGGCGACAGACCCTGATGAATTTGCGCAGGCGGATGAAATACTTGGTAGCCTGAAAGCCGTCGGCAACATATAACAGCTGTGCCCGGCAGATTTTCAAAGGGCTGTACAAACGCATTTGAAATAAAAAAACATGGCGTATCGGAAAGATGTGCCGTAACGGAGGTAAAAATATGAACTTTAAAATGGTGCACGAAAATTATAATGTAAGCGACCTGGAAAAATCGCTGGCATTTTACAAAGAGGCTCTGGGCCTGGAGGAATGCAGAAGAAAAGAAAACGAAAACTTTACCATTGTATATGTCAAAAACGACAGCAGTGACTTTGAGCTGGAGCTGACATGGCTGAAAGACCATCCGCAGAAATATGACCTGGGCGAGTGCGAATTCCACCTGGCATTCGTTACAGACGACTACGAGGGCGCATATAAAAAGCACAGCGAAATGGGCTGTATCTGCTTTGAAAACAAAGAGATGGGCATATATTTCATAGAAGACCCGGACGGATACTGGCTGGAAATCGTTCCGGCAAAAAGATAAAATTTAACATTACATCAAATACTGCCGGACTTCGGTCCGGCAGTATTTTTATTCCGTTTTTTCTGGCTTGGTAGATATCGCAGGGCGACTGCATCTGAAAGTTGAACAATATCAGTTGTTTTCTTGCCCCTTTATAAAATTTTAACTTTGTAATTATTTATGGTACAATATATTCAAACGATCAAACGGCTTATTTTTACATTGGAGGAAAACTATGAGGAGATACACTTTTTTGTCCGGTATTTTTATGTGTATGATTTTTTTATGCAGCTGCCGGAAAACCGTTATATCAAATTATGAGCCTGAAGATTTATCTGCTCAGAACGAATATGAGTCCGTATATCAATTAAACAAGCCGCTGGTTGCAAAAGATGGTTTTATAAAAATTGAACCTGTAAATCTGCCGGAGTATATCAATAATATGAAAACAGCTCCGTCCAAAGTTATGAGTAATACAGATATTCTGATTATCCTTTATGAAGAGAAAACTGTACCGGTTATCAAAGAGACAGGTATTTATAAAATTGACACAGGCAAATACAGTCGTTTGTTTGAGGTGTGTGAAGGCAGAACAATAGCAATAGAATGTGTGGATGATGGTTTTGTAATATATAAAGAAACTGATACTGTCAGCAATGTAGTCAGGCTTAAAAGCTGCGATATAAAAACAGGTAAAACAACAGAAATTTACAATTTCCGGCCGCAATATAACAGCTCTTCTGCGTCGTTAAACAGTATCGTCAGCCAAAACGGTAAAATTTACTTTGATGATATTGTGTACGACAGTGGCGGGGTGGCCGGAGTAAATATAATGGAATATGATAATGAATCCGGACAGGTCAGCGTATATAAAGAAAATTCTCAAAATCCTGTATTGCTTGACTGCGGACTGATGTATATAAGCAAAGACCGGGATGCCGGATTATTCTTTCTGGAATCATCAGAATGTGGGCAGAAAATTTATTTAAGCGAACGAATAAGCACGCTTGCGCCAGCCGGAGATGAAATTTACTGCATCAATAATAAATCAAATGATGAGCAGACAATGCGCACAGTCTGGAGTATCAACAGCCTGTCGGATAATGAGGAACTGCTTGTGTCCTCAAATGCTGTGGATCGGCTGACTGCTGATGAGCATATTGTGGCCTGGAGAAATTTTACGGCTGAAAAACCGATAGTTTATCTGAGAGAACAAGACAGCTTCACGGTGCTTTTGGATGATGAGGTGGCATATAACACATATCTGACTGGTGATGATTGTACATTGCTTATATGCACCCATGAGGATTATACATCAACATACTATATGATTTCGTATGTTGATTGAGTAAAACAAAACTTTTCACAAAACTTATTTTAGCTTTAAGCAATAGAACAGCCGCCGATTTTTATTCCGGCGGCTGTTTTATATTATTCTTTATTTTTGTGTTTTGCCTGGTCAACCAGCCGCCTGTTCATGTACCTGGGGTTTATATACGCCACATAAATATAACATATTGCTATAAGCAGGCAGGCGGTGACAAACAGGTGGCCGCTGTAATAGCCCCAAAGTGCCGCAGCCAGCTGGATAAGACAGTATATCAGTTCTATAATGGAGTTTTTTCTGCGTTGCACGAGATTTTTTTCATATCTCATATTTGCACTCATCCATATTGAAGTCAGAAAAAGGGGAAGGTATTTAAAAACAAGGGCAAAAATGTACATACCCCCGGTAAAACCTTCGTCCAGCGGCTGAATTGCCACATTAAGGCAGGCGGCCTGGGCTATTATTGCAATTTTTATAAGGTTTGCCTGTAAAATTTTGTTTTCTTTCTTTGGCGGGTTTTCTCCGCTGAGCCGGTAAGGCTCAAGACCGTAAATGCTTTCCAGCGCCGCCAGGTTTTCATAAGTCGGGCGGGACTGGCCGTTTTCCCATTTGGCTACGGCCTGTCTGCTGACCCCTGTCAGTTCGGCCAGTTTCTCCTGGGTAAGGCCTTTTTTCACTCGCAGCTGTTTCAGCTTTTCAGAAAGAGTCATAAGCGTACCTCCTTTTGGGAATATGATATCACCAAAGCCCTTTGGCGGCAACCAACTATAATGCAACCGGCGGTTGCGCTGGCTTGTGAGGAAATCTCCATCTGTGATATATATCAAAACTATTTCAGTATAATTGCAGTTAGCCGCAATCAGGCGCATTTTTTTACAGCGGTTTGGCAGTGCACAGATAATTTGTTTCAGTATACAATCATCGGCTTACATCTTCAATGCAAAAAAGCCCGGCGTCATTGCGCCGGGCATAGCTGTAAAATTTTCAGGCTCGTTTCCAGGCCGTATGAGAGAAAAGTATCAGTATCGGATATATTTCCAGTCGTCCGGCCAGCATATCCATTATAAGGGTAAACTTTGAAAGATCACTGAACATGGAATAATTATATGCCGGACCGGCAAGGTCAAGGCCTGGTCCGATATTGTTAAAACAGGAAATTACGGCAGAAATGTTTGTCGGTATGCTCAGTCCGTCCACTGAAACCATTATAAAGCTGAGGGCGATTATCATGGCATAGGCTGAAAAATATACATTTATGCTTTGAAGTATTTTTTCCGGTACCGCCGTGCCGTTGCTGCGCACCACCTGTACCTTGTTGGGGTACAGTATCTGGTGGGCCTGGCGGCGAAGGGTTTTCAGCAGCAGAAGAAATCTTCCGCATTTAAGGCCGCCCCCGGTGCTTCCGGCGCAGGCACCCACCAGCATGAGGCAGAGTATCACTGCCTTGGACAGGCTGGGCCACAGGTCAAAGTCTGTGGTGGCAAAGCCGGTGGTGGTTATAATGCTGGACACCTGGAAAGAGGCGTGCCTCAGGGTTTCTTCAAATGTGGGGTAAAATCCTTTTATATTTACAGTTATTATACCTATGCTTACAACAACTATTGCAAGATATGTGCGCAGTTCTTCATCTTTAAAAACAGCCTTGAGCTCCCTGTTGAGGAAAAGATAGTAACAGCTGAAATTTACACCGAATATCAGCATAAACACCGTACATACATTTTGAATATATGGACTGTAACCGGCTATGCTGTCGCGCTTTATTCCAAAGCCGCCGGTGCCGGCAGTGCCAAAGGCGGTGCACACGGCATCAAAAACCTCCATGCCGCCGGCCACCAGAAAACAAAAGTCCAGTATGGTAAGCGCAATGTATATAACATACAGAATTTGTGCCGTGCCGCGTATATGCGGCACCAGTTTGCTCACATCCGGGCCGGGGCTTTCGGCTTTCAGAAGGTGCAGGGTAAAGCCGCGTCCTCCTTCGTCTTTAGGCGCTATTGCAAGCATAAATACCAAAACACCCATTCCGCCTATCCAGTGGGTGAAGCTGCGCCAGTACAGCATACCTCTGCTGAGCCGTTCAACATCGATAAGGATTGAAGCTCCTGTTGTTGTAAAGCCGGACACAGTTTCAAACAAGGCGTCTATAAATCTGGGAATTTCACCTGAAATTATAAACGGAAGACAGCCCATAATGCTCAGGGCAATCCAGCTCAGGCCCACACATATAAATCCTTCGCGGGCTGTGAATACACTTTTTGCGTTTCTGCATGTATATATCAAAACAGCGGACAGTGACAGTGTAATCAGCATGGAAATCAAAAAGCTGTTCATTGCCGCCTGCTGTCCGTCTGCAAGGCTGAGCATAATTGACGGCAGCATAAAAACAGCTTCTATCAGCCATATATATCCTATATATTTTCCTATTCTCCGGTAATTCATATGTCAGACCTCGAAAATATCATTGAACTGCATAACCATATTTCTGCGCCCGGTAACCACGATAACAGTATCTCCCTGTTCAAAGCAGGAATTGCCGTTGGGGATAATCAGCTGACCTCCATGGTTTATACATACGATCAGCACATTCTTTTTAAGACGCAGGTCTTTCAGCGGAACATTGCAGTATTTTGCGCTTTCATCAATTCTGAATTCCTCTGCTTCCGCCAGCCCGTCGGCTATTGAATGAACAGCAAGGGCGGCGCCTGCCTGATTTTTTAAAGCGCGTACATATCGCACAATTATATTGCTGCAAAGCTCTCGCGGATTTATAATACTTCCCAGCGGCAGGCTGCTCATAACCCGGCTGTTCTCCATATGGTCCAGCTTTGTTATGACCTGCGGAACATTGTTCATATTTCCGAAAAGGGAAATGATGATATTCATCTCATCGATGCTTGTCATTGACACCAGCGCATCGCAGTCTGCCAGGCCTTCATTTTCCAGAAAGCTCTGGTCGGTGGCATCGCCGCATACAATGTCTGCTTTCGGCAGATTTTGCGCCAGGTAAAGGCATTTGTCCGGGTCTTTGTCTATTATTGTCACTTTTATGCCGCTTTGGGATATCCGCTGCGCCAGGTAATAGCTTATCCTGCTGCCTCCGCATATCATTACCTTTTTCACCTTGCGCGTTATTATTCCCAAATTTTTCAGCAGTACAGACAGGTTGGATGTGGGGGCGGTGACAAACAGTCTGTCATTGTTCTGTATGACAAAATCGCCGTCAGGCATAATTGCCTGTCCGTTTCTCAGCACGGCACACACCAGCACGCTGCACCCTGTCAGCTGCTGAAGGTTATTCAGCCGGCTGCCGCACAATACGCTTTTTTCGTTTACTCGCAGTTCAACAATTTCCACCCTTCCGTTTGCAAATGTGTCCCTGCGCAGAAAGCCCGGAAAACGCAGCAGTCTTTCTATCTCTTTTGCGGACTGTTTTTCCGGGTTTACTGTAAGCGAAAGGGCAAAAACATCGCTCATGTCATAAATCTGCCGGCTGTATTCCGGGTTTCTTATCCTGGCGATTGTATGTATTGCCGGGTTGAGGTGGTGGGCAGTAAGGCAGCACAGCAGATTTACCTCATCTTCGCTTGTGGCTGCAATCAGCAGGTCTGCCCGCTGCACATCCGCCTTCATAAGCACAGAGGCAGCCGCACAGTTGCCCTGCACAGCCATAACATCATATCTGTTCAAAGCATCATCCACCACATTTGATTTTGAATCTATGATGGTTATATCATATCCTTCTGAAGACAGCTGTCGTGTGAGAGTTGCTCCCACTTTTCCGCCGCCGGCGATAATTATTTTCAAAAACAATTCCTCCGTATACACAATTCTTACACATTTATAAATAACATTATACCAGCTATTCTGCAAAATACAATACATCAAATACTTATATAATAAATGATTGCCGGCAGTAAGCTTTTTTGATATAATTTCATAAAATAAAATGTTAAAAAGCAGATAAGGGATTTTTACATCTGATGTTGCCGCAACCCTATGGCAGCGGTTTAATGTATTGTTGCTTTTGGTTGCTGCGGCGGCCATAATTTTGCTTTTTAGAAAAATTTTCAGGAAATGATACCATGACCTGGACGGAAAAGGAGAGAAAAAGCATGAAGCATCTGGGAACACAATATCTTAAAACAGAAAAGCTGATTTTGCGCCCTTTTACCGCAGATGATGTGCCGGCTATGTACCGCAACTGGGCCTGTGACGAACAGGTGGTGAAGTTTTTGACATGGCCTGCCCATGCAGATGAGGGCACAACCCGCGAAATACTGACCTCATGGGTGGAAAATTACAAGGACGAGAGGTACTATCAGTGGGCGATAGAGCTGAAAGGTACTGACTTTGGCCCGATTGGTTCCATAAGCGTGATCAATGAAATTGACCCGCAGATAAAAATGGCGGAAATAGGCTATTGCATCGGCCGCAGATGGTGGCACACCGGTGTGACCAGCCGGGCGCTGAAAGCTGTAATGGATTTTTTGTTTGACCAGGTGGGAGTAAACAAAGTTCAGGCAAGACACGACCTGCGCAATGTGCATTCCGGTCATGTGATGGAAAAATGCGGCATGAAATACGAGGGAACCCTCAGGCAGGCCGACCGCAACAACAGCGGCGTGTGTGACGCCGTATATTACGGCCTGCTGGCAGAGGAAAGGCAATAGGCTGTAAAAGAGTAATTTCGGCAGTTTGCGGCGGGATGTGTATTATCTGAACCGGTGCAGATTATTCAATCAAAAACAAAGCCGGCCGCAGATTGAAAAATATTTTTATATCTGAATAAAGAAAAAGCACGCTGTACGGCGTGCTTTTTTATTTCTATTTTTTCTTTTCGCTTTCTATCGGGGTGAATGTGCCGTCTTCGTTGGGAGTGAAAACATAGTGCTCTTTCAGATACACAATGTCATCGCGGTACACGCTGTCCAGTTCTGCCAGCACGGCGGCTTTTGCGGCAACTGTTGCGCCGGCGGCCTCGGCCAGCTTTTCCAGCGCGGCGATTGATTCTCCTGTGGCAATAACATCATCTATCAGCGCCACACGCTTTCCGCGTATTTTTTCCACATCCATTCCGTCCAGGTACAGTGTCTGCTTTGCCTGGGTTGTGATGGAATATACCACGGCTTCCAGAGGATTTTGCATATAAGGTTTTCTGCTTTTGCGGGCCACAACAAATTCTTTGCCCATAATGCGGCTCATCTCGTATGTAAGAATGATGCCTTTGGCCTCTGCTGTCATCAGTATATCCACATCCTGCGGCAGTTTGGCAGCCAGATGCGGGGCAACTGTTGTAACCAGTTCGGTGTCGGAAACAATGCAGAAACTGGCCAGGGCCATGTCTTCTTTGATTTTTACAAAAGGCAGTTTTCTTTTTACGCCGTATATCTCAAAGTCAAAATATGGCGGGTTATAGCGCATGATAAAATCCTCTCTTTCGGTGTGTGAAAATGTCTGTCGGGCTTATTATACCATAAACACCGCCGCAGATAAAGAAAAAAAGCAACAAAAAAAGACAGCGTTCGGCTGTCTTTCAGCTGTTGTCATCCTGCCCGTAAGCCTGGCGGAAATATTCCAGTATGTTTTCCAGTGACTGTATCAAAACCTCGTTTTCGTCCAGTCCCAGATCGCCTATGGTTTTGTCTATCATCTCGCGGTGAAAGTCCTCGTGCACTTTCAGCACTTCCTCGGCTTTTTCGGTGATATTCAGCCTTACCACCCTTTTGTCTGCCGGGTCGCGTAGCCTTTCCACATAACCTTTTGTAACCAGCTTGGCCACATTTGTGGTCAGTGTGCCCTGGGTGACCATCAACCTTTTGGCTATATGGGACATACTGTTGTCGCTGGTTTTCTGAATATTTTCCAGTATGTGTACCTCATTCATGGATAACTTTACGCCTTTTTGCTTTAAATTCCTCTCTTCAAGATACAATATATAGTTAAACATTCCCACCAGCAGTTCGTTCAGGGTGTGTCTTGTTCTGTCCATAATATACCCTCCCTTTACAGTAGCATATAATTTTATTCAAAAATAGTCAAGAAAAACTTTCCCCGGCGTTTAATATATCCCAAATCGGGAAAAATCTATATGCCTTTAACAAATCTTTCACAAAATTTACAAAAAATTTGACATTCAAAGTATTTACTTTGACATTCAAAAGATGTATAATGTGCCCGTGCTTTGACAGTCAAAGCAAATTTTAAAATTGTTATTTGTATTCTCAGGAGGAATAATTATGTTAGAAAAAGTAAGCAAAGTTTTGGTAGACGCAATCAATGTGGACGAAAGCCTGATCAAGCCCGAGGCAAGCCTGAAAGACGACCTGGGCATAGACAGCCTGGCAGCCGTAGAGCTGGCGATGGAACTGGAAAGCGAATTTGGCGTAAGAATTGAAGACGAAGAGCTGGAAGGTCTTAAAACAGTACAGGACATCCTGGATGTACTCCGGGCAAAACAATAAAAAAACATGATGAGCTTAGATAATTCTAAGCTCATTTTTAAAATAGGAGAAGATGATGGATACAAACATAATCAGACAGTTGATAGAGATGTTTGAAAAAAGCGGCATAACCGACATGGAGCTGGAAGCCGAAGGGATAAAGCTGAAACTGGGCAAAAATGTGTGCACAGCTGCCCCGGCCGCCGCAGCTGAATATATTGCCCCGGCACCGCAGCCGCAGGAAAAGCCGCGGCCCTCCGGCAAGCAGATAAAATCACCTCTGGTGGGCACATACTACCGGGCACCGTCCGCCGGTGCAAAACCTTTTGTCAGCGAAGGACAGCAGGTAAAAGAAGGGGATGTGGTGTGCATTGTGGAGGCCATGAAGGTGATGAATGAAATAAAATCACCTTTCAGCGGAACTGTCACACAGATACTGCCGGCAGACGGCGATATGGTGCAGTATGACGATGTGCTGCTGATTATCGAGGAAAACTGACATGATAAAAAAGATATTGATAGCCAACCGCGGGGAAATTGCCGTCAGGATAATACGCACCTGCAAAGAGATGGGTATTTCCACAGTGGCGGTGTACTCCAACTGCGACAAGGAGGCTTTGCATGTTCAGCTGGCAGATGAGGCAGTGTGCATCGGCGGCCCCCGTCCGCTGGAAAGCTACCTGAATATGTACAACATTATCCAGGCGGCCTGCAATACCGGCTGTGATGCGATACATCCGGGTTTCGGCTTTTTAAGCGAAAATGCCCGGTTTGCACGCCTGGTGGAAGAGTGCGGACTGATTTTTATCGGCCCCAGCCCTGAAATAATTGAAAAAATGGGCAACAAAGCCCGGGCCAGACAGACAATGATACAGGCCGGTGTACCGGTGGTAAACGGCAGCCGGCAGATAGTAAATGATGTGCGGCAGGGCAGACAGATGGCACAGGAGATAGGCTATCCGGTTATAATCAAGGCGGTAAACGGCGGCGGAGGCCGCGGCATGAGGATAGTTTTTTCACCCCGGGAATTTGACAATGCTTACCACAGTGCCAGAAATGAAGCCAAGATATGCTTTAAAGATGATGAAGTATACATGGAAAAGTACATTGTCAATCCCAAGCACATAGAAGTACAGATAGCCGGTGACAAATTCGGCAATGTGGTGCATTTGTACGAAAGGGACTGCTCTTTCCAGCGCCGCAACCAGAAAATGATAGAAGAAGCCCCGTGTTTTTCAATAGAAGAAAGCGTTCGCCAAAACATATTGGCCGATGCCGTAAAAGCCGCAAAATTTGTGGGGTACAACTCTGTGGGCACGATAGAATTTCTGCTGGACGAAGGCGGCAATTACTATTTTATGGAGATGAACACCCGCATACAGGTGGAACACCCGATAACAGAAATGATATGCGGTGTGGATATTGTAAAATTGCAGATAAAGGCGGCGGCCGGCCAGAAGCTGGAACTCAGCCAGCGGGACATACACTGCAGCGGCTACGCCATGGAATGCCGTATAAATGCCGAAGATGCCGCAAATAATTTTGCCCCGTCGGCCGGCAGGATAGATTTTGTAAATTTCCCCGCCGGCAGGAATGTCAGGGTGGAAAGCGCCGTTTACAACGGTTATACAATACTGCCCTATTACGATTCCATGATAGCCAAAATAATTACATGGGCGCCCACCAGGCTGGAGTGTATAAAGAAAATGAGAATAGCCCTGGAAGAATTTATTGTTTCAGGGGTGAAAAGCAATGTGGAATTTCAGTATATGGCCCTGCACCATAAAAAATTTATAGAGGGCAAATACTCCACCGGTTTTGCGGGCGAGTTTATTGAGGAGCTTAAATCAAATGGAAACCTTGTTTAGAAAGCGCAAAGAGCAGCTGGAAAATTTTAAAAAGGCGATCAGGCGCTTTGTACCGGAAAGGACCAAAAGGGAAATACCGGACAATATATTTAAAAAGTGCGAAAAATGCGGCCGGAGCGTCAGCGTAAGACGGCTGAAAGAAAATAACCATGTCTGCCCCGACTGCGGCCGGTGCTTTAAGATGAGTGCGGCCGAAAGGATAGAAATGGTGTTTGACGCCGGCAGTTTTTACGAAACCGACAGGCGCATGACCAGCACCAACAGCGAAAATTTTGAAGGCTACAGCGAAAAGCTGGCCAAGTATAAAAAACGGACCGGCCTTAATGAAGCGGTGGTGTGCGGCACGGCAAAAATAGACGGAAGAAAATGTGCTGTAGCGGTTATGGATTCCAATTTTATGATGGGCAGCATGGGAGCAGTGGTAGGTGAAAAAATCTGCCGCACCATAGAGCTGGCCCACAGCAAAAAACTGCCGCTGATAATTTTCTGCACCAGCGGCGGCGCCCGTATGCAGGAAGGGATAATCTCCCTTATGCAGATGGCCAAGACCAGCGCGGCGCTGAAAAGATTTTCCGACAGCGGAAATTTGTACATTTCGGTTCTTACCCACCCTACCACCGGCGGGGTCAGCGCCAGCTTTGCCATGCTGGGCGATATTATCATTGCCGAACCCGGCGCCCTGATAGGCTTTGCCGGCAAGCGAGTGATAGAAAAAACCATAAACGAAAGTCTGCCCCGGGAATTTCAGAAAGCAGAATTTGTCATGGAGAAAGGTTTTGTGGATATGATTGCAGACAGGGACAGCCTGCGCAAAACCCTTTCAGACCTTATAGCAATGCACACGGAGGACGCAGGATGACCATAGCCGAAAAAGAAAATATCATAAAAGAACAGCAGTTGATTTTGCGCAAGATCCCTCCGGAGGATACCCGGCGGTACAACCGGCAGAAAATTAAAATAGAAAAACTGAAAAAACAGTTTTATACCAATCTGGACCGGTGGGATATAGTCTGCCTTGCCCGCAGCCCCCAAAGGGCGAAGGCTCAGGATTATATCAGCGCACTTTTCAGT
Source organism: uncultured Clostridia bacterium (assembly GCA_944386045.1). GTDB lineage: Bacteria > Bacillota > Clostridia > Oscillospirales > Ruminococcaceae > RGIG3102. Next base: position 19,303 of record CALWZO010000038.1, on the reverse strand, counting down.
GATTTTTACCCTTTTTGCGGCGATCGCTGTTTTGGCGAGGACCGGTCGATAACTGCCGGTATTGCCAGGTACAACGGCAGGCCGGTAACGGTCATAGCCCAGTCAAAGGGCACAGACCTGGCCGATAATCTGAAAAAGAATTTCGGCATGGTATCGCCGGAGGGTTACCGCAAGGCGATAAGGCTGGCAAAACAGGCGGAAAAATTTTCCCGCCCGATAATTACAATAGTTGACACCCCCGGGGCATACCCGGGAAAAGGCGCCGAAGAAAGGGGCCGGGCACAGGCCATAGCCCAGTGCCTGTATACATTTTCCAACCTGAAAACACCTGTTATATGTATAGTGATATCCGAAGGTGGCAGTGGCGGAGCGCTGGCCCTCAGCGTGGCGGACCGTATATACATGCTGGAAAATGCTGTTTATTCCATACTTTCGCCGGAGGGCTTTGCCAGCATACTTTACAAAGACGAAACCCTGGCACCCAAAGCCGCCCGGCAGATGAAGATGACAGCGGCCGACCTGTATCAAAAGCACATCATTGATGAAATAGTGAAAGAGCCGCTGGGCGGCGCAGGTGCAAACATTGATGTGACGGTGCGCCGGATAAGAAACCTGCTCAACAGGGACCTTCCCTTGCTGACAGGCAAAAAGATGAAAAACCTGTTGGAAGAAAGATATGAGAAATACCGCAGAATAGGGGTGATGTGATGTACTCTTTCAAAATGCTGGGCTTTGGCCTGGCCAAAGGACGGCTGACCGTCACCAATGAAGATATATCAAAGCTGGTGGACACCAGCGACGAATGGATAACCAGCCGTACAGGCATAAAATCCAGATACATCAGCCGGCAGGAAAACACCAGCGACCTGGGGCTTGCGGCGGCCAAAATGGCCATCGAAGATGCCGGAATAGACCAAAGGGAAATAGGCCTGATAATAGTTGCCACAATGACGCCGGACAACTTCACCCCCTCTACTGCCTGCCTTATACAGCAGAAGCTGGGCCTTTCCGACTGCGAGGTGACAGCCTTTGACCTGAACGCGGCGTGCAGCGGCTTTATATATGCGCTTAAAACAGCGCTGGCACTGCTGCCGGAGCATAAAAAAGCGCTGGTAATAGGCGCAGAAACTTTAAGCAAGCTGATTGACTGGACCGACCGTTCCACTTGTATACTTTTCGGCGACGGTGCCGGCGCTGTGGTGCTGGACCGGGAAAAAGGGTCCTGCGCCGATTTTTACACCCGCAGCTGCGGTGATGAAAAACAGGTGCTGACCGCCGGCGGTATCATCATGAACCCGCTGTCCAACCCGCCCAAAGATTATTCATACCTGAAAATGGACGGCCAGGAGGTTTTTCGCTTTGCGGTAAACGCAATAGCCGACGCCGCCATGAAAGTTTTGGATAAAAACAACCTCTCCGTGGAGGATGTGGATCTTATAATACCCCATCAGGCCAATATACGCATCATCAGTGCCGCGGCCAGAAGACTGGGGGTGCCGGAAAGCAAATTTTTTACCAACCTGCAAAATTACGGCAATACCAGCGCCGCCAGTGTGGCCATAGCCCTGGCCCAGTGCCGGCAGGAAGGCAGACTGAAAAAGGGAATGAAAATACTTCTGGTCGGCTTTGGTGCCGGTCTTACTTACGGGGCAGCCTATATAAACCTTTAAGGAGAAAACAATGATAAATAAAATGTTTGATATAAAATACCCGATAATACAGGGTGCAATGGCCAACATAACCACTGCGGAATTTGCCGCCGCTGTCAGCAATGCCGGCGCAATGGGTATAATAGCCACCGGCGCAATGGACGCCGAAACCACCCGCCGGGCCATAAGAAAGTGCAAAATCCTGACGGATAAGCCCTTTGGCGTGAATGTCATGCTGATGAACCCCCACGCAAAAGAGATAATAGATGTTATAGTACGGGAAAAGGTTGCCATGGTGACAACCGGTGCAGGCAACCCGGGTGTGTACATTGAAAAACTGAAACAGGCCGGGATAAAAATTTTCCCTGTTGTTCCCACAGTATCCCTTGCTGTAAGGCTGCGGCGCGCAGGGGTGGACGGCATAATTGCCGAGGGCACCGAAGACGGAGGCCATGTGGGAGAAAGCACCACCATGTCGCTGCTGCCGCAGATATGCGACGCAGTTGATATACCCGTTATCGCCGCCGGCGGAATAGCTGACGGCAGGGGCATGGCCGCGGCTTTTGCCCTGGGCGCACAGGGCGTTCAGATAGGTACACGCCTGCTGGCCAGTGTGGAATGTCCGATACATGACAATTACAAACAAGCTGTGATAAACGCCAAGGACAACGACACCGTTGTGACAGGCCGCAGCCTCAATTCCCCGGTAAGAATACTTAAAAATCAGATGAGCCGCAGATATGTTCAGCTGGAAAAGGAAGCCGCCGGCCGCGATGAACTGGAAGCGCTGACCCTGGGTGCTTTGCGCAGGGCAGTGCTGGAAGGCGATATAGCCAACGGTTCGGTAATGATGGGCCAGGTGGCAGGCATGTGCAAAGAGATACTGCCGCTGGAACAGATTTTTGACACCATCTGCCGCCAGGCTGGGCTTGTCATGACTGCAATGGGAGAAAAGGCGGTGGAACTGGATGCTTGACAGTGTTAGCATAAACGGAAAAATTTTGCCTGTTCCGATAATTCAGGGCGGCATGGGTGTAGGCGTGTCCCTGGGCGGCCTGGCCGGCGCCGTTATGAAACGGGGCGGCATGGGCGTGATAAGCGCGGCGCATCCGGGATATTACCGCGATGATTTTTACACGGACAATTACAACGCAAACATTCGGGGCCTGAAAGACGAGATAGCAAAAGCCAGGCAGATCGCCGGCGAAAACGGCCTGCTGGGCGTAAATATAATGGTGGCCGGCCAGGAGTATGAGGCAATGGTAAAAGCCGCTGTGGAAGGCGGAGCCGACGCCATAATATCCGGTGCCGGTCTGCCGCTGGAACTGCCCAAATATACCGCAGACAGCCAAGTTCTTATAGCACCGATAGTTTCCAGCGCCCGCCGGCTGAAGCTGATAGCCAGAAGATGGGATACATCCTATGGCACCGCGCCGGATTTTGTGGTTATAGAAGGCAGTCTTGCCGGCGGACACCTGGGGTTCAAAAAAGAAGATCTTATCGGCGGAAACATTCAGCCGCTGGAAGAAATTCTGCCGCAGGTACTGCGGGAATTAAAACCCTATGAAGAAAAATACGCCAGGAAAATACCGGTGTTTGTAGCCGGAGGAATATTCGACGGCGCTGATATAGCAAAATTTATAAAGCTGGGCGCCAGCGGTGTGCAGATGGCCACCAGGTTTATCGCCACATACGAATGTGATGCCCATCCGGCATTCAAACAGGCGGTTATAGACTGCCGCAAGGAAGATATAGGCCTGGTGAAAAGCCCGGCCGGCTTGCCGGGCAGGGCGGTGCGCAATTCTTTTATACAGAAAACCGAAAATGCCGGAAACATAAAAGTGACAAACTGCCTGCACTGCATGAAGCCATGCAACCCTGACGATACCTGCTACTGTATAACCAGGGCACTGATAAATGCGGTAAAGGGCAATGTGGACAATGGTCTGGTGTTTGTGGGCGCAAACGCATGGCGTGTTGACAGGCTGGGACATGTGGACCGGCTGATGAAACAGCTGGTGTCAGAATGCGAAAAAGCTTTGGAGGAAAACTGATATGAAAACAGCATTTTTGTTTGCAGGGCAGGGCTCCCAGTATGTTTCAATGGGAAAGGATTTTTATCAAAGCAGTCCGGCCGCGGCAAAAATTTTTGACAGTGCGGATATCGATTTTGATGTGAAAGAAATCTGCTTTGAAGGCCCGCGTGAGATACTGAACGACACGGCTTACACCCAAAGCTGTGTGTTCCTGACCTCCATGGCCATAGCCCGGGCTTTGGACGAAAAAGGCGTAAAAGCTCACTGTGCCGCAGGACTCAGCCTGGGCGAATACAGCGCCTTGTGTTATTGCGGTGCTTTCAGCATTTCAGACGGGCTGAATATTGTGCGCCGCCGCGGACAGCTTATGGCCGGCGCACTGCCGGCCGGCACCAGCAAAATGGCGGCTGTCATGGGCTGCGAAGTGTCTGTAATAAAGGACGCCTGCCGGCAGGCGAGCCGGCTGGGTGTATGCCGGATAGCCAATTACAACTGTCCCGGACAGATTGTTATCAGCGGCGAAAAAGCAGCGGTGGAAAAAGCCGGTGAAATTTTGTCTGCACAGCCCCGCGCCAGGGTTATCCCGCTGAATGTCAGCGGAGCTTTTCACACTTCGCTGCTGGCAGATGCGGCTGTCAGCCTGGGACGGACTTTGGACAAATACGATATAAGAAAACCGGAGAAGACAGTTTATTTCAACACCACCGGACGCCGGGAAGAGGTAAAAGACGGCCGTCAGCTGAAAGAAATACTTTGCCGTCAGATGCAAAGCAGCGTGTATTTTCAGCAGATTGTTGAAAATATGATTGCCGACGGGGTACAGCTTTTTGTAGAGGTGGGCCCCGGCGCGGCGCTGTCCAAATTTGTAAAGAAGATTGACAGAAATGTACGCGTTGTAAGCGTGGACAAATTTTCTGATATAGAAAAGGTTTTGGAGGCTTTGAAAGATGAATAAAGTTGCTTTGGTGACAGGCGGCGGCAGGGGGATAGGCCGCGCCATAGCCCTGACACTGGCCAGGGAAGGTTATGATGTGGCAGTAAATTACAACGGCAGCCGGGAAAAAGCACGGCAGGTCTGCCGGGAGATCGAAAGCCTGGGCCGGAAAGCTGTTGCGGTAAAGGCTGATGTAAGCGATTTTGCCCGGGTGGAAAATATGGTCAGCCTGGTAGTAGAAACTTTTGGCAGGATTGATGTGCTGGTGAACAATTCCGGCATAACAAAAGACGGCCTGATGATGAGAATGAAAGAAGAAGATTTTGACAGCGTTATAAACATCAACCTCAAAGGTACATTCAACTGCACAAAAGCAGTGTCAAAAATTATGATGAAACAGCGCAGCGGCAGTATCATCAATATGAGCAGTGTTATAGGCCTGGTGGGAAATATCGGTCAGGCAAACTACGCCGCCAGCAAGGCGGGTATACTGGGCCTGACCAAAGCCAGCGCAAAAGAACTGGCTTCCAGGAACATCAGGGTAAACGCAATCGCCCCCGGTTTTATCCAAAGCGATATGACCGATGTGCTGAGCGATGAGCTAAAAGCAGGCATACTGAACAATATAGCAATGAAAAAATTCGGCACTGCACAGGATGTGGCCGATATGGCCGCGTTCCTGGCAGGGGACAAAAGCAGATATATCACCGGCCAGGTGTTCAATGTGGACGGCGGAATGGTAATGTAGGAGGAAGAAATGTCAAGAAGAGTAGTAATAACCGGAATGGGCGCCATAACCCCCATAGGAAATGACACCCGGAGCATGTGGCAGTCAATAAAAGACGGTGTGTGCGGAATAGACAAAATCACATATTTTGACACCGCAGATTACAAAGTAAAGCTGGCCGGACAGGTAAAAGACCTGGACACAGACAAATACTTTGAAAAAAGAGAGCTGAAATTCAACGACAAATTTAGCCAGTTTGCCAGGATATGCGCCAAAAGCGCAGCGGAGGACGCCCGGCTGGATTTTGCAAAAGAAGATATGAACAGGGTGGGCGTTATAGTAGGTTCCGGTATCGGCGGAATACAGACCATTGAAACAGCCCAGCAGAACCTGGAGCAGAAAGGCCCCGGCAGGGTTTCGCCATTTTTCATACCCATGGCACTGGTAAACCTGGCGGCCGGCAACATTGCCATTGACACCGGCGCAAAAGGTGTGTGCTATTCCTGCGTTACAGCCTGCGCCGCCGGCACCAATGCCATAGGCGAATCTTTCCACAAAATCAGGGACGGATACACAGATGTTATGATATGCGGCGGCAGCGAGGCGGCCATAACACCGCTGGCCATTGCCGGTTTCCAGTCTATGCGTGCCCTTCATACAGGAGATGACAAAAACCGCGCCAGCATACCCTTTGACCGGCAGCGCTCCGGATTTGTCATGGGAGAGGGCGCCGGCATACTGATACTGGAAGAATTGGAACATGCACAGAAAAGAAACGCAAAAATTTATGCGGAAATTGTGGGATATGGCTCCACCTGTGACGCTTTTCACATCACTTCACCGCTGGAGGACGGCAGCGGCGGCGCGCAGGCAATGACAGATGCACTGGCGGATGCCGGGCTGGACTACACACAGATAGACTATATCAACGCTCACGGCACATCAACACCGCTGAATGACAAAACCGAAACAGCGGCAATAAAGCTGGCTTTCAAAGAGCATGCTTACAGCCTGTGCGTATCCAGCACAAAATCCTACATGGGCCACCTGCTGGGTGCCTCCGGTGCGGTGGAAGCGATTATATGCGCCAAGGCTTTGCAGGAAGACCTGGTGCCGGCCACAATAAACTACAGCCGGCCGGACGAAAACTGCGACCTGGACATTGTGCCCAATGTATGCAGGGAAAAGAAACTGAATTATGTCATGAGCAACTCCCTGGGCTTTGGCGGACACAACGCGTCGATTATACTGAAAAAATGGAGTGAATAATATGATGTACAATTCCAATGAAATTCAGCGGATAATTCCGCACAGATATCCCTTTCTGCTGGTGGACGCCATTGAAAGCATCAGCGAGGACGGCAAAACAATAGTCGGCCGCAAATGTGTCAGCGCCAACGAAATGCACTTTATGGGACATTTCCCGCAAAAACATGTGATGCCCGGTGTGCTGATTGTGGAGGCCCTGGCACAGACCGGCTGTGTGCTGCTGATGAGCGATGAAAACAACCGCGGCAAGATAGGATACTTTGCCGGAATAAACAAAATGCGTTTTCGCCACATGGTCACCCCCGGCGATGTTCTGCGCCTTGAAGTGACATTTACAGACAGACGCGCCAACATATACATGGCAAAAGTGCAGGCCACCGTTGACGGTAAAGTTGCCGCCGCCGGCGAAATTATGTGCGCTTTGGGAGATTAGCCTTTGAAAAGAATTGACAGAGAAGCCATTGCCGCCGCTTCAGACAGCTTTTTCTCTATCCACGCTGTTGACAGTACATCATCCACCAACGACCGGCTGAAAAAAATCAGCCGGGATATCGGCAGCGGTTTTGTGCTGATAGCCGCAAACCAGACCGGCGGCCGCGGCCGAAACGGCAAGATTTTCCACAGCCGGCCCGGCGGTCTTTATATGTCTTTTATTTTAAAAGAAAACAAAACTCCGCAGCGGGTTATGAGATACACCGCAGCTGCGGCAGTGGCGGTAAACCGCGCCATTATGGAGATATGCGGGCTGGAAACCGACATCAAATGGGTGAATGACATAGAATACAACGGCAAAAAGCTGGCCGGAATACTGTGCGAAACAGCCCTTAAAGCCGGACAGAACCTGTGTGAGTATATAATAGTGGGCATAGGGGCAAATGTGTACACGACAGACTTTCCGGATGCCATTTCCCACACGGCCACATCACTGCGGCTGGAAGGCAGTGCGGACGCTGATATAAACCTGCTGGCGGCAGCTATACTGAACAACTTTTTGCAATACAAGGACAGCGGGGATATGGCGGATGTTTACAGGCGCAGCAGCTGTGTGCTGAACAGGGATGTATACATATCCCGGGGCGGATTTTCCAGGCAGGTCAGAGCGCTGGACATAGATGAAAACGGGGCTTTGATTGTGCAGGAAAAAGACGGAAAAATTCTGACCTTGGACAGCGGGCTTGTCACTTTGCGCAAAGAGAAATTCTGATATTATCACAGGCGGGCGGTGTTCCGCCTGTTTTTTTGTCAAAAATTAGACATCAGCCTTTTATTTAATATATAATATATATGTATAAATAGTATAGAGGTGAACTTATATGGAAAGAAGTTGGAGAAAACCTAAAAGGCTTGTGCCGGATTTTAACAAAACAGATATCACAGTTTGTCCGGCTACATGGTTTTTTGACCAGATGGCTTTTATAGGTGACGAAATTGTCGGATGCTTTGTCATCCCCACAGAAAAAGGAATAGTCATGATTGACTGCATGAACCCGGAACAAAGATGTATTGACATAATTGAAAAGGGTTTTGCGGACCTGGGTCTGGATATAAACGACCTGTCAACAATAATAATAAGCCACGGACATGGTGACCATTTTGGTATGGCAGGCTCTTTTCTGTTGTTAAATTTTCAGGCAGGTGGTAAAATATATCCATAAACAATCGGAGGTTTTTTATGAAAAAAATAGCTTTTATAGGCGCCGGCAATATGGGCGGCGCTTTGATTGTGGGCACAAGCAAAGCCATAGGCGGAGAAAATGTGGTCATTTATGACACTGACGGTGAAAAGTGTATCGCTTTACAGGAAAAAACCGGCTGTATTGTGGCGCAAAGTGCCGTGGATGCCAGCCGCCGGGCAGAGTATGTGGTGCTGGCCGTAAAACCGCAGATAATAAAAAGTGTTTTGGATGAAATACGGCCGGATATGATAAGCCGTATGGGAACAACGGAGCAGAAACTGGTGTCCATAGCCGCCGGTGTGACCCTTGACAGCCTGTCACAGCCGTTCAAAGCGGCCGGATGTGATATTCCGGTGATACGCATGCTGCCCAACACCCCCTGTGAAATAGGCCAGGGGCTGATAATATATTGCAGCAACGACAAGGCTGACAGCGGTGTATGCGGCGAAATTGACAGCATGTTTGCCCGCTGCGGAATGGTGGAACACATCAGCGAAAATGTGCTGGATACAGCTTCAGCCATTTCCGGATGCACACCGGCCTTTGCATATATGTTTATCGAAGCGCTGGCCGACGGCGCTGTTCGCAGCGGACTGCCCAGGGACAAAGCCATAGCCTATGCCGCCCAGGCTGTTATGGGCTCTGCGGCTATGGTGCTGGAAACAGGCAGACACCCCGACGCGCTGAAAGACGCGGTGTGTTCGCCCGGCGGCTCCACCATTGTGGGTGTGGCTACGCTGGAAGACAGCGCTTTCCGTGCCGCTGCCGCCAACGCAGTGTTCAACGCCAATGAAAAAAACAAGTCATTGGGCAAGTAAAATGTTATAATACAGTGAAAACGCCTGTCATCAGGCGTTTTTTATTGATTTTTTGCAAAGAGGTATGTATAATAGTAAGCATAAGCTAACTGTGAGGTACAAAAGATGAAACAGGATTTTAATATATGCGGACTGAGCCCGGCCCCGGGCGAAAAAATATCCGATTATGTTCAGGTGGGACAGGTGTGCAGTATGCCTGTAACGGTTATAAACGGCGCAGGCCGAGGCAAAACACTGCTGATAACGGCCGGTATACACGGCGGCGAATATCCGGGCATACAGACAGCGACAGAGCTGGCGCAGGAAATTGACCCGGGCAAAATCCGCGGACAGATTGTAATTGTTCACTGTGTAAACACTGCCGCTTTTTACCAAAGGGTGTCCTACATTTCTCCGCTGGACGGAAAAAATATCAACCGACTTTTCCCGGGGGATGCCGGCGGCAGTGCAGGGGACCAGACGGCCCGGTTTTTGACGGAAAATTTTCAGAAAAAAGCAGATTTTTATCTGGATCTTCACGGCGGTGATATCCATGAAAAGCTGCCGCCTTATGTTTACTGCCCGTCGGTGGGAGAGGATAAACGGGCGCTGGAAACAGCCCGAAAAGCGGCTGAATATATAAATGCCGAATATATGGTTATGTCAACTGCCACCACAGGTGCGTACAATTCCCGGGCGATACTGGGAATACCTTCCCTTTTGCTGGAAAGAGGCGGGCAGGGGCAGTGGAGCCGCCGGCAGGTGGACCGGTACAAAGAAGATGTGATAAACATCATGAGATTTTTGGGCATGGTGGATGAAAAGCCGGTTTTGCCGCAAAAACCTGCCGTTGTTTTGCAGGAAGTGGTGTATCTGGACAGCGACCTGGACGGCTGCTGGTACGCCTGCGCCGACATACGCGAAAAGGTGGAAAAGGGGCAGAGAATAGGCTATATACGGGATATATTCGGCAATGTGATAAAAGAATATTATGCGGAATTTGACGCCGTGGTGCTGTATGTGGCCACATCCCTGGCAATAACCAAAGGTACGCGGATAATAACCTACGGAAGATAAAATAAAAAAAGCGATGCACAGCATCGCTTTTTTTGTCTGTATTACATCAGTTTCATGAACAGAGCTTTGATGTCTTCCACGCTGGTATCCTTCGGGTTGCCGGGACGGCATGCGTCATCAAATGCGGACTGGGCCAAAAAGTCCAGGTCTTCTTTTTTGGCAATCTCTTTCAGGTCGGCCGGTATACCTACATCGGCGGACAGCTGTCTTACTGCGTCAACTGCGGCTTTGCGGTATTCTTCCACGCTCATTTCGTCAACACCCTGCACGCCCATTGCTTTGGCAATGTCTTTGTATTTTTCGCCTGTTACATCGGCGTTGTATTCCATAACTGTTGGCAGGATGATTGCGTTGGCAACGCCGTGAGGGGTGTCATACAGAGCACCCAGTGTGTGTGCCATGGAGTGCACTATACCCAGGCCCACATTGGAAAAGCCCATGCCGGCAACATACTGGCCCAGAGCCATGCCTTCGCGGCCTTCTTCGGTGTTGGCAACTGCGCCGCGCAGAGAACGGGCAATTATTTCGATGGCTTTCAGATGGAACATGTCGCTCAGTTCCCAGGCGCCTTTTGTGATATAGCCTTCAATGGCGTGTGTCAGCGCGTCCATACCTGTGGCGGCTGTCAGGCCTTTGGGCATTGTGGACATCATATCCGGGTCAACAACAGCTACCACCGGGATGTCGTGAGGGTCAACACATACAAATTTTCTGTTTTTCTCCACATCTGTGATAACATAGTTGATGGTAACTTCTGCTGCGGTACCGGCTGTGGTGGGCACGGCGATAATGGGCACGCAGGGGTTCTTTGTGGGGGCAACGCCTTCCAGAGAACGCACATCTGCATACTCGGGGTTGGTTATTATTATGCCGATGGCTTTTGCTGTGTCCATTGAAGAGCCGCCGCCGATGGCGATGATGTAGTCAGCGCCGGATTTTTTGAAAGCCTCAACACCGCTTTGTACATTTTCGATAGTGGGGTTGGGTTTTATGTCGGAGTATACTTCGTAAACCAGTCCGGCATTGCCCAGCAGGTCTGTAACTTTTTTTGTAACATTAAATTTGATCAGGTCAGGGTCAGAACATACGAAAGCTTTTTTAAAGCCTCTGTTCTTTGCTTCATCCACTATTGCGCTGATTGCGCCTTTGCCGTGGTAGGAAGTTTCGTTTAAAATAAATCTGTTTGCCATAACAGGCCTCCTTAAATTTAATCTGTAATTATTAAATCATTTGCCGGGGCACCTTTCAAGTTACAATTTGTTAATTTTGTAACATATAAAGAAAAAAGAAAACTGCGCCCGCGGCGCAGCTTTTTTAAAATTCGCACAGCAGCTCTTCCAGGCTGTGGGGCAGGGCACCCACCAGCAGGTCGGCCATTTCTTCGGGGCTGGTTTTCATTCCTTTGTTTACCCAGTCCACCGTCATTGTTATAGACCCGGCGCAGTACATTTTCAGTGTAAAGGCAGTCTGCCGGTCCATCTTGTGTTTTAATTTGTTTTCAATTTTGTCGGTGTAAAATTGCAGTATGCACTGGTAGTCGTATTCTTTCAGGCTGTTTACATCATCGCTTTTGAATGCCTGGGTAAAAAACGCCTTTTCCTTTTGCAGAAAAGTGAACTTCATCACCAGGCCTTCTTTCAGCGTGCAGCTGACACCCATCTGCTTGAATGATTTTTCGGCCAGTTTTTCAAAACACCAGTTTACCAGGTCGTATTTATCCTGAAAATTACGGTAAAAGCTTTGCCTGGATACTCCTGCCTGCCGGCATATGGCGGCCACAGAGATTTTTTCCAGGTCTTCGGTCTGCATCAGGTGCTTTGCTGCATCTGACAGGGTGTATTTTATATCATCCATAGACAGTCCTCTTTTCTGCTTTATAACAATATACTATCACAGACCGGCAATTTTTTACAATAAAAAAGCAAAATAAAAAGCCCCGTCGGGGGCTTTTTTTTTAATATCTTTTGGCGAAAGCGGCTATCATTGTCAGTCCCATAAACCCAAAGCCCAGCAAAGCTATCGACAGCATTGACAGGCCGGCTATTGTCTGTGAATATGTGAACATCACCGCCAAAGCTGCGCCTATTGCCACGCTTATGCACTGTAAAATGCTGCATACAGCTTCGGCACCTTTTGCGCTTTCGGCGCCGCAGAAGCCGCTTACCAGGCTGTACAGGCTGTCCAGATGAGCCATGCAGGCATCGCTTTCCCGGCTGTAAGCGGTAAACTGGGAAATAAGCGCGGCTTCTTTCCGGTTCAGCACACTGACACAGTCCCGGGGGATTTGGTAAACATCCTCTATCAGCTGCGGGTCTATGTTGAAATCGGTGGAGGAAAGAATAAGATTTACCCCTTTTTCTTCCAGCTTGTGCAGGTTTTCCTTTACCATTTCGTCCTGACGATAGCTGACAACAAACATGCCGAACAGCTTGCCGCCCACTGTCAGATATATGGGCTTTCGTCCCTGGCTGGTAAATTTGGCTTCCAGGCTGATAGGCGGCATGGATATGTCGTACTTTTCCATCAGATTGCGATTGCCCACAATCACGCGGTTGTTGTTTATCCAGGATACATATCCCTGGCCTTCGATATATTCGCAGCCGTCCAGCGGGTAGAGGATGTCTGTCTTTCCTTCGATAACATCCATAAATACCGGCTTCAGGACTTCACATTTGTTTATCAGCACGCTGGCCGCATATATTATCGCCAGGTCAATCCTTTCCTTTTCAAAGGTTTTTATGCCGTGCAGTATGACGGTGCCTTTGGGGAACAGGTGTCTTGCGTCAAAATTTACATGGGTTGTCTTGGACAGCTCATCAATGCCCTGCCAGCCGTTTACCAGCGCGCCCACCTTTTCCAGGCTTTTCTGCATCAGTGCGGAAGGTACGCTGTTGACCAGCGTCTGGGACAGCGGTGCCTGCAACGCAGATGCGCCGGCGGCGCAGAAAACAGCCGTTGCAAAATCTTTGGACACAATAAAGCCCAAAACAAAGCACAGTGCGGTTATACCGTAACTTATCAAAGCCAGTTTTCGGGCAGTGTAATCGCTTTTGTGTATGGAAAAACCGGCTTTTACAAAGTTGGTTATTGATCCGGTTTTTCTGGAGACCAGTATCTGGGGTACCTTTTCGTCCAGTGTTCTGGCCAGACGGCGGACGGTTTCGCTGTCGTTTATTATATATCCTGCATTTATGCCGCTGGGCACATTGGCCAGGCTGAGATTTTTTATTATCGTGTTGGTGGCAATTTTTTTGCCCATGGCATTGAATGTCAGGGCCAGGCAGGTATAGGAGGCAAACATTGTTGTTTCGCTTACATCAAGTTTTGACGAAAACACCACAGCTGTAAGTATCTGTACCATAGACAGCACTGCGCACAGGCTGACAAGGCTGTCCGGCGCGGGCGCCCCTTTCAGGGATGTAAACCCGGAAAAAATTGTGGGGACAAAGCCTATAAACACTGTGGCAAATATAACCGCCGAAGCCAGGTAGAAAATCAGCGGCTGGGCATGCGGGTCGATGAAAGCCGGCATGGGATATCCGTTTTGGGCCGCCAGGTTGAAATATGCCAATATAATACAGCAAACCCCGCCCAGTATCATCCTTAAAGTAAGTGTCTGTTTGAAGTCTGCCAGTTCGCCCAGGATATCATCGCTTTCATCATCGGGACGGGAGAAAAATTCTCCGGCTGATATATATTCTTCAAAAACCGGCTCCTGTTCTTCTTCGTCTTCTGCAATCTGCTGCACGGTTTCTTCCTGCAAGGCCTCCTGCGGCCGGCCTATTTCCGGTATAAAGGCGGTCATGTCTTCGGCCAGCCGGTCGGCTGCCTGTTTTTCTATAACAGATGTGTAGATGTTGCTGATAATTCCGCCGTCGTCTTTGGGCGGCTCTTCTTTTACCGCCACAGCCACCGCTGTTTCTTTTGCCGAAACTTCCGTCCGGCTTTGGGCGGCCATTTTTCTGCGGCGGTTTTCAAGAATTTTTCTTGCCAGTGTATCGGCGTCGGTCTCGCCTTTTATGGCGCTGAGGGGACTGCTGCCGGCCTCTTTTTTCTTGTTCAGCTCTGCGGTTTTTTTGTCCTCGGGCTTTTGCAGTACGGGCTCCGGGTTTTTTTCCGGTTCTTTTTTATCTTTGGCGGCAGTATCATTTTGGTGTATGGCCTGCGGCCGGGACTGCGGTGCAGTCCGGCTGGCTTCTTCCTCCAGCTGCTCTATATTGAGGGAAAGGCTGTCGGTGATATACCTGCGCCTGAAAAAGCCGATTTTTTTGCGTTTGACATTGACATTTCCCACCTTTTCCGGCGACTTTGTGACAATCACCGACTGGGTGAAAAAGTTCATGAAATTTTCGTCTATATAGTCTTCGCTTTTTTTGCTGACATACTCTTCCACCGGAAATTCTGCATCCAGCTCTTCATCTTCCCTGTCGTTGTCAGCATTTATAAACTGCCGCAGTGCCTGCCGGCTGTCGGCGGAAATATCTGCCGGCCGGGCAACGGGTTCCGGCTCTGTGCTTTTCCGGTTTTGTTCTGCGGCGGCAGATTTTTCTTTGCTGCGTTTTATCTCCGCCAGTATTTTATCTATATCAGACTGTGCCAAAACCGCACCTCCTTTGTTTGAAAGTTATTTTTGCGCATTTCTCTGTCGGGCAATCTCGTACATAATAATGCCCGCTGCCACAGAGGCGTTGTAGGAATCCACATTGGATGAAAGGTTGTTCATCGGTATGCAGACCACACCGTCGCACAGGCTTTTTACCAGCGGCTGGACGCCTTTGCCTTCACTGCCTATGACTATGGCGATAGGTCCGGTCAGGTTCTGTTTGTACAAAGGCTGGCTGTCCATATCCGCACAGTATACAAAAATATTGTTCTCTTTCAGGGTGCGGACAGTCTGTGCTATGTTTGCCACCTTTGCCACGGGCAGGTGCATGGCCGCGCCGGCGCTGGTTTTGTGAACAACCGATGTGACGGAAACACCTCCGCGCTTTGGTATTACAATGCCGTGGGCACCCATAAGATATGCGCTGCGGATGATGGCTCCCAGGTTGTGCGGGTCTTCTATGCCGTCGCACACCACTATAAACGGGCTTTCGCCTTTTTCCTGTGCCCGCTGAAGTATGCTGTCCAGGCTGACATATTCCACACTGCTGGCATAGGCGGCCACTCCCTGATGATTTTCCGTGCCGCACATGCTTTTCAGTTTGGCGGGATGAACCTTTTTTACCACTGCGCCCCGTCCTTTCGCCAAAGCTATGTAATAGCTTTGGGTGCCCGGCGCCAGGTTTTCGCTTATAAAAACGGTGTCCACCCCGTCCTTACCTTTCAAAAGCTCTGTAACGGGGTTTTTGCCGTATATTATCTCGTTGTTTTGCTGCATAAAAACTCCTTGAAACACTTAAAGTGATAATTTTCTCAATAATAATATAGTATATCAAATACAAGGCGCTTTTTAAAGATGTTTTTATGCAATTTTTTACTTTTGAGGTTATAAAAAGTAAATTATGGTGCACACCAGCGCGGCCAGTGACAGCACCAGCCAAAGCATCATTTTGGCAGAAAAGGTCAGTTTGGGCTTTGCGCGTTTTATCCTGACCTTTTGCAGTATGTCCTGGGCGTCTTTTCTGGTGGCGTCCACATTTATCTTGTGTTCCCCCGGGCGCAAAAATATCAGTATCCTTTCAATGTCGTCGTTCCGTGTGTCCTTTATCTCAATAACATTATGCTGCAAGCCGTGCATAAAGCTGCTCCTTTCAGAAAAAGTTATGTTTTTTTATGCAGAAAAAACAGTTTTGCAAAATATTTGTAAAGTTAAAATTACAAATAGTTAAATTGTCGAAAACTGAAAAATGTTGAAAACTCGGTTGAAAGTGTTAAAAATTCCCAACAGTTAAGGTTTTATTTTAATGTTGAATATGTTGAACAGACATAGTTTTCAACAGGCTGTTGAAAACTATGTTTAAAACTTTTTGTAATAAACCGAAAAGTCAACTGTAATTTTTAACAAATTTTACAATAACATTTTGTACTTTTGGGCGGTTGTTTAATCAAATTTTACATATCCAAATTTTGCACATTGGACGGGTTTATGGTATAATATATGCAAAATATACACACAAGAGGAATAATATGGAAACAGAAATCAGGGATGACCTGGCAGTATATAAAAATGTAAGGGATTTTGACCTGGAGCAGACTTTCAACTGCGGACAGTGCTTCAGATGGAACAGGGAGGGTGACAGCTTTGTGGGCTTTGCCGGCAGCTGGCTGTGCCGTGTATCCTTTGAAGGCGGTGATATGCTGGTGGAAAAACTGCGGGGAGAAGGGGATATGCAGCGGTTTGCCGCATATATGGCGGACTACCTTTCGCTGAATGTGGATTACAGCGCGCTGAAAGAAAGATTTTCCGAAGATGAAACCATGAAGCGGGCCATAGCCTTTGCCCCCGGCATCAGGGTGCTCAACCAGCCTTTTTTTGAAACGCTGATAACATTTATCATCAGCCGGAACAACAATATTCCCAGGATAAAAAAGATAGTGGACGCCATGGCCGATACATACGGCACATCTGTGGGGGCTTATCATGCTTTTCCCAGCCGGCAGCAGCTGAAAGATGTGGGCGTCGAAGATTATTCACGGCTGAAAATGGGTTTCAGGGCAAAATATGTGTACGACGCGGTACAGAAGGTGACCGGCGGCGTGATAAAGCGGGAAGAAATAGAAAAAATGGACCTGGACAGCGCCAGAAAATATCTTATGCAGATAAAGGGCGTAGGCCCCAAGGTGGCAGACTGCATACTGCTGTTTTCCTGCAAAAAATATGACAGCTTTCCGAAGGATGTGTGGATAAACCGCGCCATGGACAGACTGTTCCCCGACGGGCTGCCCCGGTGTGTAAAAGGCCGGGAGGGCATAGCCCAGCAATATATTTTTCACTATGCCAGATTTAACCTTGAAAAGTAGCTTTTCAGGCTATATTATATAAACAACAGATAAATTCTATAAAAAGGAGTATTTTTTATGCTGGTAAATGCAAAGGATATGCTTAACAAGGCAAAGGCCGAAGGATATGCCGTCGGCGCATTCAACATCAACAACCTGGAATGGACAAAAGCCATTCTCACAGCGGCTCAGGAAAGTGCCAGCCCTGTTATACTGGGTGTTTCCGAAGGCGCAGGCAAATATATGACCGGCTACAAGACAGTGGCAGCTATGGTAAAGGCCATGGTGGAAGAACTGGGCATAACCGTTCCTGTGGCATTGCATCTGGACCACGGCAGTTATGAGGGCACAAAGCGGTGTATAGAGGCCGGCTTTACATCTGTTATGTTTGACGGCAGTCATTATCCGATAGAGGAAAATGTGGCAAAAACAGCCGAGCTGGTAGAATTGGCACACAGCCTGGGCATCTCCATAGAAGCAGAGGTGGGCTCCATCGGCGGCGAAGAAGACGGCGTGGCCGGCCGCGGCGAGGTTGCCGACGCACAGCAGTGCAAAATGATAGCCGACCTGGGCATAGATATGCTGGCCGCCGGCATAGGCAATATTCACGGCAAATACCCTGCCAACTGGCATGGACTGGACTTTGACGCCCTGGAAAAAATAAAGCAGGCCACTGAAGGTATGCCTCTTGTGCTACACGGCGGCACAGGTATTCCGCGGGATATGATAAAAAAATCTATCTCACTGGGTGTTGCAAAGATAAATGTAAATACTGAATGTCAGCTGTCCTTTGCAGAGGCCACCAGAAAATATATCGAGGAAGGCAAAGACCTTCAGGGCAAAGGTTATGACCCGAGAAAACTTCTTGCTCCCGGCTTTGAGGCTATAAAAGCTACTGTAAAGGAAAAAATGGAGCTGTTCGGTTCTGTGGGCAAAGCATAAAAATATTAAGAAGGCCGCTTTTGCGGCCTTTTATTTTTGTAATTTTATACTGTAAATATGGATAATGGTTGCAAAAAAGCTTTGGGTGTGTTAAAATAATAAAATAGTGGTAAAAAGTGAATTTTTGTCCGGGAGCGCTTTTATGGAACAGAAAATAATAGAAGAAAATATAAAATATCTGACGCTTTTGTCCAGGGAATTTCCCACTGCCATGCGCGCAGCGGCAGAAATTATCAGCCTGGAAGCGCAGCTGAAGCTGCCCAAAGGCACCGAGATGTATATGTCTGACCTGCACGGTGAATACCGGGCTTTCAGCCATATACTTAACAATGCCTCCGGTGTCATCAGGGAAAAAATAGATGTGGCGCTGGCCGGCACCACCACACCGCAGCAAAGGGCTGTCTATGCCAGCCTGATTTACTATCCGGCGCAGAAACTGGCAGAGATAAAGCAGACGGAAAAAAGAATGGAAGCCTGGTACCGACTTACCATATACCGCCTTATTGATGTCTGCCGCCATGTGGCCAGCAAAAATACCAGGCGGCGGGTGCGTATGGCCATACCGAAAGGGTACGAATTTATCATAGACGAACTTTTGCATGCCCACTTTGAAGACCACAACAAAGAGGCATATTACAATCAGTTTATATCCGCAATTATAGAAACAGGCACCGCGGACGAATTTATACAGGCAATCAGCGCCGTCATCAAAAGACTGGCTGTACATAAACTGCATATAGTCGGGGATATTTTTGACAGGGGCAACCGCCCGGATGTCATTTTGGATAAGCTGATGAACCATCATTCGGTGGATATACAATGGGGCAACCATGATGTGCTGTGGATGTGCGGCGCAACCGGCTCTCCCCTTGGGGTTGCCAGCGTCATAAGGATATGCGCGGCGTACAACAACCTGGAAGCTCTGGAGGACGGCTATGGCATAAACCTGCGTCCGCTGGCTTTGTTTGCGGGAAATACATACGGCGACTGCTCGGTGTTCAAACCCAAAAAAGGTGTGGGCTACAACAAAGACGACGAAACCGTGGTGGCCAAAATACACAAGGCAATATCAGTGATAATGTACAAACTGGAGTGCCAGGTCATTGCCCGTAACCCTAATTTTGAAATGGACGACAGGGCAATGCTGCTGAAGGTGGACTACAAAAACGGCACTGTGAGGATAGACGGCAAGGATTACAAGCTGAAAGATACAGATTTCCCCACCATAGACCCGGAAAACCCGGCCAAGCTGAC
>CALWZO010000037.1 GCA_944386045.1 uncultured Clostridia bacterium | reverse complement strand
AAAAACAAATGTTTTTGGCAAGCAAACATATTGCAGTTTTATTTTTATAGGTGTATAATGAAGCTATCAATAACCGTATCTTACAAAAGGAGTAAAATTATGGACAAACAACTGTTGAAACAAAAAGTCTGCCGGGCCATTGACGCAAACAAAGACAAAATATGCGAAATAGGCCTGTCAATTTACAAAAATCCCCAGCTGGGCTATAAAGAAACCTTTGCCAGCGATGTTGTGCAGAAAACCTTTGGCGAACTGGGCCTCAAATATGAAAGCGGCCTGGGTATCACCGGTGTAAAGGCCAAGCTGAAAGACGGTGCAGAGGGCCCCAATGTATGTATCATGGGCGAACTGGACGCCGTTGTATGCCCTGACCACCCGGACGCAGCCCCCGACACAGGCGCCGCCCACTGCTGCGGCCACTTCGGACAGATTACATCCATGCTGGCCAGCGCCATGGGCCTGAGCGCCGTAAAGGACGAAATCAGCGGCGGCAATGTAACCTTCCTGGCTGTTCCGGCAGAGGAATGTGTAGAGCTGGAATACCGCGAAGGCCTGATAAAAGAAGGCAAAATCAAATATTTGGGCGGCAAGCAGGAACTTATCCACCTGGGCGTTTACGACGATATAGACATGGCTATGATGGTTCACGGCAACAATGCGGATAAAGCCATCACAGCTGCCAACAGAAATGTAGGCTTTATCGCAAAGAATGTAAAATTTATCGGCAAGGAAGCCCACGCCGGCGGATCCCCCTGGAACGGCGTCAACGCACTGAACGCTGCTTCACTGGCTCTGATGGCCATCAACTCCATCAGAGAAACACTGAAAGACCAGGACTGCATCAGGATACACCCCATAATCACAAAAGGCGGCACACTGGTAAACATTGTCCCCAATGATGTAAGGATGGAAATGTATGTGCGCGGCGCCACAATCGAAGCCATAAAAGACGCCAACATGAAGGTAAACCGTGCGATAAAAGGTGCGGCCTATGCCATAGGCTGTGAGGTGGAAATCTCTGACCTGCCCGGCTACCTGCCTGTTGCAGACAACCTGGAACTGGCTCATGTATTCGGCGACAACGCCAAAGAGCTGTACCCCGACAACGAGATTATATACAACACCGAAGTAGAAGGCGGTTCTTCCGATGTGGGCGATGTTATGACTGTCATGCCCTGTGTGCAGGGCGGCGTAGGCGGCTTTGTAAACGGCTTCCATACAAAAGACTTCCGTCTGGACGACATGGAAAAAGCATTTATAGTTCCTGCCAAAATCATGGCCTGCACCGTTATCGACCTGCTGGATGACGACGGCGCAAAGGCAAAAGAAATCATGGCCAACTTCCACAGCCCGTACAACACCAAAAACTATGACGGCATCTGGGAAGATATCATGAGCGTATAAATTATATAAAAATTCAGGCGGAGGTAACCCTCCGCCTTTTTATTTTTACCGTGAAAGACCGAAATATACTTTGCCCAGGTTTTTCAGTGCCCTGTCCTTTACACGGTATATCTGGCTGCGCTCGATACCCAGCTCGTCGGCCAGCCGGTCTATATAGTCCGACGGCCTGTCAATATAAAAATACCACAGCACCGTTTTCTCCCTGTGTTCCAGTGTATTCAGACATATATCCATGCTTTTCTGCCGCCGCCGGTTAAACCGATAGGCCTCTTCCAGCCTTTTTATCGACCGCATTCTTTCCTGCGCCTGTCTTTCGCTTTCCATTGCCCCTTCGCTTTTCCGGAGCACGGCCCGCTTTTTCAGCCGGTCTATCTGCTCCTTTAACACCGGCTGTACTTTCCTGCGCTGCGAATATTCCTTCAGTTGTTGTAAAATTGTTTCTTTGTTCATGGTGCACCTCCGATTATCACGATTTGTGATAATATTATAGCGTTATATCGCCGGTTTGTCAATGATTTTAACAACTATTAGTTGTATTTTATGTGACTTTAACAATTTACTTTTTAATAATAAGATGTTATAATCTTTAAAAGCAACGAGGTGTGAAGATGAAAAATTTGGCTGTGCTGAGAAAGGGACGCGGGCTGACACAGCTTCAGCTGGCAAAGATGATAGGTGTATCCACCAGCACAGTGGCCATGTGGGAAACCGGGCGGCGAAAGCCCGACTACCATATGATCGTCCGACTGTGCGAATTTTTTGCCGTCAGCTTTGAGGAACTGCTGGGTGTACAGGCTGTTTACGGTGCCCCCAAAGAAGATGTGGCCATACCGCTGATAGGAGAGGTGCGCGCAGGGCTGCCGGCCCTGGCGGCGGAAAATATAATAGGATATGAAATGGTCAACGAGCAGCTGGCCAAAACCGGCGAACTGTTTGCTTTGAGGATAAAAGGGGACAGCATGGAGCCGAAGATGAGCCGGGGTGATGTGGTCCTGGTGCGAAAGCAGGCCACAGCCGCCAGCGGACAGACCGCCGTTGTGATGGTGGGCAAGGAGGAAGCCACCGTCAAAAAGGTGCTGATAAACAGCGACGGTATAACGCTGATACCCACCAATCCGGATTACACACCGATGCATTACACCCCGCAGGAGTGCCGGGATCTGCCGGTGACAATAGTGGGAATAGTGATAGAGCTGAGATGCCGATATATATAGGCGAATTTTCGACAAAAGTATAAAATCGTCTGTGATAAAATAATTTTATGGGAGAAAATATATGCAGTGGACTGATCTGAAAATTATTACCGACAAAAAATACGAGGATATTTTTGATTTTGTATCCGCGGAAATATGCCCCGCAGGGGTACAGATAGAAGATTACAGCGACTTGGAGGCCCAGGTGGAACAGATAGCCCATGTGGACCTGATCGAGGACGACCTGCTGAAAAAAGACCGCAGGCAGATAATTGTGCATCATTACATATCACCCGAACTGGATGCCCAGGCCGCGCGTATGAACCTGGAAAACCGCCTGGACGAACTGGGTGTGAAATACCGCTGTGAAGTGGATTATGTAAACCGGGAAGACTGGCAGAACGCATGGAAAAAATACTATCACCCGATGGAAATCGGCAGCCGCCTGGCTGTGTGCCCCTCCTGGGAAGATTACCGGACAGACAGGGTTGTAATGCGCCTGGACCCGGGCCTGGCTTTTGGCAGCGGCACCCATGAAACCACATATCTGTGCCTGGAAGTTTTGGACAAATGGATAAAAGGCGGCGAAAGGGTGCTGGATGTGGGCACCGGCAGCGGAATACTGGCCATAGGAGCTGTTTTGCTGGGCGCCGGCAGTGCCGAAGGCGTGGACATTGACCCCACCGCCGTAAAGGTGGCCCGGGAAAATGCACAGCTTAACAATGTGGCAGACAAATTCACCGTAAAAGTGGGTGACCTGGCCCGGACGGCCAGCGGTCAGTATGATGTGGTCACCGCCAACATAGTGGCCAATGCGGTTATGGCTTTGTCCAAGGATGTGCCGGCTTTTCTGAAAAAAGGCGGCGTCTACATAACCAGCGGCATAATAGACACCAGAAAAGACGAGGTTGTATCCTGTCTTGAAGGCCTGGGTTTTGAAATTATAAAAATTTATGAAAAGAACGGCTGGGTGTGCATAGTCGCCACCCTGTAAGGATCTTATATGGCACACAGATATTTTATCAGCCGGCTGAACGGCGATGAAGCACTGATAACCGGCCCCGAAGCACAGCACATAATCAAAGTAATGCGCCTGGGGCCCGGCGATGTTCTGACTTTGTCCAACAAAGACGGCTTTGATTACACCGCCCGTATAACTGCGGCAGAAAGCGGGCAGGTCACCTGTAAGGTGATTTCAAAAGAAAAGAACCCGGCAGACCCGGAAAAGAAACTGACGGTTTTCATGGCCCTGCCCAAAAGCGACAAGCTGGAATTTATAACACAGAAGATGTGCGAACTGGGCGCAGTGCGCCTGATACCTTTTGTCAGCGAATACTGCGTGGCGCAAAAAAGCAAGAAGGACGAAAGCAAAACCGCCCGACTGCAAAAAATTTCCGACGAGGCATGCAAGCAGTGCGCCCGTTCAACCCCAATGGAGGTCAGCCCCACCATGACCATGGCGCAGATACTGCCAATGCTGAAAGAGTTTGACAAGGTGCTGTTGTTTTATGAAAAGGGCAGTGAAAAACTGTCGGAGATAAATTTTGACGGCTGCGAAAACACCGCTGTCATAATAGGCAGCGAAGGCGGGTTCAGCCCCAGGGAAGCGGAAAAGATGCAGCGGCACGGGGCGGTCAGCCTGCTGCTGGGGCAGCGAATACTCAGGTGCGAAACTGCGGCGGTGACAGCCGCCGCGCTGACCATGTTCTGTCTGAGAGAAATGGAGTGATTTTATATGGCAAACAAAGAAAATCCCAATACATATAAAAAGAAAACAAACGCAAAGAGAAGAAAAAAACGCCTGTTTTACAAAAGGCTGAGGCGGCTGGCAGTGATAGCTGTGCTGGCAGTTGTGCTGGCGCTGGCCGTAAAGGCGGTTGTGGGCAAAAAAGATGACAGTTCCTCATCTTATCTCCCATCGTCCCAAAGCAGCAGCATGGCGCCCTCTTCATCTGCCGCGTCCGACAACAAGCCGGACAAAGGAGAATTTGCCACACTGGTAAATGTTCATCACCCGCTGGAGGAAGATTTTGATGTTACCACCAGGGAGATAAAAGGAACCGGAAAACTGTTTGATGTGCGCGCCGCCGACCGGCTGGAAAAAATGCTGGACGATGCGGCCCGGGCCGGATATCCGATGTACCTGGTGTCCACATACCGTACCATAGACTATCAGAAGGGCCTGTACAACAACAAGGTAAACGAATATCTTAATATGGGCTATGACCAGCGGACGGCCGAAAGCGAAGCGGCCAAATGGGTGGCCATACCCGGCACAAGCGAACACAACCTGGGCCTGGCGGCGGACATTGTTTCCTCCACCTGGTACAACAGCCACAGCGACCTGACCCAGGATTTTGAAGAGACCGAACATTTCAAATGGCTGTACGAAAACTGTGCAGACTACGGATTTATACTGCGTTTCCCCAAAGGAAAAGAGAGCATAACAGAAATAGTATACGAACCATGGCACTACCGCTATGTAGGTCAGGAAGTGGCTCATTACATTATGGAAAATGAAATTACACTGGAAGAATTCTGGGAGGATTGAAAAAATGGAAGAACTTGATTTGCAACAAATACGCCGGCAGATAAACGATATAAACGACGAGATGCTGAAACTGTTTGTAAAAAGAATGGAGCTGTCAGCCAAAGTGGCCGCTTACAAAAAGGCCCATGATATGCCCACACTGGACAGAAAAAGGGAAGAGGATATTCTGCAAAGGGTGGCCGACTGTACCGAGGATGAATACAGGCAGTACGCGCTGGAATTTTTCCGCTATATGATGGACATAAGCAAGGAATATCAGGAAACCGTAAAATAATAAAAGGAGAAAAATATATGAAAACAGCAATTATCGGCGCAATGGAAGAAGAGGTAAAAAGCCTTGTGGCAAATATGCAGGATGTGGTGGAAACCCACCGTGCAGGAACAGTGGTATACAGCGGCAAGCTGTGCGGACAGGAAGTGTGCGTGGTAAAATGCGGAGTGGGCAAGGTTGCCGCCGCTGCCATGACACAGCTGCTTATCAGCGAATTCGGCATTGACTGCGCCATAAACACCGGCCTGGCCGGCGGCCTGAAAAAAGGCATAAAGGTGGGTGATGTGGTCATCAGCACCCATACGGAATACTATGATGTCACACCTTCTGTACTGCGGGGCAATTTCCCCTGCGGCGGCGTATACGAAGCAGACAAAAACCTGATTGAAAAAGCTGTGCGGGCCGCAAAGGAAATGGGCATCGAAGACAAACTGCATGTGGGCGCGGTTACCACCGGCGACCAGTTTATCACCGAAAGCGCACAGAAACAGTGGCTGCTGGGTATCACCACTGCCCGGTGCAACGACATGGAAGGCGCGGCAATAGCCCAGACCTGCTACAACAACGGCAAATCATTCCTTATTGTAAGAATTATTTCCGACCTGGCAGACGACAGCGCCAAAGATACATACTATGATTTCAAACACCAGGCACCCAAGCTGTGCAATGATGTTATCATGAACATGCTGGCCATGATGTAATGCCGGGTGGCTGATCTTGATTTTTCAGTAAATTCATATATAATTTTATATATAAATTGTTTTTGGAGGTACGCAAATGCCACAGGTTATTTTAAAAGGTGTTACACCTGAAAGGTGCGAAAAACTGTCTGCTCCCATTGCCAGCCGGGTTGCCGGGCTGATAAATGTGCCGATCGAGCACATTGTAGTGGAGCACAACGACTGTCTGTTTTTCCGCGGAGGAAAAAAGGACGAGGGGCTGTGCATGGTTATGGTACAATGGAAAACCAGGCCGCGTGAAATGCAGAAAGCTGTGGCCGAAAAGCTGAGCGAAATTATCATGGGCGAGGGCACAGACACTGTGGAAGTGCTGTATACCAACCTGGATATGAATGATTTTTACGAATTCAAGCAAGGTGAATAAAGTTAAAACAGGCCGGATATAATCCGGCCTGTTTTTTATAGAGAAAAATCCCCCCCGGACTGACCGGGGGATATTTTTTTAATTATTTGACTGTTATCAGTTCGTATTCCCTGGTGCCTATGCCCAGCTTTTCAGCATGTTCAAGACATACTTTCCAGTCGGTGTTGGGGCTTACCATGTGGAAATGGTCATGGCCGCAGGCGCAGTCTTCGCCGTGGGCTTTTATTCTTTCGTCCAGCAAGGAGCCCATCATTGCATTCTGGCGGTTGCAGGCGTCGGCGCAGGCCTGGTCAAGGGCAACCGGGTCAAAGGAAGCAAACATGCCCACATCCGGAATGATGGCCACATCGTTTTCTGCATGGCAGTCACAATAGGGGGAAACATCTATAACCAGGCTGATGTGGAAATGCGGTCTGTCCTTTACCACAGCCCAGGCGTATTCGGCCATTTTTTTGTTCAGCAGTGCTTCGGCAGAGCTGTTGTTGGGGTGAATTGCGTCAAAGTTGCAGGCGCCTATGCAGCGGCCGCAGCCCACGCATTTGTCCTGGTCGATTGAAGCATGGCGGTTTTCGTCAAAGGAAATAGCACCGTGGGCGCAGTTTTTGGCACACATACCGCAGCTGCGGCATTTGTCCTTGTTTACATTGGGTTTGCCGCTGTAATGCTGTTCCATTTTGCCGGCGCGGCTGCCGCAGCCCATACCGATGTTTTTCAAAGCGCCGCCAAAGCCTGTCTGCTCGTGACCTTTGAAATGGTTAAGGGTGATAAACACATCGGCATCCATTATAGCTGTGCCTATTTTGGCTTCTTTTACATATTCGCCGTCTATTGGCACGATTGTTTCGTCTGTACCTTTCAGACCGTCAGCGATTATAACCTGACAGCCGGTGGAAAAGGGGCTGAAGCCGTTTTCATATGCCGCATCCAGATGTTCCAGCGCGTTTTTTCTTCTGCCCACATACAAGGTGTTGCAGTCGGTCAAAAAGGGTTTGCCGCCCAGTTCTTTGACTACATCAACCACGGTTTTGGCCCAGTTGGGGCGCAGGTAGGCCAGGTTGCCCGGTTCGCCGAAATGAATTTTTATTGCGGCAAACTTGTCCTGAAAATCGATGTCGCCTATGCCGGCTCTTTTTATCAGTTTTGCCAGCTTTTCCTGCAGGCTGGTGCCCGGCAAAGCGCGCATATCAGAAAAATATACCTTGCTTTTTTCCATTTTTTCCTCCAAAATTTGTAAACAGATTGTGTTTTAATTATATAACTTCAACCGCACTTTAAGTCAAGGATTATTTTGCAAAATAAAAAGGGGCAACGCCCCTTTTAATCATCAGTGTCCCTGTCAAAGCTGAGTATTTCGCCTGTGACAGCATCGATGTCATATTCATATTCTTCCACGCCGTACCTGAACTCTATTTCATAATAGGTGCGGCCGTCGTCCATTTCCAGTTTGGCTTTTTCAAAATACACTCCGTCAGCAGGTGCGCCGCTGTGGCTGAGCGCTATCTGCTTTGCCTTGTCTACGCCTATAAGGTTGTCGGAAGCGGTGGTGGAGTTGTACTCCTGCCGTTTTTCCTTTTCGGCTTCCAGCACCCGGCCGTCCATTGCTATTTTGTAATCGTATTCATAGCCGCCGGCGTAAAAATCCACTTCGTAGAACATCCTGCCGTCGTCTGTTTCCAGCTTTCCTTTGGTAAACTGTGCATCGGCACTGCTTACACCCGCTGCCCGCAGGGCAATTTCCTTTGCTTTTTCCAGGGTTATCCCGTCTGTCCGCGCGCTCTGCTGTGTGGACTGTGACTGTGAAGGCTGACTCGCCGAGGACTGCCGCTGTGAAACCACAGCATCCACTTTTCTGCCGTCAATTTCCTTTTTTATAATCTTTCCGTCGGTGCTGTTTATGGCAAAGTCATATTCCAGCCCGTCGGCATAAAATTCCACTTCATAAACCCAATATCCGTCATCCCTGTCCAGCTTCACCTTTGTGTAGGAAGCATTTTCAGCTGCAACGCCTGCTTCGCTGAGGGCTATTTCCAGTGCTTTGTCCTGTCCTATGGATTTTTTTTCGGCCTGGCTGGTGGCGTAAGCGCCGATGCCTATACCCAAAGCCGCAACGGCCAATACTACGGCTGTCATAAGTGCTATTATCTTCTTTGTCGCTGTCATAAAATCTGCCTCCTTTTGTGTTATGGCTTTATTATAGAGTGCCAACATTAAAAGAACATTAAAAAAAGACCTTTTTAAAAAATTTTTAAAAAAGTCTTTTGACGTTTATTGATTTTCTGCCGCCGGAAGCGTCAGGGTAAAGGTACAGCCTTTGCCCGGCCGGCTGGACAGGGAGATACTGCCGCCGCACAGGCGGGCGATCTGCCTGACCACCGCCAGGCCCAGACCCAGGCTGCCGCCTGCGTCCCCGGTGCGGGAAGTGTCGGCGCGGTAAAAACGGCCGAACACCTTGCCCTGCTGCCGCCGCGGTATGCCGGGGCCGTCGTCTGCCACCTGTATATACACTTTCCGTCCGTTTCTGCCGGCTGTCAGCCATATATTGCCGTCCTGCGCACCGTATTTGCAGGCATTGTCCAGCAGGTTGACCAACGCCTGAATAATCAGCCCCTCATCACCCACAGCCAGCAGGTCCGGCTGTATATCCCGGTGAAGGTGCATACCGCGGCAGTCTTTCAGCCGCTGTTCCTCCGCCAGCGCCCGGCACATAAGGCTTATGTCCACCGTTTCCCTGGCCGGCAGGCTTTCCAGGCGTGCCAGGCGGGAGTAGGACAGCATCCTTTCCAGTATGTTTTTCATTCTCAGTGCCTGCCTGCGGATAACCTCCATGGCTTTGGGGTCGGGGTTGTCCGCCGCCAGTTCGCTCTGGGCCAGTATCACCGAAACAGGGGTGCGCAGTTCGTGGGATATATCGGAAGTAAACTGTTTTTCCTCCTCGAAAGAGGTTTCCAGCCTGGCCAGCATTTTATTGAAGCTGTCCGCCAGCCGGTGAACCTCGTCGTTGCCGCCGCCTATATCAATGCGCCGGGACAAATCCTCTCCGCCGCTGATGGCCGCGGCACTTTGGCTGATTTTTTGTATAGGGCGCAGCATGACCGCCGCCAGGATATATCCGCCGCCCACAGCCAGCAGAGCCAGTGCAGGCAAAATAAGCAGCGCTTCGGAAAACAAGCCGTCCAGAAGAAAACGGTTGGCGTCCTTTTCCACCACACCCTGCATGATAAGACCGTCCAGCCCCTCGCCGCTGAGGGGCTGGGAGTAAACATAATAGTCCCTGTCAGACCCGGACAGTGTGTGCACGGTGCCGTCAGCAGAGATGGGGAAAGCCCCCACATGGGTGCCGTACAGCAGGTTTCCGGCGCTGTCAAACAAAGCGCAGTAAACCCCGTTTTCCCGGTCCAGGAAATTGTCGCGGATAATAAGGTATCCGTCACCGTAAATAATATACTGGTAGCCGTACAGTATATCCCGCCTGTCGGCTGTGTATGTCAGCTCCTCGCTGTTTTTCTGCACCAGCTCCTGCAATGTCCGCTGACCCCGGGCCCGCAGGACGGAAGAGCCGGCAGACATGAACAGCGCCAGCGCCGCGGCCAGTATGGCCAGTATAAGCAGGGAAAACCACCGGGTTATCTTTGCCTTTATGGAAAAAGATTTCATCAGCTTTTATCATCCTCCCTTATGACATATCCGGCGCCGCGGACGGTGTGTATCAGCTTTTTGTCAAAACCTTCGTCCACCTTTTTTCTCAGGTATCTTATATACACATCCACCACATTGGTGCCGCCCTCGTAGTCATAGTTGTACAGGTTGTTTTCTATCTGCCGTCGGCTGAGCACACGCCCCCGGTTGCGCATCATATATTCCAGCAGGGCGAACTCTCTGGCCGAAAGGGACAGTTTTTTGCCTGCACGCCGGGCAGTTTTGCTGCGGCTGTCCAGCACAAGGTCGGCCATGGTGTAAACATCCGCCGAAGAGGCGGCCGCCGTCCTGGTCATCACCCTTATCCTGGCGCCCAGCTCCCGGAAGGAAAAGGGTTTCACCAGATAGTCATTGGCGCCGATGTCCAGCCCCCTGACCCTGTCCTCTATGCTGTCGCGGGCGGTGAGGAACAGCACCGGGGCCTTTCCGCCGCCGGCACGATATCTTTTCACCGTTTCAAAGCCGTCCATTGCAGGCATCATAACATCCATTATCACCCGGTCATAGTCAGCGCTTTGCATATAATCCAGCGCATCACGTCCGTCAAAACAGCTGTCCACCGCATAGCCGTCCTTTTTCAGTTTGTCGCTTATCAGCCGGTTGAGGTCTTTTTCGTCCTCTGCAACAAGTATACGCATAGATACCTCCAAAACATATATATTTTGACTATAACACAAAAATTTTTTCTGTGCAATGAAAAAGCCTATCCCCAAAAAGGGAATAGGCTGGATATAAAAAACAAAACCCGCCGCTGGCGGGTTAAAAAATGGTGGGAGCGGATGGATTCGAACCATCGAAGTCACTGACAACAGATTTACAGTCTGCCCCCTTTGGCCACTCGGGAACACTCCCACACATTGGAGCTGGTGGACGGATTCGAACCCCCGACCTGCTGATTACAAATCAGCTGCTCTACCGGCTGAGCTACACCAGCAATCAAATTGCTTAATAAATATACCATAATATCCCGTGCTTGTCAACACTTTTTTTGAAATTATTTTTAAAATATAACTTTAATGTCAATTTAATTGTTTTTTGGGCGATGTAATGCTATACTTTTTACAAATAATATAAGGATATAAAAATGAAAAAATTTATTTTGGATCTGTATGAAAACCATATAAAGCTGAAAATATTTCTTTGCGCCGCAGTTGCGGTGCTGTATATGGCACTGACTGTCTACGGCGGGGGAAATCTTTTTCAGGCGGCGGCTGTGTGGGCTGTATGCCTGGGGCTGGTGTATCTGCCGGGTATGCTGTGGCGGCGGGTGATAAAGGCCGACAGATTGTTTGACGGCATGGACTTTATGACAAATATTCTGCTGGGCAGCGGATTTTTCTGTGCGTCATACTGTGTATGTATGCGTCTGCACACCAGGCGGCTTTTTGCCGCTGTGTGTGCCGTGGCCGCTGCCGGCGGCGCAATAGTGGCCGTAAAGGGCAAGGAAAAGGCGAAAATACACGCCCCGGATGCCCTGCGATGGCTGCCGGTACTGCTTTACTTTGGCTTGCTGCTGCTGTTTACATTTACCATAGTGATAAAAAATGCGCTGCCGGAAAATGTGGGCAGCACTTTGCTGAACAGTGATCTGCTGTGGAATGTGGGCAATGCCCAGTCCTTTACCCTCAGGTTTATACCGGAGGATATACGCTATTCCGGTGTTCAGCTGCACTATCATTATCTGACCGAGCTTTTTGCAGGGCGGATAAGCTGGCTGACAGGCATGCCGGCTTACCACATTGTGGTTTTTTACCTTCAGCCGATAGTTCTTGCGTGCATGGTGGGATGTCTGTTTTCCTTTGGAAGGGTATTTTTCGGCGATGAGAAAAAAGCAGTTCTTTTTTGCTTTTCAATGTTTATATTCGGCTGTTTTTCGCTGTATGGCTGTTTTCTGAACGGGCGCAGCGTATTTTTAAACGACCTGGCCTATCACATGATAACCAACATAAACTCCCAGGCCACGGCAACCATATATCTGTGCGCCTTTTCCGCCATGTTTGTGCAGCTGCTGGACGACGGATTTAAGCCCACCTTTTTCCGGGGCGGTCTGCTGGTTGCGGCGTTTTTCATGCTGTGTTTTGCCAAAGGGCCGGTGGCGGCCATAGTGGCTGTGGGCGCAGTGGTAACACTGGTGTGGCTGTTTGTGCAGGGAAAAACCGGATACCGCGCACTGATACGGGCGGCTGTTATCGGCGGATTGTTTTTTACGGTGTACAGGCTGTTTTTCTCCTCCGGGGCAAATACCAGCATGGCTTTTAATATATGGGGAACTTTGTCCAAGACGGTGTTTTCATCCTTTCTGGACGGACTGTGGCGCAGCGGAAAGCTGACCCTGTGGTATGCGGCGCAGATAATATGTATGTTTGTGCACAGTTTTCTTATGGCGCCGGCGGCGGCATTTTTGTACGGGGCAGGGCTTATCAAAGATGTGAAAAACCTGTTCAGGCTCTCCGGGCGCAGGCTGTGGACCAACAGTATGGTGGCAGGCGGATTTGCCGCTTTTTACCTGTTTAACCATTATGCCCTCAGCCAGGTGTACTTTGCTTTTCTGGCACTGTTTTTTATGAACCTGCTGGCAGTGGACGCACTGCATCTGATAAAGGGAAAAACAGCCGGAAAGCGGCTGGCGGTGCTGGCAGGCGCGGCAGTCATCACCACCGCATTTATGTACACAAACTACATCGGCAGCGGCAGCAGATTTCTGGCGCGCAACCTGGGCATTATGGAAAAATATCCTTACAACGCTGTTGTGACAGCCGACGATCAGCGGGCGATGGAATTTCTGCGCGCAAACAGCCGGAAAAACGCGCTGTTTGCAACCAACAGAATACATGCAGACAAATATAAGGAGGACGGCATATCCAACATATACTCTGCCCTCAGCGGCAGGCAAGGATACATGGAGGGCTATGCCTACGCGCTGACCAACATGGGGGTACCTTATTATGTAATAGACCAGAGGAAAGCGGTAAACCGGGCATTGTTCAGCGAAAAAACAACTGCGGATGAGGTGAAAAGACTGCGGCAGACAGCAGGTATAACCCATCTGATATTCTCGCGGCAGTTTGACGGAAGCGAGGCTGTTATAAGCACGGTTTTTGAAAAAATTTATGACGGCGACAATGTCAGGATATATTCCACCGGAATGCAGCCGCTGGAAAATCACCCGCTGTATCAGCCACAGCTGGCAGAATACGCAGAGGCGGAAAATTGAAAAAGGCCCTTTTAAGGGCCTTTTATTTTTTCTTAAACATTTTTAATTTTTCTGTCGGTTTTTTCTTAATTCTTCCCTTTATATAATGGAGTTAACACAGGAGGGAAAATATATGAAAAAGCTTTTTATCACAGTTGCCATACTTATTTTTTGTATCGGAGCCATGAAAATTTCTTTGTACAAAACATATTCCGAAGCATATAATGAAATAGAAAATTTTGCCCGGGAAAGGGGAATTTCAATGAGCGAATATCCGCAGGACATACTGGAAATGCTGGATAAAAACAGCGAAACAGAAGAGTTTGTAAAAAACTGGCCTGTTTACAAATGGACATATAAAGATATACAAAATCTGGGTATTGCTGACTTTTCCGCACCGCCGCTGCTGATGCAGTGGGATATGCGCTGGGGATACCGAATGTACAGCGGCCAGGCGGCGGCGCTCAGCGGCTGCGGCCCGCTGTGCCTTGCCATGGCGGCCATATACACCCTGGAAGATGACAGCCTGACGCCGGTGAAAATGATGGAATTTGCCGAAAAATACGGTTATGACACCGACGGCAGCGGCAGTATGCACAGCCTGATATATGAGGGAGGCCCTGCGCTGGGGCTGGATGTGGAAAGCATTGATATATTAAAATCCGCCTTTATATCCCGGCTGGAAAAAGGCGGCTGTATCATACGGCTGATGGGACCGGGGGATTTTACCGCAAAAGGACATTTTGTACTGCTGGCCGGCCTGGACGGGGAATACATAAAAATAAACGACCCCAACAGCATAAAGAACAGCGAAAAGCTGTGGGATTTTGACGATATACAAAGTCAGATACGCAAGGCCTGGCAGGTGAAAAAACACATATAACAAAGTGCCATACCGGAAACCGCGGACAGCGCAAACAACCGGCGGCGGCAATATCCGTGCACACCAGCGCGGCCTTTTGCCCCCGGAAAGTCAAACAAAAAAGACGGGTTTTGCCCGTCTTATTTATTTTGCCGGTATCTTTTTCGCTGTCCTTCTGCAAGGAAGCTTGCCCGGCAGGCGGGGGGATTATATTTCCCCTTTGTCAAAGTGTGCGCCAGCGGGCGGATTTTTCCAGGACGGCTTCGCCTTTTTCCAGGGAGGCAGGCACATTTATAACCCTTTGGTTCAGAGAGCCTCTGAACCCGGCCTCCAGGCTGCGCCGGGCCAGGATAAATGGGCCGTCAACAAGTATATCCAGGTATTCCAGCAGTTTGTATTTTGCATCTGATTTGTCTTTTACAAGGTCTTCAAACACAAAACCTGTATAGGCGGCAATTTCGTAGCCGTCGGCTTTCAGCAGCTGCGCCAGCCGGCAGAAAGCTTCCCGCTGGCAAAACGGCTCACCGCCGGAGAAGGTCACACCCTTTACCAGCGGGTCTTTTTTTATCATTTTGTATATGTCTTCCACCCGGTATTTTTCACCGGTGCCAAAGGGGTGGGTTTCCGGATTGTGACAGCCGGGGCAGTTGTGTATACAGCCCTGACAGAACACGGTAAAGCGCAGGCCGGGGCCGTCGGTTATACTGTTGGGCGCAAAGCCCGATATATCAATTATTGCCATAGATTATCCTTCCTTTCAGTCGTAGTGCTGTTTGGCGCTGATTTTATCATTTATCAGCGCAAATATATAATGGTCTTCCCACTCTTCGTTCACTTCCAGACATTTGCGGCACAGGCCCTCCTGCTGAAAACCGAATTTTCGCATTATCCGCAGGCTTTTTTCATTTCGCGGCATAACCAGCGCTTCCAGGCGGTGAAGCTGCAATATGTTGAAGCAAAAATCGATAAGCTCTTTCACTGCTTCGCTGCACAGGCCCATATTGCGGTAATCCTTGTCTATCTTATATGAAATTGTGCCGCTTTTCACACTGCCGAACAGTATCGAGCCCACACATACGGTGCCTATTATCTTTTTTTCACCTTTGAGTGTGAGATAATATCGGTATTCCCGCCCGCGCAAAGCGTCTTTATAGTCCAGCTTCAGCAGCTGTTTCTGGCCTTTTGGGGTATAAAAAGCGGAGGGGCGTGCCGGCTCGGTATCAGCCAGGGCCTCTTTGTTGCGGCTGTTGAACCGGGCCACCTCGCCGGCCAGGCGCGGATTGGCAAGGGTGAGATACATTCTGTCGCTGACCAGCATATACATGGGCAAAACCTCTTTCTTTTGATAAATGCTATTGTTTAAAAATTAAAAATATAGTATTATATTATGGTAGCCGTATATGGCGTTATATTGTTTATTATACGCCATATAAATGGCGCTATCAAGTTAAAAAAACATTAAGTGAGGTAACAAAATGTTTTCCCTTAAAGCGAGAACTGACAGGCTGAGAAAGGTACTGGAACTGATAAGGGCCGACGCCTGTATAGTCAAAAGCGAGGCGGCGCGCAGATATCTGACAGGTATTTCCACCACCGCCGGCATGGTTGTGGTGACAAGGACGGGCAACAGGTATTTTTTGGCCGACCGGAGATATGAAGAATTTGCCACAAGAAATCTTTCGCCCCTGGGATTTACCGTAAGGACAGTAGGCCGGCAGGCAGAGTATGCCATGTTCATCAACGAGATAATACAGTCAGACAAGATAAAGGTGGCGCTGCTGGAAAGCAACGCTGTCAGCCATGAAGATTATCTGGAGATGGAAAATGCACTGTATGCCAAGGTTCTGCCGCTGAAAACCCAGCTGGACAAGCTGAGGATGATAAAAGACCTGGACGAAGTGGAGAACATCAAAACCGCCCAGAGAATAAGCGAAAAAAGCTTTGAGGACCTGCTGCCGTTTATAAAACCGGGCGTCAGTGAAAAGCAGATACAGGCCAAGCTGGTACAGCTGATGCTGGAAAACGGCTCTGATTTGGAAAAATTCCATATCTGCTGTGTTTCCGGGGCAAATTCCAGCCTGATAAACGGTCAGGCCACCGACAAAAAAATAGAAAAAGGCGACAATATAATGCTGGAATTCGGCGCGGTGTACAACGGATACCGCAGCGACATGGCGCGCACCATAGTGGTGGGCAAGGCCAGCGAAGAATTTAAAAACGCATACAAAATTGTACAGGACGCCTGCGTAATTGGCCAGAGATATATCAAAAAAGGTGTGTCCGGCCGCGCGGCCGACGCACAGATACGCCAGTATATAGAGGAAAACGGATATAAAAACTATTTTCCCCATTCCCTGGGCCACGGTATCGGAATACAGCTGTATGAAGGCCCGTCCCTGGCGGCGGATTCCACCGATGTTCTGACAGCCGGCCATGTGGTAACTCTGGAGCCGGGCATATACATCAAGGAAAAATTCGGCATAAGGATAGAAGACCTGCTGTATATATCCAGCCAAGGCACCGAAAACCTGACCAGAACTACAAAAGACCTGATAGAACTGTAAAATTTCGGGGCCATGGCCTGCCGGCCGCGGCCCCTTTATTTTTAAAGGAGTAAAAATTGACTGAAAATATTTCAAAGAGAAATTTTATAATAGGCCTTTCTCTTGTATTTGTACTGTTTTTTAAATATCTGCCGGCGCCTGCAGGGCTTTCCCGGCGGGCGATGCAGGTGACAGGTATATTTATAGGTGTGCTGATACTGTGGATGAACATCGGCATACACTGGCCCAGCATGCTGTGCATTGCGGCGCTGGGTTTTGTGCCGGGGCTGAGCATGTCCGGTATGCTGAGCGCCGGTTTCGGCAATGCCACATTTGCTTTTCTCATGTTCACATTCATGTGCACCTACACCATCAGCCAAACGCCGTTTATCCGCCGCTGTGCCCTGGCTTTTCTCACATCAAAGGCGGCCGGAAAAGGACCCTGGGCCTTTGTGTGCCGGTATTTTGCCAGCGCGGTGTTTTTGGGCTGTTTTATGTCGCCCACAGTGCTGGTGGTGGTGCTGATAGCAGTGACCGAAGAAATTTTTGCCATACTGGGGCTGGAAAAAGGCGACAGGCTGGCGGCAATGATGATGATGGGCATGGTTTTTTGCTCCGGAATTGCCGCAGGCATGACACCCATAGCCCATGTTTTTCCGCTGATGGCAATGGGGTATTACACCACAGCCACCGGCAACACCATAGGTTACGGACAGTACATGGCCGCCGGCATCCCTGCCGGAATACTGCGGACAGCTGCCATGGTGATTATTTTCCGCCTGTTTTTGAAGCCGGATATGTCCGTGCTGGAAAAGGCCGATGTGTCGGCGCTGAAAAGCAGTCTGCCTCCGATAGAGAAAAAGGAAAAATACTCCCTGACAATATTTTTTGCGGTTATAGCCCTTTGGGTACTGCCGGAGTTTATAAAGCCGTTTTTCCCGTCGGTTTACAACTATATAAACGCCCTGGGTACTGCCATGCCGCCGTTGCTGGGAGCAGTGGCCATGGGAATTGTGACCGCCGACGGCAAGCCGCTGCTGGATTTTAACCGGGCCACAAGCAAGGGAATACCCTGGGCCAGCCTGATTATGGTGGGTGCCACTCTGGCGCTGGGCAGTGCCATGACCAACGCTGACATAGGCCTGACGGCATTTATCAGCGAAAAAATTGCCCCGGTGGCAGCCGGTCTGGGCGCTGTGGGACTGGTGGTCCTGTTTGCCGCCTGGGCGGCGGTGCAGACCAACCTGTCCTCCAACATGGTTACGGTCACTGTGGTGTGCGCCATAGCCCTGCCCATATCTTTAAGCGGCGGCGTGACCAACACCGCGGCCATAGCCTGTATAATAGGCATGATGGCCTCCTACGCCTTTGCCACACCTCCGGCAATGGCCACAATAGTTTTTGCCATAGGTTCCGGCTGGGCGGACACAAAACAGTTTGCCAAATACGGCTTTGCCCTGATGGCCGCCGGCATAGCAATAGCCTGCACCGTCGGCTATCCCATAGCCGCTGCGGTCATGTCATCGCCGGTATAGCGTAAAACCGGAACACTCGCATATTAAATACATATCATAAGGCGAAAGCAGCGGAAAATTCCGCTGCTTTTTGATTTTTGCAAAAACTCCGGCCGGAGGCACACCTGCACTGCGCAGCCGAAAGCCGCGCCGGAACTTGATGAGGTAAGGCCGCGGCTGGTTTTGCCGCCCGGACATTTGCACCTTTCATACAAAAGATGCAAGCATATCGGCTGACAGTATCAAAAAAGCATCTTATTTTCAGCATTTAAAAACCAAAAACTGCACCGCCGGTACTGAAAGCGGGTCGGGACAGGTTTTGTCACAAAGGCTCGGTTTCAAAAATACACCAAACAAAAAGCCGGCATAATGCCGGCTGTTGTTTTTATTGTTTTTCTATTGTCCAGTCTATGGGCCGCATACCGCTGGCGGTCAGAAAATCGTTGGCTTTTCTGAAATGGCCGCAGCCAAAAAATCCGCGGTAGGCGGACAGGGGGCTGGGGTGGGGGCTGGTGAGAACCAGGTGCTTTGTCTCGTCTATAAATTTGCGCTTGCTGATGGCGTGGCTGCCCCACAGCATAAATACACAGGCCGTCTGCCTTTCGTTGAGTTTTTTGATCACATTGTCGGTGAAAATCTGCCAGCCGGCGTCCTTGTGGCTGTTGGCCGCATGGGCGCGCACCGTAAGAGTGGTGTTGAGCAGCAGCACGCCCTGCTGTGCCCATTTGGTAAGGCAGCCGTAATCCGAGGGCATTTTTACACCGTATTCCCGTTCAATCTCCCTGTAGATGTTCACCAGGGAAGGGGGAGGCATGATGCCTTTCTGAACAGAGAAAGACAGGCCGTGAGCCTGGTTTGGGCCGTGGTAGGGGTCCTGGCCCAGTATAACCACCTTGGTACCGGCATAGGAAGTGTATTTCAGCGCGTTGAATATATCATACATATCCGGATATATAGTGTGGTGGGCATATTCGCTTTTCAGAAACCGGCGCAGTTTCAGATAATATTCCTTGTCAAACTCGCCTTTCAGCACCAGGTCCCAGTCATTTCCGATATTTACCATTTTTCCGCCTCCTTTTTATTTTAATATTTTACGATAAAGAGAAAATTTTTTCAACATCCGGCCGAAATGCTGTGGAAAACTCTGGCAGTGAAAATAAGAAGTTCCTGTATTTGAAAAATATAACGAATGATTACAATATGGGCAGTTTTTTCAATGTGCCGTTTTAAAAAATAGTATAATTTTGTAAAAAATAACAAAAGCAGACTTTAAAATTCTATATTTTATTTCACTTTTATTTCATTTTTTCGAATACACGAAATGATATAATAAAGGTAAGCAATTTTCTGTATTTTCAGGATAGGTGATACCAATGAACCGCTAAATTATCTGCAATCAGTCCATTTCACCGAACAACGGATTTCTACGTTGCGATTCAAAGGGAGTTTGTTTATGAAGAGAATAATATCTGCATTTTTAGTTTTAGCTTTTGTTTTTTCTACAACTCCATCCGCACACGCCGCAACGAACTATAAAGCTGAAGAAGATTTGTCGTTGCTTTCCTCTATCGGTATAAACGCAACTTCCGTTGCATCTATTAGAGTTGATGATGGTAAGAGTGTTTATGGATTCCTCTTCAGTTTACAAACATTATTATGAGTTACAGCAGTTGGTATAAATAAAATGGATAATAAATTATTACAGGATACAATTTCAAAACTTAAATCCATTGTCAAGCCCATATCCGGGATTTCCACGCTTATATATCTTAATGCTATATATGGTTTATATCAGCATTTCGTAAACAACGAAAGTAAAAGCAACATAATCTTATTAACAACTGCTTTATTGGGCGGTATACTAATACATTTTTATACATTCAAAATTAAAAAAATCATCAAAGATATCGAGCTGCACAACAAATAAAAAACGGAAATCTTTAAATGATATAATGATGGCAGGTACAAAAAGCTGCCTGTTCAATTATAAATTGAACAGGCAGCTTTATTTTTTATCTCTGCTGACCGGTGGCTATTTCAACAACCTTGTATCTTTATTTCTCCAGCAATTTTTCCACCGCTGCCATAGCATCGTCCATATAGTCGCCTTCGAACAGTTCGATGACGCCCTGGTCGCAGTTTTTGGCCAGCTGAGGATCGATAGGCAGGTGAGCCAGCACCGGCAGACCGTATTTGTCCGCTGTTTCCTTTACCTTGCCTTCGCCGAAAACATAGATTTTCTTGCCGCAGTCGGGGCAGGTGACATAGCTCATGTTTTCCACCAGGCCCAGCACCGGGATGTTCATCATATTGGCCATCTTTACAGCCTTTTCCACAATCATGGATACCAGTTCCTGGGGAGAAGCAACGATGATGATGCCGTCAACCGGCAGTGACTGGAACACTGTCAGCGGCACATCGCCTGTTCCGGGAGGCATGTCGATAAACATAAAGTCCACATCGTCCCAGATTACATCTGTCCAGAACTGTTTTACAGCATTGGAAATGATGGCGCCGCGCCAGATAACCGGGTCGGTTTCGTCCGGCAGCAGGAAGTTGACGCTCATCAGGCTGATGCCTGTTTTGCTTTTTACCGGCAATATGCCCAGGTTGTTGGCCATTGCCTTTTCTTTTATGCCAAAGGTGCGTCCGATGGACGGGCCGGTGATGTCAGCGTCCAGAACAGCTGTCTTGTAGCCCAGGCGATTGGCGGATACCGCCATCATGCTGGTCACCAGGCTTTTGCCAACACCGCCTTTGCCGCTTACAACGCCTATAACCTTTTTGATATGGCTCATTTCATGGGGGGCTTCCTTGGCGGGAGCGCCCGCGTTTTCCCTGCTGGCGCAGTTTGCAGAGCAGGAAGAACAATCGTGATTACATTCTGCCATGATTTATACTCCTTTTTTGATATACAAATACAGTATATTTTTCTATATTAGTATAGCACTTTTCCCCACTCTGTCAAGGCGGCCGGTCACAGTTTAAAAACCGGCATATCTTTCTCTGGCCTGCTTGAGATAGTTCAGATAGCCTTTGGCCAGTTCTTTTACATCTTCGCTTTCATCGGCGGCATTTTGCAGGTTTTCTGTCAGGCTGGCGATACCTTTTTCGTAGCCTGTGGCCAGCATGTCACACAGCTTGGCTGTATCCTTGTTGAAAAATGTTTTCATATCTATGGCAAATTCGGTGCCTTTCTGCGCCATTTCCGTAAGGCCTTTCAGCTGCCGGTCGCCGCGCATCTTCACAATGGCCGCCTGGAATTTTTCAAAAGCGGCCATATCTTCCAGCAGAGCCCGGCGCAGTTTTTCGTCCTCGCTGATTTCTATCAGATGCTTTGTGGACAGCAGTGCCATCTGCAGGTTGCCGTACATAAAATAAATAAGTCCTTTTTCCTGTTCTTTTTCCATAAAAAAACACCTCCAGTGCTATTGTGCACAGGAGGAGGTTTTTTATTCTCATTTGTTCAGCGGACAGTTTTTTATGCAGATGCCGCACACGGCGCCGCGGCCGATTTTTTTAAACCGGCTTTTCATATAGCTGCTGCATTTTTCGGCGTTGAAAAATTCCCGTCTGTCCATGCCCTCGTGCCAGCTTTTGCCGGAAATTGCGCCGGAGGGGCACACCTGCCGGCAGATGTTGCAGCCGGTGCAGGGGTTAGGCGGCAGGACCCGCGGGCTCTCAAACGGGCAGTCGGTAAACAATGTGCCCAGACGCACCCTGGCGCCGAAATCCTTGTGCAGGAAAAGACAGGAATTGCCTATGCTGCCCAGGCCGCACAGCCTGGCCGCCGCCTTGTGGGAAAAGCGGCCGCGGTAGTTCCAGCCTTCGTCGTTTATGCTTTGGCTGGCGGCGACGGTGATAAATTTATATCCGTGGCTTTGCAGTACAAGGCCTGCCTGCAGCAGGCACTGGTCGATGAAAAAGTTTACAGTGCGGTAGTGGTTAAAATAGGTATGGGTGGGTTTGTCGGTGATTTCGTCTATAATGGCATCTGACAGCTTTACCACTATGCTCATGGCGTTGTCAAGGCCGCCCACACCTTCGTCCATATGGCAAAAGCCCACATCGCTTACGCCCAGGGACAGCATTTTTTCTCTTAAAATCTTTTCCATTGTTTCACCTCTTTATATATTTATATTAACAGAAAGGCGTGCGGCGGGCAACAGAAATATTGTATTTGCAAAACAGGTGCAAATATGGTATCCTTGCACATATTAAAGTTTTGGGAGGCAAAATGAAAAGCAAAAAGAATTCTGACAGACAGGCGTATATACTTTTGGCGGTGACGGCAGTAATTTTCGGCATACCGGCAAAAATAATGGGCACCGGCAACCTGTTCAACACCATAATGAACACAGCCCACGACCTGCTGCTGAACACTGTTTTTTATATAATGGCAATATCGGTGGTGACCGGGGCGCTGTCGTCACTGATGGCCGAATTTGGGGTTATCAGCCTGCTGAACAGGCTGATGCGACCGCTGATGAGGCCGCTGTACGGCCTGCCCGGGGCGGCCAGCCTGGGAATTTTATCCACCTTTGTTTCGGACAACCCGGCCATACTGTCCCTGGCAAAAAATGACAGCTTTATAAAATATTTCAAGGAATATCAGGTGCCGGCCCTCTGCAACCTGGGCACCAGCTTCGGTATGGGAATGATACTGGCCAGCTATATGATAGGGCTGGGGGTGCCGGGCACCATAGGCGCAGTGTTTACAGGTGTTGCCGGCGCAGTTGTGGGCAGTCTGGTGTCGGTGGCGCTGATGCTGAGAAAAACCGCAAAGTATTACAACATTGACAAAGCCAGCCTGAAAAAAGAAAGAAGCCACCGGGCGGACACAGGTTTTGAAAGCGAAGAACCTGCCGCCCGGGGCTCTGTGGCCGAAAGGGCACTGAACAGCATACTGGAGGGCGGTAAAACCGGCGTCAGCCTGGGCATGGACATCATACCCGGCGTGCTGTGTATATGTACCTTTGTGATGATACTGACCTTCGGCGCGCCGGCGGACGGTGTCTACACCGGGGCCGCCTATGAGGGCATCGCCCTGCTGCCGAAAATCGGGCGGCTGATTTCACCGCTGACAAAAGTGCTGTTCGGCTTTTCCAGCCCGTCGGCCATCGCTTTTCCCATAACCAGCCTGGGGGCAACCGGGGCCGCCATGGCGCTGGTACCGCAGATGATAGCCACAGGGGCCGCCGGCGCCAACGAAATA
Organism: uncultured Clostridia bacterium; assembly: GCA_944386045.1. Taxonomy (GTDB): domain Bacteria; phylum Bacillota; class Clostridia; order Oscillospirales; family Ruminococcaceae; genus RGIG3102. The sequence goes on along the minus strand of CALWZO010000037.1, from coordinate 5,047 downwards.
GCGGTGTTCACCGCCATGGGTATGTGCTGGTCCGGCTATCTGTCCACCCATATATCCATGATGGACGCTTTGGGCAAAAGGCAGTTTATAAAAGACGCAATCATAAGCCACACAATAGGCGGCCTTGCCGCCGGAGTGGCCGCCCATTACATCTGGGTAGTTGTCGGCATGCTGTGACAAAGCATAAAAGGATAAAACAAAAAGCACTCTCGTTTGAGAGTGCTTTTTTGCGTGTTTTTCAAGCAATAACTGTTAGTTGTTATATTGTCATTTCAACTTTTTCCTTTTTTAGAAACAGTTGATGATGAAATAAAAAAGTGAACACCTCATAAATGAGAAAGTCACACCGGGGCACGCATGGAAAATCAGAGGCATGGTGTGTTCTGTTAACATCATTATGCATCCTCTATCACAGCTGTCAAGATTCTAATAACAAACAATGGTTGTAACATGATAATTTGCTTTGTTTAAAAAAGAAATTTGTGCATTTTATCTAAAATATAATATATTTTTTTGTTTTTAGAGCCTTTAACTTTTTAATTTTAAATGTTATAATAAATATAAGGAATTTGGGAGGTTACGCCAATGTACATTAAGGTCTGCTGACAGATTTTCTACCGGAGGTGAGAAGTATGAAAAATAGAAAATTGATCCTTGCAGCAGTATTTATGGCCGCTGCGGCCGGGGCCGAATTTATGCGGTGGAACTTTTTTATAAAGCCGAAACCTGTCACCGACATAAGGTTTTGGCAGGACTTTGAAGGAAAAATCAATTATAAAATCGGCAACGAATATTCCGCCTGGTCTGATCATCCGGATTATGATGTGGATGATATTATAAATATTGTGGCCGAAATAAAGACAGGTGAAAAAGTCACCATTGACCCCACAGACTATCCGGGCGGCAATAAAAATTATATGATCGGACTTTTTGCCAACCGCAGTCAGACCCATCTGACCGTGCGATTTTACGATGATTTCAAATATGTGGCGTTTCTGGACGAAATGTATTTTGAAAACTATATATCAGAGGCTGCCGGCGCCGTAGATGCTTATATTTTGGAAAATCCGGATTATATAAAATCTGTTTTTGATGATATAAGAATATATATACCGCCGCGGACCGTGGACCGGCTGCAGGAATATGTAAAAAAATCGCTGTCGCAGATGAGTGCAGGGCAATTCCAGCAAATTGCCCCCGACTTTGCTGAAGATTACAGCGGGTATGACCCGGAAACTGACAGCGAGCTGAAAATATCCATACCTGAAGATACCGATATAATGTTTTTCATGGAAAACCGCCAGCCGGTACAGTACAGTACTGCTATCATCGCTAAATTTAAAGACACTCGCGTAACACTGTATCTACGAGTGGAAAACGGGGAAGATGGATACTATGTATCCTATGCCAGAATATATTAAGTAATTACACTTCAATGAGAAGAAAGCTATAACCAACTGATGAACACACTGAATGAGCCTGGTACCGAAAGCGTAAAATATGCTGTAAAAACCCGTACTGCATTGAGGGGATATAAGGCGTAATTTTAATATCTTTAAATTGCCCCGAAAAGTAAATATAAATCACCGCTTTTCGGAGTTATAATATGAGTTTAGTCCAAACCCGTCCCGGATACTTGTTTTTGGGAGGGTTTGGATTTTTGTTTTGAATTTAAAACTGTAACAAACAATAGTCATATTTTGGTTTCGCCCTATAGTATAGAGCAGAAAGGACACCCGAAAAATAAAACGGAGGAAAATTCCTCCGTTTTTGTTTTCAGTTTTTCCCGTACATAATTTCCCAGGCTGCCTCATCTGAAAGGGAGGAGGGCATAAGCCTGTAGCGGTACAGCGTCAGCAGTGTCCTGCGGCTGGCTGCGGGGTTTTTGCGGTAGCTGCCCACCGCCGCGTCAAACATGCGCAGCATATGATTTTTATAAGTCTTGTCAGCAAAAGCATTGTAAAGCTGCAAACATTTGACCAGGTATTTCACCTGTGTGGCACCGGCCAGGTCGTTCATGCCCCTGGAGACAAAATAGTCCGCCCTGTCCTGTAAAAAGGGGAATATATCCATTTTTTGCACCCGGTCCCGGCCGTCCATCACGCTTCCGGCGCGCTGTGTGTAAAAATACAGCGGCTGCGCGCATACCGCCGCGCTGTCGATTTTATCAACAATATAATGAATTATGCCCTCGTCCTCGCAGATTTTGTCCTCTGCAAAGCGCAGATTGTCAAACAGGCTTCTGTGGTACAGCTTGCCCCATACCACCACATACATTATTTCCATTTTTGTGTAAAGACGCAGGAAATAATCCCTTTGGGGCACAATCTCGTCCGGATAAGCCATCAGCGGAACGCCCACCTGTGCCGGCGGTGTGAGCCCGTCGTTCAGGGCATAGCCGCATACCGACAGCTTTTTGCCGTTTTTTTCGCAAAGGGACAGCAGGTTTTCCAGGTAAAAAGGGCTGACGCAGTCGTCACTGTCCACAAAAGATATATATTCTCCCCGGGCAATGTCCAGCCCGGCGTTTCTGGCGCCGCCCGCACGGCCGGAGGCGGAAATAACCGAAACTCTGCCGTCCTTTTGCCGGTATTCCTGACATATACGCACGCTGTTGTCAGTGCTGCCGTTGTCTGCCAGTATCAGCTGAAAATCTGCAAAACTTTGTGCCAAAATGCTGTCTATACACCTGGACAGGTATTTTTCTGTATTATAAACCGGAACTATAACGCTGATTTTCATATACTCACCCTTTAATTGTAATATTGATAATTATATCATTATTTAGTATACTTGCAACAGAGGTAAATTATATGAAATATGATATTGTTGTTTATTCTTCAGCAGAACAGGGGGTGCATTTAGCGGCACAGGCCCTGGAAAACCTGGGAGAATGCCTGAAAGATATGCACCTGATATTTTGCGGTTCAGAAAATGAAAACCTGCACAGCCTTAACCGGAAGGCCGGAAAAATTTCTTTCTGCCCTGCATCGGAAAGTTCTGCCCAAAGCCTTAACCGGGCGGCAAAACTGTCGCAGACAGATTACATTTTGTTTTTAAACGGAGGCCGGCGGCTTTTCCCGGACAGCATACGGCGGCTGGAGCAGACCGTCGGAAAATACCCGGAAGCTGTGGGGTTTGGCCTGGCGGTAAGCCCGGTGGAAAGCGGCGTACACTACGACCCGGTGGACCTGACAGTAAGCTGTATCAGCTTTGACTGCGCGCTGGTCAAAAAACGGCGGTTTGTGCAGTGCGGCGGATTTGACGCCTCCTTTGATGTGTGGAAAGATGTGGATATTTCCTGGCGCCTGCGCCGTTTGGGCCCGCTGAAATACTGCCCCGGCGCATCGGTTGCATACGAAAAGACCGAAGATGAAAAACGCCTTTATATCCGCGGCGGATACGAAAGGCTGCTGCTGGCGCGCAAGTTCGGCACAAAGGGTACGGCCGCAAAGCGGATAAAGGATTATATACAGATGATTAAAACCCCCAGGCATTTCCCGTCGGTGAGAAAAGAGCTGGCCGCCCTGCTGGCCGGATACTTTCTCAAAGCGCCGGTAATGGCCGCTTTCAACCGTAAAAACGGCAGCCTGTATAAGGAGATAGCCGATTTCCAGCCGGGATTTGCCCCCCGGCGCGGGCAGGTGCACTGCGGCCGGCTGGAAGAAAACCCGCTGGTGTCGGTGGTGGTGCGCACCCACCGGCGCAAAGAGGTGTTAAGGCGCACTTTAAGCTGTCTGTACAACCAGACTTATAAAAATTTTGAAGTCATAGTGGTGGAGGACGGACAGGGCACCGCCGGCGAAATGGTGAAAAGTGATTTTTCCGGCCTGAATATACGCTATTTTTCCACCGGTAAAAATGTGGGCAGGGGAAAAGCCGGAAACACAGGCATTGAAATGGCAAAAGGGGAGTATGTGTGCTTTCTTGATGACGATGATTACCTGTACGCCGATTATATAGCCGCCCACCTGTACTGCTTTGAGCAAAACCCCGAAGCAGACCTGATAATATCCTCCACAATGGCGGCAAAGGGAGAGGTAAAAAGCCGGCGGCCCTATGTTTTTGATGTGTCGGAATACTTCCCGGTAATTTTCGACCATATAACGCTGATGGATATGTGTGTGAAATGCCGTGTGCCCATAAGCGGAGCGATGTTCCGCCGCCGCATGTACGAAATATGCGGCGGTATGCGGGAAGATATGGACGGGGACGAAGACTGGTTTATGTGGCTGAAATTTATGGCCCGGGGAAAAAGGGCGGACAGCTTTTGCTGTGATATTCCCCGCGCCCTCAGCCTGTGCATATATCCCGCTGATGAAAAACAGGCACGGCGGCGAGAGGCAAGATACCGGACCTATGACAGGCAGATGCTGTACGGCAAAAACCTGGCTTTCACCGTGGACAGCAACGAAATACACCGGTGGGAAGAATATGTAAAGGCCGATATACGGCACCTGAAAAACACCGGGCGGCTGGAAAGCTTTATGCAAAATTTAAGCCCCCTGGGCTGCCGGAAGCTGGAATATACCCCCGGCAAAAACACCCTGACCGCCGGGCAGATAAACAGCTATTATTACTACCTGGTAAAGCTGTACGCCGGGCAAATTTAAAAAAATAAAATTTATGTGAAATCTTATCGTTTAACAGTTTGTTTACAAAATATTATATTTTATAATTTATAATATAATTAAGCAACACAACCGTTTACCGAAAGGAAAAGGTGATGGCGATGGGATGTAATATGGTGCCCTTGCTGTACTGCAAGGCATGTTTTGTACGCATATACCTGCGCGCGGCGGTTTATCCGCGTATCAGGGGATATATTTTTCCAATCTGAAAGACAATTAAAAGCCTGCCGGAAATGTATCCGGCAGGTTTTTGCGCCGTAAGGACTGTTTTTTTACACAAAAAGCCTGTTTACCCTTGACAAAATTGTCTGCTGGTGGTAAGATAATATAGCATTAGCGCTGGTAGCTCAGCTGGATAGAGTACTTGACTACGAATCAAGGGGTCGGGGGTTCGAGTCCCTTCCAGCGCACCAAAA